>NZ_JACJPI010000082.1 GCF_014695975.1 Leptolyngbya sp. FACHB-321
GTCTCGACTGGTTCGCAAAACCTTGTCATTTTCAAAATCCGTAGAGAATCATATTGGTGCCCTTTGGTATTTCATCCATCACTACAACGCATCATTACTTGTGTAGCACTACCCAGCTTAGTTCAGAGGCGTGAAAGCCTTATTTTAAGCGGTTTTAGCCATCCAAAATTCTGCGCTACTCATTTGCTAGCAACTTTAAATAGCTGTTTTTATGGGAGAGCAAGTTTTGCATCACCTACTTCGGCCCTTGGCGAACTAAAGTCTTTATAAATCAATAGTTTCAGCGACCAAAATTCTGCGCTACTCATTTGCTAGCGCCTTTCAAAGCAGATTCTCATCCGAAAGATTTTGGTCATCGTCAGAGAATAGTTTTGCGCTATTGATTTGCTAATAAGGGTTATCAGAGCTTGAAAGGGGTAAAAAACCTAAAAGTTAATCTGAGCAACAATTTTAGCCATTAAAAAACTGCGCCACCTATTTGCTAATTGCGCCATTTTACGTGCCTAGTCACAACTGCTGAAGGACTGAAAGTCTTGTTCTCCAAAGGATATAGCGATCGTAAATTCTGCGCAACTCATTTGCAAGTGCTTTAGAAGGGAAATTTGCAGAAGCAACAGACTTTGTGCGTGATTACTTACGACGCGGATTTAACTAAGCCTAGAACCCTTTCGTAGTAGTGACTTCAGCGATTAAAATTCTGCGCAACTTATTTGAAAGCGCCTAAAAAGGGCAATTTTCGCCTGAAAGATTATTTGATTCTCTAAAGAATAATTCTGCGCAACTCGTTTGCTCTTAGGGTTGATGGGGGTGTGCAAGTTCTAAAAAACTTGAAGTTGCTGCTGTATAAAGATTTCAGCCTTTAAAAGAAAGCGCAAGTCATTTGCAAATTGCGCAATATAATGTGCTCAGTCACAACCCCAGAACAGGCTCCTACAGGTGTACGCTTGCCTGCTAAATGTCGCTATTTGCACGATCATGTCGCTCATCCAAAAATAGCTACAACGTTCCTCCAGCAAGCGTTTAAGCCATATTAGCTCGTCAAATAGTCTTTGCACGCTAAATGTCGCTACCATCCGATTTGCACGCTCTATGTCGCTACACGCTTAAAAAAGCTTAATATATCATTTGCGAGCTAGGTGTCGCTACTTGGGTCAGTTTGCAGTACGCTTGGGCTAGAACTTCTTCTGTCAACGAAGCCAAGGCGATGCCTTCACGAACTGACTTTTCACACCATGACTTCTCCCAATGCTTTTCTTGATTTGACTGAAACGCTCGGCATGCTAGATGGCAGCGTGGGAGTTCCAGATGATTTTGATTCTGTAGAAATCGAATCGGTCATTGTTAGCTTTTCCAACGACCCTAAATTTAGATACGCCCTCATCGAATGGATAGCAAAGTCTCATAACAATACAACAAAGCGCAAGCGTAAGGAGGTGGTGAGAAAAGCGCTCGGTTTCAAAGATATTCGCCAGGTTGAGCGTTTACTAAAGCAGTATAAGAAAGGAGAACTCCAGGAAAATTGTGGGAAAACACGCTCTGACAAAGGAAAAGTATTAATTGACCCGTACTGGCTTCAGTACATGGAGGAGTATTGGAAAAAGTCTCTTGGGGAGAAGGAGATTTTGCGTGGGATTGACATTTATCGCGAACTCAAGCGTCATGCCGAAGTTGATGGTCGGGGAAAAGCCTTGCCACCTTATCCTCACTATGTAACTGTCTATCGAATTGTAAATCCCTGGATTGATGAGCGCGATCGCGCTCAAGGAAAAAGAAGCCGCAATCCTGGCTCGGGTTCCTGGTTAGCGGTTACGACAAAAAACGGCAAGATGCTGAAAGCAGATTACAGTAATCAGATTATTCAGGCTGACCATACAAAACTCGACATTTTTATTCTTGATGAGGAGGGCAATCCCTATCGCCCTTGGCTAACCATTATTGTAGATACCTTTTCAAGTAGCCTATTGGGCTATTTCTTAGGTGCAAGGCAACCAGGTACGAATGAAGTTGCCTTAGCATTACGTCATGCAGCAATGCCTAAGCAATGTCCAAGCGAGTACTTGACTGAAGAATATATTGAGATTTTGCAGGCAGAAAAGATCCCAACGACCTGGGGCGCTTATGGTCTTCCCAGCCAATGTTTTTTCACAGACGGTGGCAGAGACCTGGCAAAGGCTAAGCATATGAAGCAGATTGGACGTAAATTTGATTTTGAGTGTGAAACTCGAAGAAGTCCTAAGGAAGGCGGGATTGTTGAACGTTGGTTTAAAACAATCAACAATATTCTCAGAAGGTTGGGAGGATTTATTGAGAAAGCCAAAGACAAGGATGCGATCGAGAAGGCTCAAAAAGGTGCCTTCTTAAGACGTAGGGACTTAAGAAGAGTATTAGACGGTTTCTTCTGGGCCTATAACCATGAGCCTTATCCAAGAGACAAACGCCACACTCGCTACGAGCGATGGGTGAAAGGATTAGGGGGAGTTTTGCCCGCAGTCCTCGACGAGGAGGAATTGGATGTTTGTCTGATGAAGGAGGAAACTCGAGTCGTCCAGGAACTTGGCTCAATATCTTTTAAGGGGCAAATCTACCGTGGGGAGTGCTTGAAGGACAAGAAGTATCTTAGTGAAACAGTTACCGTAAGAGTTGACTATGAACACGCTCTACGGCTTCGTGTTTATATCAATGAGGATGAAACCTACGATCGCATGGGAGCGTTTCTTGGTTTTGTTGATGCTCTTAATTTAGAGTATCAGGACCTGAGCTTGGATGAACTTGAAGGGTTGGGTAAGGGTAAAAAAGACCCTGACAACTTTGCATCACTGCTGGAATTAGGCTTCAGAAATGAATTGAATGAGCGAGGTAAAAAGGACAAACAAACTCGGCAACGGGAAGAGCAGAAGCGATCGCGCCGGGATGCCAAACCAGCCTCTAATAATGTCGTCTCGATCAAGAATCGAACAGCTAAATCTACCCAATCTGCACAACCTCCATCAACTGCTTCAAAGAGCGCTTCTGCAAACCAAACCACTACCAAGCAAGGTCAGTTAGAAGCCAAAGAAGTTCCTGCTCAGCAAGGTGGGCAGGCTGAACCGATTGTGCTCATTCCGCTGCGCACATCATCCTATGACGATTGGTAGCAATAATGACATTCTCCGAAAGCATCTCCCAACCTGCAATTCAAGTTCTCCCTCCATGCCGTGACCTTTCTGTGGGTGTGGAAGCAGTCATTGCTGACGTAGTGACATCACTACGTTCAGAATTTATTGAGACTGAGTACACTGCTCATTACTTCAAGTCCCTTGATAACTATCGAAAAATGGGGCAGGGGGTTCGTGTCATTGGGCCACGATTGTCTGGAAAGAGTAAAGCGTCGAAACGTTATGGTGAGCTAACAGAGAAGAAGACCGCTTATACTGATGTTCCAGCAAATTGTAGTTCAAGAAGAATGCACGAAAGACTGCTTAAAGCAGTGAGGCATGCTGATCCTGGTGGTAGAAGAACTGATCTTCAGTCGAAGCTGGCTGGTTGTCTGATCCCCTTTGGTTACGAAATGATCATTGTTGATCAAGGTGAGAAGCTTCAGGAGGAGGCGTTAGCAGATCTAGCAGCGTTGATGGGGGAAAAAGGAATTCCCGTTGTAGTTTGCGGAACTCCAACACTGGACCAATACCTGGACGGCATAGGGCTTCTAGGATGGTTTCCCAATCTTTATCCCTTTGGCAGTCTCACCGCCAACGACCTCACTCAAACCTTGAACAAGATTGAGAATCAATATTTAAGACTACCTGAACCTTCTAACCTTGCCACAGGTGAGAACTTTCAAACTCTTGCTATTTATACTCATTCTTACATTGGACTAATCATTAATGTCATTGAAAAAGCGGTTGTTCAATCTCTGCAAAAAGGGCACTCGAGCATTGACAGCAGTATATTGAAACAAATATCGGAGAAATATGGCAAACGCTATGTTGATCCAAAGCTCGTCCTTCAAGCCGCTTCATCAGGTAGTTCAATGCCGTCTCCTCCAGCTCTTCCTTCCCAGGCTGAGACAAGTGAGCCGCCAAACACAAGCACTTCGTAGTTAATTCCGATGGCAGAATCAGAACATACTTTGAGACCCAACAATGTCAGGTTAGTTTATCTCGAACCTTATGAAGGGGAAAGCTTACCGCACTATTTAGGTAGGCTTCGACGATTAGAAGGTAACAATGTACGCTCTGCAACAGCATTATCGACAGCGGTTGGAATTGACGCAATTATCCCTCAGTGGGAACAGGGATTCTTCAATCCTTTCCCCACTGAGGCACAACTTACTGCTTTGGGAGAAGTCATTGGGTTAGAGGTTGCTCGATTAGCTGAGATGCTACATCCAAAAGGGGTAACGTTAGATCCAAGACCGATTCGTCTATGTGGCGCTTGCTATGCTGAATGTCCTTGTCACAAAATTCAGTGGCAGTTCAAATCTAAGTTGACTCCAAGGTGCGAGCGACACAAACTCAAACTGTTGATGAAATGTCCAGGCTGTGAAACATTCTTTCCAGTGCCTTCCCGTTGGATAGAAGGAAAATGTCAGAACAGAAAGTGTGGTATGCGCTACTCACGAATGGCTAAGCACCAAGCGAAAGTATAATGTCAACTACCAGTCGTCGGCTGTCTCCTCTTCATCCTCCCCGATCGCAAACTCGCTAATGTAAGCTTGAACGACTCTTTCGGCAAAGAGGGGTGCTGGCAGAATTGCCCCATCACTATAGTGACCAAAACTGTATCGTAGGGATTCTACTAATGCAACAAGCTGGTCAGGGTCATCACTTGGCTGATGGAGTGTGACAACAAGCTCAAAGGATTCGGGGTGGGTCACTAATCTGTGAAAGGAGGGGTTTTGCTAAGTCGGTGAACAGGCTGCCCTTCGGCATTAACCAGCTTCTCTTTGCTCTCCGGCTTCTTCACGACAGTACTAATTTCTCTAGTGCGATAGCAGCTTGGACCTCGCAAGTAAGCATGCAGCCTTTTACTACCTCTAAAGTGGTTTCTGCAAGCTGTCTTTCAGTTTTCTCAATGATTCCAGGGGCAAGACCTTAAATTCGAATCAACCGTGCGCCCTGCCACTCTTGCTGCAGCCATTGATGCTGTTGCCCCAAAGCGCTTTGCTCGGCCTTGATCCGGACATCTGCTAAACAGCCCCAGAGTTGAACGCAGTTGGAGGAGTCAATTAGAACCAAGGGTTATCCCCCTTCTCCACAGAATTGGAGCTAGTTTGTCAGACAACGTCCCGCTGATAGGGAAACTTGTGCAATGAATCCTATGGCATCGGAGAAAATACTCTAGGGACTGTAGCCTCGTCTTATTAAGGTAGACTACCGTTTCGGTAATGACACAGTGCAGTTTCTAGGCAACCTCTCAGCCCTTGACCGTGAGAATGGCTTTATGTGCCACTTAAACAATGCCAGCTTTTATAGCGTTTGCATAAAAGTATGTACTCCGTATGGAACACATACAGGTCGCTAAGAGTAGTTTGGTAATGGCTGTAAGCGCCCTTACTTTACCGATGTGGCACTGCCATTGGACCGGTAACAGGTGCTACTTTCGCATCACCTTTCGCAGTACCAGAGATGTCTTTTCCCCCACGATTCCGGCTGATGCCGCTCCACCTGCTAACGCTAGCAGGTGTTTCGTTGTTGCCAGCACCGACTGCCCTTGCAAGTGCCATCGTTCCTCAAGCCGCACCAGCCGCACCCAGCACCACGATCGCCCAAACGACTCAGGCTGACTACAGCACTTTAGAGCAAGACCTGCTGCGGGAAATTGATCGCGCTCGCACCAATCCAGCGGCTTATGCGGCACAGTTGGACGCCTTGCGGCATCATTACGATGGCACGGTCTTGAGCTTGCCTGGAGAAGACTCAATCCAGACGCAGGAAGGAGTGGCGGCCCTAGACGAGGCGATTACCTTCTTACGCTCCCAACCGCCGCTGTTACCAAGCAAGCGCGCGTCTGGGATGGCTCAGGCAGCGCGTGATCAGAGACGTGATCTGGGCGCTAGTGGCAGTCAGGGTCCTAGCGGCAGTGATGGGAGTAAAGTAGGAGATCGCCTGAAGCGCTATGGGGTATGGAGTGGTAGCGCCACGGCGTTACTGAGTTACGGCAAGCGAACGGCCACTGCCATCGTAGAACTTTTGCTCATCAACGATGGCTATCCCAACCGCAGCCTGAGAGCCGCCTTGTTTAACCCGGACTATCAGTTCATGGGCCTTGCCTGCGGGTCTCATGCCACTCACCAAACTTTGTGTGTGCTCAACTACGCCGCGCAGTATACAGATCATGACCAGCGCTCGGAGACGACTAATGCGGGTACGCTAACGCCAACGGCTGAGGCAACGCTTGTCAGTTCACCAGTTGTGCCAACGCTCGCTCCAGCAATGCCTGAGACGCAAGCTTCGACGGTAGCAGATGCAGACGCCTCCCCGTCCGTAGCGACGCACCAACCTGTACTACCAGCAGCAGCACCTGCTCTCTCAGTCGCCCCCGAGGCCGCGCTAGACTCAGGCACTCCCAACGGCTTGTCCACCTTAGAACTCGCTATCATTGCTGAAACCAATCGGCTGCGCCAAGATCCAGTCGCATATGCGGCGGCACTAGAACGGTTGAGGCCGTCCTACGAAGGTAAGTTGCTCAAACTGCCGGGGAGTCCCGCCTTTGAAACCGCAGAAGGGGTCGCAGCCCTAGATGAGGCCATTGCGGCTTTGCGCAGGACGCCACCCTTGCCGCTTTTGGCTCCTTCCCAAGGGATGTCGTTAGGGGCGCGCGATCATGTGAAAGATTTGGGTCCGGCGGGCAGGACTGGGCACAGCGGCAGCGATGGTAGTACGCCCTTTACCCGACTGAATCGGTATGGCACCTGGCAGCTTACAGCAGGCGAAAATATTAGTTACAGCCCACTCAACCTGGCACAGTGGCATCTTATGCAACTCCTGATCGATGATGATGTACCAGCACGAGGGCACCGCAAAGCTTTACTTAATCACAAATTCAGGGTAACGGGTGTCGCCTGCGGGACGCATACGGTCTACCAAAACGTTTGTGTGATGACCTATGCCGAAAAATACCTGGAGCAGGACACGCCTGTGGGGCTGCAACATAAAGACTCCTGGTGAGATGAGCACGCTTGCGAGCGCAACTGGCACGCATCAAGTGACTGGCAGGTGCTGCTGCACCGGCCTTAACCATTTGCAGGAAATGGGTTTAGCCCTTTCGTTACACTGCAAATAATGGTTTCCATGAGCTGATGCTTGGTGAGTGACCAGTGTTTTCGGGTGCGTCATTAGCTGTTTCTAGACTTGACTCACAGCCAGTGGGTCAACAAAAGTCAGCAAGTCATTCTCTCCCCCTTTGAAGGTGAACGTGAAGGTATCACCACTCGTTAGCACCTGCTGCATTTCCTCATACAGCGGTGATGCTCCCTCAATTCCACTCAAGCAAGCCCAGCCTTTGGCTCGAGTCAAGGCCACAAACAGTTGACTGCGGAGGGTAATGCTACTTTCATCCTGAGCCACCTGGTCAAAGCCGACGACACAGACCCTCTCAGCTTCATTCCCTTTGGCGCGGTGAATCCGGGAGACTGTCACAGCTCCATCCCACCAAAATTGATTAGGATGCGTTTTACCAGCCTCGGGAAACCAGTTGGGCTGATGGGCGCTTGGAATATAAAAAGCAAGCCCTTGTCGCTTCAAAGCATGAGCACCTGCTGCTCTAGCGCGATCGCCGTCTTTTTTCGGAATGTTTTAGCAGCAGCAAGAGAACTTCTGGCATGTCCCTAGGGCAGACTTTGCAGGTGCTACGTGGCACTTGGACGCAGCTTTGCTACCTTTACCCTGCTGCCAAAGCAAGCAAGCGTGCTAACCCCTCTCACCCTCAAGCAGCGCTGCTTGAACTAATTGAACAAGTTCCTCCAAATGATGCTCACAAAACTGCTCGGCTTGGTTCAGAGGCATACCTCGGGCCACAGCATACGTCTCAAACGCGTTGTAAATCATGGCTTCAGCCATTTCACGTTCGTCTTCCCCAACGGCCCCTCTGGAAGCAAGGCAACCGTTGATGATGAGATGCACCAGTTGGCTCTCCTGTCTAAAATCGTCCAGCAGTTGCTCCGCAATTGATCGAGATGAAGCAGCATCCATAAAGTAATTAACTACCGATCCCTCTAAGATAGCGAAGCAGAACGAGCGTGTTGCCACTCCAGCTTAGTCACGGGGGGCTAAGCCGACTGATACCGTTGACAAAGCAAAGAGAGAAAAATCAATGTCAGCCTTGGGTAGAAAAGCTGAGTGAACGGGAGCTGATTCAGGGTGGAACGTGCCCCTTCTCTATCACAGCAGGAAGACCTCAGGAACGGTCGTTTGTTTTACAGTTGGACCCACTGGCTTAAAAAGGGACTTTCAGGTTTGTCAGTCTGTAAATCAACTCGTCAATGAATCTATGTCTCAAAAGCACTCAGTTTCTATGAGTTCTGAGACAATCACAGTACCTTAGAACGCTCCTTATGCTCATTGGATACGAACGGGTCTCGACTGACGACCAAAAGCTAGCGTTACAACATGATGCGTTGCAAGCCGCAGGCTGTGAAAAAATCTTCGCTGACAAGATGAGTGGTGCCAAAGCCGATCGCCCTGGCTTGCAAGAAGCTTTTGAGTTTGCCCGAAAGGGGGACACGATCGTCGTCTGGCGACTGGACCGCTTGGGTCGCTCACTCAAAGATTTGATGGCACTGGTTGAGGAATTGGAAAAGCGCAAGATTGGGTTTCGCTCACTGCAGGAAAGTATTGACACGACGAGTAGTGGGGGCAAGTTAATCTTTCACATGTTTGGTGCACTGGCTGAGTTTGAGCGTAATCTGATTCGGGAACGCACTCAGGCAGGCTTGCAAGCGGCAAGAGCGAGAGGTCGCAAAGGGGGGAGACAGCAGAAGTTGACTCAGCAGCAAATTGACATGGGGCGATCGCTGGCGGCAGACCCATCTCGGAGTGTGACCTCAATTTGTGAACATCTGGAAATCAGTCGCCCAACATTTTACCGTCATATTTGTGAAGACATAGCCAAAAGCAGGAACAAGACACCATAAACTCTTCCCTCACAATAAGGAGTCTGACGTTGAAGGCAATTTGGCAATTGAATTACTGGAATAAGTCTGCTGCACCATGTTGTTTAACCAATTATTCATACTCACCCTGGAACAAATCTTGTTTCAGGGTTGAGTGTTTTGCCTAACCAAACGTTATGGGTTGGTAGAGAGCAGAGGCAGAATGGAACAGCTCCGTGGTTAAGGTATTGCCTTGCACTCCCTGCAGAGACATCAAGAGTGAATCATCCCCTAGCACACGGATTGAGGTGCTGCCAGCATTGATACCAGTTCCCTGCTCGATTCTAAGTTGCTCAAAGATCAACCCACTACCTAATCCAATAAAGTCTTCACTGACATTGAAATCGGCGACTAGATTAAAGCCGCCCAACTCCATGACAAAAGTATCAGCCCCTGCATTACCAGTGAGGATGTTATTGCCAGTGCCGCCGATCAAGACATCATTACCCAGTCCTCCACGCAGAAGGTCATTGCCCCCCAAGCCCATAAGTAGGTCATTACCTCCCTGACCGTTGATCACATCATCGGAGTTGTCAAAGCCCATCGTGTCGTTGTCGAGGTCGTTGAGGAAGGTAACAGTGTTCGATCGCAGCACTTGATCCAGCACCCATTCAGAGTTGAAGACATCAAAACTGTCCTGGATGGTGGTGTCGCCATCGAACTGGAACAAGCTGTTGCCAATGGGCGCTCCATTGGCATTTAGCGTGGGGAGATTGTCCAGGTTTTCCATGGCAAAGTTGGTCAGTTTGACCGTGGTGTCCGTGATGCCTTCAAAGGTGATGACCAAGCTGCTGCCAGTTGCAGGCTCGTAGTCGGTTTGGGTCAGCAACATGTTTTTAGCCAACAGTCCGGTGCCCAGGAATTGTAGAATATCGGCTTCGCTGATGATGTCAGCGTAGGGTGCAGTACCGGGGCCGACTCCGTCAAAGTCGGCGATCGTGTCCACACCGTCGCCCCCGTGGATCACGAACCGATCGCGTCCTCCGGCTCCAAACATTTGATCGTTACCCAGTCCCCCTTCGAGGCGATCGTTGCCAAAGCCGCCGATGAGGGAATCGTCACCCTCACCACCGCGCAGGTAGTCATCTCCCAGTCCCCCTTCTAGATAATCATTGCCCCATTGTCCAGCCAGGTAGTCGTCCCCGGCACCACCGAGCAGAATGTCATTGCCTTCGCCACCTCGGAGCAAATCATTACCGCCCAAGCCCCTCAGGGTGTCGTTACCGCCCTGACCGTTGATCACGTCATTAGAGTTGTCAAAACCATTGGTTTTGTTGTCTAGGTCATTCAAGAACGTGACGAAATTGGGGCGGAGGACTTGAGTCAGGGTGGCATTGGCGTTGATCACATCGAAGCTATCCCAGATCGCGGTATCGCCCTGGAACAGGATGTTGCCGACGGTGAGGGATGCGCCCGTGCTGGTGCTGTGATTGTCGAGATTTTCCAGGGCGAAGTTTTGCAGGGTGACACTGGTGTTGGTAATGTCTTCAAAGTCGATCACCAGATTGCTGCCCGTTTGGGACAGGAGCATATTCCGGGCAACCAGATCGGCTCCAGAGAAGACGATCGTGTCCATTTCGGGAACCAGGTAGGGGGCGGGATTGGTGCCGCGACCGACTCCGGTAAAATCCAGAATCGTGTCTGGGCCTTCGCCTCGGTTGATGTGGAACAGGTCATGACCGCCGCCGCCAGCCAGGATGTCGCTGCCCTGATTGCCATTGAGGATGTCATCGCCGGTGCCGCCGTTGAGTCGATCGTCGCCTAGCCCGCCTTCCAGCAGGTCTTCACCCGCTTGACCGAAGAGTTGATCGTTATCATCGCCACCGGAGAGGACATCATTGCCTGCACCGCCTTCCAGCAGATCATCCCCGGCTTGACCCAAGAGTTGGTCATTGCCCTCGTTGCCGAACAGGGTATCGTTCCCCATGTCGCCGTCTAGCCAGTCATCTCCCAAGCCACCACTGAGGGTATCATTGTCCGCTTGACCAAAGAGTTGGTCATTACCGTCGCCGCCAAAAAGGACATCATCACCAGCACCGCCGTCCAACAAGTCATTGCCAGCTTGACCGTTGAGGGTGTCGCTGCCGTCGCCGCTCCAGAGTTGGTCGTTGCCCCAACCCCCATCTAGGGAGTCATCGCCAGCTTGTCCATACAGGATGTCTTTGCCATCACCGCCGGAGAGGACATCATTGCCTACCCCCCCGTCGAGCAGATCGTCTCCGGCTTGACCCAAGAGTTGGTCGTTGCCGTCATTGCCGTTGAGCGTGTCGTTGCCAATGCCGCCATCTAGGGAGTCATCGCCTGTGCCGCCGTTCAGGGTGTCGTTGCCTTGATCACCCCAGAGAGTATCAATGCCGTCGCCGCCGTTGAGCAGATCATCGCCTGCGCCGCCGTAGCCAGTGTCGTCCCCTGCATCGCCATTTAGGGTGTCGTTGCCTAGGTTGCCGTAGCCAGTGTCGTTGCCTGTGCCGCCGTAAACCAAGTCGTCTCCGGTTTCGCCGTAGAGAGTGTCGTCGCCTGTGCCGCCGTAAACCGTGTCGTTGCCGCCGCCTGCGGTGATGATGTTGGCTTTGGCATCGCCTGTGAGGGTGTCGTTGAAGCGGGAGCCGACGATGTTTTCGGTGTCGAAGATGCGATCGCTGCCACCCTGCCCATCGGTGGCGCTGGTGGTTTCCAGGTTAACGGTCACACCGCCGAGACCACGACGATAGCTGATGGTATCAATGCCGTTGCCGCCGTAGAAGAGGTCGTTGCCGCTGCCGCCCACCAGCAGATCGTCGCCGCCCAACCCGAAAATGGTGTTGTTGCGATCGTTGCCAATCAGCACGTCGGCAAACTGGGAACCGGTGATGTTTTCCAGGTCTGTGAGAGTGTCAGTGTTGCCATAGCCGTCGGCAGCACTGCCGGGGTTGATCGCGAAGTCGGCTTCCAAGTCGGTGTAGTAGGCAGCGGGATTGTCGGGGGTGATGGCGTTGTTAGCGTTGGACTGGCGATCGTTGCGGTAGTTTTTGTTTTCGTCAAGGTTGACGACTACGCCGCTGGGGGAGGTGAGGTAGCTGACCATATCCACGTCGCCGCCGCCGTTGATGCGATCGTTGCCTGACCCGCCAAATAGGATATCGGTGCCTGCGTCACCATTCAGGATGTCATCGCCATCATTACCGTAAAGGGTATCGCTATCGGCTCCACCAAACAGGGTATCGTTGCCCTCGTTGCCTTCCAGGTAGTCGTTGCCTGCCCCGCCGTAGATCGTGTCGTCGCCTGCGTTGCCGTAGAGGACATCGTTTCCGGCTTGACCGAAGAGTTGATCTGTCCCATCGCCGCCGAAGAGTTTGTCTGCGCCGTCGCCGCCTTCCAGATAGTCGTCGCCTGCATCGCCATTCAGGATGTCGTCGCCATTTTGCCCGAAGAGTCGGTCTGTGCCGTCGCCGCCGTTGAGGGTATCGATGCCGTTGCCGGCTTCGAGGAAGTCGTCACCGATGCCGCCGTCGATCGTGTCGTTGCCGTCTTGCCCAAAGAGGCGATCGTTGCCTTCGTCGCCAGAGATGCGATCGTTGCCGCCTTCGCCGTAGATGCGATCGTCGTCCAGCCCGCCTGCGATCGTGTCATTATCTTCACCGCCATAAATCAAGTCGTTCCCAGCATCACCGTTAATGATGTCGTCGCCATCCTCGCCCCAGAGTTCGTCGTTGTCGCTGCCACCAGAGATTGTGTCGTTGCCGGTGCCACCGTAGAGGAAATCATTCCCTTCATTGCCAAAAAGCTGGTCGTCACTGGTGTTGCCGTAGAGTCGATCGTCATCTAAGCCGCCTGACAAAATATCCTTGTCAGCGCCGCCGTAAAGGAAGTCGTTCCCAGCATCGCCGTTGATGATGTCTTCGCCATTTTCGCCCCAGAGTTGATCGCTATCGCTGCCGCCACTGAGAAAGTCACTGCCGATACCGCCGAAGATCTGGTCATTCCCTTCATCACCGTAGAGAAAGTCATCACCTTCATCTCCACGAATAACATCGTTATCAAGACCGCCAGAAATAGTGTCAACTCCAGGATCACCACTGATCTGGTCATCACCTTCGTTTCCAAATAGAAAGTCGTTGCCAAGACCACCAGAAATAGTATCTCTGCCAGTCTGACCAAAAATTAAATCGTCGTCTTTCTCACCATAAATCTCATCATCGCCTCCATCTCCACTGATGACATCGTTGCCAGTGCCACCGTAAATGACATCTCCCTCATCTTCATCTGTTGAAGTTATGGCGTTCATTGCTTGAACAAATCCAGCAACAGACTGAAGGATCTCAGAGGGAGTTGAAACAACTTCTTCAGCACTAAAGCTAAGTCTAGAATTGACGAAACTGAAAGAGTCAAAAGAGAGGTCGGCTAGTGCCAGACTTGAAGAACTGCTGGCGGCAAAAGGAATTTTGTTTGGCGCTGATTTTTTGTCTGGTGCATTTTGCTTGTTAGGTTGAGGTTTTGGTCCCTCATCATTGCCATCTTCTTCAATCGCGCCCTCAAACCAATTTACGCCACCTTCCCAAGAACCTCCACCTATATTGTCGTCACCACTGCCGCCATAGATGTAGTCTCTACCATTTTCCCCGCGTAAATAATCATTGTTAGCACCACCGTAGGCAGTATCGTCGCCGTCTGCACCGTAGAAAGTGTCGTTTCCAATACCACCATCAAAGTAGTCATTGCCAGAGAAAGGTAGCCCATTCCCGCCATCATCATCGTAGGTATCCTCCCCAGCACCGCCCCAGAAGTTATCATTTCCTGAACCACCTTCGGCATAATCATTGCCACCTTCACCAATCAGATTATCGTCACCATTTTCGCCGTACAAATAATCATTGTCAGCACCACCAAAGGCAGTATCGTCGCCGTCTGCACCGTAGAAAGTGTCGTTTCCAATACCACCATCAAAGTAGTCATTGCCAGAAAGAGGCAACCCGTTCCCGCCATCATCATCGTAAGTATCCTCCCCAGAACCACCCCAGAAGTGGTCATTTCCCGATCCACCTTCGGCATAATCATTGCCACCTTCACCAATCAGGTTGTCGTCATCATTCTCGCCGTACAAATAATCATTATCAGCGCCACCAAAGGCAGTATCATCACCGTTTGCACCGTAGAAAGTGTCGCTCTCAGTACCTCCATCGAAGTAGTCATTGCCAGAAAGAGGCAACCCATTTGCACCATCGTCATCGTAGGTGTCATTGCCAGAGCCACCCCAGAAGTTATCATTTCCTGAACCACCCTCGGCATAGTCCCAGCCACCTTCACCAATCAGGTTGTCGTCACCATTTTCGCCGAACAACTTATCATCATCAGCACCGCCAAAGGCAGTATCGTCGCCATCTGCACCATAGAAGGTATCGTTTCCAGTCTCGCCATCAAAGTAGTCATTGCCAGAATTGAACAAGTCGTCAATTAGCCCATCGTCATCATAGGTGTCATTCCCTGAACCACCATAAAATTTGTCGTTGCCCAGTCCACCTTCACCATAGTCATTATCCTTTCCACCCAAAAGCTCGTCATCGAACAAAAAACCTTTTAGCTTATCGTTGCCCTCGCCACCGACAATGAGATATGCCTGAGAGGGGTCAAGAACCAGTTTGTATCCCTTCACGTCAAAGATGTCGAGATCGTCATCTTTGAGACTACCGTAGATTACCTTGAGATCACCACGCTTGTAGGACAAAAATGGATTGTTGTTAATTTCATTTTGCAAATACGAAGCATATTGATCTGCTTTCAAAATTCCCGAAAATGCATCTACTGGAAGTGTTACCCAATCCAAAATTTCTTGAGCTGAATCAGGTACATAATTTTCATAGTAGCGGTAATGGTTATAATTTTTTCCTGCACCTGTGAAGGTAATTTCTACTTCTTTACGTGCCAATCCATATGGATCAATCATAGGAGCTAAGACTAAATCGTTGAACCATTGAATAGGTTTTTGCGTAATGCTTTCTCCAGTCTTGAGATCAAAATTATCTTTGTCCGGACTAATTGTCATGCTTGAAATCCATCGTCCTATTCCAAGATCATCCATATCGAACTCAATTGAATCAATCTTGAAGATAGTAGAACCGTAGATATAAGAACGATCCTTCCAATCATCAGTTCCAATTTCAGTCGCATATTGATAAATTGTGATTTTATAATCTTCATTTGATAAGTTAAGTGCATTTCTCATTTGATCACTGTTCATATCAGAAGTAATTACATTTGAGTTAAAGAATTTTTCTACAGCACCAAACATTGACGGTAGAACAAAGCGCCCAGGTCCTTCATTCATATAGTTGAAAGCATCTAGCTTAACTGCTTCTGGAGTAGCATTCTCAGGTCGAATATGCTCGTTGTAATCAACTGCTGGTGCTTCTGAACCAAAAACTAGACGCATAGAATAGCTAGTAGCACTAGGAGCATTAAAAGACTTTTCACCTTTGATCAAATTACCATTCAAATTTAGAACAACTGAATCGTTTTCTTGCTTCATCTGTTGAATTTCAGATTCAGTTAGATCAACCCCATCAATGATCGCAGAAAACAACTCGCCCTCATCTCCAGGAGAATCGATCGCGTTCACACTCCAATCCACAGAATGACCAAACTCTTCGATCAAAACACTGGCGATCGCCTGTGTTTTGTTGGCATTTTGACGCAAGAATCCCTCAGAAAAATAGATCGTGTTGGTTGTACCCGCATAGGCAGCATTTGCCCCCGCCAACTCCGCAACCGTCCGAATTTCGATCGTCGGGAAAGCTTCAAACTTACCCGCCTGCCACGCCGACTTCAAGCCGCTGTAGTCATTCCCTGCCCCAAACGCCAGCGCCATCTTCGAGTCAAACCCCGGATCGCTGGCAAACTGCTTCACCGCCTGCTGGATCACCTCAGCCATGCAATCTGTCGTCACAGAAAAATTCGCAGATCCATCCTGTGGCACTTCCCAAGAAAACGGTGCAGCAGCCTCAGCTTTCTGGGGAATAGGCAGATCAAGCCCTTCGCTCAGTAGCCTCTCAGTAGAAATATCAATGAAACTGGTGTTGGTTGCTTGAGATTGGTTGTTATTAGTCATAGTACTTAGTCTCCTAGGTAGATGAGGTAGTTGAGTTGTGGTGAGATAGGTCGATCGCGCCTTTCAAAACGGGGTTTGGGGAGTAACGGAACAGTGAACCGACTTAAGGCTGTGCGCCTGCTTTGGACGCTGATACTACGCTATATCGCCCCTATCACTTTGCCATGCCGAAGCTGCTGAAGCAGCGATCCTTATTCCCAACCAAGCTTGCACAAACGTTCCTTTGTGCAACGATGCGAAGCTCACCTAAAATAGACCCATAGCCTGTTGCATAAACGTATTGCATTGTTACAACCATTGACAACAGGTTTTTGCAATGATGCTCATTGGTTACGCACGGGTTTCAACTCAGGAGCAAAACGCTGGACCTCAAATTGCGGCGCTCAAGGCTGCTGACTGTGAACTCATTTTTCAGGAGACTGCCACAGGCGGTCGCTGGGAGCGATCGGAATTGCATCGTCTACTTAGGCAACTACGCAAGGGTGATGTCGTAGTGGTCTGGAAGCTCGATCGTCTGTCACGTTCCTGAAAAGATGTTCTGGCCTTGATGGAAAAAATCCAAAAGGCCGAAGCGGGCTTTCAGAGTCTAACGGAGGCCATTGAGACCACTTCGCTGGCTGGTCCGTATGATGATGCAAATGGTTGGTGCCTTTGCCGAGTTTGAGCGCGCCATGCTACGCGAACGTACATGTAATGGCTTGAATGCGGCTCGAAAGGAAGGGCGCGTTGGCGGTCGTCACCCCAAGCTCAAAGCACACCAGGAAAAAGAAATCCAACACTTGGTGGCTTCAGGACAAAAGACCGCTGCCGATGCGGCTCGCCTGTTCAATGTGCATCCGGCTACGGTATCGCGCTTGCTCGCGCGTCATCAGGTGATTGCAGAGGGACATCAAGGAGCGTATTCGCTAATCGGCATTAACAAAGACAGGTTCTTCTTCAACTGGATAAGGTGACGGATCGGGTAATCCGCGATAGGGATCTGGTGGAAGCGGTTGAGAGGGTGCAATCTCCTGAGTAGATGAAGCATCACCTTTTCCGCACAACTTGTTCAAGTTAACCGTTTGTCCAGAAGGCGTTTTCATATAGCAAGCTGGCTCATCCGCTGATGTGGCATGAACCTGTCCACTGAAAGAGGACAGCAGTCCAAAGCTGATCACTGCAACAACGGCGACTGCAACCATCATCACGAATCTTAGTGGTCGTTTGTTCATCCGCATAAGTTAAGCCCCTGATAGGTAATCCTGCAAATGTTGATGAGCTGAAGCTAGTCTTCAAACGTCCATTTCTGGGCGGCGGTGCCGTTGCAGGCATAAATCCACAGGGGTTGACTCTCTATGTCCGTCTTACCGTCCTTTACGTCTAGACACAAACCGCCATCGTTCCGAATTGCGCCAGTCACTCCATTGGGGGGAACACTCCACTTTTGAGCAAGTGTCTGATTGCAAGTAAAGGTTTGAACGGGGGTTCCCCCTATCAGAGTTGTGCCATTCTGAACATCTAGACATCTGCCCTCAATGTTTCGAATGGAGCCGTCACTGCTGTAATAACGCCATTGCTGAGCCGCAGTATTGTTGCAGCCGTAGATTTGGGATTGAATTGAATTGTCAAAAACGTAGCCGTTCCGAACATCTAGGCACTTTCCTCCAACGTTTTTGACTGAGTACTTAGGATTGTGCACGAACCCATTAGCCATCACGACTGAACCGTCTTTTTCCATTCGTGAGCCTTTCCTGTCTCTACCGTCATAAACAGTCCAACCACTGATCTCTCTACCGTTCCACTCTTGGTCTTCACGCGTCCCGAAATTATTAAACTTTGAGATACTAAAGTGGGTATGAACCCCTGTTGCCGATCCGCCGCATCCTCCTGTATCAACTTTTGTAGAAGTCTTGCCCAAAACAGTTCCGCGCTGCACGAAGGTGTTGTTTGGGATCTTTGGGATGCCATTTGCAGAGGTGTCAATCAAGTGGTAGTAACTGGATCTCCATCCGTTTTTTTCATTTATGTTGCTGCCAACGTGATCGATAGCGATCATCACTCCATTACATTGATTTGTGACATAGCCTGGACCAGCAGCTCTGACTTCAACGCTTTCGCCCACCTTCCGGTTAAAGTCAAGCGAATTTTTGGGTTTACCAGGTGTTGACCTGACGTGGGGGCCTTGAGTCATCCGCCAATCCTCGCCAGGTTGCCAAGGAAGCGTAAAGTTTCCCTCTGGGTCTCCCGCGTGAGCAGGCGCATTACCTAAGCTCAGAACTAGAACCAGCAAAAGCATCGCGATTAGGGCAGACAGCCTGAATCGCGTACGTTTACGCAGTGGAAGCCATAGCCTTTGTAGAAACTCCATTAATGCTGCCTCCTATTTTGTAAGGCTTAGGGTACTAATATTTTTCATCTGAAGCTTATTAACGCGAAGACCACAATTGCTTCGCGTTAATGAGACTTTTCCTAAGACTCCCGGTACTGTCAAACTCTGTGAGTCCCCCAGCAGAGCTAGAGGTTTACCCGACTAAATTAGCTGTCCGAAAATCTGCTAGCTATCTTTTTTCAGTTTTGTAGCAGGCGTGTCTGCTGTCACGCTTTGCCTTGGTCACGTGCTACGGTCTTTAGACCCCGGTGGACCCGCCAAAGCCGTGGCAGTTGGCTTCTTTAGTGTTGCCTTCCGCTTTGCTAACAGCGTCGGCATCCACGGTTTCATTTCATAACGGGGCTCAATCCCTTTACGCTGTCGCATTGCAGCCCATGACCTCCTTGTGTACGCTTCGCCAACGAGGTTGCCATCGCTAACGCAACACTCAGTACCTGGTGCCTTGCCAGGGCTTCCAGAACTGGGACTCTCACCCAGTAGACAAAGCCGAGCTTCGCTCGGCGCACTAGCAACGGACAAAAAGTGGTCGTTAAGGCTAGAAAGTTCATGAAATAAAGCTTTCAGCGATCGCTCTAATTGACTGCCGAGCGGCTTGAGCTGTCCCGTTTTCACCCCTAAATGGGACAGTCCGAATCACAAACAACGATTTTGCGCCATTACAGGTTTCTCAGCCATGATCGACAAGGCTCCGTAAATGGGACAGTTCACTCCAACTGCTTACTAGCGACCAGAATTTTTCCGCTGCTATAACTAAGCCCACCAGGAAAAGAGATAGGTCAAACCGTAAACAAGACATTGCTTTGCACTAATCCAAGATCACTACGCCAGATTGATTGGCTCTACCCATCTGACAGCCCAAACATAGAGCCTTTAAGGATCTACCGTATTCATATATCGGCTTGTTGTTGGAGCAGGATCTGCATTGCTAGGTAACGTGACAGAACAAATTGTATTAATACCTATCCCTATGGCTAGGAGTAAAAGTTTATCCATAGTTAAGAGTAGAGATGTGTCGGCAAGTAAGCTTTGGAATTGAACTTGAGTTTCTCTTTGCATATTTAGCATCATGCTCACTGAAAGTAGAGTTGGCATTGCCCCTGTAAATTAGCTGAGTAGCCAACCCAACAAGCAACCCAACTATTCAGTAAGGAGTTGGGTTCTTTGAACTTAATGATTGTGATATTGTTAAAACTATTAAATCCACTTCCCTGAGCACATCATTCTTTAAATGAATAAACAGCTTTGCCCAGAGTGCATAGAGGCTGAGAAAAAATCAGGGATAGATATAGTTCGTCTCTTAGAACGCCTTACCCTAATTAAGGGTAATCAGCTCTCAGATTCTGAGATTACTTATCTATGTCTTTCACTTTATGGATATAGCAACTGTCAGATAGCCTATAAGCTACGAAACCATAAGATACCTTCGCCACAGGAATTAGCCTTGTGCAAAGACATAAAAAGGATAGAGCGAAATATGAAAAGTGAAATGTCGGATCGGGTAAATAGTTACATTAAAGAATTATTGGGTTTAGAGAGGGAAAAGCGTAAACCAGCCTGGTTGAAGGTAATTCATTTCCTAAAAAAAAATGGATATACCGCCTTGCATGCGCGCGAAATTATTTTGAATTCAAAACAAGAGTTTTTTATTTTATGTGAAGGAGATAAAAGTCAAGAAGAGGTTAACGAAATGCTAAGAGCATGTGGTATGCGAACTATAACAATTCGAAGAGTACTTTAAGCAGTAGTTCTAAATAGGTAATGATAGCTGAAAATTTCTGCTAGTCTTGAATCTAAGAATTATGGCTTTTGAAAAGGGGTTGAAGTATCTCGCAAGATGGGAGCTGAATACAAATTGTGGTTCCAGTCAGTGCATTTTCGATTCGAAATTAGTCCCCACTCAAGACGTAAAACTTCTGATTTAATTCCTATAACATCTGCGGAGACTTCATGACATTTAGGGCACTACCCTTTAAACTTATCTCACATAAAGAGCAGTGAAATGACCATAAATAAACACAAACGCAGCAGCAAAAGCCTATTTATCCTTCAAAGTTCTCAAAAGGAATTCGAACAAATTCAAGTTCTTTTTGAATCGGGAGAGTTAAGTGAGATACTTGGCACTCAGGTTATGGATGTGGGTATAGTTCCAGAATCTCAATCATCTGAAGGCGCACAGATAAGCTTGAACCTAAGCCAGTGGCTTCAGGGAATTTTCGAGGAAGGCTGGGAACCTATAGAAACACTATTTAGCAGAGTCACAACCAATCCTGCTTCTAGCTTCAGGAGTTTTGGAGATTCCCTCAGACGAAGCAATGCTGATCATCTATTTACTGAAACTAGTCGTGGCAAGATTCTCGACCTAGGAATACAACTAGCCCATACCCGAGTAGCTCTGTTAGTCACTCCAATGTCGACAGAATCTAATGAGGAAATCAGCATTCGCTTGCAAGTCTATCCCGCTAATGGACAAATTCACCTTCCACCAGGGTTACAACTAACCGTCTTAGATGAATTTAGTACCGCTATCCCAGAGTTAAAAGCTGAAGCTAGAACTGAAGATAATTATATACAACTGGAGTTTAGTGGCAAGCTTAGGGAACGGTTTAGTGTTGAGGTGGCTTTTGGTGCTGCTAGCATCACGGAAGAGTTTTTAATTTGAGTGCATCACTGTCACTAAGGAGCAGCAATGGCGAGACGAATCATTCTCACAATAATGGAAGGAAGCTTTACTGAAGGGTTCCCGATTATCTTGCGCATTGGGCGAAATAACGCAATTACTGAGACAGAACTTGAAATTCCTGGCAAACTACCTCCGGCTCCTCACATCCCTGAAGCAGTTAAGGACTGGCAGAAAAGCTACTACCAGGTAGTGAGGCCTTATTCTCGCATTAAACCTAAACCAGGACAAGTAACTAACGTTTCTTGCAAGCAAGCAGGCAAGAATCTAGCAAAAGACCTCAACAATTGGCTCAATTCAGGATCACGAGAGTGGCAGAAAATTCGCGATGGGCTTCAGCGGAATTTACGTGAAACTGAAGAAATTCAAGTCCTTATTCAAACTGACGATAGCCTCCTACGGCAGATCCCTTGGCATACATGGAATTTATTTTCAGACCATTATAAAAAATCAGAAATAGCCTTGAGCGCACCAGAATATAAGCTCCAAACTGTTCTGATACCTCCTACTAAAAAACTTAGAATCTTAGCCATACTATTAGCCATACTACATATTCTGGTGCCTCGCACTAAAAAACTTAGAATCTTAGCCATACTAGGGGACAGTACAGGAATTAACGTTCAAGAAGATAAAAAAATTCTTAAAAAATTGCCGCACACAGAAGAACCATTCTTTCTTGAACAACCTCAACTTCAGCAATTAACCGCTCAACTCTGGGAGCAGCAATGGCAGGTTCTTTTCTTTGCAGGGCATAGCTGTAGCCAAGAGGAAGGAAAGACAGGCAGAATCTATATTAATTCGACTGATAGCTTATCAATTGAAGAATTCAAAAAGACTTTAGAACGGGCGATCGCCCACGGATTGCAGTTAGCAATTTTTAATTCCTGTGATGGATTAGGTTTGGCGCGAGAACTAGCTGATTTGCAAATTCCCCAAATCGTTGTTATGCGAGAACCAGTACCAGATTTAGTAGCCCAAGAATTCTTGAAGTACTTCCTGGAAAATTTTTCTCAAGGAAAATCTTTGTACTTAGCAGTGCGAGAAGCACGGGAAAGACTAGAAGAGCTACACTCCAAATTTCCTTACGCCTCTTGGCTACCAGTCATCTTTCAAAATCCAGCAGTAGAACCTTTAACCTGGGAGAAACTGCGGCGTAGTAACATTAAAAACCACGGCCTAGAACGGATTTATAAACCACTGTTATTAGTACTTGTATCATCACTCATATCATCAATATCAACACTACAACCAGCTCGACATATTGCTTGGAACTGGATTCAAAACAGATTTTACTCAATTCCATCTAACCACTGGAAAGCCGAATATTTTAACAAGCCTATACCCAAAGATGCACCTATTTCTCCTCCACAGGATTTAGGAGATTGTAATAAGCCGATCCTTTTAGTTTGGGGGACTGAATCGCCATCTGAGACACTCCAAGATAATTTTTCAGCTCAGATAACCACCAAATGTTATTTTCCTAAAGGTCTGAATTTACTTAAGATTAAAGCCGACGATGGCAGCAAAGTAAAAGTTGGTGAGCAAACTATAATTGATGAATTGACAAATGAGCGGGGGTGTAAAGACCAAGAAAATCATGACCATGCTGAATTCTTCTACTCAGAAGGTAGGGAATATCCAGTTACTGTTGAATACTGCGAAAGGGATGGCTATGCTCAACTTCTACTTAATATTAAGCAACATAATTTCTTTGAAGAGTCTGTAAATCCGATTAAGGAATGGCAAGCCACTTTTTATCGGTGGGACAAGAATAGGCCTCGGGATAAAGAGAAAGATGAACCGCCCAAAGATTTCTACAAAAAAGAGACTGAAAAACTTGGTATTCTAAATCTTGGTTCAAATCAACGTAGTGACACTAGAAAAGGACTTGAGCAATATTGGAAAGCTAGTTCTCCTAAAGATGATGAACGCCTTTCTACTGATTTCATTTTGGCAAGTATGTCTACCAAAGCCAATTTTAAGGCAGGCAAGAAATATCGAGTAGTAGTCAAAGCGGCTGATGATGGCTTCCAGCTACTAGTTAGAAATCCAAAAACAGCGCAATTAACTTTTATCACGCCAGAAAATAGCTGGCAGAAGATTCTCAGTACTCCAAAGGAGTTCTCGTTAGAGGTTCCTCATAATGGTATATATGATTTCTATTTCCTCCATTACGAGCGTGATGGTCATGCCTCTATTGATTTTTTCTGGGAAGAAAGCACGCCTTTATGCTCTGGCGTTTCATGTATAGGACGTGATCCACACGATAATAAATGCGATATTAGCTCAGAACCGCAAGTAGTAACATCTACAGTAGGAAACTTTCAACCTTCGGAGGGAAATCTTGAAACTTTTCAAGTAAGGATGAAGTATTCCAAAGAATGTAATGCTACTTGGGTCTGGTCTACTGCTCCCTTTCTTTCGACTCATTACCTTGAAGATCGTCACGGCAATCAATATGGGAAGGCAGACATCCCACAGGATAGGTCTCCATACCACTACAGTGATATGGGACCTGGAAATATTGAACTTAAGGCTTGCGCCCAGATCCTAAATAAGAAACCAACGTGTACAAACTTCGTAAAACTATGAGCTAGAACTGTTTCAAGAAGAAATTTAGTCTCGAAAGATGAAATAAAGCCTAACCTTTGAAATGAAGCTAATTAATTTATTTTTTAATACTAAAGTTTGTAATAAATTCAATTCTAGCACCAGTAGATCTCGACTTTTGAATTAGGTAAAACTCAAATCCACAGACTCCTTGAGGAAAGGATACGTAATTAGACTTTTTATCTAGGTAGTCACTATCTGTGAGGCTGCTCCCAATTAACTTACTACCTTCCGCTCCAAGAGTAGCACCGGAGCATAAGTATGCTTTGTAGCGAACTGTTGCCGTGGAATTGGGGCTTGTTAAAATAACATAGAAACCACTCACTTCTTTTGAATCATCAGGCTTACTGTAGACATCACCAGGGCGACGACCAGGACGAGGAAAGAAGCAGTCATTTGATGCTACCCAACATGATCCAGGCTTCTGAGCTTCAGACCAGCATAAACCAGGTAAATCCATTTTGCCTGAAATACAAGATACCTTTCTTACCATGCTGAAGTAGGAAGGTATAGAGATGATCGAAAGAATGCTTATAACAAAAAGGACAGATAAAGTTTCGGGTAAGGTATAACCCTCAGCATCACATTCTTTAAGAGAGGAGCATTTATAGGTCATTCTCTCCTGGCCTCTACATATCTATCTCAACATAAAATTTACACCAAGCAGCGAAAATAGTCACTATAGTTACGGGTATGACACCGTTCTTGGACATGAAGTACCACATCGCCTGAAAGTTTTTCTTAGCTTAACTTTCAGATTGTGATCTTGCCGCTTTTGCTCAACGTTAAGGCACAGCCGTCGCGACGCGAGCGTTGAGGAGCAGAGTAATTGATAACTTCTGCTCCTCATTTTGTGAAGCTTGTGCCGTTGCACCCCGGAGCAACGGTGCAACGAAGGCATCGGGGATGCAGCCGCTGAAAACAGGCAAAAGCGCCTCTGTACTACCCTCTTTCCACCAAAAAGTAGTCCAGGTTTAGTCCAGAGCCACTAGTACACCCTCAAAAGCGGTTGCGGTACGACCACTCGCAGTCCGCTCCCGGTGCCTCATTGTCTCTTGGTCGAGACAGCCTAACAGCCACAGGCGATCGCCGCGCTGCTGCGGCTTCAGCACCCTTCTCGACGCCCTGCCCTGGTACCACTTGCCCGCTGGCAAGTTATATAATTGCCTCTGGTAGCCGCTGCGCTTCAAGGGGACCGACATGGAAGCACCAAACCGACCCAACAACGCTGATCCGCTGCTGTTTCGCTACGTCGCTACGGCTGAAGAGAGCAACCAACCCTCGATTACCGTGGTGCTCAGTGTTCAGGGCGCACTCATCGGCGGGCAGATCATCAGCGCGGCGCTTTATGCTGAGGCGCTGAAACCTGGCGCTAACGTCAAAGACGCTGCCACGGTGTTTGCGCTGCTGCAGCAAGACATCCTCGCCGAAAGAGGACGGTACATTCACCTGCAAAACCCTTGGGTTGTTTCGGTTGCGGGTCAGATTCCCTTTAATCCTGGGACCGTTTGGCGGTGCCGATTAGACGCGGTCGACGGCTTCTTCTTCGGACCAGTCCGGTAGAGACCGGTTGAGCCTGCCAGGGCTCACACTGGCACCAGTGCTTAGGCAGACGAGCGCTTGGGGGGTGCGTTGTGATCCGTCAAGCCAGACGAAGTGAGTGCCGCGGCCTTGCGTCCAGCGGGAAGCTGAAGCTCAGCGTTGAGTCGTTTGAGCTTCAAACCCCAAGCGACTCCAGTGATCACTGCACTTCCGCCTACGGTTTGCCGTGAGATCAGTAGCGTAAGCTGCTCGATGCCTACTGCCCTTTAACGAATGGGTGTCATCTGCTACTTCTCAAACGTCCTCTTACCTTGCATGTGAGACAGAATCTAAAGCGGGAGGAAAAGGAGTTGGACATGAATTTATCGCCGGTCTACGAGCAATGGAAAGCTGAAACTTTAGAAGCAGGTGAGCGACGCGCCACTGAAGGGCTACTAGTGGCACGGTTTGGTCCACTCGATGAAGTGCTGACCCAGATTGTGCCAAACCTAGTAGCCTTGCCTCCCGTTGATCGGGCACGACTCATCCTCAACCTGTCCCGCACTGAACTCATCGAACAGTTCGAGCACAAACTGTCACATTGAGTGCTTCAGACCAGAGTTGGACTAAAGCTGGACTGATTTAACCGTTTCTCAACCTTGAGCGATCACTGAAAGCCTGATGCTTCCGTGGGGCAACTGGCACACTCCCAACGGTAGCATCGCACTTTGAGGCGGGGTGTTTGCGAGCGTGAGCAACGAACCGAGCCAAATCAAGCGATTGAGTAAAGTGATGACACTGTTGGCGAAACATTGCTTAATACTCTGCAAGTCCTGTAATCTTGCTGTCCTCTTGTTAAAGCTGATTGAGTTTTGTAGAGCCGGCAACGCTGGCACAGAGGTTCCAGGTATGAAGAAATAATTCGCCAACAGTGTCTTCGCTGCAATCACCCCTACTAGGCACGACGCTGATTGCTCTCTCCTCTAAACGGTTCTTTGTCTGCTAGTAAGGCTGTATCAGTATCATTATTTCGCACGTCTAAAACCTTCCTAAGCAGCTTAAACCAGAATTCTGCTCCCATAGAGAAGGCGATCCCGCTAAGAATCCAGCCTATTAGTAGGCTAACTAGTTCAAGAGGCCTTTCAATAATAAATTGAAAGATAAAATTAATGAGTTGAGGAATTGATTGAGGCTTTACAAAACTCTGTGTTGTAAGACAGGTTTTGGCGAACTCACTTCTATTGTCATCAATTTTGGCCTTACAACCTAATTGTCTGGTTAGGTTCTGAGCTTTCCAACCGATCGGTAGTGAAAGATCACTTAGGACGCTATCCAGTTGCTCTTTTTCATTCTCAAGCTGTTGTTGTCTGTCAACCATAAAGCTATTCAAGCTAGATTTGGAAGTATTACTAGAATTAGCCGAAGGAGACGGGCTAGAGTAAATTGAGAGCGCTCTATCCTTCATCGCTTCACGTAAGCTCTCATTATTGGAAAGACGTTTTATGATATAGAGTGTGTCTGAATTAGTTAATATGGCAAGTACTAACCCAATTAAGAGCGCAATACCTTTAGCATTTCGCATAAAGACATTACTGGCACGCTCCATAGAGCGTGCATACCAAACTTCAATTTCTTTTCGAAACTGAGCAATCTGGTAATAGCCACTTTGTTCTTTAGATTGGGCACGTTTTGCAAGAATTACAAAGTTTGCTTTGGTGGCATACGGCAACTCTCCTAATAACTCTCGTATTCCTTTATAGATTTGATATTCATTGTAAACTAAGTAGTCACCATGAGTTAAACCCAACTTAGCAAAAGCCATATTGATGACGGCATTACGTTGTTCACTGCTAAGTTCTTTCAAACTCTTGTTAATGATACTTGTCCGTTCATCACTGCCGAATTGATGAAGGACAGCATTCAAAGCCTTTTGCCGTTGTGCTATTGCTAACTGACTAAGTGCTTTATGAAGCGTGCCTTTTTGCTGCTTTAGTAAATTAATTTGTGGATTCGACTTTGCTCGATAGGTCTTGCGTCTACGATGAATGAGTTGCTTTTCAACAGTCTTGAAGATACACGGTGCATCTACGAACAACTGCTCTTCAACAGTCTCAGGGTATGCCTGTACAATCTCTTTTTCAATCGTCTCTGGGTACATTTCGAAAAGTTGATACTCTAGCTCAGGATTTACCTGAGCCTCAAGCGGCTCTGCCTTTTCAAGCAACGAGCTGTATGAGTCGGCTATCTCTTGGTAGATGGGGCTACTGTCATCAATCAGTTGGGCAACTTCAGACGATTTGGGCCGTAGTCCGCCGGAGAGAATAGCTTTCTCGTTGTTCTTACCAAACAAGCTCAATTTGAAAGCTCGTAAGCGCCGTGCGAAGTAAAGTAAATCTTCATCACTGCTTGCTGCCTTTACTTCTAGTTCAGCGTCTTCAGGTTGAACTATTGTAGGTTCAAGTGGATACTGAGCAATGTAGGCATCAAGGCTTTCGCTCATAAGGTCGATACAGACCTCTAGAGTTATTGCTTCAGTATTGAAGTCATGAAGAATATCCTCATATTCTGCTACAAGCGTTGCGAAATTAAGATCACTGTCTAAATCTTTATTAGCTTTACCAGCAATGATTCTAATTCTCCCTTTCTCAAAATTGCTCATAGGTGCTTCGCTCACATCCGTGTTAAGGCTCCCTACAATTCTCTTAGCAAACTTTTCTAGTCTTGCTTCTGTGAGCTTTTTTACTAATGGTGCTAGTCTTAATAGCTCCATAAGAGAAGTTGCAAATGTCTCTGGAGCAATATAGGAAGGTCCAGTCGATAGATCAGCACCAAAAGAGCCTTCTCTATTGCCAGGAATAAAAAGATTAGTGATTTTCCTTAGCGTTCTAGCCACACCACTTTTTGCCTCTTGATTCATACTTTCAATTGGCGAATTGGTATAGAGCCTTGTGACTAAATCTTTTACATTTTGTTCTTCTGGGCTGCCAATACGACCAGCAAGCAGAATCTCGATAGAGTCTCTTAAATGTTTTGCTCGCCACTGAAACAGGATAGTTAGCAACTCCTGAATCTGAGTTGTGAGCAAGCTCAGAATTAAGTAGATAAAGACGAGACCGATCGTAACATCTAAAATAAAGGGTAGGCTCATGTTCGTTGCTTATCAGGCGTAAAGATGGCAGAACTGGAACGAAGTACCATTTGAAATCTGAAACGGCAGATGTATAAAGATTGCATTTAGAAAAACTGTAAAATAGCAGCTTCATCCTAAATGATGCTTGGATTGTCAGAAACGCTTATAGTAGGCTGGTATTTCAGAATTTTATCCCTAAAATAGTCATTTTTCAGAGTGTTTGAGCCAGCCACATAAGGCTAGAAAACTTGCGTGTTATATGTTGGGGTTCTTTACACAACCCCTTCAACGGGTATATTCCAGAACGAGATGCGTGAGTCTCATAACAAGAAGAGTTTTGCTCTCTTTCTTTCCTCCGGCGATAACTATATAGTCAAAGAACTTCATACCGGATATTCTGCTGTCTCATAAGGTCCAAGGCTTTGTGAGACAGGCAATTTAAGGCATGAATTGGGACGCACTGAGCGTTACGTTTCGAAAGATGGTAGTGTGCTAGACCTGTGGAATAGAGGTAAAGTACTTCTACCTCTATTGACCTAAGTTCGGGTTAAGCCGAAGGCTAAAATCCCTACTATGACTAACTTGAGCCAAGCAACAAGTCAGTCACCTTCTCTCAATAAGACCTACTACTGCAAGTGTTTGCAACTGTGAGGCTTGTTGACAAGAGCTTGACTGAGAGTGTGGTAGAAAGTCACGGAAAATTAGGGCTTCTGGCGATTCCTTATCCCGAACTGACATTCGATAAATTCTCTGCAGCTCAATCTGGATAGAGCTTTCCAGCCCAACTTGCACTTTTTTGGTCGTATGTCGGCTCAACCCCTATTCCGATTGAATGAACTCAAACAGTTTAGTTTTACCAACGAGGGGCATGGGTTCACGGTTGAGTTTGATCTCGATCAGGGTTGTAGTGAGAGGCGAGAAGAAATCAATTTCTATCTTGTTGGTGAGCACAGCACTGATGTCGAGCACCGCGTCCCATTTTCCATCTGCTTTTGGTTCCTGGCTAGCCGTATTAACTCGTTCGCTGCCGTAGCCAAAATACTCGACAAGCTGGGATCCTGAGGAGGCAATTAGCCGGATCTTAAGTTTCTTGATCTCGTTTAGCTTAAGTTTCTCAAGATCCACGTGGAAGCAGCGAAAGCTGGAATCGCTTCTATAGGTGTGAACATCAGCCTGGAAGCTTTCGAGCCTATCATCTTCATCGTTTCCTGCCAAGATTTCCAGGTAGTAATCAGGAACTGCATTACCCCTTTCATCTACGACGTGGACAATAAACTGCTGCCATTTTGCATGTTTGTCCCAGGCTGGCTTTGTTTGAGCTTTAGCATCCTGAAACCATGTCTCAAATTCTGCTTTGTTAGAGACTTGTAGTGCTCCGAGCACCAGCTTGACCAGTTGATCGTTTGGCTTGGACATAATTGTCCCGTGGTTGAGACCAGCGATCAAGAACACGGGAATTTCCAGACTGGTCCAGGAGGCAAGTGAGAACCGGCTTATGTCACTGTTGGGTCTGCCCGGTTCAACGGTTAGATCGAGGGTGATCTTGCGAGAGTTCAGCGCAGCCCCTGCTAAACGGATCGTGCCATCGGAACCCGGTGTATTGACAATACTGCTTATGCCGGAAAAGCCTTCAGTGCCACAGAAAGTAAACACGTAGGGTGTGTCAGCATCGGAACCATAAAAACTCTTGTCGTCACTTCTCACCCTCACCATGTCTTGGTGGGCGAGATCCCAGGTATAGCGGCTCCCTAATTCCAAGGCATCCAGTACTAGATCCCCAGCTTCGAGGAAATCTGGACCGAACTCTCTTTTGCCCTTAAAAAGCCCCCCTAACAAACTCCGTCCTTGGTGTGCTAACGGCGATCCGAAAGTGGCAGGAGCCAGACTAATCAAACGCTTCAGACGGCTTCTGCGACTGGCGTAAGCGGCCAACCAGGTGCGGATCACCAGCATGCCCGTGGAATGGACGATCGCATCGAATTCCTGATCGATATCTAATCCGGCTTCCAGGCGCAGTGCCCGGTCAAACCCTTCGGCAATATCTCGAATCGTGATTTCGTTGGTGAGGGTTTTGTAATTGCAGGTGCGGATGATTGAGACATCATATCCATTCTGTTTCAGTTCTTCCCTCCAGGTCCTAAAACTCTCGCCGACATCAGAATAGCCGTGAATCAGAACAAGTGGATTGCGAGAAGTAGACATAAGATTAAATTTTGCTCCTAAAAATAAATTACAAATTGGCGTTTCCGTAGCTTTTGGACCAAAAGCTACGGAAACGCCCACTAGCAAACCAGCGACCACGAGTTTTAGACATGAAGGTCTGCTTCTAAGTCAAGGAGACGGCTATAGAAGAAACCCTACTTGACTAGGCAGTTACGCGATATTAATTCTTGATAAAGAATCTTTGCTGTTCCCTAATGTGTTCTCTGTGTACGGCTTGGTTTTAGCAACGGATGTTGTTGGCGAATGTATGACAACCGTTCTTTCAAGAAGACTACAAGCAGCAGGAAGTAACGAAGATTTAGGTATTTCAGAGTTTGTCGCATGCCTGTAATCCTGCTTGTAGCACTTTTGCCAACAACATCAGCAACGGACAGAGAATGGTCGTTAAGGCTGGAAGAATTCATGAATTAAGGCTTTCAGCGGTTGCCCCGCTTTGGTGGCAGTTGGAGTGAACTGTCCGATTTTCAGTCAGAAATGGGACAGCCGCTGTCATTAAGTACTTAATTTTATAGGTCGCCCGAAGCTTCAGCCCATAAGCTTTTCAGCCTTAGCCTGAGTTTCTGCACAACTACTCATTCAACTCATACTCCCGTTCTCTCAAAGCATGCGAACGATTCGCCGCTTCATTCTGCGCCGCTTAAATGGCTTTAGGGCTGAGATGTTCATACGACCAAAAAAGTGCAAGATGAGCTGAAAAGCCTGCTTCAAATTGAGTTTGAGAGAAGCGATCAAAGCGAGGCTTAGAATCTAGACTTCTGCAGGGTAAGCAACTAAACACAAAGACAGTGAGCCTTAGCAGCAATGATTGCATTGACTTCATTTTGATGAAACGGCTCACTTTAACACGCATCATGGCTATGGGCCTAACAAGCATACAAGGGTGTCTATTTAGACTCAGTATTTGCTAGTTGATAGAGCGATTGCTTTCATCACTTACGCTTCAGAATAGGCGTTCAGAGCAGTTTTAGAACAATCTAATCGCTTGGAAAGCCTGGTATAAAAGCGTTACTACGTTTCAAGCTTTACCCAAACGACCGTTCTATTATTTTAGAACAACTAATAGAATCTTTTAGTTAAACAAAGTAGCTAGAACTCTTTATTAGCAAGCATTAAAAAGTAATCTTTTTCGCAATCTTGTCAATGACATAGCTCAAGGAGTTCACTTTGTCGTAGGCAGTAGGCTCTGCACCATCTCTCTGGTCTGCTCATCTAAGAAGGCAATGTACAAGCGTTTAGTCGCCCTAGTCATGAGCATGCGGTAGACATTGAGTCAGAACGGCACGATCGCCACAGCATCGAGCTGAGAAAGTTGAGGATCAACATTGTCATAGTGAGGGTAGCCACCACGCTGGCTAGGTTTTGTCTGCGTACGTAGTGGGTTGCCGACCCAACGCTCTTCATGCCAGAGGCTGATGTGCCCACCAGTGTGTCAACCGCTAGAATTTGTGTACTACTGACACACACGCGGCCATGCGCTTTCAGGACTTACAACAGCAACACCAACAGCTGACCGCTGCGATTACGCAGCTGCAGTCCGCTGGCGCGGCGAGTGCACCATTGTCACCCGCCGCGTCTACCCCCACCCAAGCAGTAATCGCCCGTGGTCAACAACTCCAAGCCTTTGAGCAAGAGCGGCAGCAGGTCGCTGCGGCTTTAGCGCACATCACCACTTTGGCCCAGCAGCATGGGCTCCTCCTACCGCCACAGAAGTCCCATGACTGTGCGGTGCAACACTCCAGCGACTCGAATGAGTGGTACACCCTCCCCTTCTGGGTGGATAAAGCCCGCGCGTTAATGGGTGGGATCGACGTTGACCCTGCCTCGAGTGTTGAAGCCCAGTCCTGGATTCAAGCTCAAACCTACTACACGCAAGCGGAGAATGGTCTACAGCAATCCTGGTTTGGTCGCCTCTGGCTCAATCCACCCTATGGGAAACGCAATCACGCGAAAAAGACGTATGGGGCGACCGTCTGGGTCCAGCGGGCGATCGCAGAGTATCAAGCGGGTCACATCACGCAAGCCGTGTTATGGCTGCGCGCCAGTGGTAACGCCGGTATCCGGGCCCTGGAGCAAGGTGGTTTTCCCAGAGTGACCTTAGGTCGCATTCCCCATGCGCCACCCGGTGCCAACGGTGTGCCACAGAAAGCTGTGGGTCACGATACCGTCGTCTGGTATCTGGGTCCTCAAACAGAGCGGTTTCAAGCCCTGTTTGTGCCGCCTGTATCAGGGCCGAGAGGCGTCTGACCAACCCCTCAAAAAGGTTTAGTCCACTTTGAGTTAGTTAAAACTCACGGCTATAAATCTATGCCATCTGGTGAATGAGCGCCTGGTTGCGGCTAGCTTTCGGGAAGCCCAACCGGCGCAGAGGAAAAATACCGGGTAGACTCAGAAACCGGAAAAGCTAACACGTTAAAGCTGTAACTTCGGTCCAGAAAGGGTTGCTGTTGCAACTTGTTGGATGAGCGTCTCTCAAAAACCAGCGTTTCCCAGCCGAGACTCAACCCTGGTGCACCTTGCTGCACGTGCTAGCTTCTCCATTTCTCTTGCTACCCAGCTAAGGAGAAGTTTAAAGTGGCGGAGGGGCTTTGACCTGTGGCTTGACAAGCTTGGTGGCAGGCTTAGCAGCGACTGGTGTGCAGTCGACACAGAATGTGTTCTAACCTTGTTTGCTTGTTCCGGGTAGGGCTGCCACCATCCCTGTAACTCAACCCCCATACCCCTTTTAGCGGTGAAAGGCCCGCAAAACCGTTTTAGCCTGAGCTTTACAAAGGCTCCTAGCCTCCAGATTCAAACTCTAAAACGGCTCAAAGCGGTTCAAAGCTAGTCAAAGGTGCTGCAGCATTTAGTGAAAAAAGAGGGGAAGCGAGGGTTGTTGTCAGCGCCTTTCATGGCTTTGCTTTTCGCTTTGCTTTTCGCTTTGCTTTTCGCTTTTTTGCTTGGCCTTTTGCCAATGGTTTGACAAAATTTTGAGCAACATCGGCGAACCACTGCCTCTCCTGTTGGTCTCGGTTAGAAGAGACAATCACATCGATGTCCTTGTCTTGATGCGGCGTAACGTGAGTGTGCATCGCATAGCTTCCGGCACGATAGGTCTTCGCAGGAGCATGTTCTTTCAACCAGGCAGTGAAACAGTCAGCACCACTACGGCGAAGCGTTTCTGGCGTGAGGACTTTTCCTGTCAGCCGATAGGCAGGATTGCGCAGTAGCTCCATAAAGGCTGACGCCTGACTGTAAGGCTGTCCCTGCTTCATCGTGAACAAGTAATCATGTTGAGGCTTGAAGCAACTCCGTAGCCCTGGAAGCATCACAGAACGACCCTGCTCATCCTGATAGGCATAGTGCAGGAGCCACTCTTCTAAGTACTGATAGAAACGCCGCCCATCCGCGTAAGCGAGATTAGGCACTGGCAAAGGCGGTGCTGAGGGCGTGTGCTGGCGATCGACAAGCTTGAGCCACCACTGCTCCTCATCCCTGTAAAGCCAGCTACCGGCTTGAGTCAGTGCCCACTGGCTCAGGGCCGCCTTCTCAGCGATTGAGCATGAAACCTGTAAGGTGCGCAGCTCCTGCTGCCGTTGAGGCGGTAGATAAACCAGGAAGGCACCACAAAGAAACCGTTGATAACTATGAGCGATGGCACTCACTGAGCGCAGGGATCCCAGCGTTGTGCCGCCCTGTCGAGATTGGGTCTGTTGCCGAAAACGCGGTGTGCATTCCTGTCGCAGTTGTTCTGTCAGCTCCAGGATTTCCATCCACTCCAACCGCTTCTTCAACTCATCACTGACAGGTTGATGCGTTTTCAGCGCGGCCACCGCTGTTTGTCTTAACTCATGCAAAGCAACAGTTGCTTCGCCTAAGGACTCTGTTGCCAAGTCTGATCGTTCCAGCGCCTGCTGCTGACTCAAGTTAACCACTTGTAACCAGGTATTGACCGTTTTGATCACAGTATGGGGGCTCAATGGGGGTGGATCGACTAAAGCAGCCGTTTCAGCTCGCGACGCTTGTTGCCATTGCAAGTAAGCCTGCACTAACTCAACCGAATTTTTAGTACCTTCTGGCTCCAAAACTTGTCTCTGCTGGTTTTGACCCCAAGTTTCAGGCACCAACAGGTGCAGGCTCAAAGCGTCTTGAGCAATGCCCTCGACGTGATGCAGCCAGCCCAGAATCCGTCGGACCTGGTTGAGCGTTTGCTGGATCGTTGCACTGGTCCGTTGCTGGCTCCGCTCTGAGGATTTTGAGTCCGTCAGATACTGCTCCAAAGCCGCCAATTCTTGTTGCAGAGACGCTGAAAGCGCCGCATCCGGCAACCGATAAGCTTGACTGGCTTTCCGAGTCGTTACACGCACGTCGGTGGCAGACCCTTTCTTCTTGCGTTTACGAGGCGTCGGCTGTTCGGCTTCAGACCAGGTGTTGGTATCCAACCACGACTGCTGCTGGCACCAGTCAAGGAACTGATGCAGCGCCCAGCGGTAGTTCCGCCTGCTATTACCAGCGACACGGAGTTGCTCGAACAAGTCCTCTTGTAGCGCCGCAGCCTCCTGCAAGTGTGCAACGCTCACCTGACTTAAACATTGCAGACCCTGTGCAGACTCCTGAGCTGTTAACCGCTGTCCCTTGGGTGGCGGGAACCCCCATCCCGGTAGGGTGTAACGCAAGAGAGCCGTGCGTGTCTGAGCCAGTAGCGCCGTCGCTTTCGGCTGCGGTTGCGTTGCTAACACAGCGGTTTCATAGCGTTGCCAGACCTCCAATAGAGAGAGTTGTTGTTTTTGCGGAAGCATGGGCACGGCCAATCTACATCAAGAATTTTTCTCTAGGACTAGACTAGAAAGAGTTTATATGACACTATTCGAATTAGTTAATTTAGTTCTTTCTTGAGATTATTTATAATGCCCACTGGCAATCTAAAAGATTTTGCTCATAAGCTCAAATAGGTCAATCGGAGGCTGAAAGAATTCAAGATCCGAGCCAGACTATAGCGCAGAGGTGATTCTCTGTATGCTAGAGCCACTTTGCTACCCAAGCCCAAGCCAGGTTCGGAGAAGACAAAGACCTTTCAACAAGATATAGGGGACTGAGGCTCAGTGGAAGGAAAAACAAGGTTAAGCGGACAATTTGCATAGCCAAATGAAAATTGAACAAGCTGGCGTGCCAATGTTTGCGTCTAGGTGAAGTCTTGAAAGTTCATCCCTATAGGTTTTCAAGCATGGAAGTTCTTCGTGACAGCTTTGCTTCATGGCTGCAGGTCGAAGGCGAGCAGCAATCTCTTTGAAGCGCTGAGCCATTAGGATATACCCTAATTGCCCCCTCCTAGTAGTGCTAGCCAAAAACAAAACTGCCAATGTTAATTGGCTACAACCTCTTTGGCTATGTAAAAACCCGATTTTCCGTTCTACTGCACCTCAAAGCTCAAGTTCGGCGCGATCGCTCTTAGTCAACCGGACAGACGAGATTTAGGTTGGAGCGTAAAAATTTCCTCCTGCTTGCTTTCAAGCCACTGCACTAGCCATAGCTGCAGTCGTTTCAAGCTGCCGTTTTCGTCTGAGCAGCAGCGCTAGAAACCCTACTAAAAAATGAACCATCAGGTGCGTTGGTCAGAGCTATAGCCCTGCCACCATCGTGGTTCTTTTGCTAGAGCAGACGGACGTTGGCATCCATCTGCTTTTAGTCAAACCAGCTGCTACCGCTAACCCTTTGGCAAAGCTTTCAGAAGGAATGGCACTTTTACCATAGACAATTTCATCTCTCAACCGTTATGAAAGCAGCCAAAAACGTTAGGTAGTTAGGAAAAAGAGAGGGTTGAAAGCCGCATTTCATCGTTGTCCACTTCGAACTGTACCAATACATGCCTTACAGCAAAACTAGTACTTTCATAACCAACTCACTATGGCTAAAACATTGTCTGATTTCCTTTTGGCATATCAACTATTCTCTAGTAATCGAGAGTTTAGTAACCTCCGCTCGATTCTGAAGAGACGCATACTGCCTAGTCTGCTCAAGCTGGATGGCTTGCAACAGCTACAAGGCAAAAAATTGGATTACATTTTTGAGCACCTGCCACTCGCTGGTTTCATAGCGAGAGCAAATCCGATCTTTCAAAGTCAGCTACTGCAACTGGCTCGCTCTAACACTTTGAAAGTTGAGAAAAGCCAATGGAAACGCTTCTGCACTTGGTTACAAGCACACGAGCAGTATGTTCCTGATCCGGCTCCGCTGGTGCCGGTTTCAGAGGCAGTCCAACCTGCCTACACCCATCTCCCCAAAGGTACTCTCAAAGCAGTAATGGCGCTAAAAGAAAAGAGGGAGAGCACCAAAGAGAAGATCGCCTTGCTGGAACGAGATTGGACAGCAAAACTCATAACCGATAGCCAAAGCTTCGATTCCTTCCAGCAAACAGTCACGCGATGGCGCAGAAAGGCTGTCACTCGCTCAACACTGGAGCATTTCCATGAAAGTATCGCACGAGTGCTGGGGTACAGAGCCTGGGAACAAGGGATTGACCTTGAAGCGTTAGCGATTACTGACCTCTTAGACCACACTTTACTGCAAGCTTATGTAGAGTCCAGTCGAAAGCGGGGCCTGTCCTCACACACGATTAAAACTGATTTGGCAGTTGTCATTCCCATTGCTCAATGGCAATTTCACTTGTCTAAACCTGATGAAAACTACAGCAATCCTGAACCAGTGAAAGCGCTTCGCAGCTATCTGAAAACGATTTTCATTGATTACGGTGATCGACCACTCGTTTCCGATGAAGCCTGCGCCGAGAGGGAATTAACCAGGCAGCAATGCTGGGACATCTTGGACTATCTGGGCTGGCGCTGTAAAGACTTAGAAAAACAGTACGGTATGACGCACCAGGTGATTGACGCGTGGATGGATTATTTGATCATTGCTTTCTTGGTCACAACGGGCGCGCGACAGCGCGAGCTGCGCGAGCTGCAGCGTCAATCCTTAACGCTTGAAGACAATGTCTTCTTTGTCACGTTGCCACCGGAGGGGCACAAAAATGGCAATAAGACCGGTAGGGGCAGAGCGTATCCGCTTTTTGTGGGACCCATGCAGAGCACCTTAACCGCTGACTTACAGTACTACCTTGAGCACATTCGCCCACAAAACCTGGACCATAATTTTCTCTTCTTCCTACGCCTAAATCGCGTTAAGCCGCATGGACAGATTCGTCGAGGTGATCCCATTCGAGCAGACGAGTATCTCTCTCGTCTAGTTTCTAAGCTAGTCGCTGGCGTCACCGCTCATCTGTATGGGCTTGAGCAGGCTAAATGGACGACCCCGCATGATTTTCGGCGGATTATTGCAACTTGGGTCTGTACCTATGGCGAGCCGAAGCATCTGCCCATTTTCGCTGAACTTTTGGGCAACTCCATGGACATGTTGGTGAAGATCTACAACAAAAGGCACCCAGATGCCCTAGCACGTCAGTCCCTGTTTGCTTATGAGGAGATTGTGGCAAGAGAGGAGCGGATGCAAGCTTTCAAGTCCTTAGGCAGGGCCAAGGCAGCCACTTCTATGTCTGAAATGAGCGCAACGGCACTCGTAGCCATGCTCCAAAAGCTCGTGCGCAAGCTCTGGCATGCTTTGACCCAGCGCAAACAGCAGGAGGTGCTAGCATCGTTGTCACCCATAGAGCGTGAGGCGATCGATGCCTGAAAAGGCTCAGCCGCGTTTCACCTTGACGCTTTGGCTAAAGCTTAGTGGCGGTCACGACACCAAAGGCAGGACCAGTGGGACTGTTGAGGGGGTAAAAACGTTTCGTTTGCCTGGCATACCAGTAGCAGTACCGTCCTTCAGTGCGACAGCGCATCCGTTCGGCACAATCGGGTCGCTGCTTCCACTGTTGCAAGGTCGTGATGGGGATACCCGTGAGCCTGGACAACGCCGATTGGTACAAACCACCCGTCCCAACATACTGTTGAGGCTTAACTGAAGTGGACTCCTGCTTGGGTTCGATGGGGTTAGAGCGCGTTAGTGCCGGCAGTGCCTCAACCTTAACGGCTGCAGTGGGTCGCTCCGGACTCGCACCGTGCCCATCTGACTCCATCCGTTTGGGGTAATAGCACTGTAAGAGTGGATCGTAAACCCACCCGAAGCCTTCTGGGTCTCGTTGCACGGCCCATTGGATCTGCTTCAAGTCCCTGAGATACTTTTTGAGCGTGGTGGGATTGGTCTGTAAGCGCTCTACCAGGTGCTTGGTCACCAGCCCTCTGGTCCAGTCTGCTGGCGCGAGCGCGACCAGGGATGGGCTGGGAGACGCGGCGCTGGCTGTAGCGACACTCTGAGCCTTGCTGCTCTCGGCTGGTGATCGCGTCGGTGGGCGCGTGTCAGGCTGATGTGCGTCTTGAGAGGGTTCTGGACATGGCTGATGGGGGTTGGTGAGGTACGGCTGGTAGGGTGGCGCACGGGGGGGCAGCGACCCTTGCTCTAAGAGGGCTAAGCGCTGCGCCAGTTTAGTGGTGAAGGCTTCTAGCATCTCAATGCGTTGGCACAACAGAGAAGACTCTGTTGCCCTCGCGCGGCTCTTGCAGTCAGCCCCACAAACGCCGACTAGCGTCGTTGCTGGTGAGGGAAGAGGAGCTTGAATCGTGTTAGCTGGTGCAGACGCCCTGAAGGGGTCTAGAACAACGTACGGTCTACCGTCTTGCTTTTCAAGTGTTTCAATCATCATCGGTTTCCTTCCTTGCAATGGTCAGGCGTGAGGGTGTGACAGGCGCTGGCGGTACTGACCGTCAAGGACTGTGAGCCCTACCGCAACTGACAGGCAGCTTGGTGATGCTAGGGGACTGGGCGAGTCTGAAACAGCGCCAGTTCAGCTGACCGTGGTCCGCTGGCGCTTAGACAAATCATTGCCAGGGGAGCCGAAAGGTTTGAGGTGGTGCTAACGTCACATCAACACCTGGCACTCCAGGCGCGATCGCTTGCGACAACAACTGCTTCAATGCCGAACTCAAGCTCATGCCCAGTCTGAGCTTCAGGAGGTCATTCGTGGCACTGGGTGAGCTTCAGTTGAACTTGACTGGATGTTAGCACACGGTGTGCAAAGAGTGTATACACTTAAAGCAGATAATGTGCTGTAGGGTAATCTGAAGGAATTCAACAGTGTATGAAACCGAAGTGGCAACCAACAAAGCCCGGATTGTTAGCTACGTCGATCCGGAAATCAAGGAAAAACTCGAAAAGTTGGCTGAGGCACGTCTCAGAAGTCTTAGTAACTTGATTGAGGCAGTGTTGGTTGATGAAGTTGCCAGTGCAGAAACTAACGGCGAACTGCCCAAAAGCGATCAACAAAAGAAATAAATGCACCGTTTTTTAACACAGACGAAAACAAAGTGTGTCCACTTTGAGATCTGGGTATAAGATCACGACACAAGATTGAAGAGGCAATCGGCATGAAGCGTGTTGTCGTTAATGTCAGCGACGAAATGTTTGAGACTCTGCAAAATCTAGCGGAGCGCGAAGTTCGTTCGGTCCCTAACCTGGTGCTTTGGCTTGCTCAGAAAAGCTTGAGCGAAAAAGAGCAGCCGCAGTCTAAAGCAAGTTAGTGAGATCAGGCAATGACCGTAAACCGACGAAGCGGAAAACTCAGTATGTGCGGCAGTCTTATTCAACTGGGCTTTTCAGAATCTTTTGCATTTTCCAGAATCTGCGATCAGGTACTAGTGTGCTTACGGCGGTCAACTAGCTGGCAGAAGCATAGACAGCAGATGAATCAACAAGTTTCCACGTTTGAAGCAAGAGGAGCGTCCATCATGTTCTAGTCAGCCTAAAAGCCAAAAACCCCAACTGATGGTACAGCAGGGGTCAAAAGGCTTGTTATTCAATTGAAAGATAGGAGCGGGAACGCTAACTGATGCTTTGGCGGGCAGGACGTTAGGTTATCCAGCTTTGCTATGCCAATTTTAGTGGCAATTTGTCAAAAGGTGCAACCTTTTTGATGAATTGCTCTCGTTTCGGCATGGCTTCCTATCTGCTGTTGTTCCAGCCATAGGGAGTGAACTTGTGCATCAAATTTTTTATGTCTTGAGGGAGGGCAGCCCATGCAGTTAGCCCCCTCCCGTGCTTTTCCATCGGTGCAGGAAGGTGATGATCCCTTCCTCGCACTCTGGCCCCACCGCTATGACTATCTCTGGGCTGAGCATCCACATCCTGACGAACGACCCGACTGGCAAACCGAGAGCCGTCATCCCTTGAGCGATCGCCTGCTCCAACAGGGAGCCCTGCTCTACGGTGTCCGCTTTGGTCCCACCACCCGCTACTGTGTCCTCGATGTAGACAAAGGCAGTGCTTACCACCCCACGCGCGATCGCTTCGCCTGGCGACGGTTGGTCGGAACGTTAGAAGTCTTAGGACTGGTGCAAGCCGTTGTCTGCACGTCCAGCTACAGCGGCGGTCTCCATCTCTACTTTCCTTTTGATACCGAGCAGAAGACATGGGCGATCGCCCTGGCCGTCTCCACCCTGCTGGAAAATGCTGGCTTCAAACTGGCACCGGGACAGCTGGAAGTCTTTCCTAACTGCAAAGCCTATGTCACCAGTGGCGAGCACAGTCTCTACAACGGTCATCGTCTGCCCATGCAAGCGGGGTCGTATCTGCTAAATCAAGACCTCCAGATGCTTTGGGGCAATCAAGCGGCCTTTGTGCAGCACTGGCAGTTTGCTCAAGGCCGCAACAGCCTCGACACCAAAGCGTTGGAGCGGATTCTGAAAGCCGCACGCCGGCGACAGTTTCGCGTCACTGGCAAAGCCGATAAGTTCTTGAATGACCTGAATGCCGAAATTGAGCAAGGCTGGACCGGACCCGGACAAACTAATCGGTTACTCGGACGCATTGCCATGCGTTCTTACATCTTTGGGCATGTTCTCTATACCGACAAGCCGTTAGAAGGTAGTGCCTTAGTCCACGATATCGTCACGATCGCACAAGCCCTACCAGGCTATCAAGACTGGTGTCAGCATCAGCAGGAAGTGGAGAAACGGGCTCAAGACTGGAGGCTCGCCATCGAGCAGAGCCGCTACTTCCACTACGGCACCGACAAACGACCGGTTGAGTTAAGTCCTGATCGACCTGACGAGTCAGAGCCCAGTTGGAACCAGCAACAACAAGCTGAGGCTAGAGCACGCATTCAACAGGCCGTTGCTGACCTCTTAGAAAAAGAAGCACTACCATCAGGCATTACCGAACGCTTCGATGCGCTCATTCCCTATGGACTGAGTGGTGCCACCCTCTATCGTCATCGTGATCTTTGGCATCCCCGTCATTTACAAAACGCAACAATGGGCGCGCTTCAGAGTGCTGTGGAGCCGGATTGCTCGTGGGCGGCATCCGGCTCCAACAGTCACACAAACTTATTGGGTGAAATTGGGTGTAATACACTGCCTGAAGCAGTTTCTAGCGCTTTGGAAAGTGTGGAGGCACGGGCGATCGGGTGTAATAACTTGCCTGATGCGGATTTGAGTCAGGCAGAGACCAGAAATATGACCCAGGAGGAGGGGATTGCGTATATCAAACAGGTGTTGAAACAGGTTAAAGCCAGACGACAGGTCGAAACAGCCCAGAAAGGGATTGCGACAGGATACGTGTAAAAACCTGCAAGATGCCCCTCAAAGGCTTTCTCATCGGGACTTTCAGTAAACATCACAAGAGCGAAGCGTAATGTCTGCACTGCTGCTGTGCACGCAGCAGTGCCACGAGAGCATGGGGCTTTCAGCCGTTGAAATGGCACCAAAAGGGGTAGTGTACTACTGATTTTTGGGTAGTACTGGGTCCAGAAATAGTCCAACCCTGTACTAATCAAGGTTTTCGGCGGCTTATTGCAGGGACTGAAAGCTGTAAGCTCTACAGGATAAGGGTTTTACCCCTATCTTGCAGGTTTTTACACGTATCCTGTCGCAATCCCATCCTGGTCCGGCAAAGGCCATTCAAAGCTTTTCAATTTTTCCAGAAAGGGATCCATGCTTGCCTGACTATGCTGTATTTGTGTGCTCAGAGGATATAGCGCAATTCTAAAACAGGAAACAGGCTCTTGTTGGCCTAATTGAAGCGAAGCTGCCATAAAGTGCAATTAGGCTGGAACTATGACAGGGTAAGGGTTCAAGGGTAGTTATTCCGTATTAATTTTTTGTCATCTTCCACAGCAGTCTCTACTAACTAACGAATTTACGTTGTTTCAGGCTCTGGATTTGGTCTGATTGCATCTGGTGACAGCTTCGCTTCAATTAGGCCAATTACGTGCATCCTGATTACACCCTTCATTGCCCCTCATGGCAGCTACGCCCTCATTACCCCTGAAAGGCATTGTTTGAATGGACTTTTCTGTAAGCTGCACCTTGGTCAGTCAACAGTTTGGGGCACTGCTCCTCTCATTATTGCTTGAGGCCTTCATGGCAGTCATCGTCGGCTACGGCTGGTGGGGCCATCCTTACACCTTGGCAATGATCGCGATTGCTGCCACCCTGATCACACACCCCTTCGTCTGGTTCCTGTTTGCCGCGGGGGAGGGGTATCTAAACTATGGCTTACGGTTAGTTTTCATTGAGCTGCTTGTCGTTGGCGTCGAAGCGGTTGCTTTTCATTGGGGCGCGCGCTATCCCCTCCGCAGAAGCGTGCTCCTTTCCCTGCTGACCAACAGTGCCTCGTTACTTGTTGGCAAACTGATCTTTCAAGTGTTTGGGTGTGAGTAGGACCAACAAGAGAGGAATTTCCACCCAAGCATGAAGGCTGGCAAGGACGCTATAGAAGGCCCGCGTGGTCAAGAATGACGTTTGAAAAGCAAAAAAGAAGAGCGTGGCGATGAGCAGCACTGTGAGAGAGAACACTGGAGGACGCATCCAGGGAATTAAACTTTCTGGCTTCGATGGGGTCCATGCGGAGAACAAGCCGATGACTACCATGTAATGCATGCATTGACAGAAGGTGGCGGCAGCAAAGAGTGGAGCGGCAAACTGACTGTGTTGGATCGAAGGCGGGACAAAGGCTGCCACATAGGCGGCCATGCTCGGTAGTGCATACCAACCCGCTCCCAACCAACGCCCATAAAAGACGAGTAGCGGCAGCAGTCCAAAAATGAAGAGGCAGCCCAACCAAGGGAAACGCTGCTGGTGGGGATGATGATAGAGGAAGCCGATGGGCGTCAGGTTATGAAGAATGGCGAGAAGCACCAGTGTTGTGATGGGGCTTTGCATGATGCCAAAGACGAGCAGCGTGGCGAGCGCCAGGGCAACTCCGAATCTCACGCGCCTTTCAGGACTGCAACCGACTTTAAGCTGCTGCCAGAGCACGCGTGTGGCAAGGAGTACCAAGCCTAAGCCACAGCCTAATTCCAGACCGAAGCCGATCGAGCTGGGTAGCCAGCCCAGAAGCACGACACAGCGCAGTGCCGCAATCACTAGCAGTAGGTTGACTAACCAGAAGACAAAAGAGGCGTCGCACTGTTGCTTCAAAGTTGAAAAATATTGCGCATCAAGATAGCGCAGCTCAATGAAAACGTGAGCCACTCCAAAGAGCGATAAGGTGCCTAAGTAAGTGGCCATGGGAGCAAACAGTGATGCCACTGCACTTAAGGTAACCAAGCTGATTGCCCAAGACCGCTTCATGGCTTATCTGAAGTAGCAGAGTGTTTGTCAGAGGGGTGAAGCTGCGCTCGCTGGTGGTACCACTTCACCATGACTAAGAGAATCACTCCCAGCAAAGGGAGTCCAAGTAAAGACATCCCCATCCCATTGGTATCACGCTGAGACTCCTGGATCGTGAATGTCTGATCGGTCAACGTTGCGATGGTGTAGTGACCTTCAATGGTTTTTCCCTCAGCCCAGAATGGAGCAGTGGAGGGTGTACGAATCGTAGGAGACGCAGGTATGCCGTTGGCTGCTAAAACCTTGGCGTCTTTTAGCACTGTGCCTGAATACGCAATAGGCAGAACCCTGTCACCTTCTCGTACTTCGAATCCGTACTTTGGGTCGGGCTGCTGCGCTTGCTCCTGCGCTTTAGGGTCGAAGTAATGTGACTTCTCTCGGCTATCGATAATTCCCACTAAATTGCCTTCTGGATCGACGATTCGTAGTCCGCTAAAGCTGGTTAACTCCAGGTTAAACAGGTCATCTGGTGACACTTTCGCTTTAGACACTGCAAAGAGGGTGATTTGGGGTCGATCAGTGACCCTTCCCATCGATAAACAGGTGCCTGGGTTTAGAACAAGGGGATCAGAAGAGTCATCTTGGCCCGTAAGTCGCGAACTGATCTTTGCCACAATCAGGTAATGAGGATAAGCCGTCAGGTTATCCAAACGAATGCAGTAATCAAAGGCGCGGGTTCGCCCCGTAGGCGGTGCGACATCCGCTAAATATCGAGGAAACATAGGCTAAGTGGTGAACAGAGCAGCACAGGCAACATGGCCCTGGTATAGCAATCAAGTTAGACTCAGCGGAGTGGGTGACTGCTCCGCTGAGTCTAACTCCGTTGCTGCTGTGGTTGGCGAAAGTGTTACAAATGTCTCTCAAAAAGTGTTACAAGCTTGATGAGCCATAAAACGGCAAGCCTTTGAGAGCCTGCCATCTTTGCCTCATCTTCTGTAGAGTACTTTCGCCAACCACAGCAGCAGCGGCACAGCAAGTGACGCTAAGCGGTGTACCAGTTGCACCGGCTGCAAAGCAGGAGCCTGAAGCCCCTTGTCTTCCGTTCAAGCTCTTTGGATCAAAGAGCCTCAAGGTCAATTGGTACGTCTCAATGAGACTGAGAAGTGCTTTTTGAAACGATTACTCAGTCGGCGTTTCAACCTTGGCGGTACTTTCTGTTCCGGTGACACTCAACCCCCGGCTGCTGCCAATTCACGTTTTTCATGATGGGAAAGTCTTCCTGTTTATGATCGAGAAACTGGCGCACTCATTGCGAACTATGTTCTTCATAAGTGCCAGTATTGCTGCTCGCATTAGATCGATTGACTATGGAAAACAAGCTGATGCGGTTGGTTTTAACGAGAAAAGTAAGAAGTTTGAGCTAAGAGCAGTTGGATGGGGACATTTCTTAAACCCTTTAGCTCCGTACATGCTTTTGTGGGAGGGGATTAGATCGATTGTTGATCGTCTGAACTCACCAGGAAATCTTGCTCAAGATGACGCTGAGAAGATAAGAAAAATGATTGAAGCAGGACGCAATCAAAGAGTCGATGAAATGGAAATGGAAAGGAGCCGCAACGTTGCTATAGGCTTTAGTGTAAACAACGTAGAGGGCGCTGCTGTAACAGTAGGAAGTAAGGGGCAAACCAAGTACGTTATGAAACGTAAAGACAAAGATGATGAGTAGTCCATATCTTTCCCTTGAGTACATACGGTCTAACAATCCCCTTGCGGCGGCTTGTTAAAAGCTGCTTGTGCCAAGTTGAATTTTCTCTGCAACCGCTGAAAGTAGACGTTAGCCCACAAAGCCCATGCCCAACTCGGAAGCCGTCAAATTGCAGATCCGCTCGGCGTTCGCGAGCGTCGAGTTCCCAGGCGATTGGTGCCTACGCGGCAGCAACGAAGGTAACGAGCCCTTCCTGCTTGAGCAGGAGTTCAAAGGCAAGACCGATTGGCAAGCGCTCGACCCAGCCTTCCTTGATGGCGCGCCGGACGGATATGGGTCTGCCCTCTGCTTCTTCTCAGACGAAGCTTTTCGGTTCTATCTGCCGGCGTACCTGATCGCGGATGTTGACGGCAAGCTGAACACGCACAATCCCGTTTTCTACCTGACGCACGGTCTGACAGACGAGGGAAGAGGCGAACGCGTCAACCCGCGCCGTTACGGAGAACGGACGTGGTTCGACGTGAAGGGACACAAGTTCGCCGTGTTCGATCGTGAACAGGTGCGCGCGATCGTGAGCTATTTGGAGTTGAAGCGCGAGACCGAAGAGTTTCAACGCGACGCGATTGATCAGGCGATCGCAAATTACTGGTCGGGGCGCGCGGCAGCCAGTGCGGGATAACCACGCACTGCAACGGATCGGGCGGGCGGAACGGTCCCTGTGACTGCAACGCGGCCCGGCGCCGAGCCGGCCGTTGCATGCTGGTCCGTTCATGCTTAGAAACAATGCCGAAAATGCTTTTAAGTCGGCAATGTTTTCCTTCCTATCCCCTTTCCAGCAAAGTTTTAAGCCGTACTACAAGCAAAGGCTCATCGACTCTTTTCGGCACTGTTACGACCTAGCATCAAAAAGGCGCAACATCCTGCCACAACTCCGCTTTCCGGCTCATACGCTCGGTTTGGTCTTGGTCACTCACCTTGCTGATGGCATCAGCCGTTGAAGACAGTACCAGTGGATGGTGGTCGCCAGCAAAACAGCAAGCGGCTCCAGTCAATTCGATCGCGGTTCTGAGTGCCAGCGTGTCATGAATCGGCGGCAACGTAAGCATGGTGAAACCGTCGTACTCGCACTGCAGCATGAAAGAACCGCTCGGGCAACCGCTGGAGTGTCAAACCGTAAGCGCATTGAGTGCATGACACGATGCTAACTCAAGAACAAGTTACTCTTGACCGTGATGGCGATCGCCAAGAGGGGGACTGGCAACAAGGCGTGTTAAAGTGAGCCCTTGCAGCAAAAGGCAGTCCATGCGGGCACTTTCACTCCGGCTCACTTGCTTCGTGGTGAGTTGCTCCACCCGCAACTAACCAAACAAATTAGCCCTGTTCTGAGTCGAACAGCAAAAGCCCCTCCGTGTAAAGCTTTGATACCCATGTGATAAACTTTTGCACGTAACTTGGCACGATGCCTAGCCAGCACAATGGATGGATCAGTCCCCAGCCTTCCAGGATTAACCATCAGAAGTGACGGCTAAGACCCCAAAAGCACGAACTTAACCTGAAAAATTTCTGTTTGATTCTTTAATAAGAGGGTATTATCCCGCAGAGCTGGCAGATAATCCTAGAGAAATGGGTGCTTATCCAGCAGAGCTGACCGTGAATACATCGTTGGGCTGCTTGAGTTAGTAGTGGGGCAGTATTTTGAATTAGTCGGTTGAGCGTTCAAAGGTTAAATTGGTTGTTGAACGGAAGGAATGACCATGATGCAAGACCTGGTTAATCTCGAAGAGCAAGGATGGCAAGCCCTATCAACGGGAGTGGAGTCCAGCAAAAAGTTCTACAGTTTCATTCTCCGTCATGATGCAGTCATGCTCTTCCCAGGCGGGATGATCATTGAGGGGAAAGAGAAAATCTTGCAATCTTTAGCTGCTCAACCCTGGAAATCGTTTCAAATCGAAGAGCCGCGAGTCATCTCATTATCAGAAAGGGCTGAAGTGCTCGTATACAGGGTGACTGCACAACGTGAAGGTAGCGAACCATACGTAGCTCTGATCAACAGCACGTATGAACTCAGTAATGGAGTGTGGAAGTTAGTTCTTCACCAGCAGACACCAGTGTAATTGCCGCCCAACAAGCCCGCCGCACCAGAACAAATCCAAGCTATCGTTAGACCGCAAAGTTCCTCCGCGTCCGGTGAGGGGGAGCGTTAGGACTCTAGAGGAAACTCCGACATGAACGTTCCATTTTTCGGCGGCTGCACATGCGGAGCCATTCGCTATGAGTGTGCGAGCGCGCCTATCGCAACTCTCAACTGCCATTGCCGAGATTGCCAGCGAGCGAGTGGCGCGCCTTTCGCGTCCGGGGTCGTCGTCATGACGACTGACCTTCAGGTCAGCGGTACGCCGAAGACGTACTCAGTGCGTGGCAGCAGCGGTGGTCTCACGACTCGCAGCTTTTGCTCGGAGTGTGGCACGCCTTTATGCACATGGGGCGAAGCGAATCCAGCATTCACGTCCATCCGTTTTCCCTCCTTGGATGATCCATCGGCGTTTCAGCCGCTGCTCGACATCTGGACGTCCAGTGCGCCATCGTGGGTTTGCTTTGATCAAAGACTGCCTCACTTTCCTCAATCACCCCCAGCAGCCGAGTAAACGGGGAAGGCGCGCTTTGAGTCCTAACAGGTCGTCAACGCCGACGTTAGTGCTTGTAACCAGACCGAAAAGGCTTTCAAGTGGCAATGTTTTTCTCTCTAGCCCCCTTCCCAGCAGCGCTTTGAGCCGGACTACAAGCAAGGGCGCAACCACTTTTTTCGGCCATGTTGCGGCTGGCCTTGGAAGTGCGCCACATCCTGCCATCACGCCGCTTTCCGGCTCCTCCGCTCGGCTTGTTGGTCCCTCACTGGACTCACGACCTCAGTCGTTGAAGACAGCACTAGTGGGGGTCAGCTCACGAAACGGAAAAAATCGTACGTTAAGGTTTAAGCCCGTGATTTGACCCCAGTGCCACCAGGATTTGGCGGCAAAGCGCCGCATCGTATGCTGCCCGGTGGTGCCTGTCCGCCACCGATGGCACAGCCGCATTCACCAGCTCCACAACCACCATCAAGCGCGGCCAGCGGCCGTCGTTGACCTCTGTCAGCAGCACCATCGTACAATCTTAATGGGATTGGGGCATCGGCAGTCCGTGCCGCGTATAGGACTGCCGCAACATGCGCAACTCGAAGTCGGCCTTGTGGCATACGACCAGTCGACCTTCGATCCGCAGGGAGACTGCCTGCGCCACTTCCGGACAGCCGGGCGCTGAGGCCAGTTCGTCGTCGGTAATACCGTGTACCGCGCGGGCACCTTCCTCAATGATTCCGATCCTTCAAATTGATTGAACGGAACGTGTTGCATTGATCGGTTGCATCCATCGGTACTATTTATTGGGGTAGGGTCACTCTTTTGACTGCCGCGCTTCTGAGCACCGGGTCAGAAGTCCACCAGTAGTTCGGCTGGTATCGGCACGCTGTTCGTTTCCTTGTCCCAAGCCTGCGCCGCTATCTTCCAATCTCCCCCGCTCTTGACGAGCAGCAACATCTCCACATTGCGGTTGACCTCGCCTTGGTTTTCCGTGTTCTCACAGGCCGCTGCAGCCACCGCGACATTGCCGAAGACCAATATCTGCGTTCCGATCACCCGCTCATGGAGGGACGTCAGCGTTGTTCGAGCGAGTTCACCCATGCGCTCTGTGAACTCATCAAGCGACTTCACCGAAACGGGACGGGCGGACGGATAAAGCGGCGCGCCTGGGATGAAGTCACTTTTGAACATAGCCGTATCAGGGCCTCCTCCTACCGACCAGCTCATGCTCGAGAACTGGCGTTCAATGAGGTCCCTGATCGCCTTGAGGTCAGCCGCTCGCTCCTCCATCTCACTCCTCCATACAGGTGCTCCAATCCAATGCGCTGGTGACTCCCTCCAACTGCGTCGGCGGTATAGCAGTATCAAGTCCTCCGACTTGGTCGAGCCGCCGCGCTCATACCGCCCGCTGCCGCTTCGCCTATCCCGGACCTCAGCTAAGCCCGGGATAGGACTTGTCCTCAAACCGTTCACGACTGTTACCTCGCAGCCACCCTCCGCGAGATGCCGTTCAAGCGCCCGGGGCGAAGGTCGAAGCTGAAGAAGCGCAGTGAGACTAGGCCGGTCGGCAGATCTGCCCTTCGTAGCGCAAGATCGCTTTGCCTTCCTTCGGAGCGAATGTGCCCCAGGAGCGGAAGGTGCCTTTGAAATCTTGGAACTCGCCGGTTCCTTCGACCACGGTGTAGGCGGCACCGCCGACGATATAATCCGTACCCGGAACGGCTACGCCCCAACTTTTGTCGCGTGTCCGCAGCGTCGACCCATCTTCAGTGACGAACATGTGTTCGAACTCCCCCTCCAAGCGACCGTCTCCCAAGGCGCGGAACTCTCCGATCTGGCGGAAGTGGACCCCTCCACGGAGGTTGCCGGCCAGGGCAGCGACGCCGCTCCGTCCATCGGCGGCGTAGTTATAGTTGCCGAGTCCGGCCATCGAGCGGCAAATCTGGCCTTGCGCTAGTGTCTGCAGTGTATCATTAGCCATAGCTTCATCTCCTTTGAGGCTCTACTGGTTATAAAAATTGCGAGCGTCCGTCAAGTCGGCTCCAATCGTAGTGGGCTCATAAGCCAAGTCTGGGCCTCGAACGCTCGTTAGGCGCTCAGACGCACGGCATCATGTTGCACGCGCTTAGGACCGTGTTGCACGCCCTTAGAAATACGTTCGGGCGCGACTAGCCCGGCCCCGAGCGCGCGGGCGTCGACCAAATACCCTGCCCGACGCTCTGCATTGGCGTCACCGTCGACGTCGAGCAACAGGTGCGTCTCGACGTCAGTCATGCCGCAAAAGTTGAAAATGCCGACTTCGATTTGCGTACGCATCGCGTCTTCGTAGCCGTACTTGTCGTAGGTGGCTTGGCGCGTCCCGCCGACTCCGATCAGCATGACCGGCGTGCCGCTCAGGTGCCCCCGGCTGTTGGATTTCGCGTCGAGCGAATAGGCCCAACCGGTTGTGAACACGCGGTCGACCCAACCCTTGAGCAGGGCGGGGAATGACCACCAGTAGACCAGAAAGACGAGCACGATCGCGTCGGCGGCGTCGACGCGCGCCTGTTCCCGAGCGGCCTCGGCGGGCCGCGGGCCGCCCCAGAAGTGCGCGTGGTCCTCGGCGGTGAAGCGCGGGTCGAAGCCCTCGGCGAGCAGGTCGGCGACCTCCGCCGTGTGACCGGCCTGGACGACGCCTTCGACGAAGGCGTCGAGCACCGCTCCGGGGAAGCTCTTACGCTGCGGATGGCTGAAGACGGTTAAAACGTGCATGTTGGTTCTCCTGGTTAGGTGATGAAGTCGGAAATGAGGCGCGAGATTTCGCTGGGCGCGTCCTTGAGGCTCTTTCGCTCGGGACGCTCGATACCGGTCCTGGATCCTTTCAAGGTTAGTCATGGGCGGAGTGGTTGAAGGCGCGATCGCACGACGACAAGGTCGGCGCTCGCCGTGCGTCTAGGGTGCAAGCGCCTTAGCGACTAGTTTTGGGAATGACCCTGATCAAGTAGCGCTCCAGGATTAAACGGTCGCGCTCTAAGAGTGGCGTTTGACCGTTGGGTGGTGCCACTTGCCGCTGGGCTGTATCAGCCGGTAATCGCTGCGGCCGCTTTGCCGAGCGCGGTGCGGGTGCCTGTGTGGCGGGTGGGATGGGCGCTGAGCGCGCCGGTAAGGGAGTTTCGGCACTGAGGGCTGGCAGCACGGTGGCTGCCAGTTGTAAGGTGATGCCGATCACAAAGATAGCTTTCAGCATGAAGTCTCCAGCATAAATAAATGGTATGAACCTCGGGGCAAGCCCCGCTCTGTCTGCCGCCTCAAGGGGCAAGGCCTCAGCCCCTGGGGCTTGAAAAAGGAAGGAACCACGTGCCTCACACGTAACGACCGCCGCCATTCAGGCGCAGCACTGCTCCGGTCGTAAAACTAGTCGTCATCAGAAATTTGAGTACTAATCCAGGATGAATTTGAGCAGTCTAGAGATGGGTTAAGTAAGCATTGAAGCTGTGCTTAAGCAACACCTGCATTGCAAGTCTCATCCGCTTGCTTTGCTGCTATCAGCCTCGTCCAGTCCCCCATGTTCTGAGTTAGTTGTTGCACCAAACCAGCGATCGCGGCATGAGCAGACTGGATAGATTTTTGATGTCGCTCGTCCCCAAATTCCTGGTACTCAATGCGAATGACATGGTGCTCACTGACTCCCAATAGTCTTGAAGCTGTCACGATGTGGGAATCAAGATGGTTCATAGTGGCCTGAACGCCACCAAGTTCAAAGCCGCCTTCCCCCGATGACGACAAAATGACTAGAGTTTTGCCGGTCCCAATCGGCTCGATCGGTTGTTCACCACGTGCCAGATCAAAGGAAAAGGTGCGTCCAATGCGAATCACCTGATCGATCCAAGCTTTTAGTGCTGCTGGCATGCCGTAGTTGTACATGGGTGTACCAATCACGATGAGGCTAGCCGGCTCTAGCTCTTCGAGCAGTTGGTCGGAAAGCTTGAGTACGGCCTGTTGCTGGAGAGTCCGCTGCTCCGGTGCCGTGAAAGCGGCGGCGATCCAAGCCTCACTAAGGGCTGGCGGTGGATTTAGCCCTACATCCCGCGTAATAAGGGTATCGTTGGGTCTAGACTTCAACCATTGTTCAGTGAATGCAGTCGTTAGACCGCGGCTAAGAGAACGGGTCACGCGTGCACTAGCGTCAATTTTCAGTACTGTAGCCATTTTTGTCATCTCCTAGGGAGGGGGTGCAGGGAACCAGGCTTCCGGTTCTGGATACTCAAAACCAGGTGGAAAGAAATACGTTTCAAAAATAGTGGTGGTAGCAGGCTCAGTATCAAAAAAGGCAAAGGCATTTTGCCCCATCCACTTGCCCGACTGAATCAGGTGAAACCCTCTGGATTCAAACGCTTGGATACGCTCTTCCCAGGGGCGGTCGCCACAATTAAAGGCAATGTGGTGAATCCCTTCGTTGTGTCGATCAAGGAATTCTTGAAAGATGGTGGGACCAGAGAGCGGCTGCATAATTTCCCAGACGACGTTCTTCGCTTGAGCAAAACAGACTTTAATCGAGTACTCAGTCGGCTGCCCTTTGTAAGTCTGTTCCGTAACGGTTTCAGCGTTAAAGGTATAAACTCGCCAGGGTCCAATGCCCAATTGGACGAGACCGGCCATCGTTTGCTGATAATTGCGAGTGACAATGCAGATCTCAATGGCATCCCCTAGAAACTGATTCGAGAGTTGGGAGGCGGTGAGCACTTGGATTGAGTTTAAGTTCAGTACCATCTTGAGCAACGGCTAAGGGTTTTCAGTCAGCTGATGAGTGATCAGAAAACTGTTTCGTTTCCTTAACTTGAACAGTAGCAAGGGGCAGTCGGGGATTGCAAATTCAATCTACTCATGCTTAGGTGAAAAAAACTCATCCAGACTCTTATGCGATCGCTGCCGCCCCTTAACGCTTTGCATACCTTTGAGGTTGCGGCTCGACATCTGAGTTTTCAGCAAGCGGCTGAAGAACTGGCGATCACGCCAACCGCAGTCAGCCACCAAATCAAAGTGCTAGAGGATCACTTGGGGGTGTCCTTGTTTCGCCGCCGCCCCCGACCGCTGGTGCTGACAGAAGTAGGACAACGCTTGTATCCGGCCGTGAGCCAAAGCTTGGATGCGATTGCAGCAGCGATCACTCAATCAACGCAAGTTTCAGAAGCGACGACCTTAACTGTGAGCGTGACAACGGTCTTTGCAGCTAAGTGGTTAGTGCCTCGTTTAGCTGCATTTCAACGAACCCATGCCAACATTGAGCTTCGGCTACAAACTTCAAATGATGTTGTCGATTTACATCGGCAAACGGTTGACGTGGCGATTCGCTATGGCAAAGGCAACTATCCGGGATTGACCGTGCGGAAGCTGATGTCAGATGTCTTTATGCCCGTCTGTAGTCCACATTTATTGAAGTCAAAGCAGCCGCTTAAAGAGCCAAGTGATCTATTGCATCATCCTCTGCTGCATTTTGAATGGCTTCATTTTGGCACCGAAGCCCCTGACTGGAAAAACTGGTTTAGACTGGCAGGGCTGAACACGATTGACCCAACTGATGGCATTAAATTTGACGAAGAAAGTTTAACTATTCAAGCCGCGATCGCCGGTCAAGGTATCGCTCTATGCAGCAACATTCATGTCGCTGATGATGTGGCCTTGGGGTTTTTAGTGCAACCCCTTGATGTGGCCCTAGACGGTTTTAGCTATTCGGTCGTGTATGCCATGAACCACCCTAAAGAAACACTGATCCTCAAGTTTTTGGCTTGGTTGGTTGAAGCGGCTGGTAGTTTTGCTCAAAACAGAGCTTTGGAATAGAGTGGAGCTTGACGATCACCGTCTTGAACCCCTTGGACAGCTGTTGTTGGATGGGAGTCGGGTGATCAAAAAGGACTACTTGGGGTTTGAGTATCATCGGATATTGTTGGCGAATATACTACGACTATCTCTACAGGCGTATTACAAGGATTAATGAGCGACGAAAGAGCAGTCGCTAAAGCGATTGTAAGCTGTTGGTAATCTTGCACGTAGCACGTTCACCAACAGCATTCGTTGCTAAGCCTCCTTATGCTTAGCCTTAAAAACAGGATCAATCTTCACCAACTATCAAGGTTTTCAGTTCTGCCAGCAGCTTCTTTAAGCGGCGCTGCTTCTTAGGGTTAGCCCATACTTGCGATCGCTTGGCTAACCGCAAAACATCGTCAATTTGGCTCTTTAAAGATGAGTCTCCTGCTTCAGCATCCTCTTTGACCACTTTAAGATTCGCAATCTCTGTTTTGATTTGAGTTAGAGATAAGTCTTGCGAAATAGCCTCTAGCAAAAGCTGGCGTCGTTGCTGGTCATCTTTAATTCGAGCAATTGCCTGTGCTTTTGTATAAGCAATCTTTCCACTCCGAAGAGCCTCTAAAATCTCAGGCGGTAGGCGGAGTAAGGGTAGCCGTGTTGTAGCAAAAGATTCCCAAGAAATTGTCCCAAGTTCCGCAAAGACCTTCTCCACAGCTTGTGCTTCCGAGTTAATCAAAACGTTTTGATTAGTATTGCCGATCGCTTCGTTTCGCATCCGATAGAGGAGCGGTGGCACATCCATCGAGGGGACGTTAAGCCTAAGTCCCAGTAGCTGTAAGACGCCTTCGGTTTCCTCTACCGGGTTCAAATCTTCTCGCTGTAGGTTTTCAACCAGAGCAAGTTGGAGAGAGTCCTCATCACTCAGTTCCCGAATTGTTACCGGGACAGCCGTTAGTCCAACTGCTTTAGCGGCTCTGAACCTCCGTTCCCCAGCAACTAGTTCAAAGAGCCCAGTTTTACCAGCAGGACGTACTAGCAGTGGTTCCAAAATGCCATGTTGACGCACAGACTCCGTCAATTGCTGCAGTTTTTGTGGGTCGAAGTAGCGACGCGGTTGGCTAGCCGGTAAAGTGATTGCATCAATCGCAATGCTCTGATTATTAGATACTAGTTCCGGTTCAAACTTCCATTCGTCCTTTAGACTATTTCGCCTTGCCATATCGTATCGCCTCTTCAAACAGACAGTCATAGTCCTTTGCAACCGAACTTGCGGGTTCTCCAGGCATGGTGAACACGGTTGCTGCTTGACCAGGAGCATCAGCAATTGCCTGCCGCTGGTAAATAACAGAGTCTAATAACACGAACCCTTGCGTTTTACTTAGCGCTTCCTGGGCTTCTCTCATTAACACCGTTCCGCGCGACGCACGGCTCAGAAACATTGCGGCTTTCGGCGCTCCTTGGCGAATCTTCTGCGCTTGATGAACCAAGCGAACAATGTCTTTAGCCGCGAGCAAATCCAGATTAGAAGGCTGGATGGGCACCAGTGCCAAATCAACACTCAATAACACTGACTTTGCTGGTTCTCCCAGTACCGAAGGAGAATCTATCACAACTGAATCATACTCTTCTGCAAGCTTGCCGATTTGATCGAACAAATCGTCGGGATCGTCAATCACAATGGATGGCATTCCCAGCTTCGTGAGCCATTGGCTAGAACTCATCTGCCCATCTGAGTCAATTAGAATCACCCGCTGCTTCTTTTGGGACAGCCAGTATGCCAGATGGACGGCAGTCGTTGATTTTCCGCACCCACCTTTCCGATTTAAGACTCCAATTAACATCTTCGCTGTTTTATAATGCTCAGCTATTTTGAGCTAGATGTATCGAGATTATGTCACGATCAGGAGCAGAACAACTACCTTTTAGAGCACATCACTTGTGAGCGATCGCCTGCTTTCCGCGCCTCAAAACTATGACGATTGGCTGCGCCATCTGAAAGAGCGCATCAGAACCGCTCAAGTTAGGGCTGCACTTGCTGTTAACCAAGAACTGCTTCTCCTCTATTGGCAAATCGGGCGCTCTATCCTTGAACAACAGCAACAGGAGGGCTGGGGAACAAAGGTTATTGAACGGTTAGCTAAAGATCTGAGAAAAGAGTTTCCCAATGTCAAAGGCTTCTCACGCTCTAACCTGTCATATATGAAGGCTTTTGCTGAAGCTTATCCAGATGATGCAATTGTCCAGCGCAGCGTTGGACAATTACCTTGGCGGTATAACATCGCTCTGATTGATAAGCTTAAAACTCAGGAACAACGCCTTTGGTACGCCGAGAAAACAGTGGAGAATGGCTGGAGTCGGGACATTCTTGTCTATCAAATCGAAAGCAATCTGTTTCAACGGCAAGGGGGAGCCATTACCAACTTTGACCGTACTTTACCCCAAGCACAATCTGACTTAGCTAAGCAGTTAGTCAAAGATCCTTATAGTTTTGAGTTTCTCCCATTACAAGAGAATGCCCAAGAACGAGAACTTGAGCAGTCGCTAGTTACGCATATTCGTGACTTTCTGATGGAATTAGGAGTTGGGTTTTCTTTTGTCGGTAGCCAGTATTACCTTGAGGTTGACGGGGAAGCTTACTATCTGGACTTGCTCTTTTACCACCTTAAGTTGCGCTGTTTCATCGTCATTGACTTAAAAATGGGCGAGTTTCAACCCGAGTACTCTGGCAAAATGAATTTCTATGTCTCAGCAGTAGACGATCTGCTACGGCACTCGACTGACAATCCAACGATTGGGCTGATCCTCTGCAAGTCCAAGAGCAAGACAAAAGCAGAGTACGCCCTACGCAACCTGAATACCCCAATAGCTGTAACAACTCACCGATTACCAAAGTCACTCAAAGAGAATCTGCCAACAGTGGAGCAGTTAGAGATAGAGATGAATGCTGCCATTTCTGAACTAGCAGGGCAAGCCAAGCCGAAGTCGGACACAGCCGACAAGTAGAACACAGTTAAGTTCCAACGGCGATCATAGCGAGATGTCAATCATGTGCCAGTTGAGAGTGTCAAACAAACGGTCGTTTGATTGACAGTTTTCACCTCTTACCCGAAACAACCCAAAAGCTCACTTTCAGGTTGACCGGAGTGTAAATTAACTTGTCAATGAATCTATGTATCAGAATCACTCAGTTTTAATGAGTTCTGAGACAATAACAGTACCTTAGAACTTCCTTTATGCTCATTGGGTACGAACGGGTCTCGACCGACGACCAAAACATGGCGTTGCAACATGATGCGCTACAAGCCGTAGGATGCGAAAAAATTTTCGCTGACAAGATGAGTGGTGCGAAAGCTGATCGCCCTGGGTTAAAAGAAGCCCTTGAGTTTGCCAGGCAGGGAGACACGCTCGTGGTCTGGCGACTTGATCGCTTAGGGCGCTCGCTCAAAGACTTGATGGCTCTAATCGAGGGGTTGGAGCAGCGCCACATTGGCTTTCGCTCGTTGCAGGAAAGTATTGATACCACGAGTAGCGGCGGTAAGTTAATCTTTCACATGTTTGGAGCATTGGCAGAGTTTGAGCGCAACTTGATACAGGAGCGCACACAGGCTGGCTTGCAAGCGGCGAGAGCCCGGGGACGGAAAGGTGGACGGCAGCCCAAGCTCACATCGCAGCAAATTGACGTTGGACGAGCGTTGGCAACCGATCCAAAGCGCTCTGTGACTTCAATTTGTGCACATTTAGGTATTAGCCGCCCGACGTACTACCGCTACATTGCTCCAACAGTTGTGTTGCAAAAATGGTAGGGTGAGGAGACTTATTTCCTCTGACCTCAATCTAAATAACAGCGCCATCCCTGTTTCAGTGGAGACATGGCTTGCCAGAGCTGCTCGTGCTGCCTGTGCGGTGGTACTGTCGCTAGCCTTTAAGCGACCGGGCTCTAAAACTGCTCAAGCAGAGAGAGTGTAATGATGAATTCTACTAGTGCTGTCCTTCTCGAGTTTGACTCCCAACTGAACCAGCTCAGCAAGGGCAAAAAACTCCACGATGGGTTATCAGTCGTGGTGCAAATTGGTCCGACGCTTTGGGTGGCAAACGATGAAACAATCAGCGTAGAGCGCCTTTCTCGTCAAGAAGCTGCTGATGGCAATTGCAAGTATGGCGATCACAAACAGTTCGCGCTGCAGGACTATCTTCAGCTTCCCGTCCCGCCTTCTGGCTCCAAGGATGGGAAAAAGATTGAAGAGGCAGACATAGAAGGGCTTGCTTACGACAGTGGCTATCTTTGGTTGGTCGGTTCCCACAGCCTGAAACGTAGCAAACCAGATCCAGAAGACTCGAGCGCTAAAAGCATCAAGCACTTAGCAAAGGTGAGTCGCGACGGTAACCGCTTTCTGCTAGCGCGTATCCCTGTAGCCGAAGAAACCTACACCTTAGAGAAGGCGGTGAAGCAGAACGGCAAGCAGCTAACGGCTGCTCAGTTACACGGCAAGCAAACCGGCAACGCTTTAACCACTGCCTTGGCAAAAGACAAACACTTGCAGTCCTTCTTAGCGATTCCCGGTAAGGATAATGGCTTTGACATTGAAGGACTGGCTGTTTTAGGAAACCGCATCTTCCTTGGACTGCGGGGTCCTGTACTACGGGGTTGGGCGGTCATGCTTGAACTAGAGGTTGAGGAAAAGAGTCCCTCAAGCTTAAAGCTGAGGAAGATTGGGACCGGTAAGCGACCCTACCGAAAGCATTTCCTTAACTTAAACGGACTCGGCATCCGTGACTTGTGCGTCCAAGAGGCGGACCTACTGATTCTGGCCGGTCCAACGATGGACCTTGATGGCCCTGTGATGCTCTTCAGGTGGTCAGGGGGTACCCAACCAAGCGGGGAAAGTCTGGTTGATGGTGATGCGTTGGACACCATCATGAACATTCCACGCGGACAAGGTCAGGAGCAACGGCAAGACCATGCAGAGGGTATGACCCTCTTCGGCCCAAACGGCAGCGATACTTGCTCCCTCCTTGTCGTCTACGACTCTGCGTCTGCAAGTCGTCAAGTCGGGACTAGCGGCGTTAAGGCCGATGTCTTTGCGTTGCTTTGATCTTTCGATCAGAATAGGCTGCAAAGCTAGACAAGCCAGTCTTCTAGCCGCCCTCCCAACCATTAACTTTTTTGTAATAGTTAATGAGTAGGAGAGGGAACAAGAGGCGAGCGTCGGGTTGTGCACTGGCACTATGCAAAAGCGGCCGTTTTTTAACACCCCTTCCAGATCAGAAACAACCGCTGATATCCTGATCGCCGAGGTTGAGGTATTCAAGGAGCCGGAATGAGACTTCCGCCAAGATGCCATCGGTACCCCTGCGATCAACAGGGTGGAGAATAGCGGGTCAGCACGATCCGTGCTGACCGAACCGCAGCTGCGACTCGACAGTGAACTCACCTCACAAACAACCTCTTGACGGTCGGTGTGCCTTGGCATTGTTCAGGCTAACAGCGATTCGCTCTTCCCACAGTAGGTTGGATTGAGCTTTATTGCTTTAGCTTTAAGAGTTAATGGCAAAAATAATACAAACAGCAATGCTCAGAGTGGCATAACTTATTGAATTTATCAGTACGACACATAAGAGTAAACGTTGAAGATGAAATTTTTGTTGGTAACCCCTTAAGACAATAAATTCAATCCCAATACTTAAAAAATAGGCAATAGAAAAGCCTGCGATCAGGACGGGAAAGAAGTATGCATTTCCATCTACTACTCCTGAAGGGTAAAGAGCCTCTATAAAGATGAGGGGGGCTGTGAGTAAAGATCCGGCAATTGAGGACCAAACATTTGCCCAAATAACGAGTAGAAAAGCTCTTAAGCAAGAGACTTTCTGAAAGACTTTGAAGACAGTGATTTCTGCTAACAATACTGGAATTTCCACAGGTGTTAACGGAACAATTTCTCCCGTCCATAAAGGTGGAAATATAATATTGGCAAGAGTATATGAGCTTTCAATCCACATAGCGCTTATTTTTTGGGCGAACTAAGCCAAGATTACAGCATAGAAATTGTGTTCTATAGCAGGAATGAGTATGTAACTTTACTGTTAGGATTTAAGCCATCTGACGATTCCGTTCACCCGCCACTAGTAACTTCTTGGGCTCAGCCAAACTAACTTTAAGCAGTCAGTGTGCAACGGACTTGTTAGACCTTAATCTTGCAGAAACGACACGATCGCTTGTCTTCCCTCCTCAAGCGCTTTGCTGAATCGAATAGATCCCCAAAAGTAATGCCCTGCCATTGTTTTCTTTCCCCACACTGCTTCACCAATACAAACATCTTCTTGCGCAGATCTGAGCTTCAAAACGACGCAGTCACTTCCGATGTAGTTACGACCTAATCTTTTGACATTATGAATTGCTCTAATCTTTGAAATCGGAAATTCAATAGTTTTGGATGTTAGTAGACCCTGTTGAGTGACGCGAACCGAATCTCTCGTCTTATCGAACTCACATCGATAAATGCGTTGATTGACCAGACGTTGATAGGCAATTACGAACATGACGATTGAAAACATAAACCAGAAACCATTGCTGACTGGTTCATTTAAGTGCAACCAGGCTACTGACCGAATTTGTACCGAGGTTTGAGTCGGATCGTTCAGAAATCTTTGAATTTTAGTAGTAGCAGAGTCGGCGACAGTTGACGGACGGTTGACTAACCAAATTTCACCGCTCTGTGTTTCTACAACCGTTATATGGGTAGAGCTGCCCCCGTTCGATTTTCCACGGCGAAAACCACCGCTAGACTCATCTCTAATACCTTTGATGCTAATGGGTTGTTCAATCCGCCAATTGCCCAGCATATGTCGGATAACTTTGCATTGCCTTAAAGCTCCGTCACGTCGGCAGCTTATCTCTGGCGTAATTGTGGCAGTTAACATCGACACTACACCAAGGAGTAAGAAACAACCGATCGCGAGCCGTTCGCCCGTTTGACGCTGTTGCGTAACGAGGTGAGTCGTAGTTTGCTTCAAAATCCTCATAGCCAATGTTAGTCTTTCACCCACGAACTTCCACGCAGCAGGAGTCTAACGATGAATAGACGGAAGGTTTCTGCCTAAGATCTCAAATCAGATGAATAGGCGGCAAGTTTCTGCCGATCTCTCCTAGCTTACTGGACTAGAACTGACCTCAAGCACCGTTCAGTTCTAGTCTGCAACACCGATGCTCTCGTGCCTGTAGGCTCCGATGCACAAGCTAGGATGCCGCTGCTGTCGTTGGTTAGCTGCGGGTGGCAGCAACGGGGCAGAGAGGGGGGAAAGGTAAAAGGCGATGAAGTAAGGGTTTGAGGGCTTGTGTCAGTTTGCAGCTGGCTTGGAGTAGGAAGAGTGATCGCATGGTTAGCCAAGCTTATGAATGGGCTTCTAGAAGCTGCCTCTTTTCTAGCCCTACGATACAGGTGAACGCCAAACCGTCTTAAATTGAGCCATTCGCGAGACCGCTGCGGCAATGGGGCACTAACAAGCAAAATTTTCTCTGGTATAACTAAAATCAACGCTCAGGAGTAGAAATCATGGATCCAATGACACTCATTTTGACGGCGCTGGTTGCAGGGACAGCTAAAGCAGCGGGCGATGCGGCTCCAGATGCCTACAAAGGGTTGAAAGCACTGATTCAGAAGAAGTTTGCCAGTCAACCCAAACCAGAAGCGGACAAGGCAGCGATGGTACTGGAAGAACATGAGAAAGACCCAGAAACCTATGAGGCGGCGCTGAAGAAAAAGTTGACGGAGGCCGAGGTGGACAAAGATGCTGCAGTGGTTGAGAAGGCTCAAGAATTGCTGCAGGTTTTAGACCCCCAAGGGACAGCAAGTGGTACCTACAATACAACCGTTGCAGGCGATGTCTACGGTGTGGCGGGTCGAAACGAAGGCACTGTGAATCAAACGTTCAACAAGTAACTGGGTAAAGAGAGTGGGTATGTCAGATGAGGGTGCGGCAAACAGCGTTCACGCCAAGGATGTCTATGGTGTGGCTGGAGACAACCGAGGAACGATTATTCAAAATTTCGTTTCTCAGGAAGCTGAAGTTAAGATTCAAAGTCGCCCACTCATCAAAGGTTCTCCTTACCTGGGGTTGGAAAAATTTGCACCGGACGATAAAGATAAGTTTTTTGGGCGAGAGCAATGGATTACTGCTTTAAGCCATGCTCTCTTAGCCGAAAACCACAATGTCTTGCTCCTACTCGGTGCCTCTGGCAGTGGTAAATCATCGCTGATTGGAGCCGGACTCATTCCTAAGCTGAAAGATGATTGGGGTGCCTTTAAGAATCTGACGTTTGTCCCCGATGAGAACCCCTTTCAGTCTCTGCATAGCTGCTTGAGTAGTTTGTATGGGCAAGCCAAGGCGAAGATTGCGCAACCAGACGCTCAAATGCATAAGGCAGGGACGCTGGTGCGAGTAGTGGAAGCGCTGAAGCAGGAGCAGCAGTGGCTGATTTTTATTGATCAGTTTGAAGAGCTCTTTACTAGAACCCCGGAAACTGAACGTCATCGGTTTGTGAGGGAGCTGGTGCAACTGATTCAAGCCTCTCAGCAGGACAACTCGCTCAAAATTGTGCTGACGATGCGGGCTGACTTTCTAGATCGGTTGAGTCCTTATCCAGCGCTGGGCTTGCTTCATGATCGCCGTAGTCGGATGCTGACGGATATGAGCGATGGCGAGTTAACGCTAGCGATCAAGGAGCCTGCAGCGCGGAATGGCGTTGTGTTTGAGCCAGGCTTGATCGAGGCGATCATCGCTGATTACAGGGCAGGAGCAGGTTCGCTGCCCCTGTTGCAATACACGCTGGATTTGCTGTGGCAAAACGACGATGTGAGTGATCGCGTCCTCAATCGGCAAACCTATGAAAACCTTGGCGGGGTCACAGGCGCACTGCAAACGCAAGCAAACAAAATCTATGGAGAACTGGATGAAAAACAGCAAGAGGCCGTTAAAAAAATCTTTTTTGAATTAATCGACTTAGCCAATGATCAGCCCGTGAGCCGACGCACCCCTAAAGCGCTCTTTTGCGATGGAGGAACGCAACAAACTGTTCTGGAAACACTGATTGAGAAACGCTTGCTGGTCAGCCGTGGGGAAGGGCAGCAAGCCACCATTGAGGTCGCTCATGAGGCTTTGCTGAGAACCTGGGAAGTGTTGCAACAATTGATTCAAGACCGGAAAGACATCATTATCTTGAGAGGTCAATTGATTGCTGACGCGAAGCTGTGGCGGGCACGACGGGCAGAGAGTGAGCAAACAGCCAGGGGCGATCTCTGGAGCGGGTGGAAGCTCGATCGAGTGCTGGATTTGCAAACAAAACAAGTGCTGGATCGCCTCGACCCAGACATTCAAGCCTTTGTCGAAGCTAGCCATACCTGGCGCGATCATCAGGCGCAAAAAGATCGTCAAATCGCCCGCCGCATTACTGTAGGCAGCAGCATCTTTGCTGGCTTGATGGCAACGGCAGCCATCTTCTCTGCCATTCAGGCAAGACAGGCAGAGATTGAGCAAATTCAAACGTTCGTGGCACTTTCAACGGCGAAACTTGCCAACGATCAAACTTTAGAAGCAGGTATTGAAAGTATCCGGGCTGGAAAAGCGCTGCAACGATCATTCTGGCAGCAGTCCTTCTGGTCAGCATTTTTGCCCGATTCTCGACTGCGGCTGCCCGTCTTAAGACAATTACAACAGATGGCCAATACTGGGCAAGAGCGGCAGCGCCTCGAAGGCCATCAAGGGCTTGTCTCTAGAGTGTTGTTCAGCCCTGATGGCCAGCAACTCGCTACCAGTGGATACGACGGCACCGCACGCCTGTGGGACACCAACGGCAAGCCACTCGCCACCCTCCAAGGTCATCAAGGGCCTGTCCTTAACGTGGTGTTCAGCCCCGATGGTAAGCAACTCGCTACCAGTGGAGTTGACGGCACCGCACGCCTGTGGGACACCAACGGCAAGCCACTCGCTACCCTCCAAGGTCATCAAGGGTTTGTCTCTAGCGTGGTGTTCAGCCCCGATGGTCAGCAACTCGCTACCAGTGGATACGACGGCACCGCACGCCTGTGGGACACCAACGGCCAGCCACTCGCTACTCTCAAAGGCCATCAAGGGCGTGTCTCTAGCGTGGTGTTCAGCCCCGATGGTCAGCAACTCGCTACCAGTGGCGACGACGGCACCGCACGCCTGTGGGACACCAACGGCAAGCCCATCGCTGCCCTCAAAGCTCATCAAGGGTTTGTCTCTAGCGTCGTGTTCAGCCCCGATGGTCAGCAACTTGCTACCAGTGGCGAAGACGGCACCACACGCCTGTGGGACACCAACGGCCAGCCCATCGCTACCCTCCAAGGCCATCAAGGGACTGTCTGGAGCGTGGTGTTCAGCCCCGATGGTCAGCAACTCGCTACCAGTGGAGCTGACGGCACCGCACGCCTGTGGGACACCAACGGCCAGCCCATCGCTACCCTCCAAGGCCATCAAGGGCTTGTCGATAGCGTGGTGTTCAGCCCCGATGGCCAGCAACTCGCTACCCATGGCGAAGACGGCACCACACGCCTGTGGAACACCAACGGCCAGCCTATCGCTGCCCTCAAAGGCCAGCAAGGGCGTGTCTCTAGCGTGGTGTTCAGCCCCGATGGTCAGCAACTCGCTACCCATGGCGAAGACGGCACACCACGCCTGTGGGACACCAACGGCCAGCCTATCGCTGCCCTCAAAGGCCATCAAGGGCGTGTCTCTAGCGTGTTGTTCAGCCCCGATGGCCAGCAACTCGCTACCAGTGGCGAAGACGGCACCGCACGCCTGTGGGACACCAACGGCAAGCCCATTGCTACCCTCAAAGGCCATCAAGGGCGTGTCTCTAGCGTGTTGTTCAGCCCCGATGGCCAGCAACTCGCTACCAGTGGCGAAGACGGCACCGCACGCCTGTGGGACACCAACGGCAAGCCCATTGCTACCCTCCAAGGCCATCAAGGGCTTGTCGATAGCGTGGTGTTCAGCCCCGATGGTCAGCAACTCGCTACCCATGGCGAAGACGGCACACCACGCCTGTGGCAAGTAGGGGCAATCGATGAGCTGCTCTCAAAAGAATGTGATTGGGTGCGAGATTATCTGAAAAATAGCCCCAATGTTGCCGAGGGCGATCGGCATCTTTGCGATGGTATTGGTAGCCAAAAGTAACAATTGTCAGGGGCCAATTGTTAGGGGTCAGTTGATGGGAGCAATGAGGGCGATCTGTGTGGGGAAGTAAGTGTGATCATCCAGATGTCAAAGCCGCATACTGCTGTCACCTGAAGGGTGTGTAGATCAAAGCAAGACTAGAGGGAGTGATCGCGTTGGTTAGTTGCAACCCGGAGCAACGGTGCCACGAAGGCATCGGGGATGCAGCCGCTGAAAACAGGCAAAAGCGCCTCTGTACTACCCTCTTTCCACCAAAAAGTAGTCCAGGTTTAGTCCAGAGCCACTAGTACACCCTCAAAAGCGGTTGCGGTACGACCACTCGCAGTCCGCTCCCGGTGCCTCATTGTCTCTTGGTCGAGACAGCCTAACAGCCACAGGCGATCGCCGCGCTGCTGCGGCTTCAGCACCCTTCTCGACGCCCTGCCCTGGCACCACTTGCCCGCTGGCAAGTTATATAATTGCCTCTGGTAGCCGCTGCGCTTCAAGGGGACCGACATGGAAGCACCAAACCGACCCAACAACGCTGATCCGCTGCTGTTTCGCTACGTCGCTACGGCTGAAGAGAGCAACCAACCCTCGATTACCGTGGTGCTCAGTGTTCAGGGCGCACTCATCGGCGGGCAGATCATCAGCGCGGCGCTTTATGCTGAGGCGCTGAAACCTGGCGCTAACGTCAAAGACGCTGCCACGGTGTTTGCGCTGCTGCAGCAAGACATCCTCGCCGAAAGAGGACGGTACATTCACCTGCAAAACCCTTGGGTTGTTTCGGTTGCGGGTCAGATTCCCTTTAATCCTGGGACCGTTTGGCGGTGCCGATTAGACGCGGTCGACGGCTTCTTCTTCGGACCAGTCCGGTAGAGACCGGTTGAGCCTGCCAGGGCTCACACTGGCACCAGTGCTTAGGCAGACGAGCGCTTGGGGGGTGCGTTGTGATCCGTCAAGCCAGACGAAGTGAGTGCCGCGGCCTTGCGTCCAGCGGGAAGCTGAAGCTCAGCGTTGAGTCGTTTGAGCTTCAAACCCCAAGCGACTCCAGTGATCACTGCACTTCCGCCTACGGTTTGCCGTGAGATCAGTAGCGTAAGCTGCTCGATGCCTACTGCCCTTTAACGAATGGGTGTCATCTGCTACTTCTCAAACGTCCTCTTACCTTGCATGTGAGACAGAATCTAAAGCGGGAGGAAAAGGAGTTGGACATGAATTTATCGCCGGTCTACGAGCAATGGAAAGCTGAAACTTTAGAAGCAGGTGAGCGACGCGCCACTGAAGGGCTACTAGTGGCACGGTTTGGTCCACTCGATGAAGTGCTGACCCAGATTGTGCCAAACCTAGTAGCCTTGCCTCCCGTTGATCGGGCACGACTCATCCTCAACCTGTCCCGCACTGAACTCATCGAACAGTTCGAGCACAAACTGTCACATTGAGTGCTTCAGACCAGAGTTGGACTAAAGCTGGACTGATTTAACCGTTTCTCAACCTTGAGCGATCACTGAAAGCCTGATGCTTCCGTGGGGCAACTGGCACACTCCCAACGGTAGCATCGCACTTTGAGGCGGGGTGTTTGCGATCAGGAGCAACATACCCAAAGACTCCTTGCGCGGTACACGCCATGCCTTCCCAGTCTGGAGACTGGTCGGGCGAGACAAAACCAGCTTCCTATTTGGCATTGCTTAGAGAAGCTTCGTAGAATAATGGGGCTTAGAACTGCCCTTTCCCAACCAAACTGCTATGGAACCGCTCTCAACTGCCGCTATTGCTGTAGCTACGCTCATCCTCAAGAAAGCCTTGGAAAAGACTGGCGAAAAGCTAGGCGAGGCGGTTAGTCATCAGGCAGCAGAGCTATTGCAGCTGATTCAACGGAAAAACTTACCCCAGAGCAAAGCCATTGCCCAAGCAGACCAGCCGATCGACGCGGGACGAGCTGTACTGGAACTGGACACCGCTACGAAAAGTGACCCAGAACTTGCACAAAGCGTGGCAAACTTAGCGGGAGCGGTGCAAGCCGAGCCCGCCTTAGCAGCGGCCATGCCTGCTTATGCGGCGGCTTTACAAACAGCCCCACCATCAACCACTCAGAACTTTGGCAAACTGGCTGAAAGCCTGCCAGCCCTAAAGAACGTGTTTCAGGGCAATACCTTCAATGCCCCAGTGACGTTCAACTGACTGGAGTCGCCCGTACAGGCACGGGTCAAGTCACCCCCCCTCACACGACAGGAATATCAGAATCGTCAAGCCCTGCTGACCAAGGTAAAAAACTTTTGGGTGAAGGGGGTGCTCGAACAGTCGCTCCATGAGCAGGTGCTTATGACATTGGGACTCGAAGAGAGACCCGCAGCCGTTGCACGTCCCTGGAATTTGTTGCTGGAGACAGGTGGACAAGCGCCAAGAACACTACCGGCTGGCACAACCGTTGTCTCTCTCTTTGACCAAATTGGCACTGGTCGCACTTTACTGATTCTGGGGGAACCCGGTTCAGGCAAAACCATTGCCCTACTCCAACTAGCGCGTGACCTCATCGCTCGTGCTGAACAGGAGGTTGAGCATCTCATCCCTGTTGTGCTCAACCTCTCTACCTGGGCACCCAATCGGCGTAAGGGACAGGCAGCAGCGTTGCTGCCCCTGAATGCTTGGCTCGTGGAGGAGTTAAGCAGTAAATACCAGGTGCCCAAGCAAGTGGGTGAAACCTGGATCAAACGGCAACAACTCCTGCTGCTGCTTGACGGCTTGGACGAAGTACGAGCAGAACTTCGTAATGCTTGCGTTGACGCCCTCAATGCTTTTCAACAAGAGAACTCGGCAGAAATGGTAGTCTGTTGCCGCCGCCAGGAGTATGAGTTGCTTCATAGTCGCTTGCGTTGCCAGACGGCTCTTTACCTTCAAGCTTTGACACTCCAGCAAAGCCAGTCCTACCTCAACCAGTTGACCGCTGACTTAACCGGGTTGAAGCGCTTATTGACGACTGACGCAGCACTGCAAGCACTCGCGCAGTCTCCCCTATGGCTCAATATCATGGTGCTGGCCTATCAAGGTGTGGCGCTGACCGACCGACCTGAGACGCAGGCGATCGAAGCGAAGCAGCAACAACTCTTCAATACTTACATCAGGCGTATGCTTACACATAGGGGGCAGGCTATGCCGTACTCGCCCTTCCGCACACTGGGCTGGTTAATCTGGTTAGCGCAACAAATGGTACGGGAGTCTCAGACCGTCTTTCTCCTTGAGACCATGCAGCCGCTTTGGTTACAACAGGGTAGGGCGAAGCATTTCTATCGCGTGGGCACCCTGTTGTTTGTTGGGCTGTTTGTTGGGCTGTTTGTTGGGCTGTTTCTTGGGCTGATTTTTGGGCTGTTTGCTGGGCTAGTTGGTGGGCTGTCTTTTGGATTGATTGCTGGGTTGGTTGCTGTGTCATCTGGGGAAAAAATTGAACCTGTTGAGAAACTGACATGGTCATGGAAAAAGGCTAGAGAGGAGCTGCCTAGGGGGCTGCTTTTTGGGCTAGGTGGTTTGCTAGTTGGTTGGCTAGTTGGTTTGCTGGCTGGTTTGCTAGTTGGCTTGCTGGTTGGGGGGCTGTCGGTCACTAAAATCGAGGTAACAACAAAACCAAATCAAGGTATGTGGAACTCAGCAAAAAACGCTGTACTTGCTGGGCTAGTTGTTGGGCTGTTTGTTGGGCTGTTTCTTGGGCTGATTTTTGGGCTGTTTGCTGGGCCGATTTTTGGGCCGATTTTTGGGCTGTCTAATGTGTTTGTTGGGCTGTTTCTTGGGCTGTTTGTTGGGCTGTTTCTTGGGCTGTTTGTTGGGCTGATTTTTGGGCTGTTTGTTGGGCTGAACTATGGCGGTAGAGTTTGTATCCAGCATTTCACCTTGCGCCTCATTCTTTGTCGGCACGGGTACATGCCCTGGAACTATGCTCGTTTTCTCGACAAAGCAGTCGAACACCTTTTCCTGCAAAAAGTTGGCGGTGGCTATATTTTCATCCATCGGCTGTTGCTGGAACACTTTGCCGCTATGACCGACGAGCAGGTCAGAGAACTTCTCAACTGACTGAGCTAATGTGCAAGACACGGCTCTGAGCGTCTTCGTCAACCGCAGACCAAGCGCTTTCCTTGATCGGCCACTGGTTGGCACAATTGCGCCGTAAGCAGCGCTCCTGCTTCTGAGCCTCGCTGCGATCGATGCTCTCAAACTCAACTTGGTTAAAGCTTTCCAGCTCATCTTGCACTTTTTGTCGTATGCCAGCTTCACGCCTGCTCAAAGCGGGTCGTGTTCTTTCTCAAATCTGCTGTTTTGCGGAACCACTGACATTCTTGGAGTAGAAAGAAGCAGTCTCTACTTGGAGTACTGCTAATGGAACCGCTCTCATTCACTGCCGCCGCGATCGCAACCCTCGTTTTTAGTGAAACGTTCAAGGAAGTTGGCAAAACGTTAGGGAAAGGCACCCTGGAGACGGGTGGAAAACTCGCTACTTTGCTGTGGAAAAAGCGACCAGGGGCGGCCAAAGCGCTGCAAGCTGGGGAAGCAGCGCCGGAATATAAGGACGCGATCGTCGAAGTAGAAACCTTAGCTGTAAACGATGCCGAAATTCAGGAGGCAATCGCGGCAGTGGTGCAAGCCTTGCAAGCTCAGCCGCAGGGACAGCAGATCGTCAATTCCTTCGTGCAGAAAGCAGCGAATGTGTATAACGCTCCGGTGACAATCGAGAAGCAAGACATTAACTTTTGACTGCCGTCGTCGGCTTCCGGCTCCGACCAAGTAACGCCGTTCTATGACATTCCCTATCGGTCGTCTGCAAACTTTGTCGGACGGGTGGATGAATTGGCGCGACTGCATGAGCTTTTGCAAGCGTCTGAAGGAGCCGTGATTTCAGCCGTGGCCGGCATGGGTGGCCTAGGTAAGACGCAGCTGGCGGTGCAGTATGCAAAGCGAAACCAGGCGAGCTATCCGGGGGGTATCGCTTGGTTCAATGGCCGCACTGGAGATCTGGCGACTCAGCTCGTCTTGAAAGCAGAATTTGCTCTACATTTACCAGGCTTACAGGCAGCGAAAGAGCGCATCACGGAAGCGGAAGCGCTAGCGCAGTGGTGTTGGCAGCATTGGCAGCCTGATGGCCTGACGCTGATCGTGCTCGATGATGTGATGCACTGGGCGGAGTGCCGCTCGTTCCTCCCGAAAGCCGATCGCTTTCGAGTGTTGGTGACGACGCGCTTGCAAGCTCTCTTACCCAATTTTCCCACTATCACGCTAGAGGTGCTGCATCCCAACGAGGCGCGATCGCTGCTGGCCTCTTTAGAGAAATTTGGACGCGTTGCCCAAGACCCTGGGCTTGCCGATCAGCTATGTGCGGGGTTGGGCTATTTGCCGCTGGGAATCGAGTTGGTCGGCTGCTATCTGGCGAGTGATCGCTATAAAACGCTCTCTCAAGTGTGGGCTGCATTGCAGGCCAATGGGATGCAAGATTCGGCGCTGGAACGATCGCCTGACTATGAAATGACAGCCGAGCGAGGCGTCAAGGCGGCGTTTGCTTTGACCTGGGAAACGCTGTCAGCAGAGGCGCGACGAGTGGCACGCTTGCTGAGTTATTTTGCGCTCGATTGGATTGCGTGGGACTGGGCGGAATGGATAATGCAGTGCGTAGAGGGAGAGACGTATCAGTTGGGGGCACTGAAGGCACAGTTAGAGAACGCCTCACTGGTGCAGATTGAATGGGAGCGGTTGGGCTGGTGTCGTCTGCATCCCCTCGTGCAGCAGTTTTTGCGGGATGAAGAAAGAATCGACGTTGAGACGACAGGAGATGATGCTTTACGAGCGGCGTTTGTGGCAGAGATGATCGAGATCGCGAGTCAGCTGCCAGATAACCCAACGACAAAGGAGCTTGAAGGGTTCGGAGTGGTGCGATCCCATGTCCAAGAAGTCGCCAAGCGCTTTCTTTGGCCTCAAGCCGATGCTGACTTCGATTGGATCTACAACGGACTTGCCCGCTTTTATCAAGGACAAGCCCTATTTAAGGAGGCAGAAGCTCAGTATGCAGAGTGTTTGGCGCTAACGCAACAACTGTTTCAGGGCGACCACCCCACTGTGGCACGCAGTTTCAACAACTTGGCAGGACTCTACGACTCACAAGGACGGCTGAGTGAAGCCGAACCCTTGTATGTGCAAGCCTTAGCGATGACGAAACGGCTGTTTGAGAGCGACCACCCTGATTTAGCACGCAGTCTTAACAACTTGGCCTACCTCTACAACGCACAAGGACGGCCGAGTGAAGCCGAACCCTTGTATGTGCAAGCCTTAGCGATGACGAAACGGCTGTTTCAGGACGACCACCCCACTGTGGCAACTAGTTTCAACAACCTGGCATTGCTCTACAAGGCACAGGGACGGCTAAGTGAGGCCGAACCCTTGTCTGTGCAAGCCTTGGCGATGATGCAACGGCTGTTTCAGGGCGACCACCCTGATGTGGCAACCAATCTCAACAACTTGGCAGGAGTCTACAAAGCACAGGGACGGCTAAGTGAGACCGAACCCTTGTCTATGCAAGCCTTGGCAATGAGGCAACGACTGTTTCAGGGCGACCACCCCGATGTGGCAATCGGTCTCAACAACTTGGCATCTCTCTACTATTCACAAGGACGGCTGAGTGAAGCCGAACCCTTGTATGTGCAAGCCTTGGCGATGACGAAACGGCTGTTTCAAGGCGACCACCCCGATGTGGCAACCAATCTCAACAACTTGGCCTATCTCTATAAGGCACAAGGACGGCTGAGTGAAGCCGAACCCTTGTATGTGCAAGCCTTGGCGATGACGAAACGGCTGTTTCAAGGCGACCACCCTGATTTAGCACGCAGTCTCAACAACTTGGCAGGAGTCTACAACGCACAAGGACAGCTGAGTGAAGCCGAACCCTTGTATGTGCAAGCCTTGGCGATGACGAAACGGCTGTTTCAGGGCGACCACCCCACTGTGGCAACCAATCTCCACAACTTGGCAGCGCTCTACAACGCACAAGGACGGCTGAGTGAAGCCGAACCCTTGTATGTGCAAGCCTTGGCGATGACGAAACGGCTGTTTCAAGGCGACCACCCCACTGTGGCAACCAATCTCCACAACTTGGCAGCGCTCTACGGCGCACGAGGACGGCTGAGTGAAGCTGAACCCTTGTATGCACAGGCTTTGGCGATGTTTGAGAGAACATCAGGCAGCCATCATCCCAACACTCAAATGGTGCGAAAAAATCTAGAGACTACCCGTCAGCAGATGGGGCTGCCCATCCGCAGCCTTCACGAGACCAAGCTACCCACCCACGCCAATTCATCGCTCTTTCAAATCGTGCAAGCAATTCGCCGCTTCATTCGCTCCCTTCTGCGCCGCTTAGGATGGCTTTAGGGCTGCGCTGATCATACGATCAAAAAAGTGCAAGACGAGCTGAAAAGCCTGATTCAAATTGAGTTTGAGAGAAGCGATCAAAGCGAGGCTTAGAATCAAGACTTTTGCAGGGTGAGCAACTAAACACAAAGAAAGTGAGCCTTAGCAGAAATGATTGCATTGACTTCATTTTGATGAAACGGCTCACTTTTACACGCATCATTGCTATGAACTTGACAAGCGTATGAGGGTATCCATTTAGACTCAGTATTTGCTAGTTGATAGAGCGGCTGCTTTTACCCCTTCCACTTCAGAATAGGCGTTCAGAGCAGTTTTAGAACAATCTAATCGCTTGGAAAGTCTGGTATAAAAGTGTTACAACGTTTCAAGCTTTACCAAAACTATTGTTCTATTATTTTAGAACAACTAATAGAATGTCTTAGTTAAATAAAGTGGCTAGAAGCCTTTATTAGCAAGCATTAAAAAGTCATATTTTTCGCAATCTTATCAATTACATAGCTCAAGGAGTTCACTTTGTCGTAGGAAGTAGGCTCTGCACCATCTCTCTGGTCTGATCATCTAAGAAGGCAATGTACAAGCGTTTAGTCGCCCTAGTCATGAGAATGCGGTAGACATTGAGTAAGAACGGCACGATCGCCACATCATCGAGCTGAGAAAGTTGAGGATCAACATTGTCATAGTGAGGGTAGCCACCACGCTGGCCGGGTCTTGTCTGCGTGCGTAGTGGGTTGCCGACCCAACGCGCTTCACGCCAGAGAAGGTCACGTGACCAAAGTAAGCAGACGGTTGGCAGATCAAAACCTTGGGCCGTGTAGACAGAGCCAAAACTTTGTGCGCCCGAAGGGGCTGTAGCCCAAAACTCGCCTCTGGCAAGGCCCTTGGCCAGACGCCCAGGTTTTCCTTTCTTCGGCGCTTCCCAGGGATAGGCAATGACGTCTGGAATGATCACCTCGTCGACCAGAGAACCATCTGCGTGGGGTTTTTGGGCCCAGTCCCAACACCATCCTGTCAGCAGCCGCGACTGATTGGGGAACTGTGCCTCCCAGTCTTCGTGGATTTTTACCAAGTCAGCCGGGCTAGCAACCACCTCACACTCGAAGGCTCCTACATCGCCAAGTGGCTGCAGAGTCGGCTGGGGTGAAGCAAAGAGCTCATCAACCCAGTGCAGAAATTCGAGTGAGCCTGCGAGTCGGTGCTGCGCTTCTAATTGGTAATGGCATACCGTAGCGTGCTCTTGAGCAGCAGCTGTCTGAATGTCAGCAATCTGGTTGGCCTCTTTCGGTTGAATAATCTGCCTCTCGTCGATGAAAAAGATACTGACTTTGGCAGCTCTAATAATTTCGCGCACGATGGGCAGTGACGCATCTAGCGCCGCACGTGTCTTGTACTGTCGTTGACCAGAGGCCCAATCAATGGCAGCGATGCCATCCATTCTGTGAGCTTCATCGATCAAAACGACGTCACAGGCATTTTGAGGTCGATATCTAAAGCGATCAGTGTAGGAAATAAGAGGCTGAAGATGATTGCCCAACTCCTTTTGCACAGACGTCTTCATTGCAGCTGACTTGACGACATAGGTTGGACGTCGATTCTCTTCAAGGATTGCAGCCAAAGACTGCAGCGCAATGGCCGTCTTCCCCGATCCAGGTCCGCCTGAAACAACGATCACGGCTTTTGCTTAGTCTCTGACCGCACTGATGAGTGCGCGACGGATGCCATCGTAGACGAGGTACTGCTCGGGAATCAGTGGGAACTTGTCACGACCGTTGATGACGGCCACTGCAAATTCGATAAATTGCCTGCTGGGTCGGATTGCACTGGAGACAAAACGGTCGTAAACCACTTGTCCATCGCCTCGTTTGAGCTCTCGGCTCAGTGTGCGCGCATAGCTCGATTTCAGGTGCGCCAATGGTCGGCGCTCTCTCCTGTAGCGACGAGTATTGGCCGCCTCGCAGGCTACTGATCGCAGGCTCAGGCAGACTAAACAGGACAGCGTAGGCACTACAGCTGAGAGCAGCGCGGTGATGACTGTGGCAAGACTCAACCCAATAACGCAAACGCTCCACAAAGAGAGCGGCTTGCAAGGATGGGTGAAGAATCTCGGTAATCCTAGAGCCATAGACATTGGCACGAACAAAGTCGGGTGAGTCTTCGACAACCTCAAAACTGCTCCACTGCTTTAACTCTAGAACGATGAGGCGTTGTGTGCCAGCAGCATCAACGCCAAAGAGGACAACATCCGCGCGGCAGCGCGCGATTGGTTCAAGCAATTCTAAGACAATCATGGCCTCTGGATGGACATGCTTGACCAAACGCGCTATGTGCGGTGCGTTGGCACTCCAAGAGTATTGTTCCGACTTGCCAAACCCAAACCCGGCCGTGCGCGCGCCCTCTTCCATCAAACGCTGCAAGCTGCCAGTCCTGACATCATTCAGAAAGGTGCTTACGGTCGCTGCATAAGCGCACTTGGTCATGGTCTTGCCTCAAGCAGTGAGTGTTTGACTGGGTTGGTTCTGTTTAAACAGTGCCCAGTCAGCAGAGAAACTCTCAAGGTTTTCATCAAGAGGGCGATCCTGCCGCAATCAGACCAGAAACAATGCCTTGATCTTCGTAGAGGATGTTAGACCGAAACCCTACTTTGAACAGCACTTTACTTTGAAATCTGGCGTTCCCATAGCCAGCCAGTGCCCGTTGCCTGTTGGCCCAACTGGGTGCAGGGGCATCCTAACTGGAAGCCCAGTGGCCTAGAGGAGCATCATCACTTGGATTTTATTGTCATTGACACAGAGGGCAGCCCCGCACTGCGTGAGCTGGCCGTGCTCGACAGCCAAGGGCAACTCCTCTACGAAGCCTTTGTAGCAGAGCATCCAGCCCATGCTAATAGCTACCGTCCCCTGAAACCGCTGCGAGCGATTGTGCAAGACATCACTCGTCTAGCACGGAACAAGTCGGTCGTCTGCCATTACGCCCAGCATGATCTAGACGTGCTGCAGGGCAGTTTTCGCCAAGCTAATATGCCTTGGATCAGATTCAAGACTCTCTGTACCTGGGAACTGGCCAAGCAACACTTGCCGCCCTTTGAGAGTTACTCGTTAGCACACCTCAGCCAGTGTCTGCAGCTACAAGTCAACGGCAGGCGCTTCAACGCCGAGCAAGCGCATACCGCCCACTACGATGCGGCCTTTACCCATCAGCTTTACTTAACCATCCTGGAGCACCAACAAAGGAGAGCCTTGCCCACGCCATCACCACACACACCCAATCCCTACAGCAGCAGCCGGGTGGATAACCCCTTTCAAGACCACCTGGACCTGCAGGCGGTGTATCAAGCTGAATTTGCCCTCCTGAAAGCAGCCTTAGGTGATGTCAAGGCTGACCCCAATCAGCAAAGCAAAGGCGCGGTCATACTGGGAGCTGCTGGCTCCGGTAAAACCCACCTGATCATGCGTCTGGCTAAAGAGCTGCTCCGCACTAATCGCCTGTTGTTTATCCGCCAACCCAACAATGCAACGGCGGTACTGCACCACACCTACTCACGCATCTTAGAGTCATTAGCGGAGCCCGTGGCCGGTAGTGATCGCACTCAATTGGAACTGCTCCTAGCCAACAGCTTCGTCAACATTCTCAGTTCACTGGAGCAAGTGACGGGGACACAGAAAGGGCGGGAAATTCTGGCCGCGTTTCAGGAGAATAGCTTGCAGCTTTACAGCCGCTCTGGCACGGAAGAGACGCAACGGCATCGGGCCCGGTGGGAGTATATTGAACGCCATATTACGGAGTGGTGGGGTCGACATTACACCGCCGCTGGCGATGCCGTCACCATCCTCAGGGGCATCATCAAGTTTTGCAGCTACAGCGACCCCCACAAAAAAGACCTGGTACGGCGCTGGCTCGCCGCTTCAGAACTGGAGACGGCGGAAGCAGAGAGTATTGGGTTAGAGAACTGGCAAGAGGACATGAGCCGGGAAGAGTTTGCTCTGGCTGCCATCACCGTCTTTGGTCGCTTATCCACCCTCGATGAACCACTCATCATCGTGTTCGATCAGCTCGAGAGCTTGGGACTGCCACACAACACCCTGATCCTGGAGAGCTTTGGTGCAGCCGTGAAAGAGTTGTTGACCCATGTGCCCCACAGCCTCATCATCCTGAACCTGTTTCCAGAGCGGTGGGAGCAGTTCCAAAGCTGCTTTGATGGCTCGGTCGTCGATCGCGTGTCCGATTACATTGTCCCGCTGGAGCGTCCCAGTGCCGCCCAGCTCGAAGCACTGCTCAGCTTGAGAGCCCAAGCGGTAGGACTGGAGTGGCAGACCCTCTTCACGCCCTCGGCACGCGCCAGCATCCTGAGTCAGCCCTCCATCCGCGCGGTGCTGAAGCAGGCTGGTGCTTACTTCCACGCGCGCGTCCACAACACCCCGCTACCCCGACCGACGGACGCAGCCACACCGCTGGCCGAGCGCTCGGTGACGGCACGCCTGCACCAACTGGAGCAAGTCATGGCTCAGATGGTGAGTCTCCTGCAGCCCTACTGGAGCAGCCTATCGCCAAGCGACCTACCGTCTAGCCGTGCAGAGGTGGCACCCCTCGGTCTGAGCCCGCCGGACGCCGAGTCCTTACCACCTGACCTAGACACTACCAGCGCCCCAGTGTCAGTCGCAGCTGTAGTCGCGGACTATTTGAGCCAAAAGCGGCTGGCACTCGCGGCAGACTACACGCGACCCACGATCATTCAGGATGCCAATGAAATTGGTAAACTAGCGGCGATCGCTGCGGCGTTTCAGTTACATCAAGCCTTAGAGTTCGAGCCCTTGCGTGTCGGCAGAAGCAAGCTACCCGAGCACTTACGGATTCGAACCGCGCAACAGGAGTTTGTCATTGGCTTCCTGAACGCCAGTGGTACGACTTTCACAGCGAGAATCAAAAATTTTAACCAGCTTGTGGCGCTGCATCCAGAGATAAAGTTTACCTTGCTCCGGGATGGGCGCGAACCCAAGCTTACGGGTGCTGTCGGTTTGGCAGAGATTGAAAAGCTGCAGCATAGTCCAAACGGTCAGTTTCAGGTGATGACACCAGACGACCGCATCAGTTTTGAACTCATCTACAACTGTATTATCGATATTCAAGAACAGGACTTAGAGGTGGCGCTCGCGCTGGCGCTGCCGCTCCTGCTAGACTCCTTGAGTGACTACTGGCTCATGGCGGCCTTGCGTGGTCAGCCCTTGCACGCGTGAATACACACCGGCGGTCTACACTCTTGAGCACTACCCGCTCGGCAGCAACCTGTCAAACTACAACCGCTATAGCCTTGTTTGACCCTGGTCTGGTAGTGGCGCTCCCGCTTGCTGACTTAAGCCACCCAGCCTCAAGTAAGGTACCGGCGGCAGGGTAAGCCCAGCACTTGACTGGCTGATGTGCCCGCCGGTGTGTTAGCCGCTAGAATTTGTGTACTACTGACACACACGCGACCATGCGCTTTCAGGACTTACAACAGCAACACCAACAGCTGACCGCTGCGATTGTGCAGCTGCAGTCTGTTAGCGAGTCGAGTGCATCCTTGTCACCCGCCGCGTCTGACTACACCCCAGCGGCGATCGCCCATGGTCAACAGCTCCAAGCCTTAGAGCAAGAGCGGCAGCAGGTTGCTGCGGCTTTAGTGCACATCACCACTTTGGCCCGGCAGCATGGGCTCCTCCTACCGCCACAGAAGTCCCATGACTGTGCGGTGCAGCACTCCAGCGACTCGAATGAGTGGTACACCCTCCCTTACTGGGTAGACCAAGCCCGCGAGTTAATGGGCGGGATTGACCTTGACCCTGCCTCGAGTGTCGAAGCCCAGTCCTGGATTCAAGCTCAAACCTATTACACGCCAGCTGTTGTACATTAAAGAATTAAACGACACTTTAAAGAATTAGCTTCCCTTTCTCCCAGAGAGACTCAGAAGGCGTATAATCCCTACTCTACAGCAGTTTCACGCCTCTCAACGCCTTTTATTTTCTTTAAGCAATTCTTAAATCAAAATACTTCCTTTTCCTTTCAGAGCTTGCTAAAGTGCTTTAAAGCAAATTGCTTCCCTTTTAGCAAGCGAAGGAGTGTCATGACGGCTCAACCAGAGGAAGATGAGAAAATGCCTGAGTCGTCAGGTTTAGAGGCTCAGAAGGAAACACAAGAGCACTCTCCCCTGCTATTGAACGACATATCACCAGAACTGCAACGGAAGATTGATCTGATTGATGCGGTGACTCAGGCTTCTGATAAGAAAGCGCGCCGGGAGGCGATCGATAGGGCAGCCAAGGAGCTAGGAAGAACACCCCGCAGAATTCGGACGCTGGTGCAGCGTGTCGAGAGCGGTGAAGGACCAGCCGTGCTGGCAGTGGGTCGCAAAGACAAGGGGCAGTTTCGCATCCCAGAGCATTGGTTCAAGTTTGTTATTGCTACCTACGAATGGGGGCAGAAACAAGGTTCCCGGATGAATAAGAATCAGGTTCACAAGAAGCTGAAAACATTAGCAACCCAAGGGGAGAGGCTACGCGATAAGAACTATAGAAAGCAATTCATGGGTCATCGCAAAGTACGTGAGGACTTAGTTGCAGGCAACTGCCCGTCCCATGTCACTGTCTCTAAAGTCATTGACTTTTACCTTAAGGGGAAGAACAAGAACGTTCGTCACCCGGGCTCTCCGGCTGAAGGACAAATCATCCAGACGACTGAAGGCATTCTGGAGCTTGGATACAGTAATCAAATCTGGCAGTGTGACCATACCAAGCTGGATATTCTACTGGTCGATGAGAAGGGTGACACGATATTAGAACTTGACGATGCGGGCGAAGAGGTTTGGGGACGCCCTTACCTGACGCTGATCGCAGACAGCTACTCAGGGTGTATCGTGGGGTTTTACCTTGGGTTAGAACCCGCAGGCTCCCATGAAGTGGGTCTTGCCCTACGCCATGCAATGCTGCCCAAACAGTACGGACCAGAGTACGAACTGGAGACTAAGGAGATTGCTTTTGGTAAACCAGAGTACTGGCTGACCGATCGCGCTAAGGAGTTCAAATCAAAGCATCTTCAACTGATCTCGATGCAGGCAAGTTTTAAGCGACGATTACGAGCTTTTCCTCAAGCGGGTGGCTTGATCGAAACAATCTTTGACACCTTGAACAAAGAATTGCTATCACTACTGCCAGGTTACACAGGATCTAATGTTAAGGAACGCCCTAAAGATGCAGAAAAGCACGCTTGCATCACGCTCAAAGAACTTGAGAAGCGTTTAGTAAGATACTTCTTCGATAATTACAACTGGAGCAAATACCCTAGAGTCGAACACCAAAAGCGCCATGAACGTTGGCGTTCTATGCTGCTAGCAGAACCAGAGGTTTTAGACGAGCGGAGTCTGGATGTCTGCTTGATGAAGGTTGCTCACCGTAAGGTTGAAAAGTACGGCAGCGTTGAGTTTGCGCGGCTGATCTATCAGGGTGACTGTTTGATTCCCTATCAAGGAGAGGAAATTTCTCTTCGGTATGACGAACGGAACATCACTGCGCTTTTGGCTTACACTCGCCCCGTTGACGGACAGCCGGGTCAGTATATTGGTGCTGCTTATGCTCGTGATTTACAGCAAGACCAGATTTCGCTGGAGGAACTGCGCTGGTACAAGCGGGAGCTCTGTAAGCGAGGTGTTGAGGTTAATCACGATTCGATCGTTGCTGAACGGTTGGGACTGTATGAATTCATTGATGAGAAGCGTCAGTCCAAGCGGCAGCGTCGCAAGCAGGCGAACCAGGAGCATCAGCAGCAGACGAACACTTCCAAAGTGGTTGAACTTTTCCCTCAGAATCAGTCGGTTGAGACGCATCCAGACCCTCAACCCGGTTCTGAAGCTTTTGCCAGCCAGTCCCAAGCTGGCAATACAACGAACTCTACTTCGCTATCGCAGTCGCTTCCTGAGCCGTCGTCCTTGGTTAACGTTCCAGATAGTACGGTTGAAAACCAGGCAGGTGCTGAAGCTATCTCCGAGTCAATTGTTGATCAGGTCTCAAGGTCTGACGAAGCCTCCGATGAATCTTCTTTATCTAATGCTGTAGACTTTTCCTATGAACCAGTCGTTGCTTACGATTGGGATCAACTTCTTGCGGATAACTGGTAACTGGAAATGGCTCAACCTCACCCCATCCCACAACCAAATGAGCGATCGCAACCAGTCCCTAGCCAATACCCAGCCAACCTCGCGCCTCCCCAGCCTATTGAGGCAGTGCCCCAGCGATCGCCCGAGTTACAGGTTGAAGTTGACCGCATTCGTGACAGTGAAACTTACACAGCCGTTGCTCGTGACCAACTCCTGTTCGACTGGCTGTCTTCGCAGCGAGAATCACGTGCCAGTGGCTTTGTCTTTGGAGTGAATTTTGGAGATTTGAGGAAATCTTGCCAATTTTATCAGATGCAATACGTGCGGAAACGGGGAAACCTATTCCTGACTCCCATGCCAGTGCTCTACACTGACGTTGAACAGTACGGTTCCCCGACTGACCTTTTTATTAGCATCACTCAGGCAGCAGGGAACCCCTTCGCAGGCATGGGATCGTTACGGGATTTGAGAAAACAAGCGATCGGTACGCTGAACAAATTTCAAACGAGAACTCTGATTATTGGTTATGCAGAAGCTTTGTCTGTTGAGGCGCTCAAAGAACTTGTAAAAATGAGGCGAGATCTAAAAATTTCGATTATTCTTGCTGGTTCTATGTCCTTATTTGAGTTCTTTGACCAACTTGATAAGCAGCGTGGTCAAAAATACAAGGAGATTAGGAACGCCTTTCTTGATTGCTGCCAATATCAGCGGTTCGAGCAGAACCAAATAGAGACAATGCTCGAAAGATGGGAACTTCAAGTCTTAGGCTCCTGGTCTAAGCAGCTTAATTTGAAGGCGATTCCTGGCGTTCCTAACTTCCTCTATACCCGTTGTGGAGGGCAGGCTGAACCTTTGTATGAGATGCTACGCCAAATAGCAATTCAAGCGTTAGACGAACCGCTACAAATCAGCACAGCCACCCTCACAAAGCTATTCATATCGAAGCGAGTAGCAGGCACATAAGCAGCCAGCTTGCTGTGGAGGGCTATGTTTTTCTACAACCTGTAGATTTGAAGGGCAAAGTATGTCTAACGAGACAGACGAAGGATTTGAGTTACCACGCTGGTGTCCAGACCCCTTGGAAGGCGAGAGTATCGCCAGCTATCTCGTGCGGTTTCGATCGCAAGAAGTTAGTGCTATGTCTACCATCGGTAGTCTAAGCAGAGAGCTACGACTGGGTACGGCTTTAGGGCGCTGGGAAAAGTTTCGCTTCAATCCCTTTCCCAGCGTTCAAGAAATTGAGCTATTTTGTAACCGTCTTGGTCTGGAGGTGGAAAAACTAATTCCAACCTTTCCATCTAAAGAACAAAAAATGAAGCTGGAACCAATTCGGTTGTGCGCTTCTTGCTATGCAGATGCCCCTTATCACAGATTAGAATGGCAGTTTAAAGCAATAGCAGGCTGTCATAGACACCAAGTACGTTTGCTTCACAAATGTCCATCTTGTGAGAGACTATTCTCGATTCCAGAATTAATTACTGAAGAGAAATGCAAGTGTGGGATGTATTTTCGGAGAATGTCCAGACACCAGAAGCGTTTCTAAAGAAAGGTTTTCTTTTTAAGAATATATTACTTTACCTTGTACTAAAAGCTGAATGTTATTACACCTAATTGAGTAGCAGTTCAAAGCTAAATTCACTTCAAGGTGCGATCGTCATAAGCTCAAACTGTTAATGAAATGCTCAGGATGTGAGCAGCCATTTCCAATTCCTTCATTTTGGCTAGAAGGAAAATTCCAAAACAAAAAATGCGGTATGCAAGAATGGCGAAGCACCAGAAGTCCGTACTCTATTAAGGCATACAACGTTCAATTATTTATTCGCTTATCGTTCACACACATTCAGATAGCTTTCCTTTTTTAAGGAAGGAGGGCAATCGCTCCGCCTATCCCTTCAGTACTTCCAGTAGTTTGGGCTTCGTGACATGTACAGTGACTTTTTATGTGTTGTGGAGACACATTAGTGTCGTTAAAGCAGCAAGCCAAACCAAGCTAGCTTTAGGTGAAAAAGCCAGCTTGGCAATCCTGATGACTTAAGGCGGTCACTGAGCAAACTCTCTCTGTTGCAGGAATTGCAGAGAGTTTGCTCAGTGACACAAATTTGTCTCGATGTCATTTATTTTGGTACTGGGCGCGGAAGCCCAGCAGTTTTTTACCGCTCAGGCACAGCAAGGGTCAGTTAGTCTCGTCAGCACAGATGTCGTGGCACCAGAGGAAGCCGAACAACCTTTGAGTGAGGAAGCAGTGATGCCAGGTGGGTTTGGACGAGCGCAACCGCAACGCCAAGGTAGTAAGACTGCTTTGCAGGAAATCCGGTCACTAAGTGTTGTGTCTCAACAGCCAGTGCAGGAACCTGATGTTGATCGGACAATGCAGGCAGAAGTGGCAGCGTTCTTTGCCCAGTACCAGCAAGAGTATCCAGAAGAATTGGCTCTCGCGTGGTCGGCTGGTGTTTATAACCCGTTGGCAACGGTCGATTTACTAGCAGTGGGTGCTCGCTTTCTGGAGCCAGAAGAGGAAGACTAGCTGGCTTTAGCACGTATGGTGAGCTGGCTCTTAGTCGAGGATGAACTGGATGCCATTTTATTTCACAGCGCCACCACCAGACTTTGCGTTGGAACAAGCTGACTGGTATGTGCGACCAGATTTGACGACGTTTCTACGTTTTTGGAGTCACCCGTGTTGTTGCGTGCGGTGGTGCAGCAGTATCCCATGACTGAAGCGAGCCTTCGAGCGGCGATCGACCAGAAAGTTACGGCGTTAGGTTGGCAACCAGGGCAACTGGAGCAGTTCATCCAGGAGTGCTTTGAGCAGCCAGAAAAGGCTTTGAAGACAAGCGACTGGTCACTCTTGCTGTTTGAGTTGCAGTTTCAGGCAGACTGAGACGGCACTCACATAGGCAGGCAATCCTCTTTTGAAATCAAAAGGTCTGCCGCCCGTATAGCTCTTTAGGGCTGAGTCGGGATTATTTAGCACCTAATCCAAGTTGGTTGAAGTTTATGGCTTGATGGGCACACTGAGGCAGATGCTAATCAAACTTTACCTAGATAAAATCTCATGATTGTGAGTGCCTCTTCTTCTAGTTCCTCATCTACAGCAGTTGATATTTTATCTAAACTGCTGAACCAGCCGCTTCAAGAGCAGGCAGTGAAGCCGTTAGCAGTTTATCTGGGTGCACTAGCTGCTGTACTAGTTGGTGTTGCCCATGCTGATAGTCAGGTTACCGAAGAAGAGAAGCAACGACTGGGGAAGATTTTAACCCAGTTTATGCCGTCGGGCAGTGCGTTGCACAACGTGGCGCGATCGCTGGTGCAAGGTGTGCATGCTAGCAAAATTTATGCGAAGCCAGCAGAATTAGCAACGCTAACGACTTTATTGACTGAATCCGAAAAGCTGTTGCTGATTATGTTGGGCTACGAGATGGCAACTGCCGACAGCGACCTAAACCCTAAAGAACAGAAATATCTCCGCATTATTGCTCAGCATTTACAGCTGAAGGAGGAATGGATCGTGGCGCTGGAGGCAGCTTTGGTACACCAGCAAATGAGCGCTGCTCTAAGTGAAGTACGCTATTTGCTTGATCCAGCTAGATTTCAAGCGCTTGATCCAGTGTTTGCGAAAGCTGCCAACCAGATGCTGCTACGACTGCCCGAAAGTGCTAAGTCTCATCAGACAGGCGTGCAAGTCGGTTACGAAACCTTAGCAAGTTTTCAAGCCCAAAGGCAACAGTTAGATCGTTTTTGCGGTGAGCTTTGGCAAACGATGTCAGAGTGCAACGATCGCGCTCCATTACCTCAGCATTTAACAACTGGTCTGCAAAAGATCTCTCAAAGGCTACAATCCCAAAAGTTTCGTGTCGCTGTAGTGGGCGAATTTAGTCAAGGAAAATCGACGTTGCTGAACGCTCTGTTAGGAGAAGAAATTCAGCCGACGCGAGTGATTCCGTGCAGTGGCAGCATTACCGTACTGCGGTACGGTGAGCAAAAGCGAGTGCTTTGTCGCTATCGCAATGGGCAAGAAGAAAGCATTCCTTTGGGTGATTACCAGGCTAGAGCGTCCATTCCTGACGATGTCGCTCTGGGCAATCGAGAAGCGGCACTCACTTCTGATGTTTTAGAAATTGTGTATGAGCATCCTGGCTTGGCGCTCTGTCGGCATGGGGTTGAGTTGATTGATTCACCTGGCTTAAACGAGCATCCTGAGCGTACCCGCATCACCAACCAGCTGTTAGAAAACGTGGATGCGGTCATCTTTTTAGTAAATGCTTCACGTCCCATGACTCAGGGGGAACGGGAGCTACTACACAGCTTAAGGTTGAAACTAAATGGAGAGCAGGTCGATCAACCTGCTAATAATCTTTTTGTGTTGGTGAATTTTATGGATTTGCTGCGGCGTGAGCATGATCGCCAGCAGGTGCGGCAGTTAATTGAAAATTGCGTTTTCGGCGACAGCCCAATCCTTGAAAACTCAAAGCAACTCCACTTTATTTCCGCTCAGGCGGCTCTAGAGGCAATCACCGATGGCGATGACCAAAACGATTATTTGCAGACTTTTCGAAGTTTTACGCAGGTCTTGGAAACATTTCTTACACGAGAGCGAGGTGCACTCGTTAATCAACGCTGCCAAGCTGATCTGCATCGTGTGATACAGGCACTAACGTTGCAACTGAACCAAGCAGAAGAAACTATGGTTGGCAAAGTTGCCTTCTCAAAGACTGCTCAGCAGGACATTCTAAGCAAAATTGGTGAAGCTAGCGGCTACCTAGCTAATTTGCAAACCCTCATAGAAGAGACCAGTGATCAGAAGCGGGCTGCGGTGCAGCGCCTTAAAATCAACCAGTACTTGGAGAACTGTATTGGTCAGAAAGCTGCCTCCTGGTGCTCTGAGCAGCGTGAGAAAAGCAAGGTGATTACAGAATTTGGTGATAAGTTCCAATCGGCTTTGTCAGATGCCATTGGCGAATGGACGCAAAACACTGTCATTCAAGAAACGCTCACAGCCACGCTCAAAACAATTGACTCCAACATCCACAGTAAAATTTACCAGTTCCAAAAGAGTGCAGAAGCGATCGATCAGGGAACAGGTTCGCAACTTGCTGCCCAATTGAATTTAAGCCTCAATCAAGTGGCTCCCCAGTTTAAGTTCAACGCAGCAGTTGGCTCAGACAATTGGGATGCTGCCTGGGATATTGGCATTGGGAGTATTAGTGGGTTAGGTGGAGGTGGCTTACTGGCTGGCGGTGCGGCGCTTGCCGTCAGTAGTGTTGCCTTCTTTCCGCTAGTGCTAACAGGTGGCGCAATTATCGGTATCGCTGCTGCCGGGGCAGCTTTGGGCACAGCCATTGGGGGTGTCATCGGCTTTTTCACACCGCCTGACCAAGAAGCGATCAGGCAAGCAGTGGTTAAAGAAGGGTTCCAGCAGTTTTATGCCCAGGATGGCACCGGGCAACTAATGCGTTCGCTCGATGTCTTAGTCAAAAGTTTGTTCGATCAAAGACTGGTAACCATCCAAACTGTCACTCGCCAATATATGGCTCTACTCAATGCGTTGTTAATTGATTCACAAACCGCACACACCTTGACCTTGGCTGAAACTGCCGCAGAACAGCAGTGGTATCAAGAACAGCACAGTAAGTTAGTCACTTTTCAGTCTCGGCTCGATGCTTTGTTGGCTTAAACCTTACAGTTGTTCAGTTTTTGCCTAACACTTAACCACTACACGAGTATGCTTTTTCAATTTTCCACAGAGATTCAACGAAGGCTTGCTACAGGTGAGCTTGTTCAGGTGCTTTCTAAAAACGGTGTGCCTTTAAGTCTGGTACGAGACGCGGTAACAGGTCAATTCAAAGGACAAGCGATCGGCGTTACAGGACTAAACCCATTCACAGCCATGCCTGGTTTGATCATCGATGGTTGGAATGCTTATCAAGGCGGTAAAATCCTCGATCAAGGTCGTCAGACCCTTCAGGCAGTGAATGCCCTCGCGCAAGCTGTCAATCTTCTGCAAGCAACCACTGCGGTGATTGGTGTTGGCGTTGCAGCAACGGCTGCGCTTGCCGCCGTGAATCTCTATCAGACACTAAAACTCCGTCAAGAAGTTGCATCCCTGCGCTTAGAGGTCAAAGATGGCTTTATTGAACTGAAGCAGGCATTACGTGCTCAAGGGCTAGAGCTTATTGCTCACATTGACCGTGTCGCTGAAGACGTTGAATTTCGCCATCATCGCACGATTCTTGCACAAGCTTATGGGCTATTCAATCAAGCGCTCGTGCGTCTGCAAGCAGCGATCACAGTGCAAGATTTAGCGCTTCGTCATGCTGACATCACCTCAGTTCGTGACATGCTGTTTCAAGCTTTAGCAGATTACGATAACCCTCAATTACTAAAAAATATTAATGCAGCCGCTTATATTCGTCGCCGCGAGTGCGTGTGGGCAATTCAACAGGCAATTGCCTTCACCTATCAACTACAAGGTCAACCAAGCAGTGTCAGCCATCAATTGCAGACGCTCTGTACTACTATTCGCAATGATTCCCTTGCCGCTGTTGACCAGATCAGCTCTCAAGCTGAACTTGATTTTCTCTTTCCTGAAATTGTCCGCATCCATGATCACGACTTGCAAGTCCTCAACCTCTGGCAAACACAAAGTGACTGGGTCGCAACGCTACAGCCAGATGAAAAAAGTCTTTTGCAGCACTCGGAACTCAACCCAATTGATCTAAAAATGCCTAGCACAGACTCTTGGTTAGACGTGCCTTCAGAGCAGACTCTCTACGAAGAACTTCAGCTAAAGTCAAACAATGTGACTCTGTGCAATCAGCTTCGGTTGATGATGTCTCCAAATATGCGCTTAGAGTATGCCTCTACGATTAGTCAACAAGCACAAAGCAGTGGGCTAAAAGCTTTAACTATGGATAATTTGGAGGCGGCTTCAGCTTATACGATCGCCAATCTTCATCACTACTTCCAAATTGAGGAAGGGGCATTGAAATAGCCCCTCTTCATCCCGGTGTTCCCGTAGCGATCAAACCATAAAAGGACTTGGCTGAGCTGCCTTCAGCTACCTGAATCATTGAGTCTTCGGCTAGAGTATTAACTTTCTGTAGCAAGAAATCATTGCCAAGCAAGATTACTGTTGCATCATCTAGCCGTCTTAAAGCCATTAGGCACTCATAGTGGAAGCTGCATCCCCAGTTTTGGCTGTAGTTCAAAAGCTATGGGAATGCCTAGTTGCCTTGTTACCAGCCCCTGACAATTTAGGTGCAGTCAATTAAGCTTTCGCAAGCAATCATGGGCACTCTGGAAACGGCAAGCGTCCTCTTGCCAAAATTCCAGACCCAAAACTCACAGCAGCAGTATGTCTAATTTCGACTCGACCAAAAAACGCCTCGCTGATCTGCTACGTGACATTGTTTCCGGCAAAATCCAACTGCCCGACTTTCAACGAGGATGGGTCTGGAAGGATGAAGGTATTCGCGCTTTACTAGTCAGCATTGCTCGTGCGTTTCCGATCGGGGCTGTCATGCTGCTAGAGTCTGGGGGTGATACACACTTCAAAGTCCGTCCTGTTGAAGGGCTCGATCGCAATAGTATTAGCCCCAACGAGGCGGAACAGTTGATTCTTGATGGGCAGCAACGGCTCACCTCTCTAACGCAAGTGTTGATGCTCAACCAACCTGTAGAAACGCGCAGCGCCACAGGCAAACCACTTAAGCGTTACTACTATATTGATATTGAGCGAGCGCTAGAAGGACCAGAGTACTACGACGAGGCAATTATCAGTGTAGATGCCGGCTTAACGGTGAAGGAGAACTTTGGTCGGGATATCAAGCTTGACCTCAGTACCCGCGAAAAGGAATATGAAAACTTCTACTTCCCCTGCAACCGCATCCTTGACGTCAATGAGTGGGAAAAAGGTTTAGTCGATTACAACCGGGATCAGTTCTTTCGCTACATGGAATTTCGGGGCAAAGTGATTGAGGCATTCCAAAATTACAATGTCCCCATCATTGAACTTAGCAAAGACAATAAGAAGGAAGCCGTTTGTCTTGTCTTTGAGAAGGTCAACACAGGGGGTGTGCCGCTTTCTGTCTTTGAGCTAGTGACCGCAACCTACGCTGCTGATAACGTTAACCTGCGAGACGAGTGGTACGGTAACGAGCAAGAAGGGACCGAAGGAATTTATCGAAAACTGGCGAGACAGCGCTTACTCCGGGCCGTGGAGCAAACAGACTTTCTGCAAGGGCTAACCCTGCTGCACACCTACGAAAAACGGCAAAAAGATCTTCTGGAAGGTAGAACGGGTAAACAAGTTACAGGTGTGAGTGCGAAGCGTGAGGCAGTCTTATCGCTGCCCTTACATGCCTACCAAAACTGGAAAAACAAATTGGTCGATGGGTTCTGGGAAGCCGCTAAGTTCCTTCGTCGAGAATCCTTCTTCTCAACCAATGATCTACCCTACCGTACCCAATTAGTCCCTTTGGCGACGGTGCTAGCGCTTCTGGGTGATCGCTGGCTACAGCCAGGTATTTACCATAAGCTGGCTTGCTGGTACTGGTGCGGTGTCTTAGGCGAACTTTATGGCGGTGCGGTTGAAACCCGCATGGCGCTAGATCTTCAGGACCTGCTCCAATGGATTGATGGGGGTGATCAAGAACCAACCACCATTCGCGATGCTAACTTTCAACCGGGTCGCTTAGAGACATTGAGAGCACGCACCAGTGCTGCTTATAAGGGTATTAATGTCTTGGTGCAGCGCCAAGGAGCCAAAGACTTCTTTTGGAATTCGACGATTCGTGATTTGGAGGAGACTGATTGGGAAGAACGCAAACTCGATATTCACCACATTTTCCCAAAGAAGTGGTGTGAAGAGAGACGCATTCCTGCTGGTCGCTACAATTCCATCCTCAACAAAACGCCTATCTCCTATAAGGCAAACAGGATGATCGGTGGTAACGCTCCTAGTGCTTACCTGAAGCAACTTCAGCAACATGAACACGTGCAGCTAGACGACGTTGGTATGGATGTCATCCTGGAAACTCATTGCATTGCGCCAACATTCTTGCGTGCTAATGACTTTGAAAGCTTCATGGCAGCACGCAAACGTACTCTGCTCACTAAAATCGAAGCCGTCATGGGTAAAACGATCGTGCTTTCTGATGAAGCCGTGCCTGAAGATGAAGCCGATGAGGACGAGTAAGCAGCAGCCCTTTGAGTCTCTTTGGGGGAGTACGGCAACGTGCCTAAGAGGGGTTGTGGCAAAGCTGGATGAGACCCTTCTAGCAATAGGAGGCTAAAACCCTTAATATACTGTTCTAATTTCTTGTACCAATGGGTCCTTAAGCTAATTGTTACGTCTCATTGAGACTGAAAAATGCTTTTTGGAACGCCTGCTCAGTCGTTGCTCTGACCTTAGCGTACCTTTCTGTTGCCATGCTACTCAACCCCGTATATTCCACAATGAGACAGGCGAGCCTCACTTAGCTTCTTATGTGACCTTCACCCCTCATTGTTTGCAACGCTTGATCCTTCACTATGGAAATTGCTACAGGCTTCACGATCGACGGTGCTAGCTCCACAGACTTGGACGACGCGATTTGGGTGGAGACAGAGGGTCATAACATGCGGCTTCAGGTGCATGTTGCGGATGTGGCGAGTCAAGTACAGCAGGACAGCTTTCTGGACAGGCAGACACTCAAGCGCGGTGAGACCGCGTACCTGCCAACGACGCGCAAGCCACTGTTTCCCCATAGTCTTGAGGCGTCAATGAGCCTGTTGCCTTTCGTGGAGCGACCGGTAATCACGGTGGACATACTCGTTGACCCACAGGGCGAACTGTTGGACGTGCAGCTTAGTGAAAGCGTGTTGGTGAGTCAGGAGCAGTTCAGCTATGAAGCCGTTGAGGGCATACTAAGAGGCGCACCACACCACTTGCAGACTCAATTGAAACTGTTGGAACGTGTGACGGGCTTACTAGCCTTACAACGCCAGCAGCAAGGGGCTGTGTTTGGTCGCACCGTCGGGACAAACTACATTGACGAAGACGGTCACGTGGTCGCGCAAAGCCTGCGATCCCAGCAAATCATTGCCGAGCTTATGATCTTGACGAACCGGGTCGTTTCAGAGTTTATGCGTGACCACAGACAGGCGTGGCTCTACCGCACGCATGACTACCGTGACTTGAGTGAGCTACCGGCAGCGCGACAACAGTTTGTGCAAACGTTGAAGGCAATTGCAGACGAGGAAACGCTAAGACAAGTGCTGGCGGGACACTACGATCGTGCGCGTTACAGTCCTGAAGCGAAGCCACACGTAGGGCTGGGTTTAGCGGTCTACGCCCATACCACGTCACCGATTCGACGTTACGCTGACCTGGTGAACCAGCGGTTGCTGAAGGCAGCGCTGCATGATCAACCAGACCCCTATCCAACCGCTACACTGGTAAACATAGCGACGCAACTGACCACGCTGCAACACGCCCGCCGTGACCAGAAGAACGCACAGCACCGGGCACAACGACACAGTGCAGTGGCGCAGCAAGTGCAGCAGACTGATCTGGCGGCGCTGTCCCCTGAGTTGTTCAGTCAAGCTTTGAAACAGGGTGTCCTCAAGAACCAGTGGGCATTACTAGAGCCAACGCTACGGCAACGGCTGGCAGAGAGCACACTGACGCCGATGGACTTCTACCATGTGCTGCTGGTTATACCAAACACGGCTGCTACGGTGCACCTGAAACTACAAGTGTTGGCGGCGATCGTCGCCAACCCCATGAGCCTGCAAGTCCTGAACCTGATTCGCACGCACTGGCAGCCAACTCCCACCGTTGAGTTCAAAGAACAGAGCACACCGGCTGGCTGGGCAGCGCTCTGTGTCGTGAACCAGGAAGGCAAAGAGCAATGTCCGCCTGCTTGGTCAATCGCTCCGCGTAAAGCATTGGCACAGCAAGACTCTGCGTACCGCTGGCTAGAAGCGTGGGTCTGGAAGAAACTGGTCAGCAGTGCCGCAGCACAATTACCAGCTACAACAGCGCCACTGCCAGTTGAGCCTTTGCATCCCGCACCAGAGACTTTGCTAGCAGCGAACCAAGCATTGGACTACGTGAGTTCGCTCAACCAATACGCTCAACGTCTGGGTGTGCCGTTGCCTGAGTACAAAATTGCCCCAGTCGTCCCGACCAACGGCTTATTTCAGTGCGTCTGTGAGTGCCTTGACCTTGTCGGTACGGGCGAGGGCAGCAGTAAAAAGCAAGCCAAGAGCAAAGCGGCTCAGAGTCTGTGGTCACAGATTGAGAGTGGTGCTGCCAGTCCACACGCCATTAGGGCGTATAACAGTCATGCACCCTACGCTTAAGGTTATTTTTCACCTGACCGAATAAGAGCAAAAAGGTTTAGTTGTAGCAATGGAGTGAACTCAGCGGAGCAGTCACCCATCCGGCTGAGTTTAACCCCAATGTCCTACTTGATTGCATCTCAGCCCTTTTAAAGCTCATACCGTACATGGAGCGCTCGCAACTTGGTGATGAAGCGAGCGCGGAGGCTCTCTGATCCGACAATGACGCAATCCTCCCCATAGGGCAGAATTTCGCGGAAAAACCAGAAGGTATTGGAGATGCGTCGCACTACTCGACGGGTATGGGGTGGCTCAGTCATCCATTCGTTCAACGTATCTTCGGGTCGTGACTGATAGGCAAAGGCTAAACCGCCAAGGATGTGCAACTCTGCTTCCAGGGTGTCTAAACTAGAGCGCCACTGCCCACGCGCAGCGGCTAAGGCAACATCAGGGATGCGATCAAGCCGCAGACTCCTGTTGTGTTGCAGTTCCGGTAAATCCTGGTTGCCTTCAGTTTCGTCACACCAGCACTCTAGGTACTGCCGCTTTTCCTGAAAGGTAATTTTGGCATGACGAATGGTGAACGTCCAGGGACGATCAGCGGCATCACAATAGGTTAACTGAAAAGGCTGCTGCTGGCGAATGTACTGCTCAATCTCTAGCCGCCAGGGAAGGATAGGTGTTGCCAGTAGTCGCTCGATTTCACTGCGTAAAGGCAGCGTTAATTCACTACGTTCAAGCAACAATTGAGCGATCATCTGGGCTTCATTGCTTTGTCCGGTATCCGTAAGCGATCGCACAGCTTGCTGGAGTGCCCGAATGCGCTCATCTGACCAATCGTTGTTGCGCCCAAGCAGCAACTCTCGACGGGCGATCGCTTCGACTAGGCGGGAAATGTTAGGGCGGTCACCCCAAGTCATTCCCTGTTCGAGTGCAATCTGCTCTAACTGCGCTTTATCGCTATCCGAAATCGACAGCGTTACCGACTGACCACGACGACCCATTGCTTCCTCTATCTGTACGTACACTTTGTACTCGACGTTTTCTATTTTCGCTGCCAATATAGAACTAACGCAACCTGTCACGTACATCTCAACTCAAAGTCAATCTGTAATCGGTCAAAGTATTCCCTAATGTCATTACTCAATCGGACTCCCAAGACGCTCGAAGAGCGCTACTTCCAAGAAGTTCGCCCTAAGCTTTATGAGCTGCATGGCAAACACCGACAACGTGGGGTACGCGCGAGTCGGACACTGGCTGAACACTTAGATTCGGCGTGTCAATTCAGCTTGACGGTCAGCCGTTTAGCGGGCGTGCCAGAGCCGCAGAGAGCTGTTTTACTGGCAGCAACAGCCGTTCATGATCTGAATAAGCTTTATGGGAAAAATAGTCCCAGCGTTAAAACGCTGGCGAGAAATCAGACTTTTCTCAAAGAACAGCTAGAGCAGGCAGGCGTTGCCACTTTCGTTCAAACGGATGCAGACTTGGAGTTGGCACGGAAATTAATTGAGCGGCATTCTGGGCACAACGTTAGTGATGGTGCGAGATTTTTGCCAGAAGAGCCGCAAATTGAGCGGTGGGCATCCATTCTACGGGCAGCCGATTTATTTGATTTAGAGCTAACAGAAGAAAAGCTGGCTCAGAAGATGCGGACGGAGTTGATTCACGCACTTGGTCATCCTTGTGAATTATATCGGGTCAGGATTACGGAAGACCGAGGGTATATTACTGCCCTGCTTTTGAGTGCCTGTGAGGACGTATTACATCAACATCAGTACAATGTGCTGTCAGTGTTTCCAGATGGCATTTTAATAGAGGGAGCAGCGCATCCATTATTGGACCTAACCGTAGAAATTGCTGCTGTTTGGCAAACCAAAATTGATCAGGTCTTTGGTAGCAATATTGAGCAGTTGGTCAGAGCGACTAAGGATGGGGTTAAAGTCTCTAATCAAGCAGTACAGCACGATCGCAATGAAGTGCTGACTGTGGTGCTGGCACTTTTGGAGAAAAAGAAAGCTGGTTTCAAATTAGAGAAAGTTCAAGGGGATGTCGAAAAATGGGGCAACCAAAAAGTTGAGCCTACGGCATTACAAACGGCGTTAGAAGCGGGACTTGCCGCCGTTACCAGTGCAGAGGATTTTAGCATTTCGGAAGGGATGAAAGCCGCTTATCTCAGCTACCGAGAAGTGGAGCCAGAACTAACCCCCAAACAAGCTTGGGATCGAATCGCGGCTCATGCAGGTTTATCGGAGCCGCAGCGCTTGGCGTTGGAACCATTTGATGCCTTGTATGGGCGATCGCTCTTTGCTGCTAAAGCCTCACCGGCTGGCATACAGGGAGTCATTGCGGCGTTGCAGGAATCGTTAGAGCTACGTAATGGCGAGACTCAAGTGGGTCATGCTGATGTGTCAGAAGAAGTCATCACAGCAGTGCAGCGATCACTCAGTTGCCCCTTTGTCAAAAATGCCGCTGCCAGCAATGAATTGACTGCCTATGTTGACGCAAATCCACGCCAGCGCTGTTCTCTAGGGGCAACCATCAGCGAAACGAGCACACTCAGTTCTGACAAAATGCCGATCGGGACGAAGGTGCAGATGTTCTCCAATCGCCTACCCGGTGGAATGACGAGTGATCCAGTAAGACAAGCTGAACCAATGGCAGCCCTTGCCTATCAACTAATGACGGTTGGCGCTCATTTTCCAGCTGCGAAAAAGGAGCCACCTTATTATTTACACTTTGCGTTACCCCAAGGTTCTTGTCCAGATTTACTGAGAATCTGGCGAGATTGGTTGGAAGATACAGCAGCAACCAATGGTGACGGTGGACCTGTCACCATTGATGAACTGAAGCTTTATCGAGATAAGGCGATCGTCTTCAGGGCAAATAAAGTTGTTGGCTTTGCTTTGCCGAAGCGACGCGATTTTGTTCATGCCACGGTGACCATTCCCATTACTTGGGGAGACACTACAGCATCATTGTCTCTCTTGAAATCACTACGCTTAGCCTTAGAGCTTTCACTGGCACCAGAATTTGGGTTTCCCTTTGTACTCAGCGCTGGACTGCAAGTAGATACCACAACCAACTTCTTTGGTCGCGTTGAAGGCATTCCTTCAGCACTGCAACCACTGTTGAGAATCGAAAACTCTCAACTTGGGATTGGAATGTATGACCGCTTTGAAGCAGAAGAGATCCTGAAGCGGTTACGGTGCCTATCAGATTTGGCGATCGTGATCGTCAATTTAGCGAAATTAGATGACTGCCTTTATGACTTAGCTCGTGCCTGTGCTGAGCCATTTAGCCTTTATTTCGTGCTGTTGCGCTGGATTTTGCGGGAACAAGATGACCCTAATCTTGGCTTTAACTGGAACCGAATTCGGGAGTCCCTACACACATTACTGAGGAGCCTTATGCCAAACGATCATTCTGCTTTAACCAGATACCTTAAAGAAGCGGCTCAAATCGCCGCCGAAGCCAAACTCTGGGGGAGTTCTGCGGAAAAACGAACCTCGCTTGCAGAACCGTTTGTGGAATTCACTACAGCCGCTCGTTCTCAGAAAGCCTACATGGATTTGGACTTTATGTTTGCGGCGCTGGTACAGAAATATCACACGCGTCTTGATCGCATTCGAGAACATGGTGTGGGTTTAACCAAGCTGGAACACATCAAAAACTACTACATCGTAATCCGCAAGCTCTATGAAGAAGTCTATCAGGCTCGTCCAGATAAGCTGTTGAGCGATCAGAAAAACCTGGAAGCTGCCTATCTCTTTTTTTTGGAAGAAGCGCGTCGAGACGTGAGAGCAAAGGCAGAAGCAATCAAGCAAAAGACTGAAGAAACAGCAGCGTAACCATTGCCTGCTCTGTTATTCACTATTCATTAATCCATCACTGAGGAACTGTCATGACAATTGAGAAACTGAATCCATTCTTTGCCGCGACCTACGAAAACTTTCCCAAAGGTCGAACGATCGGTCTAGTGGTTTTGCGAACGTCCTTATCTGAGTTAATTCTGCGTACTGAAGGCACTGGTGAACCCATGTGCCGCGAGTTTGTATCTGCCGGATTGACACCGGAGGCTCGTAAGTCAATTGTTCAGCGTCTTGTAATGACCAAGCGAAAACAAGTTGCACCAGAACGACGCAAAGGACGGGAATATCTTCGTGCTCAAGACTTACTCCGCCCAAACAAAGATGGTGTACCTTGCGCGCTTAATACCAATGCGCCCTGTGAAATGTGTGTGGACTGTTTTCTGTATGGCTTTGCAGCAGGCGGCGGCGGCGCTCAGAAAAGCCGGATTTGGACCGAAGATGCCTTCAGCATTTTAACTGCAACAGATACGTTGGGCGATCGCACCATCAACGCTATCTTTGAAACCGGAACCATGCGCGATGAAAAAGGCAACCCTTCTACAGCGCTCAATACCAGCGAATATATCAAACCAGGCGTTAATTTTCTCGATGTGGTCACGCTTAAAGATGTGACAGCAGATGAGTTTCGCTACATCATCGGCAATATTTTGCTGACCAGTCGCTATGGTGCGGTCTCTAGTCGTGTAGGACGCATGGAGAATCAAGTTCTGGGCATCTTTGGTGGCATTGCTGAATTACCAAGCTCATTGGAGTTGGTACAAGCCGTTCACGATCAGTTCACGATAAATAATAAGCCCTTGGAACATCCACTAGACAATGGTGAGCTAATTGATGTGACTCAAACCGTGATTGCTGATTGGATTAACCGCAGAGGGGTTTCAGTGCAACTGTCTAACGAAGAACTAGAAACGGTCATTGCTGATGTCGATCATCACTGGACAGACGCAGAGCGCGAAACGTTTTTGAAGCGACTGGATGAATCCTACGAACCGTTCCGTCAAGTGGGCGAAAAGAAAGCCAAAGGTAAAGGCAAGAAGCAAGAAACTGTTGAAGCAGGGAGCTAGTCCATGTCTGAGCAATTGAGTCTGTTAGACGATGCAAAACCTGCTACAAAACCACTCTTCAAAACGGCAAAATTGATTGAATTGTGGTGTGCGGAACCTGTGTTTTTTGCCTCTAGGGAACTGTCCGACACCTATTACACGGAAGGTGCGATCGGAAACTATGCTCTGGCGTATGCTTTGGGCTGGGCGCGATCGCCTTACCGGCTTACCGGACGCGATACCGGACGACCACGCTATATCGAAGATCTCACACCACTGAATCAAGAGTGCTACATTCTTCCAGCCTGGTCAGCCACAGGTAGCCCAACCTTTCGCTTTGAGCGGTTCAATGCGCTATCAGATTCCTACTGGTATGCGATGACGAATAACCGAGTTGCCACAGCCCGTCAAGATATGCTCAGGGTGCGACAAGGTGACAAGCCCAGCACGTTTCGCCCCAGCAATTATCCCCAAACAGGACGGCTACGCATGATTGAGCGGGGCAACCGTTTTCATACATTGGTGTTCGGCGAGCGTGAATTGCCAGAATACATCCGTTTGGGTAAATTCATGAGCAAAGTTCGCGTTGCACTCTTAGATGAAAAGCCTCTGGTACATCTGCCAGTTGATGACTACACTAGCCAAGCTTATTTCAGCACAGCCGATTTACCCACCGGGATCAATCTCTTATCTTTTGACTTAATTTCAATGCCACCCACGTCTCTGTTGAAAAATCTTCGCTTCCATGCTGAGGCGTGGCAAATCGGCGACTATATCGTTCCAGCCAACTTGCAATTTTGTGGTGAAGTTAATAGCAATGGCATATAACCCGATTGCAATGCAATTAGAACCAAGAAGCATTGCCGCCTGTAAGGAGCCTCCGTCAGCATTACACTTTCTCAAGAATGCTCTGCAACACCAGGTTGACGTATTTGAAGCTGCAAAAGATCACGATATCATCCTGGACTTGGCTCCAACCGGAACGGGCAAAACAAAAGCGGGCTTAACCGTGTTGCTTCACCAGCCAACCAAGAACGCTGTTTATATTGCACCTACCAATGCCCTGATCGAGCAGCAAACGAAGGCGGCAGAGGAATTTGTCAAAGATGCAGGTTTACCTCACATCGTTAAGGCGGTGTCTGCTAAAGAAGTGAGAACGTGGTCAAACGATCGCGTCGGCGCACGTCCCGGTGAGAAACTCTATAACCTCTTGAGAAACCCTGCAACAATCTTTCCAGGCGTAGGTGAAAACCGTCCTCTGCTGCTGGTAACAAATCCCGATATCTTCTACTACGCGACCTTCTTTAGCTACCATCGGCTCGATAAAATCAATGTCGCAACCAGTTTTTACACCCAATTCTCAACCATTATCTTTGACGAGTTTCATTTATATGATGCAAAGCAACTCGTCGGACTCCTGTTTTACTTAGCCTATCTGAGTATCTTCGGTTTCTTTGAAGCAGGTAGACGAGTGGTGCTCTTAACTGCCACACCGGAACCTGACTGCGAGAAAGCCTTGGCAGTGTTGGAAAGTCGCGGAGTCCGCATCAAACAAATCAATGGTGAATTGGGATCGCGTCAAGTTCCATCACAAAGCACCGTTCACTTAGAAATTCGTCCCCAGTTAGAACGGGATGCGCTGCTGGCAGAACTTGTTAAGGACGTGACTAAACGATTAGAAACGTATCCTGATCAAAATGGAGCAGTCATTCTGGATTCCAAAGTGCAGATTAATGATTTAGCCAAGTTACTTCAAGCACAAGGATTAGCTGAGCGAATTGGTAGGCTTCACGGCTCTACCCCTCAGCTAGAGCGACTTCAGTCAGCCCAGCGGCAGGTCATTCTAGCCACGAGTACAGTTGATGTCGGTTTTAACTTTGAACGACACCCCGCACCCTCGCGTCAAAACCTGGATTGGTTGATTTTTTCAACCCGTGATCGTGCAGCGTTTTGGCAACGAATTGGACGGGTTGGGCGAGTACTCGGTAAACAAAAAACTGAAATTCCGTCTTATGCGATCGCCTATCTTTCAGAAAGAGCTTGGGATGAAGGTCTAGCCACCTTGTCTGCAACCGATGGGCGAGATGCTTTGAAGGACAAACTGCAAGAACTCAAAGCGCTTGAACGTCCCTTTCTCAGAGCTTACTGGCAGTCCGAAGCCTTTCTAGAAGCTGCCCGTCCCATGCTCATGCTAGAGGAGCTATTGGAAACATTACCCCAAGCGGACCTGGTCCCAAAGCTCTTTGAGACGTTAAAGGCGACATTGGGCGGCAATCGCGATTGGAAGTATTATCAGCAGCGGATGAGAGCGTTACAAGCTGCACAGTCGATCACCACCGCACCAGATCAAGATACTGCTGAAGACCCGCTCAAATTTGTTAAAGGTCAATCAAAATGGGCGATCACAGCAGCATTCCTCAAAAGTGAATCACCCGAAGATTGGGAACTGCTAAAGACAAAGCAAATTCCCCTAAGTCGCTTTGAACAGTTATTTCGAGAAGATGCTGAAGTCGCAACTCAACTTAAACACTTTGCTTCTGTCTTCAGCGCCAGCTATGCACCGTTGTTTCAGTTTCGCTCTAACTTGTTTGAGAGCCTATGCATCCGTGACCCTAAAGGGTTCTTACTTGATCTATCCGAAGAAACTCAGCTGGATCCAATCCATTTGCTAAGGAACTATGAGTTTGTTTGCGATGGTGACGAAATTGTCATTGTTGAACGTGCACGAGAGACCTATGAATTAAGTTTTCACCTACGCTATTACGGTAGCTCTGAAGCTTTTACCAGAACCCAGTTAAATAAACTGACTGCTTTTCAGTCTTGTCAAATCCGAAGACAGCTTAAAGGTTCTACTGTTCCAACTCCTTTACTCAAAGAGCTAGAAAAGTCATGGTTGCCAGGAGTTGTTGTATCAGAAATGGCAAATCAGGGTGCAGTTTTTCGACTTCGCAAACAAGGTATTGAGTCATATTTAATTTCGGTCACTTGTGATGATGCCAAGAAGAATTACAAAATTTTTCCTGGGTTGGCTGGCATTATGACTGCTGCCATGAACGGGGTCAAAATTCGCTTGGTGGATGAAGAAGAATTTTGGATTGCTTGATACAGAGGTCGTTATGCCACATAGTCTTATTCTCAACCTACTGCCCGCTTCTCCGATTCCATCAGGGTATCTGACTGGCAAACATCTTCATGCGTTGTTCCTAACGCTAGTGAGTTCAGTGGATAAAGCGTTGGGCGATCGCCTACACGAACAAAAGACAGAGAAAGCCTTTACCCTTAGCCCGCTGCAAGTGAGCAATCGTACTCAGCACGATCGCACGTTGCAATGGGGACACAAACAACCGATTCCGGCTGGCACTCCCTGCTGGTGGCGCATTTCCCTACTGGATGAGACACTGTTTAGCCATTTAACTCCCCTGTGGCTGAACCTTAATCCAGCCCATCCCTGGCATCTTGGTCCTGCCGATTTGCAAATTACCAATATTCTGGGCACCGCTCAATCGACCCAGCCTTGGGCAAACTTTAGTCCTTACAAGCAGCTATATGAGCAAGCATCGGACAGCACCCGCCAGCTTGCCTTCAGCCTTTGCACCCCAGCCACCTTTCGGCAAGGAAAATATGATTCTGCCTTGCCAACGCGGGAATGCGTCTTTCAGAGCTTGCTCCACCGCTGGAATCGTCACAGCGGCATCTCTTTTCCCGACACCCTCCTTGCTTTCCTCTTTCCCAGCTTCTTCGACCTTCGCACTGAACTTGTCAACGATCCAAACAGCAAGTGGGCAGGCTGTGTCGGCACCATTACCTATCGCATTTTGGGTGACGCAGACCCACTCACGATCAAACAGCTCAATACACTGGCAGATTTCGCTCTCTATGCAGGCATTGGACGGAAAACGCCGATGGGTATGGGCATGGTCAGGAGGGTATGATGGATGACTATATTCCCATTGCGGCACTCAACCAATACGCCTACTGTCCCCATCGCTGCTGGCGCATGTTCTGCCTCTGCGGCTTCACCGATAATCAGTACACCATTGAAGGCACCAGCCTGCACGAGCGCGTGCATACGGTGGGTGAGAACCAGCGCGAGGATACCTGGCAGGTGCGGGCAGTCTGGCTGAAATCAGAACAGTATCGGCTCATTGGGAAAGCGGATTTGATTGAGGAAAGGGATGGTCGCTGGGTCCCTGTGGAATATAAACGGGGCAACCGAGGCGAGTTTGACAATGATGCGCTACAGGTCTGTGCTCAAGCGCTCTGCCTGGAAGAGATGACGGGTAAGCCGATCCCCCTCGGCTACGTCTACTATGCCCAAACTCATCAGCGCCAGCCTGTAGCGATCGACGTGGTGCTCAGGCAAGCCACGCTTGCCACGATCGCTGCTGTTGCCCAAATCTTGAACACCGGAGCCATGCCACCAGCCAGCTACACTCCACGCTGCCAAGGATGCAGCCTCTATCAACAGTGTTTGCCTAAAGCCGCAGAGAAGGTCAGTCGCTATCGAGAGGCAATTTAGGCTACAGATGACAAGCAACAGCATCACTCTCCACGCCCCATCCCCCCATTATTCAACTTAAAACAGCAACACGCAAAACTTTCATGGGTACTCTCTACATCACTCAAGACGATGCCTTCATTGGCAAAACGGATGAACGCCTGACCGTGCGGGCAAACAAACAAACTTTACAAGACATTCCGCTCATCAAGCTTGATGGGGTTGTCATCTTGGGACGCGCCACGGTTTCACCTGCGGCTGTGATGGAACTACTGGAGCGCAAGATTCCGCTGAGCTTTCTCACCCACATGGGACGTTATTTGGGACGACTCGAACCCGAACTGAACAAGAATATTTTTGTGCGAGCCGCGCAGTGGAAGGCGATCGCCCCCTCCGAACAAGCATCCCATCTAGTGCGTGGTTTTGTGCGAGGGAAACTGAAGAACTACCGTAACGCCTTGCTGCGAGGACAACGGGAATATGCTGACCTCGATTTTCAGCCAGCCTTGACCCAATTAGAGCAGGCAATTGCCCCGCTTGATGCCACCAGTGCGATCGATTCTCTGCGCGGACTCGAAGGCACTGGCAGTGCTGCCTATTTTGGCAGTTTCAATCGCCTGCTGCGCGTAGATGAGTTTCAGTTTGAAGCCCGTCGCCGTCGTCCACCCACCGATCCAGTGAATGCGCTGCTGAGTTTAGGTTACTCGCTGTTGCGCCACGATATTCAAAGCGCAGTGAATCTGGTCGGCTTCGATCCCTACCTCGGCTATTTACACACGCAACGCTACGGTCGTCCTTCTCTGGCACTGGATTTGATGGAAGAATTTCGTCCGCTAGTAGTGGATGCGGTGGTGTTAAGTGGGTTAAATCGGCGCACACTCACCCCCTCTGACTTCACCACCGAACCCTTGAGCGATGCCGTTTCGCTGACCTTAGAAGGACTCCGCACCTTCCTGCGGCTCTATGAACTCAAGAAGCAGACTAAATTTAAGCACCCAGTACTGCAAACCCAATGCACCTATCAGGAGTCGTTTGAGCTGCAGGCAAGACTGCTGGCGAAGTACTTGCTGGGAGAGACAGACAAGTATCCACCGCTAGTGCTGAAGTAGCCTGATGCATGTAGTGATCAGTTACGACATCGCGGACGACAAACGCCGCACTAAGCTCCACAAAATTCTTAAGTCCTATGGACAGTGGATGCAGTACAGCATGTTTGAATGTAATTTGACGGAGACGCAGTATGCCAAGTTGCGTTTGCGTCTCAGCAAGCTCATTAAGCCCGAGCAAGACAGCCTTCGGTTTTACTTTCTCTGCGCGTGTTGTCAAGCTAAAGTCGAGCGGATCGGTGGTGAAACTGTCCGCGATGAAACGATCTTTTTCGCCTGACTTTAGCTCTTTCTGTACTGATGTCCCTTTGCAAGCGCGGGTGGGGGGCTGTTTTTATGCAGGCTTGCAGCATTGAGTGGCATCACCTTGACAGTCAAGGTTTCAGCGGTTACGACCAATGCTCTCTCCGCGCAATCGTCCAAAAGCCGACTAGACTTGCTCTGTGGGCATAAAGCGAAGATAACGTTTTACCAAACCAGTACTTTGAAATGCTACGATCCTGTTGATCCGCGCAGTCGAACCTTGAAAACTCCATATAGACGATATTTCCAGTGCCCGCCGCTGCAAACAGCCTGAAACCCTTACAGGGATTGAAACAGATTGCCGCAGGGATGGCAATAATCGGCAATCCAAGCTGCAAACAGCCTGAAACCCTTACAGGGATTGAAACATCTGTGCCGCTAGCGCGAATAAACCCATTTCACGCAAGGCTGCAAACAGCCTGAAACCCTTACAGGGATTGAAACAGGCATTGAAGAACGTATGAACGAGATCATTGAAGGCTGCAAACAGCCTGAAACCCTTACAGGGATTGAAACCACTTGGTGGACGTTCCACGGTTTAGCGTAGCTAGGCTGCAAACAGCCTGAAACCCTTACAGGGATTGAAACCTAGTCCTGAGTTCTTTTACGTTACCTACGATCAAGCTGCAAACAGCCTGAAACCCTTACAGGGATTGAAACGACATTGCAAGCATAGCACCATAGCCAGAAGTACCGCTGCAAACAGCCTGAAACCCTTACAGGGATTGAAACGCTTTGGTGAGGACGTTGTCTTCACCAGCGGTGGCTATGGCTGCAAACAGCCTGAAACCCTTACAGGGATTGAAACTTTCGAGATTGGCACAAATCCATTAACAACTTTTGGCTGCAAACAGCCTGAAACCCTTACAGGGATTGAAACGAACAGCAATCTTTGTGTTAATAACTTCTGTGGCTGTTCGCTGCAAACAGCCTGAAACCCTTACAGGGATTGAAACACAAGCTGTACCAGATAGCAAACTGGGTATCATTTGCTGCAAACAGCCTGAAACCCTTACAGGGATTGAAACGTTAGCCAGAGGCGTTAACGGTGAAACCAGCGCAGGCTGCAAACAGCCTGAAACCCTTACAGGGATTGAAACATCTGAGGTTTATTAAAGTTGTACTTTTAAGTTCAAGCTGCAAACAGCCTGAAACCCTTACAGGGATTGAAACAGTTCTTGTGAATAATCATCTCCACTACTAACACGCTGCAAACAGCCTGAAACCCTTACAGGGATTGAAACCCCTGGTATCCCTTTTCTGCCTCCGATACCGATGCGCTGCAAACAGCCTGAAACCCTTACAGGGATTGAAACACTGGTGTGGATTGCTTTGCTTGTCTGTGTGGTTGGCTGCAAACAGCCTGAAACCCTTACAGGGATTGAAACAACGTTTTTATCTATTTGCCATTTATTAGCAGTGTTGCTGCAAACAGCCTGAAACCCTTACAGGGATTGAAACACATAACCTTTTTCGCCTAACCTCCAATACCTAGCGCTGCAAACAGCCTGAAACCCTTACAGGGATTGAAACGGAAGCAGTACAGCCCTTTCCTATCGTCAGTATTGCTGCAAACAGCCTGAAACCCTTACAGGGATTGAAACATGAACACATCATCTGAGAAAATCAACTGGCAGCCGCTGCAAACAGCCTGAAACCCTTACAGGGATTGAAACAAGACCCGATCCTGATTCACTTCGAGAACTTCGAGCTGCAAACAGCCTGAAACCCTTACAGGGATTGAAACCCGCTCCGTGCCCTCAATCGGCCCGGCTTTGGTCGCTGCAAACAGCCTGAAACCCTTACAGGGATTGAAACAGCAGTAGTGCTAAAGCTGGCGATCTAGCCGATGGAAGCTGCAAACAGCCTGAAACCCTTACAGGGATTGAAACACCTATACCTACTCCTGCATAGCGCAGGGTGGGGGCTGCAAACAGCCTGAAACCCTTACAGGGATTGAAACCAGTGGAGATGGCCAGCGACCGCACTGGCTTAGAGAGCTGCAAACAGCCTGAAACCCTTACAGGGATTGAAACCTAGAAGCATCAAATGAACCAAAAGCAACTGATAGGCTGCAAACAGCCTGAAACCCTTACAGGGATTGAAACACCTGGTAATGAGAAGCACGCCTGCTTGGTGTGGGCTGCAAACAGCCTGAAACCCTTACAGGGATTGAAACTTCACCCTGAGACTTGCAACATTTACCCCCTTGCGCTGCAAACAGCCTGAAACCCTTACAGGGATTGAAACTAGGTTGCCGTGGGTTCCCGTGGTGGAGTTTGCGCTGCAAACAGCCTGAAACCCTTACAGGGATTGAAACTCATACACCATAGACGACCATATCGCAGCAATGAGCTGCAAACAGCCTGAAACCCTTACAGGGATTGAAACTGGGAACGTAATCAACTGCTTGCTGCACCATCTACGCTGCAAACAGCCTGAAACCCTTACAGGGATTGAAACAGACCTCTTAGAAAAGCTGCAAGACCTGTTGGAAGGCTGCAAACAGCCTGAAACCCTTACAGGGATTGAAACACGTCCCCCGATGCGTTTTCTTCACTGTACTGAGCGCTGCAAACAGCCTGAAACCCTTACAGGGATTGAAACAATCTGTTGTGTGTTGATGCCTGCGATCGACGTAGGCTGCAAACAGCCTGAAACCCTTACAGGGATTGAAACAAGTCTCTAGCCGCTAAGGGTGCCGATGACCCCAAGCTGCAAACAGCCTGAAACCCTTACAGGGATTGAAACAGATGTAAGCTGCTTGAGTTTATCGGGACTGCACGCTGCAAACAGCCTGAAACCCTTACAGGGATTGAAACTCTAAGCAGGAAGCGCTTGAAATAGCGAAGTTAAAAGCGCTGCAAACAGCCTGAAACCCTTACAGGGATTGAAACATGCAATCCCCTGGTATGGCAGCAGCGGTTCACCTGCTGCAAACAGCCTGAAACCCTTACAGGGATTGAAACGCGTAGCACTGGTAGACCGTAGGGGGTTGCTGGGGGGCTGCAAACAGCCTGAAACCCTTACAGGGATTGAAACAAAAAGTGAGAAAATTAACGCTACAAAATGTCAGGCTGCAAACAGCCTGAAACCCTTACAGGGATTGAAACCTAAAGGAATAGTATAACTAGCCCTTTCTAAGCTAGACGCTGCAAACAGCCTGAAACCCTTACAGGGATTGAAACTTCGATTTTGTTATGCCTCAGGTGCTAGCCTTTGCGCTGCAAACAGCCTGAAACCCTTACAGGGATTGAAACAAAAACTGCGATGTCTCACAAGTCAAAAAACACGTTATCGCTGCAAACAGCCTGAAACCCTTACAGGGATTGAAACCAGTTCGCCACTAGCCCTTAGAGAGTCTACATAATTGCTGCAAACAGCCTGAAACCCTTACAGGGATTGAAACTTAGACAGTGCAGGCATAGTAGACGTAGTGAACGGCTGCAAACAGCCTGAAACCCTTACAGGGATTGAAACCACAACGTTCTACGGGATCGCCCAAAACCGATTATCTACCGGGCTGCAAACAGCCTGAAACCCTTACAGGGATTGAAACCAGCCATCATTACCGATTGTGACGATTATTTCTACAGCTGCAAACAGCCTGAAACCCTTACAGGGATTGAAACTTGCTTGAGGCGATCTATAGCGTCCTGTATGTGTGCTGCAAACAGCCTGAAACCCTTACAGGGATTGAAACAAGATGCTAGATGCGAACGACGAGCCGGCCAGCCAGGCTGCAAACAGCCTGAAACCCTTACAGGGATTGAAACAGAGGTTGGATCACCCCTTAGAACGTCTAGAGGGTGCTGCAAACAGCCTGAAACCCTTACAGGGATTGAAACAGAGACGGCAGGCTTGTTTCGATTTGACAACAACGAGGCTGCAAACAGCCTGAAACCCTTACAGGGATTGAAACAGACACAGTTTGAAGCGCTCTTGGATCACAAATTAAGCTGCAAACAGCCTGAAACCCTTACAGGGATTGAAACAAGCAGTACCTTCTGAATGGCGCAGGCATAAGCATGCTGCAAACAGCCTGAAACCCTTACAGGGATTGAAACATACTCGGGCTTTGCGAACGTAGTCCGGAAATCCCAGCTGCAAACAGCCTGAAACCCTTACAGGGATTGAAACTTTTAATACTCAAATGGATGAGGCAATAGAATCCAGCTGCAAACAGCCTGAAACCCTTACAGGGATTGAAACTAAGTGGGGACACTTGATCCCTACTCTGATTTTTGCTGCAAACAGCCTGAAACCCTTACAGGGATTGAAACGAAAGATTCGCGTTAACAGTGCGGCTGGCGAGTCTGCTGCAAACAGCCTGAAACCCTTACAGGGATTGAAACCGCCCAATTTTTGGGAATTGCGACTCGCACGATCCAAGCTGCAAACAGCCTGAAACCCTTACAGGGATTGAAACCACAAGTGAAGAAGGAGATCGACCACTCAAGCTTAAGGCTGCAAACAGCCTGAAACCCTTACAGGGATTGAAACGAAGACATCGACCCGCTAACACCAGGTAATCAAGTGAGCTGCAAACAGCCTGAAACCCTTACAGGGATTGAAACAGCACCGATCGCAAACCCTAGCGGAGTTGTGGCAGCGTGCTGCAAACAGCCTGAAACCCTTACAGGGATTGAAACTCTACGCCCAAACCCTCTAGACAGCTTGAAAACAGGCTGCAAACAGCCTGAAACCCTTACAGGGATTGAAACATACTGCGTTTGATCTTGTAGAAGAATATAAAGAGTGCTGCAAACAGCCTGAAACCCTTACAGGGATTGAAACAGAGTAGCGATCGTTGTAGCCCACATCAGGCAACCCGCTGCAAACAGCCTGAAACCCTTACAGGGATTGAAACACAGTACAGAGACAGGAGCGACGAAATAAGGACAGGCTGCAAACAGCCTGAAACCCTTACAGGGATTGAAACACCTACCAGCACACCTTGAACGGCCTGGTAGTTGCTGCAAACAGCCTGAAACCCTTACAGGGATTGAAACAAACGAGTGATGGCTGGGGCGTAGTTTCAAGGGTTGGTGCTGCAAACAGCCTGAAACCCTTACAGGGATTGAAACAAGGAGTGGCTTACTTTTCTAATGCGGCTGCCTGGGGCTGCAAACAGCCTGAAACCCTTACAGGGATTGAAACAAGAGAGTGATGGCTGGAGCGTAGTTTCAAGGGTTGGGCTGCAAACAGCCTGAAACCCTTACAGGGATTGAAACGGGGCAATAAGTGACCCAGGCGGCGCAGTTAACGCGCTGCAAACAGCCTGAAACCCTTACAGGGATTGAAACAGAAGCGATCGCACTTGGTAAAGCGCTAGCCGTCACGCGCTGCAAACAGCCTGAAACCCTTACAGGGATTGAAACCCGTTTGTAGTTTTCCACCTGTCGCCGTGCAAAACGCTGCAAACAGCCTGAAACCCTTACAGGGATTGAAACAAGCTCGATCGCCACGGTTGCCTTCCGGTGGTAAAGCTGCAAACAGCCTGAAACCCTTACAGGGATTGAAACCTAGAAGGGGAGCCGACTTGGTACAAGCTTGGCGAGCTGCAAACAGCCTGAAACCCTTACAGGGATTGAAACGTAACTGCTACTGGCTGGGATGCTTTCTTTAAGTGCTGCAAACAGCCTGAAACCCTTACAGGGATTGAAACATTTCACCCGCTCAGATTGGGCATCTAACCAAAGGCTGCAAACAGCCTGAAACCCTTACAGGGATTGAAACTAGAGCAGATTCAAGCAAGGCTAGGTCGTTGCAGGCTGCAAACAGCCTGAAACCCTTACAG
>NZ_JACJPI010000083.1 GCF_014695975.1 Leptolyngbya sp. FACHB-321
GCAAAAAAGTGCTTCTAGACTAAGCATGAGGGCAAACCAGGCATGAGATTTTGCATTTTCAGCCTATCGGGTTTGCCCCTTTCTTGTCCCAGTTCTTATCCCGAACTCAGGTTAATAAGCAAACCAGTCCTTAAACCTTCTTAAGTTTTTTCGTTCCCACAAAAGGGTAAAGTCAAAGACGACTTCTTAAATTACTCCAACGTTTGCGGCTTCACAGTGTTTGCGAGGCTGCTGGCGCTGTGAGTGAACCACTTTGTAGTGACATCAGCAACATGGCTTAGTCTGCTCTCAATCCAGAGCAAACGGGTTGTGTGTCTTCTCGTGCGCATGTTCCGTCCCCTCGCCGATTCTGTCTTGTTAAGGATTTTGAGCTGAGTAGCTTCTCTGCGATCGAGGTGATGTGAACGCTTCACGCATTCTTCCAGACCGCTTCTAACTCTGGCTAAATAACTTATGGGAACTCAAAAACGAATTGGTATTTTGACGAGTGGTGGGGATTGTGCTGGTTTAAATGCTGTCATTCGTGCGGTTGTGCATCACGCGGTCAATACCTACGGCTGGGAAGTGTTGGGCATTCGTCAGGCGACGCAGGGGTTGATGGTGCGTCCACCCCTCGCAAGTAGTCTCACACCCGACAAAGTAGACCCGTTTTTAACGGCGGGTGGCACGATGCTGGGCACCACGAATAAGGGCAACCCCTTTGCGTTTCCGATGCCAGATGGCAGCCTGCGCGATCGTTCCCATGAAATCATTGAAGGCTATCGTTTGCTCGGCTTGGATGCGCTCATTGGCATTGGCGGCGATGGCAGTCTGGCGATTCTGCAACGGCTGGCGCAGCAGGGCAATTTGAATTTGGTTGGTATTCCCAAAACCATTGACAATGATGTGGGAGTCACCGAGTTGTCGATCGGCTTTGATACGGCAGTCAGCATCGCGACAGAAGCGCTGGATCGCCTGCACTTTACTGCTGCCAGCCATAGCCGTGTCATGATTTTAGAGGTGATGGGACGGGATGCAGGGCATATTGCCATCAGTGCAGGTATTGCAGGCGGAGCCGATATTATCTTGATTCCCGAAATTCCTTACACCATTAATGGGATTTGTCAGGCAATTAAACAACGTCAGGAAGCAGGCAAAAACTATTGCCTGGTGATTGTGGCAGAAGCGGTTCGCACCGAAGCGGGTGAGTCGGTCACGCTGGATTCTGATGTGGAGCAGTGTCGGTTGGGTGGCATTGGTCAATATCTCTCGAAGCAAATTTGTAGCCGCATTGATGCCGAAACGCGCGTGACTGTTTTAGGTCATATTCAGCGTGGTGGTACACCCTCACCGCTCGATCGCCTCATTGGCGCGACGTTTGGCGTAGCAGCCGTGGATCTAATCGCGGAGGAAAAGTACGATCGCGTGGTCACGTGGCAGAATCGGCACGTCAGGAGTGTGTCGATCCGTGAAGCGATTTTGCACTATGCCGCCGTGAATCCTGAAGGCACGCTGGTAAAAACGGCACGGGGACTGAATATCTATTTAGGAGACTAAACGGATAAGCGCAGATAGGAGAGTACAATTGCCCCTCCCATCTGCACTTTCCTCATGGCTGGTGGTGTTCATGCCAGTGGCGGGCAATATCAAGGCGGCGGCAGAGCCAAACGCGATCGTGCTTTTGTACGTAATCCAGAAATCTAGCTAACGAGGCAGCGCGTCCCGGTCGCCCTACCAAACGGCAATGTAGTCCAACACTCATCATTTTTGGTGCGGTGTCACCTTCGGCATAGAGTACATCAAAGGCATCGCGCAGGTAGGCAAAAAACTGATCGCCTGAGTTGAAGCCCTGAACGCTGGCAAAGCGCATATCGTTGTTATCCAGCGTGTAGGGAATGACCAGGTGAGGCTTGCCATAGTCATGCACCCAGTAGGGCAAATCATCACCGTAACTATCGGCATCGTAGAGAAAACTGCCTTCTTCTACAACCAGTCGGCGCGTATGGGGGCTGGTTCTGCCCGTATACCAACCGAGGGGGCGATCGCCCGTGACCTTTGTGTGCAGGTCGATCGCTTTCTGCAAATGCTCTCGCTCTGCCGCTTCACCAAAATATTTGTAGTCAATCCAGCGGTAGCCGTGGCTAGCAATTTCCCAGTCTGCTTCTAGCATGGCAGCCACCGCTTCGGGATTTCGCTCTAGTGCCATTGCCACACCATAGACCGTGACAGGAATTTCGCGCTGCATAAACATGCGATGCAGTCGCCAAAAGCCCGATCGACTACCGTACTCGTAACATGACTCCATATTCATGTGTCGGATGCCATGAAGCGGCACTGCGCCGACAATCTCAGACAAAAACGTTTCTGAGGCAGCATCACCATGCAGAATGCAGGTTTCGCCCCCTTCCTCATAGTTAATGACAAACTGCACGGCAACCCGCGCCTGCTTTTGCCATTTGGGATCGGGGGTGTGTTGTCCATAGCCCACCATGTCGCGGGGATAATGTTCTGGCATAGAGAAGGTTGAATGAGCAAGTGCCTGAGTGTTCTAAAGCTGAGTGCTTTGGATGCGAGTGTACCGCGATCGACCCTGCCAAAATGCATCACAAGACGCACGTTTGCTTGCGAAGTTATGTCTTGATTTCTGTCTATCAACCTTCAGCTTTAAACTCAATGCTGGCGGCTGATCACTGACTACTAACAAGCATGGCAAGATTGAACTAACTGAAGTCTCTCTGGAGGCGTTATGACTCTCACTGTTAAGGATCTGGAAAAGATACAGGAGCGAATCCCTGACCACCGTTTGGAGTTGGTGGCTGGAGAAGTTATTGTCATGAGTCCATCAGGCTACGAATCTGACGAGGTTACATCTGAATTCAGCGCACAGCTACGCAACTGGGTTAGACCCCGTAAGCTAGGACGGATCACTGGGTCGAGTGCTGGGTTTAATTTGCCAAATGCCGATACTCGTGCGTCTAATGTGTCGTTTGTGCAGGCAGAGCGGTTGCGTCGTAGCCCTCGCAACTTTGCAGAACTAGCGCCCGATTTGATGGTGGAAGTGAAGTCGCCTATGGACAGACAGCTTGACGAAACTGCGAGAGAAGATTGACGTGTTTTTAGAAGCAGGCACAAAAGTAGGGATTCTGATTAAGCCAGAGCAGCGCTGGATGGAGGTGCGGCGATCGCTTTAGACACCTGTTAACTTTGCAGGATGGCGATGTGTTAACCGTTCCCGATTTACTCTGTGGTTAGGAGTTGTTGATTAGTGAACTGTTGTGGTCGCCAGAGTTTGACTGAGCGCTTAACACTCATCCGACCGGGTGAGTGGAAAATCACCTGATGCGGTAGCCTGTGCAGAGGAAGGTGCCGTCGTCCACAAACCCTATTCTGAAAGCATCGATCAAGTACTTCAGGTACAAACGGTCTGAGACCTGGCAGCTCCCTGTCGGGTCTTTTCTGTTTACAGACTGATCGCTTCAGGTATCTGTCAGCAACATCGCTAGACGCAAGCGGGCAATCTGCGTAATTTCAGTCAGCGCTTGCTTGACTTCCGCCTCAGGCGTATGGTGCAAGCGTCGATCGAACGCTTCCAAAATGCTAGCTTTAGTATGCAGTTTGACGGCGATGATAAACGGGAAGCCAAACTTTTCTTTGTAGGCTTGATTAAGCGTATGGAAGCGATCGTATTCCTCTGCTGTCAGTCGATCTAACCCTGCGCCTGCCTGCTCTTGCACTGAGGCATCCGCCATTTTTGCCTTGCTGCCCAAGTCGGGATGTGCCCGAATCAACGTTAGCCGTTCAGCCTGCGTCATGGCATTTACCACATCGATCATCGCCTGGTACAGGTCTGTGATATCTGTAAACGGGCGCTGTGTCCAGGCTTCTCTAGCAATAGTTGGTGTAGCCTCAAATACTGCTCCCAGAGTTGCTACAAAAGCATCCTGACTCATTTGATTTAGCTGAGTGATCGAGTATGGCATAGCAACTACAGCGTGCCTGAGGCAGCGAAAAACAGCGTCAGAGAAAAAGATCAAACGTATCGTACCGCCGTCTGACTCCTGCTAAGTTATTGACCATATTGAGTCTGGTATGAGCTGATCGCGCGATCGCTATTGTTTTAGACTACCACCGCAGCCAGAGACAGAGTGTTGGGACTTAAACCAACGAGCGGACATTCTGCTCGATCGCTTTAGCTGGTTCGGTAGGCATATTGGAAGCGATCGCTTGCAGGCAGCAACCTTTCAGGCAACAACAGTAGGATAGCAAAGCAAACGCTAACGATTCGCAAGCGGTTTGGCTGCATCATTGGAAACTTAAAGAAACAGGATTATGAAAGCAAAAACCTGTCTTTTGGGTAGCACAGAAGCAGTTTCAGGATAGCGAAATTTCCAAAACGCTTCTTAACTAGCACCAAGCCAGCGATCAAAAATCTGCTTACAATTTCAAAACTTCTTAAATTCCTCTAGAATTGCTGACTAGCTATTTTAGAAAGCATTCACAATTCGTTATGGGCATAGACGCTGCTGAAAAGAACCTTCCGGCTCAAGCTTTGGAGCAGGTTTTAGGCATTGATCTGGGCGGCAGCGCCATCAAGCTTGGACGGTTTAGCCATGATGGCAATTGTTTGCAGTCGTTGACTGTGCCTACGCCTCAGCCCGCCACACCGGATGCTGTATTGACTGCTATGGCCGAGGCGATCGCCCAGGTGGATCCAAAACGCCAAGCAAGCGCGATCGGGGTGGGTACACCTGGTCCTACCGATGCCACTGGACGCATTGCCCGGATTGCCATCAACCTCCCTGACTGGCACGATATTCCACTGGCAGACTGGCTCGAAACGAAAACAGGCTGCCCGACTGCGATCGCCAACGATGCTAACTGTGCCGGTTTAGGCGAGGCGTGGCTGGGAGCCGGTCGCTGGTATCGCCATTCCATCCTGCTGACGCTGGGCACAGGCGTTGGTGGCGCAATTATTCTCGATGGCAGGCTGTTTACAGGGCACCACGGCGCGGCTGGTGAATTAGGTTTGATTACAATTAACGCCGATGGTCCCGTTTGCAACAGCGGTAATCACGGTTCTCTGGAGCAGTACGCCTCGGTGCAGGCAATCCGACGACGAACAGGCATGGAGCCAGACAAATTAAGCAAACTAGCAGCAGAAGGCGATGCTAAGGCGTTGGCGTTCTGGCACGACTATGGACGCGATCTGGGCGCAGGACTGGCAAGTTTGATTTATGTGCTGACCCCAGAGGCGATCGTCATTGGGGGTGGTGTTAGCGCCAGTGCCGATCTGTTCTTTCCAGCCGTGCTAGCAGAAATTGAACGTCGCGTGCTGCATAGCTCTCGTTCTGGTTTGCAACTACTACGGGCAGAATTGGGCAATCAGGCAGGTATGGTCGGTGCTGCTCGACTGGCGTGGCAAAAGCAGCTCGAGGGCTAACTCGGCTTCCAGGTCCTACAGTGAAGCTGCTTGGAAAGAATATCAAAGCTTGTTTGATCTAAAGCTTTAATATCCCACCAATAACGTTCTCCCAAATATACTGTATACTCTTCGCCTTTATAGTTTTTGGGAAACTCGGCAAGGCAGAAACTGTCTATGCTCAATGGTATGGTTACGTTCCTAGATTCACCAGGTTTCAGATTTTTAATGGGTCGGAAAGCCATTAGTTTGCTGTTGCTGAGTTCTTTAGGAGTAATGCTCATGTTGTAGATCATAATTCTCACAAAGACCTTATCAATCTCGCTTTTCCCTGTATTTAAAGCTGTTCCTTCAAACTGTGGAACACCGTTATGCGGGGGGAGTTGTTTTAGGTTAAGTTCGATATCATCTACTGAAGTATTCTTGCAGCCACCCAAAGCTACAATACCAATTAACAAAAAGGAGATCCAAAGATGAAGGAAATCCAAAGATGTGTGCTGTTTTCTACAATCCTGACTTAGGTTTCTACCAGCTCTACTTTCTTGCATTACAACGCTTTGAGTCTCAAAATCTTGTGGCGGTTCTTCACTGCTACATCACAACGTAACAGGGAAGAACCACTCAGTAGCACTGGCATAGTCTTAACTTAAGGATCGACTCACTTGCTACGGATTTAAGCTTCGTACGATGCGGTTTTGTTTACTTGCTTATTGCAACCTCAATTTCTCCAACACCGATCGCGTCGAAACGATATGACGATCGAGTCCAAGCTGTTTTGGCTCAACGCCAAGCGCCAGGGCGATCAGTTGTGGCAGATGCAGCACGGGCAGCCCCAGTTTTTGCCCAATCACTTTTTCGACCTCCGGTTGACGTGAATCGAGGTTCAGGTGGCAGAGAGGACAGGGCGTCACGATACAGTCAGCACCTTGCGCGATCGCCTCCTGGATGTGCATTCCTGCCATCTTAAAAGATTGGTCTGTGGCATAGCTGGAGAGCGGCCACCCACAGCATTGAGTCCGTCCGCGATAGTCAACGGGTGTCGCGCCGATCGTCCGAAATACGTTCTCCATTGACTGGGGATTAAAGGGGTCGTCGAAGGGTAGCTGGTCCTGAGCGCGCAGCAAATAGCAGCCATAAAAGGCAGCGCATTTCAGCCCCTCAAGCTTACGAGTGACTTTTTGAGCCAGCGCTTCTAAGCCATAGTCGCCCACGATCGCCCAGAGCAAGTGTGTGACATCGGTACTGCCCTTATAAGGCGAACAGCCTTCCTGCTGAAGCAACCCGTTGATGCGATCGACGTAAGCAGGGTCACTCGTCTGGCGTTCCTTAAGACGCTCATCCACGTGCCCAATCACTCCTTGACAGGTACTGCAATGGGTCAGTAGCGGCAAATTTAACGACTCTGCCAGCGCAATATTGCGGGCGTTGACGGTATCTTCCAAGAACTGCGAATCTTCCTTAAAGGTGCCAGAACCACAGCAGGATGCTTTTTTAAGCTCGACAAGTTCGATGCCTAATGCCTGAGTCAGTGCTTGCGTTGATTGATATAGTTCGCGACAAGCGCCTTGAGCAACACAACCAGGAAAGTAAGCGTATTTGAGCGGTAACGATGGCATAGTCGGTGGGGGTAGAGTGTGGGGAGCCGGATGTAAAGAGGTAAACTTCGAGGTGAGCGTTCGATCAATGTGCGCAATTAAAGGGTGCTGAACCGAAAATTTGTAGAGTATGGGGGAAGCACAACCCCTTTACCAAAACTGACGAGCTACTAAGATATTTTGCACGTTCTTAACGATCATTGTCTTTTTAGCGACTGCCGAGGATCCTTTGCGACTACTAAGAAAGCAGCCTCAGTCTGCCCTTAATGGTTGCTAGAGTGGCGTTTCGACACAACCGTCTTCCTGTTTTTTGTCCCTTGACTGATGTGCCTTCATTTTCAGAGTCACTTAGGAAAGCGTCTGGGAATGATTCGGACGATCGCGCTTTCAGATAAGATCAGGAAATGTTTGTAATTGCTCAAAGGGGCAGTACGAGTCTTAAACCGCTCGGATTACCATTTACTAAGCGTTCAAGCATTTTGAAAAAGATAACGTTGCCGCTGCATTGATTGAGGAAGCTTATGACCACCGAGACAGAAATTTTTGAGAAAGTCCAGAAGATTGTGGCTGATCAGCTAGGTGTTGAAATCAGTGAAGTCAAGCCAGAAGCTAGCTTTGCCAACGATCTAGGAGCCGATTCCCTTGATACCGTCGAGTTGGTCATGGCACTGGAAGAAGAATTTGAGATCGAAATTCCCGACGAAGCGGCAGAAGAGATTGCTACTGTCAAATCTGCTGTAGACTACATCAGCAATAAGGTCTCAGCGTCGGCTTAGGTACAGTAGGAAGTGAACAGTGAACAGCAAAGCTCTATTCTAATCGTTGATTCTGAGAGTCATTGAAGAATTGATGGCAGAAGTCTGTTCACTGAATCTCTCACTAAGACCTGAAGCCTCTTCACCGTTTTTGTGTTTCTTTGTTCTGCATTCTGGGTATCGACCCCTATCGTTGAAGCCATGACAAATAGTGACCGTAAGCGCGTTGTCGTTACAGGACTCGGCGCGATTACACCAATCGGAAATACCTTAACTGCTTACTGGGACGGCTTGTTAAGCGGACAGAATGGCATTGGTCCCATTACGCTTTTTGATGCGTCTCGGCATGAGTGTCGCATTGCTGGAGAAGTGAAAGGGTTTGATCCGCACGCCTACATGGATCGTAAAGAAGCCAAGCGGATGGATCGGTTTGCCCAGTTTGGTGTGTCTGCTAGCAAGCAGGCGATCGCCGATGCCCAGTTTGTCATCAACGATCTGAATGCAGAACAAGTCGGCGTGTTGATTGGCACTGGCATTGGCGGGTTGAAAGTGCTGGAAGATCAGCAAGAAATCAATCTGACGAAGGGACCCGATCGCTGTAGCCCCTTCATGATTCCAATGATGATTGCCAATATGGCAGCAGGATTGACCGCTATTCATACAGGCGCTAAGGGACCCAATTCCTGCTCTGTAACGGCCTGTGCTGCGGGGTCAAATGCGATCGGTGATGCCTTTCGGCTTGTGCAAAACGGTTATGCTCAGGCAATGATTTGCGGTGGCACCGAAGCTGCTGTCACGTCTCTCTCCGTCGCTGGCTTTGCCGCCTGTAAAGCGATGTCTACTCGCAATGACGATCCAGCCCATGCCAGCCGTCCCTTTGACAAAAGCCGAGATGGTTTCGTGCTTGGTGAAGGCAGCGGCATTTTGATTCTCGAAGAACTGGAACACGCTCTGGCAAGAGGTGCCCGTATCTACGCTGAAATTGTCGGCTACGGTGCCACCTGTGATGCGTACCACATTACCTCTCCGGTTCCCGGTGGCGAGGGTGCTGCACGAGCGATTTCTCTCGCGCTGAAAGACGCTAACCTTACGCCCGACCAAGTGAGCTATATCAACGCTCATGGCACTAGCACGCCAGCCAACGACTCGACTGAGACGGCAGCAATGAAAAAGGTGCTGGGCGACCACGCTTACAAGATTACTGTCAGTTCGACCAAATCGATGACAGGACATCTTCTGGGTGGCTCTGGTGGCATTGAAGCGGTGGCAGCAGTGATGGCTGTGGCAAATGATCGCGTTCCCCCTACTATCAATCTCGATAACCCTGACCCCGATTGTGACCTGGACTACGTGCCTCATCACAGCCGTGAGCAGATAGTAAACGTAGCGCTGTCCAATTCTTTTGGATTTGGTGGACATAACGTTACTTTGGCATTCAAAAAATATCGCTAGTCTCTCTAGTGGTAGTCTTTGCTTTTGCTCTATTGAACTTCGTGCTCGTTTGCCTCACATTGCCCTATTCAGGATCTAACCTATGACGACAACGACTACCCGCTTCCCGATCGACCTCGGTGCCTACAAGCCGCTGACGTTAGATCCTGCCAACAAGACCCTGACCGCCGAACAAAAAGAGACTCTCCGAGCTAATATTCAGCTTTGCCGTGACGCGATCATCTTTTTCACCGCTACGGGTGCTGCGAGGGGTGTGGGTGGTCATACCGGCGGACCCTACGATACTGTACCCGAAGTCATGATCTTGCACTCTCTTTTTCAGAGTGCCCCTGATCAGTTTGTGCCGATTTTCTTTGACGAAGCGGGGCACCGTGTTGCCACTCAATACCTTATCGCCACTTTGAATGGTGATCTGCCTGCGGAACAGCTAGCCCATTACCGAGAAGCAAATTCTCACCTGCCTGGGCACCCAGAACTGGGGCTGACTCCTGGCGTGAAGTTTAGCTCTGGTCGTCTGGGTCATATGTGGCCCTATGTGAATGGTGTGGCAATGGCGAACCCTGGCAAGACGGTTTTCTGCCTTGGCTCGGATGGCTCTCAGCAAGAAGGTAACGATGCGGAAGCAGCACGGTTGGCGGTTGCCCAGCATCTCAACGTCAAGCTGATCATTGACGACAACGACGTGACGATCGCCGGACATCCCTCCAAATACCTTCCTGGCTTTACAGTTGCTAAAACCCTGGCGGGTCATGGACTCAAGGTTTTGGAAGGTGATGGTGAAGATCTGGACGATCTGTACGCTCGGGTTATCGAAGCGGTGACAACGCCCGGACCGATCGCCGTGGTCAACAAGCGCCCTATGTCCGTTGGCATTGAAGGGTTGGAAGGCTCCACTCATGGGCATGACGTGATCTCGGTTAAGCTAGCGATCGCCTACCTGGAGAAGCGCGGTTTGACGGCAGCAGTAGACTTTTTGAAGGCGATTGAAACACCCAAGAACCCTTACAAATTCATCGGTGCGGGCGACAAGTGGGACTCCAACCGCAACGTGTTTGGTGATGCAGTAAATGCAGTCCTGGATGGCATGAGTGAAGCTGATCGCAAAGCCAACGTTGTTGTCATTGACAGCGATTTGGAAGGCTCCTGTGGTCTGAAAAAAATTCACGATGCCCACCCCGAAGTCTTCATTCCTTCCGGCATTATGGAGCGGGGCAATATCTCTGCGGCAGCGGGTTTCGGCATGGAAAAAGGCAAGCAGGGCATTTTCGCCACCTTCGCTGCCTTTTTAGAAATGTGCATTTCCGAAATTACGATGGCGCGGCTGAACTACTCCAACCTGCTCTGCCACTTCTCCCACTCTGGCATTGACGATATGGCAGATAATACCTGCCACTTTGGTATCAACAACTTTTTTGCTGATAACGGTTTGGATGATGGCTACGAAACTCGCCTTTACTTCCCTGCTGATGCGGGTCAAATGAAAGCCGTTGTTGCAAGTGTGTTTAACGATCCAGGGCTGCGATTCATCTTCTCTACTCGCTCCAAAACGCCTAACATTCTTGATGCTGATGCCAAAGATTTGTATGGCGAAGGCTATACATTTGTGTCGGGCAAGGATGAAGTTGTGCGAGAAGGCACCGCTGGCTACATTGTTAGCTTTGGTGATGGCTTGTACCGCGCCCTTGATGCAGTACATCGTCTGAAGCAGGAAGGCATTGACGTGGGTTTGATCAACAAACCGACGCTGAATGTGGTGGATGAAGCGACGATCACCAAGATCGGTGCAACTCCCTTTGTACTAGTAGTAGAAGCCTTTAACCGCAAAACAGGTCTAGGCAGCCGCTTCGGCACCTGGCTGTTGGAGCGTGGCTTGACCCCCAAATATGCCCACCTCGGCACCCACAAAGAAGGCTCCGGCGGTCTATGGGAACAGTATCCCCACCAGGGCATCGACCCAGACGGCATTATCGCTAAAGTCAAGGAACTCGTTGGTTAACTGAAACGGCTAATTTCAGCTTAATCTTTGTACTTTAATGGACTGCTAAAACATGGCTAATCTTTACCGTTAGCCTGCTTTAAAAAACGGGGAAGCATCATTGCTTCCCCGTTTTTGGTTATGTTGGTCAGATTGTTCTTTCAGCTTTTTCCGCAGTGTTTGAAATTGCTTGCGGCATTGACGTTGACGGGCGGTGCCACCTTTACCTTTATCATTTCGTCCTTCGCGTCGGGGAGACTCCCATCGCTTGAGTCGTTGTGCCATTGTGCTGCTCCACGTGAAGTGTGAGGCGGAAGGGTGTACAGGAGTAAGAAGTTGATTCACACCAATTTTTCAGATTGGGGTGCTACCGATCTCCTTTCTATTGTAGAAAAAATGCTTGGTCGGTCGCTCCTTCCTTGAGATAACTACCAGTCCAGCGCGATCGTTTCCCGTTTTTGCTGCTGTTTAATGCCATACACATTGATTCTTTCTCCTAACCTCAAAAGTCCCTAGTGTGGCGGTGCAGAGTGTGATTCAAAACTCAAAACTCAAAACTTCCACCTTCTCCCCTAAAATAAGCCAGAGACTATCCCGACTTATGGCGCGTATATGAAATCCCTCTGGCACCAATTGACGCTATTGACTCTATCGCTCTGGCACCAATTGACGCTATCAGCTCTGCCGCTCTGGCACCAATTAACGCTATCAACTCTGTCGCTGCATCAGTGGAGGAGTGCCAGCTACCTGCATGGTCTGCTGCGTCCGTTGAGGCGCTGGCGACAAAGTAGCTTTATGCTCCAGTGGGGCGATTTTATAGGAGCCGCGTTTGTCTGTTTAGTCTTTGCGATCGCTCCCTTTGTTTCAGATGACAAGAGTTCTCTAGCAGTATTGCTGGCTGCTTGTGCAGGGTTTTGGGTACTGCTAACGCTGTCAGATGGTGACGATAGCAGTGAGCAAGCTGTGGGGAATCAGGCTGAAACAGCACGATCGCCTCAGCGCTGGCAAAATTGGCTAAATCCCAGCCGTTCTCCCCTGGCAACACCGATTCACTTTATGGTGGTGCTGTACTGGGGCGTTTCAGCCGCTGCCACCGCGTTGTCTCCGGTCAAACGGGCGGCATTCACTGGATTAAGCAAACTCACCCTGTACCTGATTTTATTTGCACTGATGGCACGGGTCTTGCGATCGCCCCGCGTCCGTTCCTGGGTAACAGGCATTTATCTTCATGCAGCGCTGCTTGTCAGTTGTTACGGCATTCAGCAGAAAACCTTTGGCGTAAAGGCTCTAGCTACGTGGGTTGATCCAACCTCTCCTTCTGCTAAAGAGCCTCGCGTCTATAGCTATCTGGGCAATCCTAATTTACTGGCAGCTTATCTGTTGCCAGCGATCGCGCTAAGTCTTGTCGCCTTCTTTGTCTGGCGGCGCAAGGGACCAAAACTGCTAGCAATTACAATGGTGATCGCTAACTCCGCTTGCCTTTACTACACGGGTAGTCGGGGCGGTTGGATTGGTTTTGCCGCGATGATTTTTATCCTGTTGGTCTTACTGCTCCACTGGTGGAGTGTCTATCTACCGCGCTTTTGGCGTACATTCGCCTTACCTACTGTCCTGGGGGCAAGTATTGCAGTCATTGTTTTAGCAGTTTTGCTAGTAGCACCGCTCCGCGATCGCGCCAGCACCGTTTTTGTTGGACGCCAGGACAGCAGTAATAACTTCCGCATCAACGTTTGGATGTCGGTACTAGAAATGATTAGAGATCGACCCATTCTGGGCATCGGTCCTGGTAACGTTGCCTTTAACAGTATTTATCCCTACTATCAGCGCCCTCGCTTCAGTGCCCTTAGCGCTTACTCCATTCCACTCGAAATTGCAGTTGAAACGGGAATTATTGGACTAACCTGTTTTGTTTGGCTCCTGTTAGTCACGTTCAATATTGGTTGGCAACAGCTTCAGCGGCTACGCGCAACTAGAGATTTAGATGGGTTTTGGCTTATGGGCGCGATCGCAACGCTGGTCGGTCTGCTGAGTCACGGCTTGGTTGATACCGTTTGGTATCGTCCCCAAATCAATACGCTCTGGTGGTTAATGATTGCCCTCATTGCCAGCTACTACACTCTGCCCACTGAAACGAAAGAAGACGTATCAAAAACCGAAGTGCGCATTTAGAAATTCTTCAAAGCGCGCTGCATTGTGCGTTGGTCTTCGCGTTTCTTAATGTCTTCGCGCTTGTCATGCAGCTTCTTACCTTTCACTAGCGCCAGATCGATCTTGACCCAACCACGCTTCATATACATCTTGAGCGGTACCAGCGTTAACCCCTGCTGTTCAACCTTACCGATCAGCTTGCGGATTTCTTCGCGGTGCAGCAACAGCTTGCGGGTGCGAGTCGGTTCATGGTTAAACGCTTGACTGGTGGTTTGGTGCGGCGAGATTTGCACATTCATTAGCAACACTTCGCCCTTGCGAATAAGCGCAAAGCCATCTCTCAGGTTAACTTTACCTGCCCGAATAGATTTAACCTCCGTGCCCATCAGCTCGATGCCTGCCTCGTAGGTCTCCAGAATTTCGTAGAGATAGCGAGCCTGACGGTTATCGCTGACAATCTTATAGCTAGTACTGTTATCGCCCATACCTTTCACTCTAGCGCTTCAGGCTACGGTCTGCTAGCCGTTTAAGGAATAAATTAAGGAACAAAACGGGGCTTTGACGGTCATAAAGTACACGATCGTTACCATTCGGGGAATCTTTGAGTAAGTGCCTGGGATAAGCCTTTGTTGCTGCCAGTCGTACATTTTTTAGCGTTTTAACGCTCTTCATTTTCAAGCTGATACAGCGATCGCCTCTTTTAAGGATATCACTGCTTCACTTATTGACTAACGTGTTAGTGGAGCCGATATTCAGATGAACAGGTTCGCGATCAATAACCTTAATCCTCTTCACCGCCATCTTCTAGCCATGCTGAAGCTCTCTGAACTTTTCTTGCGCCGCTCTTCTCGCTGGGTTTACCCCTTACTCTCGGTTTTTGTTGCGCTTAGCGTATGGGTCGGGCAACCGCTGCTGGTTAGAGCTTTTTCGCTAGGTGATCTCATTCGCATCATTCCAAGTGGCATACAGGTAATCCAGCTTGCCAAACTTTCTGATCAACAAGAAGTGGCAATTGGTAAGCAGATGAACGAGCAAACGATTACACGCCGTTTTCGACTCTATCGCGGTGCTGAGCTTAATCAGTACGTGAACCAAATTGGTCAGCGGCTAGCAGCTCAAAGCGAACGAACGCAAATTCCATATACGTATCAAATTGTGGAAGATAAAAGCGTTAACGCCTTTGCAACAATGGGCGGCTTTGTCTATATCACTACTGGGCTCATGCAGGCAGCTGACAATGAAGCCCAGCTTGCCAGTGTCATTGGGCATGAGACAGGTCATATTGTACGGCGGCATCTAGTAAACCAACTAAAAGAGGAAGCCACGTTACGGGGAGTTGCAACACTGGCAAAGGTCAATAGCAACACTATTATTAATCTAGGAACTACGTTGGCACTGAGCCGTCCCCATAGCCGTAATGCTGAGTTTGAAGCCGATCAAGCCGGTCTCAGTATGTTAGGACGGGCAGGCTATGCCCAGTCTGCAGCACCCGCCTTTATGAGCAAGCTGTTGAGACAGTCTTCTACACCAACGTTCTTGAGTACTCACCCAGCCACGTCTGACCGCGTAGCTCGCTTAAAGCAGTCAATCAATCCGGCAATGGAGAACGGGGCAGGACTCGATACCGTTGCTTACAAGGCGCGGCTACGATCACTCTCTTAGCTAATCTTTGAGAAACAAAGTATTCATAGGGGCAGGTTTTGCCATTGGTTGACGAGCTAGACCGTTCAATCTTGGCTAAACCTATCCCCATCAAAAGGTCAATTCTTTCTTGAGAAGCTCCTTAGCTAGCTTGAAGCAAAGCTCGAGTTACTGCACAAAAATGTGCGTTCAACATCCAGAGTTGCATTCAGAAATGTGCTTTCTCTTGACCCATACAGAAGCGTCGCGGCACTAGAGAAAGAGTGCCTGCCGATGTGCTACGACCTGCGCTGGCTCAACATCTGTGATAGCCTCATCAAGCGGTAGCATTCGGATGGAGCGATTAAAAACATTGGCTTGATAAACGCAGCGATTAGTCATATCGACACCAGTGAGCCAGCCACTCTTAGGATGATACGCGCCTGTGTCAATATCTAGCCAACCATTTCCACGCGCTAGCTCACCAGGAGCAACTCTGGGCAGCGTAAACGTAATGGTGTGACCGGTAATAATCAGTTTGTCGGCAAAGTAAGGCTTAGAACTGCTGTGGAACTCGTCGCGAATCCAGCAAAATTCTTGTTTTGTTTGTGCTTGAAGAGGCAAATTAGGATGGACACCAGCATGAACCAGCCATAAATCGCCTAGATCTATATAGGTTGGTAGCGTTTTCAGCCAGTCGAGATGGTCGGCGAGAATACCATTGCTACCGTAGCTAGCGATCGTGGCGCGTCCACCACTGTATAGCCACGCTTGCAGAGCTGGATGAAACGTTCGTCCATTAGGAAAGGCTTCTAGCAAAAGCTGTTCATGATTGCCTAGTAAGCAGTTGTAGCCATGCTGCTGCACAAAGCTGATCACGTTAGAGCTTTCTGGTCCACGGTCGATTAGGTCGCCTAAGAAATAAACCTGATCATCTGTGCCAGGCGCAATCGCTTCTAGCAGTAGCATCAGACCTTCGTAGTGACCGTGAACATCGCCAATAATAATACGACGATGATTAGCTTCACCCATCTGCGATCGCCTTTTGTATAGTCTTGTCTAAGCTTAAAAAACTGTACGCCTACCAAAACGAGGTACAGAGCACTAATGAACCGAGCAGAAGCTTACTCAAACCCTTTATAACGAGGATACTTTGTAAGCAATATATTCATTATGCCCTGATTTTTTTGACGTTCTCGTGCCAGGTATTAAAGCTTACACTTGCTGCCCAAAGTTCATTAAACCTTTATTCATCCCTAGAGATCAGCTACTGCACCAGCGCCCTAAGGAAGCGTTGCATTTCCTCTATAAAACTCCGCTTTGGTGCTGCTTGAACACCACCCACTCGAAGCAAAATTTCCTCTAGCTTTTCAGAGCTTGGCTTGAGCAGTTCTTCTGCAGCCAGTGTGTAAGCCTCATCTGACTCTAGCCAAATTTGCCAAGGCGACGGGTAACAGCGTAATAAAGCCGCTTGATCGAGTGGGCGTACATAGTAGCAAGGCTCAAACGTACTGAGAAAACGTTCGCGAATTTTACGCGCTGTGTAGCCGATCCCAACTGCGCCAATATCTTCTAGACGGGGAGCCAGCAAGATAACAGGGCGATCGCCAGTAACGGTGCAGACTTGTTCAACAGGTGACACTTCGACCGTAGATGGTGCGACAAAGAGAAAAACCTGATCATCGGGACTTACTAGCTCTTCAACCGGGGTTGTTTGCCGCGCACCGGCTACATCTAAGCTACAAATTTGATGCGATAGCATTCCCCAGTCACGTCGGGCTAACGCAGCAGCTCCAGCATCAGTAAAAAATATTTTCAGCCCTGCACCTAGCTCGCTAAACACTGGAAGGTACTGAAGGGCGACTGGCGTAGGCTTTAGCTCTGGCAACAAGAGGTCAATCTGTAAACGGGTATAACCAGCCGCGATCGCCGCTTGAGTGGCACTTTGCGCTTGCGCGATCGCATCATCTAAAGTTTGAGGAAAAGCAACCATAAGTGGTAAATGCTAAGGGGTAAAAAGCTGAAGCGTAAGCGAAGAAGTGCTGACGTAACCATCCTAAGCCTATTAGAACGGCTCCTTTTATAGAAAAGATGCAATATCACAGTACCAAATCTACCTTCAGGCGTATTTCACATGGCAGAGGTGAATAGATAAACGACTATTTAAGCTGAGCAATGTTAACGTTTGTAACCAAGGAGCAAACCGTGAATTACTCACTTAAGCTACTTGTAGGTTTTTTGGCTGCGGCTGGTGTAACCACAGGTATTAATCTCGTTGCTAATGCCCAGCAGACCCCGGGTACGATGACGGCTCCTGCTGGTGCGGGTCAGGTAGACAGCCCAATACAACCCAGCCCTGCTCAAGCCGCACCTGGCGATCAAGCGCCAACGCAGCAAGCACCAATGGAACCAGTGCCCACGCAAAGCGCTCCAGTTCAACCCTCTAGTACACCCCTGCAAAGCCCTAATCAGTCAAGCGTATCGGTTCCAGAGTCTTCGGCTTCACTTAGTATTGATACGATCGTCGAAAAAAGCGATTCCTTCAACATCCTTAATTCTCTACTGCGTGTTGCCGATCGCAATGGTGAGTTGAGCCGTCAGTTAGCAGGCGGGGGAACGTACACTGTCTTCGCACCGACCGATCGTGCTTTTGCTGCTTTACCTGAAGGCACAATCAAGCGGTTGGTACAACCTGAAAACCGCGCCACGCTGATCAAAATTCTCAGCTATCATGTTGTCCCTGGCAAAGTTGATTCCAGCAAAATTGAATCTGGTGAAACCAGATCTGTTCAGGGTTCACCGTTGAACATTCAGGCTAATGCTGGCAGTGTGACGATTAACGATGCTCAAGTGATTCAAGCTGACATTGAAGCTCGTAATGGCGTTATTCACGCAGTCAACAAGGTCATCTTGCCTCCTGATGTGCAGGCAAGCATGGGAGTAGCACCTCAAGCATCGGGTTCTGTAAATCCACTTAATTAAGAGTCTTGTTGGAAGCCTTCTATAGCTTACTTCTGAGCTAAGACTGCTTTCACAAACCAAATAGTTACCTAGCAAAAGCGGGGTCGGACAGTAATTGCCTGACCCCTCTCTTGTTGAAGCTAATTTATGTTGAAGCTAGTTTATTTTCGTTGCCTCAGCTTTAAAGCTCTACAACGGCGACTGTTGCTTAACGGTTACGTTGACGGCGAGTCGTTCTCGGACATAGCTCTGTGTAGGCTTCAGGCTCTAGGCGCCAAATGGCATAGCCTTTTGCCAGTTTGGTAATTACAGCTTCAGTGCCTGCTGTGAGCAGCCGGTTGGCAATTTCCAGCGATCGTTGGCGGTCTGGAACCACTTTTGCAAGACCATAGTACTTGCCATCAACCATCACAGCGGCGACCCGATATTCTTCCTCCGGTAGACAAATATGGCAGGAACGATATTGGTCGCGAGATTCTAGTATTTTAGGAGTTTGGTCTAGGTGGTTTATGGGTGATTGAGAGCGGCTGGGGGATGGCATGAACTTAACCTTTTCAAAAGGCTCCAGAGGGGATGATTTTAAGAATCTAAAAGAAACTTTACTGGAATGGCTTTATTGTCTCTGCAATCTCTTCGCAACTGAAACCGTGATAATGCGCATTTTTACAGCCTTCTGGCGTAAGATACCGCCTGCTGTGCGATTTCCTCTTAACCCTTACGCGCCATACTGAAACTGTATGCTTCATCAACTGTATGCCTCCACCCTGTCACCTTGTTGTAGCAGGCAATCCTGCTATTTTCTTCTTTACAACTTGGCATGGCGGAATGTTTGGTAGTCAGCTTCGACTTGGATGGCGTAATCATGGGCATAGGTCAATACAGTCTGATGCCAGTCAATGGATTGGGCAAAGGCAATGAGGTCACCCGCGATCGCCGAACCCTGCTGTCCACTGCTTAACAAATATCCCCGAGCCGCTATGCCTGCCATCGTCTCAATTACCTTACGCAGACGACCTAATTTGCCGTTCCACTGCTCGAGTTTCACGGCATCATCTGTAGGCTGGAGTTCGCGCAGGACGTAAGACTGACCGTCGAGTGATACTGTGTCTAACAAAGCTGGTGGTACCCATTGTAGGCGCTGCTGTATGGTAACAATGCGTTCTGCTTAGGTTGCCCAATACGGCTGTGGCAAAAGTACGTAGGGCTGAAGGGAAGAGGAGACGCCCGTTTTAAGATCCAAAAGATAGTTGCTGTCAGGTGAACCGTTGCCTTTAACCAGGAGAATGTAACGTTCAAGCCCCAGGCTGCCAGTACCAGCAACGCGATAAGCGGCATCTAGCAGGCGGAAAAATTTTGGTTTCTTTTGCTTGGCTGCCCAAATTTCAAGCGATGCCTCGATCTTGTCCCGCTGGTTTGAGTCGATCGCTAGTGTTTTTTCGTCAATGAGAAGCCGTCGAGTTTTGCCAACCTTCTTCGTTCGCTCGTTTAAAAAGTCTTTACGTTTACGCTTTTTAAGACTTTGCAGTAGCTCTTTCACTAAGCCCGTAGCTGTCTCCCGGTTAACGATGCCAACTTGCCCCTTTGCCAGCACTTTAGTGTAAGCAATGAGAAAATTTTGGCAGAGCGCCCGAGCCTCGGCTTCTTCCAGCTTAAGGTTATGAGCTGCTACCAGGATTGAGGTAAGAAATCGTGCCAAATCCCAGATGCAAGGTGCAAGAGCCGCTTCATCAGAATCGTTGACATCAAAATAGACGAGGCGATCGTTCCCTTTATAACTGCCAAAGTTTTCTAAATGCAAATCGCCACAATCCCAAACTGGTGGTGCTGTATTAAGTGGGGAACTAGCTGGAAGATCTTCGTAAAATAAGTGACAGGTGCCGCGCAAAAAGGCAAACGCATTTTCACGCATCGTTTGATACTTCAGGGCAAGAAGCTCTGGTTTACGGTTTTGATTAAACTGCTGAATGCGCTCAACAACAGTTGTCATAGTGTTTCTATCTTTTGTAAGTTGCTATAGCAAAAGTCAGACTGATGAGAGCGAGGTGCAGGGCTAAAACTCCTGGTAAGGGGTAACATTGCCACGACTCTTTTAATCCCAACATCCTAACTTCTGTGGCAACAGCTATACTTTTGGCGTGATTGACTTTTAGCGCTGTTGCAAGGGCGGCTTTCTCCTCATCCCCTTGCCAAATATCCGGGTTATGCCTAAGCAATTGTCCAGTTTCATGCGTTAATACGCCTCTATCCCTACCGCTTCAAGGAAGCAAGAGCTGATTGTTCATGCTTTTAGAAGGAGTGTGGAGCATCCGTTTAAACGGACGATAATTGACTCGTTGGCGAATCAGGCAGAATAGGAAGGCAGTGGCAGTATGAGAGCGGCAGTGTGAGAAAAAGCTGCTCACCAAAATGAGTACGGTAAAGTACTTCAGCCTTAGAAGCCTGTCTTTCCACTTCGTTTATGCTCATCACGCTTTATGCTTACAGGTTCTACCAACGCTTCACTCGATCAACTTCGCGATACGTTGCGACCGGGACAGCGTGAGATTGCGCTATGGACAAGCGGAGCGTTGGCGGTTTCAGCAGTACCAGGAGCGGGAAAATCTACGGGGATGGCAGTTGCTGCTGCGATCGCTATTGCACAGCAGCAACTGCACGCTCGTCGTCAGTTGGTAGTAGTGACCTTTACGCGCTCGGCAGCAGCAAACCTGAAGACAAAGATTCGTGCCAACCTGAAAGCATTGGGGCTGCCGCCAGGGGGCTTTGTCGTACAAACGCTGCATGGGCTTGCCTGGTCGATCGCTCGTGCCCATCCAGCCTTGTCAGGTTTGAACCCAGATAACGTCTTGGTAACACCTAATCAAAACCATCGGTTGCTTCGTACCTGTGTTGAGCAGTGGATTTCGGCAAATGCGCGCCACTATCAAACGCTGCTAGAAGGACGGCAGTTTGACGGTGAGGAAACGGAGCGTTTACGCCGTCAGTCAGTGCTGCGAACAGAGGTGCTGCCTGCGTTAGCAACCACAGTGATTCATGAGGCGAAGAGTTCTGGTTTATTGCCAGGCGATTTGCGATCGCAGAGCAATGACATAGACGATCCCTATTCTGTGCTGACGATCGCGGCAGGTTTGTACGAGTTTTACCAAACCCAACTCCGCTTTCGCAACCTAATCGACTACGACGAAATGATTTTGGCAGCGCTGCGTGTGCTGGACGATCCCCAGGTGCGTCAGTCTTGGCAACAGCAGGTATTTGCTGTTTTTGAGGATGAAGCACAGGATTCCAGTCCCCTACAGACGCGGCTGTTAGAGATTTTGGCGGCTGACCCGGCTGACCCAACGAGCTACGATCGCATCAATCTCGTCCGAGTTGGCGATCCAAACCAGGCAATCAATTCTACCTTTACGCCCGCAGACCCCATCTTCTTTCGGGAGTTTTGCGAAGCGTGCCGCACTCAGAATCGGCTTGCAACGATGACGCAAGCGGGACGGAGTAGCCGTCCGATTATCGAGGCAGCAAACTTTGTGCTTCAGTGGGTGAACCAATCAAACCTTGCAGGCACAGAGCAACCGTTTCGTGTGCAGACCATTCGCCCCGTTGCGTCTAACGATCCTCAGCCCAATGCTAACCCTGTGCCAGAAGGACAAGGACTGGAACTCTATACACCCGAAGATGTGTACCAGACAGTAGAGCATATCGGTCAGCGAGTGCTGCAATTACTCAAGCAACATCCAGACGGGCGAGCGGCTGTGCTAGTGCGGACAAATGACCAGGGGCGCTTTGTAGCAAAGGAACTGTATCGCTGGTACGGGGATACCCTACCTGTGTATGAGGTGGGGCAGCGCGATCGCCAGTCCCACGTTCCGGCAGAAATGCTAACCCTACTGCAATTTCTCGATCGCCCCCACTCGCCCGATTATCTCAAAGCCGCTTTAACCGTTTTGGTGACGCGAAAGCGTATTCCCACTCAAGATCTTAACGCTCTTGTTAGCTTTCCAGAGCAATTCCTTTATCCCGGTCCTCTTGATCCAGTGCAACCAGAAGCTGTTGTTGAAGCCCGCCGTTACTGCAATAGTCTCTTGAACGCACGCTTGCAGCTTCCGCCTGCCCAACTCATACCCTTTCTCGCTTTAACGCTTGACTACGAGCAGACCGAGTTGGCAACTGCTGATAAGCTGACAGAACGCCTTGCCCAGCAGACAGAAAACAATGCGCTTTCAGCAATTCTAGGGATCTTAAGTGAGATTGTGGCTTCAGAGCAGTTTGAGCCGGTTGATGCGGACGATACTGAAGAGCGCTACACTCGCCCAGGGCAGCTTACTGTGATTACCATGCATAAAGCGAAGGGGCTGGATTGGGATTACGTGTTCATTCCGTTTTTGCATGAGCAAACTATTCCCGGTAGCCAATGGGTGCCACCGCAGGCACAGTTTCTGGGCGATTTTACGCTAGCAGAAGTTGCCCGTGCCCAGATTCGTGCCAGTTTACATAGCCAGTTTCCGCTGCCATCGCTTGCCTCTGCTTGGGAACGGGCTAAAAACCTTAAAACCGCTGAGGAATTCCGTCTCCTTTATGTGGCAATGACACGGGCAAAACGTTTGCTGTGGCTCTCCGCAGCACGGAAAGCGCCGTTTACATGGAACAAGCCCGAAAACCTACAAGACCGTGAGCCATGTCCGGTGCTACCAGCTCTCATGGAACGGTTTCCTACCTCTGTGATGACTTAAGCGGTTCGGTTTTCCGATCGGGAAAATGAGAGCCTGACAGTGAAGATGAAAGAGACTAATTTGTTACCAGTCAGGCGGCAGTCTTAGCCAGTCTGAAGCGAGTGCTTTCAGGCTAACTACTGAGGGTATTTCCTCCACGCATTGTAACAGTCTCTATCTAATGGCTCAAATTTGTGATTTGAGCAGCACGTTCTTGTAGAATGGCTTACATTATTTATGAGAGTATGTTGTAAAAGTTAACAAAAGTAGTTCAACAAACATAAGACTGCCGTGCGCGGCTAGATGGAGGCTCAATGGAAGCCCGTTTAATTAAATTTTTACAAGAAGAACTGGCGATTTCGGACTCAGCGATCGCTACAGTCAAGCGTCACCAAGAATTCAGTGCAACCCTGCTGCCGATGCTTCTCTGGCAGTATGGACTGGTGACGCTAGAAGAGCTTGACCGAATTTTTGACTGGCTTGAAACTGCCTAGTTTGAACGTCTTTTAACGTCGCGCCGTTCTAAATACTGGTGGCGGCGGGGGAGGAACCACAGGTGCTTTCATGTGATTCATCTTTTGGTTTAGTTCGCGGATACGGCGTGAAAGCAGGCGAATGATGTTAACAGCAATACCGGGCGTTTCGTCGATCGCCTCGTAAAGCTGCTGCTGTGTCAGCACCAGACAATCACAGATTGCCAGCGTGGTAACAGAGGCAGAACGAGGTTCTGCGTCAAAAAGAGACATTTCGCCAAAGCAAGCTCCTTGCTCAAGCTGCACAATTTCCTGTTTGCCGATGTGAACGCTCACTTTGCCGGACACTACCACATAGAGCGATCGCCCTTCCTGCCCTTCCGTAAAAATCGTGTGGTTGGTTGGAAACGACAACTCATCCATAATGGATGCCAACCGTACCAGAAAGTCATCCCGCAACTCTTTGAAGATGGGAACTTGCCGGACAAACAGTAAGCGATCGACGCTAGTTAACATAAATCGATAGCGGCTTGAGCTGGAGCTGAGACGAAGAACTCTAGGCCCGAGACATGGAGACGTGAGTGGCTATACCAAGTGTCGGCTACGTAGTGAGCAGATCGATGTTAGACGATCGCAAAAATCTACGGTTGAGACAAGGCTTTTCCTAGAGTGCCCATGATGTGTCAGGAAACCTAACTAGATTGGTTCCAATCCAGTTCGATTTGGAAAATTAATCACATTATTGCCTCGTTCTGCGGTCTGGTTCACTGTTTTTGCCGAATTTGATGCAAATTCTCGCATGATCGTCTGCACTTGATCAGCCACTAACGGGTCTGGGTCATGAGTTAGCATCGGCAATAACCTCATCAAAGCACGCGGCGATGCCATTTTAAGGTATGCGAGCACTGATTCACGCACAAACCCCCTGGGATGTCGCAGGCAGGCAATTGTCTGTTCTGGTGTCAGACTCCAACGCGCCTGACGCGCTAAGTGAAAGCAGCAGGCGAGCGACCAATCCGACAAAAAGTGACGCAAATCAAGTAAATGACGCAGTCGATCACTGGGAGCCATGGGTTCATAGCTCATTAAGTCTGACAAACTTTGTAATTTGTCTAGGTCAGAGTTGCGATCGAGCAAGCTTAACAAGGCACGTTTACTGGGAATATCAAGCGTATTGTCCAAAATTTCGAGTCCACGTGCCATGCTACTGCGCGAGTTTGACTGCAAGTTAAACGCAGCGGCTTTAATTGACCCGATCGGGTACAAAAACTTCATGAGTAGAAATAGGCGCTCTTCAGCATCAGCCTGCAAATCGCGCAGGGAGCGTCGCAAAAGGTCTGCCTCACGCCCCCAGACTTGCGTGGGTGTCAAGTCAAGTAGCGCGGCATAAAGCTGCCCTACAAACATGAGTTCGTGGTCAATCAGTCGTTCAATGCCACGTCTGCCTAAACGATCAGACACACTATCAATCCCCAAATCACGAGGCATTTCTAGCAAAATACGCAGAATGCTTCGGCGATCGGTGCCCCATGCTGTCATCAAGTGAGCAATCAGCGCATCTAGTGCCTCTAAGGTGCCAATTTGCCCGATCGCTCGCCATGCATGGAGTCTTACTAACTCAGGCTTATGCGTGTCTTCTGCTAGTTCTACTAGCATGGGAATGGCATCATTCTCCAAGCGCACTAATGCCTGCATCGCTGCTTCGCGAGTGGACTTGTAGTACAGCCCACGTAGTAATGATGGGTAAAATTCCTCAAGATGAGTGGAAGCGATCGCCTCCAACAGCGCACAGCGTACCCGTAACGACTCGTCCTGTAGCAGGTCTGGAATGTAGAGCCGCAACGCTTGTAGATAAACGGCTTCTCCCAACGCACGACAACCCATAACGCGCTCTTTTTCCTGCTTATGGGTCAGCATAAAACGTAGCGTATTAGTAGCTTCTGCCTTTTGTGTAGGGCTGCCTCGCCGCATCATCAGTGATGCTGCTGTCCCTCGCACCACTGAATCGACCTCTGGACGTAGGTAAGGGCGCAATTGACGGATGTCTGGCTCGTCTTCAGTCAACCAGACATAGCGTAATGCCACCGCTAGCACTTCGGGCGAGGGCGATTGATCAATCAGCGATCGCACCTGTTCCAGATAAGCTGGGTTAGGGGATGCCAGCATTGCTTCCAGGCTCTTGCGCTGTAAGCCAGGCGATAATTTCGCCAGCAAGGGAGCTAGTACTTCACCGACGTTCTTATGGTCAAGCTGGCTTAACAGTTCAATGCAAGACCCTTTATGTACATCCGTTCCGGGCTGATCCAACGCTTCGATCACTGCTCGCTTCAGTTCCCGCAGATCAACATCCCCACTGAGCTGTCCCCGCTCGGCGCTCATGACCAAGAGACCAACATACTTGCTACGCAACAGCCCAATCGTCAGAAGCCAAAGCAACGATAGACCTACGACAACGGGCAGAAGCCAATTAACTCCCACATCACCCAGGCTCGTGTTGCGGCTAAACCAGACCAGTACTAGCAGCGCTAAACCAGTGGCACCAGTAGACAGTGGCTCGGCAATGCCCCGTACCACAGACTGGATGCCACTCCGCATACTGTCGGGAATCGGCTGAAACAGTACGGGACCCAAACTGGCAAACAGCGTGTAGTGCAACAATTCATCCAGAAACTTGAGTACCACCAGGCTAACGAAGAGTCCCAGCACCCATCCTGTTGGTGCGATCGTCATTGCCACTATCCCCAGAATGGCAATCATGCCGGGTAGCAGCATTGCAGTTGCAAAGACACCAATGCGCTCAATGACACGACTAGAGGCTAGCCACTGCATTGCCAGTTCACAAACACCTAAAATGGCGCTAAACCAGCCTAAAAAACTAGCGATCGCTGCGTCAGAATTTTGTTGTCCCAAAAACTGGGCGATCGTACCTGCATTACCAAAGAGCTGAAGCTGACGGAGAAACTGAAAATCGATCAGCAGCAGTAGCACCTGCGCCAGAACAAAAAAAGTAAACAGCAAAACGACATAGCGCCTGAGTGGACCCTGCAAGCGACGATTAGCAAACTCACTCAAGCGATCTTCAGAAGTGCGTCGCAACGAGTCTGGAAACGCTTGCTGGTACGACTGGCTTAAATAAAAGAGAATGCCTGCCCCAATGATCATCATCAGGCAAGCCATCGCTACAACGTTTTTTAACCCGACCCAGGCAATCAGAAAGGTTAAGGAAAAGCCACTGATGACATCGGCAACGAGAATGCCGCTGCTAATCAGCGGATAGGTGCGCTTAATCTCCCGAATATTAAAAAGTTGATTGGCTGTAATCGACGTATTGAGGTCATTGAGGACATAAACTGCCTCTAGCCAAAGCCGCATAAGAAAGATTGTAATCGCAATCACAGATGCTCCCCAAAGGGACGACTGATTGTCTAATCCAAACCAAAACAGCAGTAGCGGTACTGCCATTAGTAATGCCGTGAGCACCAGCACTCGTCGGAGTGGTAGCACCTTCTGCAACTGTGAGTAGACAAAGCCTAAGCCTGAGCCAATACCTGCACTGGCGATATAAATCCAGGGCAACCCATCTTCCGCATTGTATTTCTGCAAAAACAGCGCGACCGTGCTTGCCTCAAACCATACCAGCCCGATCGACGTGATTGTGTAAAAAGCAAACATCAGAAATGTGCGCTCACTCTCCTCAGGACGGAGATTGACCCACCGCAGAAGTTTCTGCTTCAAACTATGATCACTAAGCCACTGGCGCTTGAGTTCCATGCCGCGTTTGCGTCCTATATGCGTAGCCGAACCCTGATGTCTCTTTGACCCCGACAGGCACCTGTCGATCGCTAGCATCGCACCTTGTAACTTTTGAAAGCGCGATCGTCACGGAGTCATCGTTGGATAGAGCAAGCCGTTGTTTGCCCCTACAAGCGATCGGTTACGAGCAGAATTAAATTGGTTTAACTTAGCTTGCCCCGAATGGCTTTCATTTTAGATAGCTGCTGACCATTCAGGGCAAAAATTTCTGACATGAACCCTGTGAGCACACTAAAAAGGCACCCCAAACGTAATCGGAGTGCCTCTATCAGTAGCGCGTTTAATCAGCTTATCAAACAGCGCTACTCACTATTTTTTAGGAGCCAATAGCATCATCATGTTGCGTCCTTCTCGCTTCGGCGCTTGCTGCACTTCAGCAAGCTCCTGAAGATCGCCTGCCATCCGCTTTAGCAAATCTTCAGCAATGTCGCTATGCTGAATCTCGCGTCCCCGGAACATAATGGTTGCCTTTACCTTGTCACCATCTTTCAAAAACCGCTTCGCCTGGTTGATGCGCACCTCGTAGTCATGCGCTTCAATCTTATAGCGCATCTTGACTTCTTTAACGTCAACGGTGTGCTGTTTCTTCTTCGCTTCACGAGCCTTCTTTTCTTGCTCGAACTTAAATTTGCCGTAGTCCATGATGCGGCAAACAGGTGGATCGGCTTTATCGCTGACAAGAACCAGATCCAGGTCTTTTTCTTCAGCGATTTGCATGGCATCGCGGGGAACCATAATCCCTAGCTGCGCACCATCCGAGTCGATCACTCGAATTTTCGGAAAGCGAATCCGTTCGTTAATTGCTGGTAAATCGCGATTTGGTCTTCTCTCAATTCTTTCAATCACAGGCATTTGATGGTTGGCAAAGTAGGGGTTGACAACTGGAAATCAGTCTTCAAGCGTGGACTGGATGGCGTGTCGTCAATTGCTAGAGTACAAAGGTGCCAGAAAACAAGTAGTCATAGATGACCAGTTTGTGAGTCGGGCATGGACTAGCTACCTGCTATTCTACTCAGTCCGTCGAAAATTCTGCTTAATTGTTACGTAAATTCCAAGAAGTCAGAAGAGCTGAGGACATGGCTGCTGCAATCTATGCCTTTAGGTTATGGGCATTTAGCAGTCTGTCTAGTAACGCTTGCAACCTTTAGTGAGCGATCCCTCTACAATGTAGTCCTTCTACTAGCTAATCAAGGGAGTTAGCAGTAGCGGCTCACATCCTCGCCGCATTCATCAGCTAGGTAACACAGCGATCGAAAGCGCAGCGCTACAACCTGTTCATAGAAAGGGTTGAGCTTGCAGAGCGGCGGGATGGAGAAAAGGGTGCGATCGAAGAGTTTAATGGTGCGCTCAAAGGGGCAGCGACCTGGGATGATTTGGCAAAAGGTTCTTGCTGTTCCGGCGTCATGAATAGCAATGTTATCCAGCCATTGACGGATCGGTTGAAGTGGAGCGAACCGATTGATCCGTGGCGTGGCTTGCTGGGATGATGTCGTTAGGTCAAGGGCTGTTTCTGTAGTAATCCAAACAAACTGTTCGACTTGAGCACTGGCAGCGGTGGCGTTAGAGTGGTTCATTTCTTCCTCTCAAGAATGAGATATGAGAAAGCTTTTTGGTGATCGTCTGCTAGTGAGGCAGATGTTATCCACAGAGCGTTCTGATGAGCGTTTTGTGGTGCTGTGAATCATTTACTCTGATACGCTTATGCTGCCAGCCTTTAAAGAAATCTTAATGGGCAGGATTACTGAAAGATCGATCGCTGCTATCTCAGCTTTCAGCGACTTTACTCAGGAAATGGGTGGGATGACGAAAGACCGATCGGCAGTACCGTTTTGACTGCTTACTCCTAGCAAATCTGTAATGATCTATGACACTTCTACCGTCCTAGTAAGTATGCGATAGAGAATAGCGCTACGTCTTTGCTCAACCCGCTTATTTCTAGAACGTTATGCGTCTTTCCCATCCGCCGTCATCACCTGAGACTGAAACGCGTACCCGCATTCTTAAGTCGGCGCTGAAGCTGTTTGCAAAATTGGGCTACGACGGTACGACAACTCGTGACCTCGCTGAATCTGCTGGGATCGCAGAGGGTACGCTGTTTCGCCACTTTCCGAATAAGAAAGCGATTTTAATTGAGGTGGCGACGCAGGGATGGGTCGAAATCTTGACGGACTTGCTAACAGAACTGAGCGAAATGGGTAGCTATAAGGCAGTAGCGCAAGTGATGCGGCGACGGATGCTGAATTTGCACAAGAACGCCGATATGCTGAAGGTCTGCTTTATGGAGGCGCAGTTTCACCCAGAGTTGCGCGATCGCATCCAGCTTGAAGTCATTGATAAAATGACGGATGTTGCAGAAGTCTTTTTTCAATCTGCAATGGATCAGGGCATTTATCGGCGCATGAACCCAAAGATTGTGGCGCGGGTGTTCCTGGGTATGTTTGCGGTGGCGGGCTTTAGTCAGGACACGATTATGGGAGAAGGGTCGTCGCCTGCTGAGATGCAAGAAATGGCGGAAGGGCTGGCAGACATCTTTTTGAATGGCGTGCTGGTCAAGAATGGAAGCTGAAACGCCAAAGGATGAAGGCTAAAAGGCTTGGGTGAGTTACGATAGAAAGCCTGCAATTTGCGTTAAGTGAAACTACACCGTTGAGTTATTACCGTCAAGAACCTGATGTCTTTGCGATCACCGACCTTCATCGGTTGCGTGGAGAAATCTTGGCGTGTCCCTATTTTGCGGTGAATAATCTGAACCGCGATTTTGTTGGTACGAAGGGCTTCTCAGTTGTGTTTCAGCAAACTGGGCTAGAGACAGTGAAGCAACAGTTTCCCTTTTTCACGCCCTATCTGGATCGCGCCTTGCAACCTTACTGCAATGCCTTTTACCTCAATCCGCTGCTGCTAAAGGAAGGGTCGCGGGTTGATCCCCATATTGATCGATCGCTGCGATCGTACTGCAAAACGGTGGAGCCACCAGCGATCGTTAGCGTCCTTTACGTGCAGGTGCCAACCAATCTACAGGGTGGGGAACTGGTACTACGAAATCATCGGCAGCAGGTGGGGCAGATTAAGCCAACATTTAATACGCTGCTTCACTTTCAGGGCGATCTGACCCATTCTGTAAACCCTGTGACAGTTAGCGGCACACGCTTGAGTCTGGTGTGTGAGCAATACAGTTTAAGTGCGGCTGAGTTGCAGGAAATTCCTGAGTTTGTGATCGAATCCAGAGCAGCGAAACCAAAACGGGCAACTGCAAGAAGATGAGTGTAGATCAAGAAGATGAGCGTAGATCCTCAACTCCCAGCTAGCTCCCCGACTTCTGGATCATGGTTAGCTTGCAGGATGGCTACAGCAAACAGTTGGAGATCTGAGTTGCTGCTTCTACTTCTGATTGGCAAGGCTGGAAATGACAGAATGAAGCAGGCGGTTCTCTCACTAATTCCAGCGTCATGCAAACTCTAGACCGAAATCCCTCTTTGATCGCTGCGTTACAGACTCGACGGACTAAATTGGCAGCTTTAGTAAACGTGCCTGTGCTGCTGTGGTCTGGGAGCAGCAGTCCGCGAAACTTTCGGGCAAATACCTTTCCGTTTCGCGCTAGCAGTCACTTTCTCTACTTTGCAGGGCTACCGCTGGAAAATGCTGCGATTCGCTTAGACGGTGGCAAGCTGGTCTTGTTTATAGATGAGGCGAGTCCAGGAAGCGCGCTGTGGCATGGAGAGTCGCCAACGCGAGATGAAATTGCCGCCGCGATCAGTGCACACGATGCGTATCCGTTAGCGGAGCTAGCTTCTCAGTCAGAGATGGCAACGATCGCAGTGCAGGATGCTACGACTCGCTCGCACCAAGCTAGAGTTCTCAAGCGTGCGATTGCATCAGCCGATGATTCCCAAGGTTTTGACTTGGCGTTGGCACGGGCGATCGTCTCCTTGCGTCTAACCCATGACGAATTTGCACTGGCAGAATTACGAAAAGCAGCTACGGTCAGCATTGCTGCTCACCAAGCAGGTATGGCAGTAACGCCCTACGCCCGTACAGAAGCAGCAGTACGAGCCGCTATGGAGAGTGTCATTATTGCCAACAACATGACTTGTGCTTACACAAGCATTGTCACTGTCCATGGCGAAGTGCTGCACAACAATCAGTATCACCACCCAATGCAACCGGGGGATCTGCTGCTTGTAGATGTGGGTGCGGAAGCTGCCTCTGGTTGGGCATCGGATATTACTCGTACTTGGGCGGTAGCAGGCAAATTTTCGCCGACACAAAGGGCAATTTATGATGTGGTGTTGGCGGCGCATGATGCCTGTATCGCCGCTATACGCCCCGGTGTGGAGTATCGTGAACTGCACTTGCTAGCAGCACGGACGATCGCCACAGGCTTAGTAGATTTAGGTATTCTGCGTGGGCAGGTAGATGATCTGGTTGAGCAGGATGCTCATGCGCTGTTCTTTCCACATGGGGTGGGGCATCTTTTGGGCTTGGATGTGCATGATATGGAAGATTTGGGTGATCTGGCAGGCTATGAAACTGGGCGCGTGCGGAGCGATCGTTTTGGGTTGAATTATTTGAGGCTTGATCGTCCACTGCAAGCAGGTATGGTTGTCACGATCGAGCCAGGTTTTTATCAAGTGCCCGCCATTTTGCAAGATCCAGAGCGTCAATCACGCTATCAAGCGGTTGTGGATTGGGATCGTCTAGCTCAGTTTGCTGATGTCCGTGGCATTCGCATTGAAGATGATGTGCTGGTGACGGCAACAGGTTCAGAAGTGCTGACAGCGGCATTACCGACGAAAGCGGAGGCGATTGAACAGTTGATTCAGGGTTAAACAAGCTGTTCTAGGTGTTGCCCCATCCTTGTCAGAGTTAGTAAGAGAGCATTAGCCCATTCAGCGATCGCGCTATGCTTCCAATCTCCTACTAATCCAACTGTCTTCCGAAGACGATCCCCATCTACTCACTCTGTAGCTTGAGAAAGAGGACTTAGTAGCCAAAATCCTTTATCATGAGTGCCACACTGCCATGTACATGTAAGAGGAATCAAGGCATATGGCTAATTTTGTAGACAAGATTGAGCGGTCTAACACGAATCCTAACGATCCTAGAAATCGTGAAGTCGTCTATGCGGCTTGGGATGACCCTCAAATTGGTAACCTTGCTACCCCCATTAATGCGTCTGGTCTCGTACGCGCATATATCAATAACTTGCCTGCCTACCGCCAAAATTTGTCTCCTTTGCGGAGAGGACTTGAAGTTGGTTTGGCTCATGGTTACTGGCTACTCGGTCCCTTTATCACATTTAATCCGCTGCGCGATACAGAGGTGGGTTCCATTGCAGGGTTACTTGCTACTCTTGGCACTCTTTTGATAGCCACGCTGAGCCTTTCGCTCTATGCCGCTAGCAATCCTCCAAGCCCGATTGCAACTGTCACCGTGCCTAGCCCACCACAGCTGTTAAGCACGTCTGAAGGCTGGAACGAATACGCCACTGGCTTTTTCCTGGGTGGTGTTGGCGGTGCTGTATTTGCTTACGGCTTGGTGACAAACATCGCCTTATTCCAGAAATATTTGAGCTTTGTTGCTCAGTAACCTTTAAGTTTGCTGAACAGCGAATGGCTTGATGTTCCGATCGTGAAGAAAAATCTAGAGCAGCACTGCTCTAGATTTTTCTTGTTTAAAGAAGCATTTTTAAGTACTTATGAGGCTGCGTGGAGAGAGTATTTAGGTAAAGTAGCTCCATCAGCATTCAAAAATTTTACCTATGACCCGAATTTTACTGACAGGTATTACTGGGCAGGTTGGTCAGGAACTCCAGCAAACCCTGGCTTCTTTGGGAGAAGTCGTTAGCGTGGGGCGCGATCGCGTCGATTTTTCGCAACCAGAAGCCGTACAGCGGGTGATGGAGACTGTGAAACCCACGATCGTCGTCAATGCGGCTGCCTATACTGCGGTTGATAAAGCCGAAAGCGAACCTGACCTCGCCAAGTTGGTGAACGCTGTTTCGCCCGGAATCCTTGCAAAAGCCGCAAGCCGCATCGGCGCAGGGCTGATTCACATCTCCACTGATTACGTGTTTGATGGCACGCAAAGTTCGCCCTATCTGGAAACGGATGCAACCAATCCGCTAGGTGTGTATGGCTCTACAAAACTGGCAGGTGAAGCAGCGGTGCGTGCTGAGTGCAATCGTCACTTCATCATTCGTACTGCCTGGGTCTATGGTGCGAAAGGTAAGGGCAATTTCGTCAAAACGATGCTGCGGCTGGGAGCTGATCGGGAAGAAGTGCGCGTCGTGACTGATCAAATTGGTGCGCCTACCTGGTCAAAAGATTTGGCTGAGGCGATCGCCCAACTTGCACCCCAATTGTCTGCCGATACGGTCGGCACCTATCACTACACCAACAGCGGTGTGTGTAGTTGGTACGATTTTGCGATCGCCATCTTTGAAGAGGCGCAGCAACTCGGCTTTCCCCTTAAAATCCAGCGCGTTATCCCTATTACCACGCCCGAATACCCCACCCCAGCCAAACGTCCTGCTTTCTCCGTCCTCTCACTCAAAAAAGTCTCGACGCTATCAGGTACGCATCCTCCTTACTGGCGACAAAGCTTGCGAGCGATGCTGCAAGAACTGCGGTCAAACCCTTGAATTACTCCTGTTGAGCAAATAATGTTTTTTCCTCTCTCAACTGACAGTTTTTGGAGTCTCTGAAGTTTGTCTGCCAGTACTTAAGACTAAGCTGATGCCTTAAGCGTCTCTATTTGGATGAGGAGTTTAAGGCTTTTGCTGCATTTTTGCATATGCTTCGTAAATGCCCTGGACGTTGTACCAGTTAAGAAAAATCCGGGCAACTTCGAGGGCAAGTTGGGTTTTACCCTGATCGATCAGCCATTGCAAGAAAGGAGCCATTGTGCGTTCGTTAAGCCGTCCGCCGATCGATAGAATGCCCCACAACAAGCGATGCAGCCAGGTCATCTGGATCATCAGCCGCACATTCCAGGTCGGATGCTTTTGGTAGAACAGCACGCCCATTTTGCCGCGCTCGATTTCTTTGTCGATCAAGTTTGGGAGTTGGCTGAGGGCAAAGGGCGGATGCCAGTGATAGCCGACAGCATCGGGGCATTTAATGAGCGTTAAGCCTAGTTGCTTCAAACGTACACCTAGCTCCAGATCTTCCCAACCGTAGAGTTGAAAGCGGGTGTCAAACAGCCCAGCTTTCTCTAGCCAGGTACGGGCGATCGCCACGTTTCCAGTGGCAAAATAGGCGGCTGAGAAATCAGTGAGCTTGTACGGCTCTGCGGTTGGATCGTCAAAGTTAGCGGTGTTGATGACGCGACCGTAGGTAAAGACGGGAGTGGGTAGTAGGGAGTGGGGAGTGGGGAAGTTTTGAGTTTGTTTCAAAGGCTGACCGCTGACCGCTGACCGCTGACCACGCTGCAAGCCTTCAGCGTGTGCCTGGAGAAAACCCTCAGTGACAACTAGATCGCTGTCGATGAAGATGATGGTGTCACCAGACGCTTTTTCAACACCTAGATTACGTGCAGCAGCGGGACCCTGGTGATCTTGCTGGAACAGTCGAACATGAGGAAATATGCTGGCGTTGGTTTGGAGCCAATCGACGGTGCCATCGGTAGAACCATCATCCACGACGACAACCTCGTAGCCTGCGATCGCGCCTGCATCAAACTGCTGAAGCTCTAATGCTTTCAGGCACTTTTCTAAAATCGGTTTGCGGTTGTAGGTCGGAATGACCACACTGAAAAACACGGCATCTCCTGGAGAAGTTTTTAGTTGTTAGCTATAAAGCCTGTTGATCAAATTAGATAGGTTTTAGCTCCTGCCTTCTGCTGACGATCTTTCGCCCTACAAGTATGTGATTTTGTTTGCTTTAGCCACTCTAGGCTATCAGATGACGCATTTGCAGGCTATTTCTGACGTGTTAGCAGCGCTTTTGGTTTCCAAGGGGACAGCAGGGACATGCCAGCAGACCGTTTAAGCAAGTGGTGAAGTGGTCGTGGGTAGATGATGTGGCTAGGTCAACAGGTTAGACAGGCGTGCAAACAACGGGCGAAAAAATTTTGGGAAGAACGCATGATTGAGAAACCTGTAGCGATCGTGCGCTCAATTTTGTAATGGCAACAGCATATTACTTTTGAGAGCCTGCCGCCAACTCTACGACCATCTCAAGATTGCTCGTCAGTATATTTCAACAAATTAATCACAAGTCGTGTTTATCTAGCCAACTTTTGCAATTTCCAACAACATCTATACCAAAAGCTAAGATAGCTTCCTTGCCCGCTAACTCCTTGTAAGTAACCTCTTGCGGTCTTTCAAACAACTCAACACATCCCCAATAGGCTCCAATAAGATAATGGATATCATATGAATCACCAACATAGTAGTTGCTATGAATAACATCTTGACAGCCGTAATAAACCTCTATGATTTCCTTCAACCCTGTAAAAGGTTTAACTTCCTGACTTGCAATCTGTTTAATGGAATGTCGAAGTATTTCCCAACAACACTCCTCCCTTGACTCAGGTAACGTTACTGACAATTCATTCAACGCTTTTTCAAACGCTGTTCCAACTTCTTCTAATCGTTCCTCAGCATCCAGCGCCGCATCTAGAATTGATGGCGAGTAAAGTCCTGCATTTAATGCCGAGTCCGCAATCTGCCGGAGTTCATAGCTAGTTGCTAAACCAAGCCGATAACGAAGTCCGTAAAATCTAAGCTGACCCAGCATGATTGTTTGCTGTTCAATTTTTTACTTGGCAGTGGATTCATCACCTGGAAAGGTGCCGACCCGATCGCTCAACTCTCTTAATTGCTCATTCAACTCTCGCTGACGCTGAAGCAACGTATCGAAGTCAGTACGTGTGGCAAAGTTTGCTCTGCTGAACTGGAGTTGCTGATTGACTTGATCCAGACACGCATTCATCCCAGCGGCAAATTCATAGCGGGTGATCGGGCGATCGCCCTGATACGTCCCATTGGGAGTGCCAGAAATACAGCCTGTTTTGGGTTCTGGTTGAGTGGGTACTGTCTGTGCGGTGGCTGCTGTTGTATGGGCAGCGATCGCCAACGGCAGCGCCAAGACCATGCGAGTTAATGTTTTTTGGGAAGACTTCATCACAACAATCGCTCCTAACCTGCAATCCCACCTTAGCAAACGAAATTACGAACTTAGCGCATCAGAAAGATAGTCGGCAGCCGCTTCTACTAGGGCGATCGCGTTTTCATAAACCATGCGTGTCGGTCCCAAAACGCCGACGCTGCCAACGGGTACAGAGTCTTTGTGATAGGTCGAAGAAATCAGTGTGCAGGTTCGCATGGGTTCTAACGGGTTTTCGGCACCAATACGAATAGTGACGCGCTTACCGGGCTGCTGCAAGTCTGACCGCTCAAAAATCAGCGGCACAAGCTGGTGTTGTTCTTCTTCTAACAGATGAATAATGGTTTGCACCTGCTGGAGTTCTGAAAATTCTGGTTGGCGCAGCACTTCTGCTAGCCCACTAATAACGATTTGAGTAGGAGCAGGCGGTTGGGAGCGGCGGGTTAGCTCCACCAGGATCGTTCTCAGCAGATCGGCATAACGTTCAAATTCGCGATCGAGTTCACTCCAGTCGATGGTTGCTAGTTCGGCGATCGCGCGACCCCGCAACTGGCTATTCAAAAAGTTGGATAAGATTTGCAGTTCGCGCTCCAGCAAATCGGCATCCAGGTTAGCCGTATCAGCCGATAGCGGCAACTCAATGAGGGCTGATTGGGTTTCGTAAGAGTCTGTCACAAAAATCAGCATCACCCGAGTCGTATCAACTGGCACAAGCTGTACGTGACGCAGATGACTGGTGTGTGTTTGCGGCGTAGTGATTAGTGTAATGTAGCCGCTGACAGTAGCTAGAATTTGCGCGGCTCCCCGCAGTACCGCTTCAAAACTCCAGTCTTCAGCATTCAGGCGATCGTTAAACAGATGCGCCATTTGCTGCGTCGAGTCATGGGATGGCACGATCAACTGATTCACATAGATACGATAACCAGAGTCAGATGGCACGCGACCGGCTGACGTATGCGGCTGAAAGAGCAGTCCGCCTTTCTCCAGTGCCGCCATCGCATTACGGATCGTGGCAGAACTGACGCTCAAGTTATAGTCCCTCACCAAGGCTTCGGAGCCAACGGGTTCAGCAGTGGCAATATAGTGGCGGATAGTTGCCCAAAGTACTTGCTGCTGACGGTTAGTAAGATTGACCAAGTTGGACATTCTTTAAAGGGCGAATCGTAAAAAGGTTTGAAGCGGTGTCAATGCATTATGAGGTCACATCGACAGAACGAAGGCAAAACATGACGGGATCAAGGAAATCAAAGGTAAGATGCACAACCTATGATCAAGATAGCAGATGCACTGTTGCCGTTTCTGCCTTAGGTGCCACTAAGTAGACGGCATACATAGCGAATCTACCATTAGGCAATTTGTTACAACACTTTGATGGTGTGACACCGAAGGATTAAACATCGAACCAGCAGTCTGTCATTCAGTATTGGGCTATAGATGGGTCAACCGCGATCGCATACGCATCAATGCCACCCACTACGTTTCTAACCTGCGTGAAGCCCTGAGTCTGTAACCACTGGCACATCTGCGCCGATCGCACACCATGATGGCAAAGGACGATCGTTTCCTTCTGTGGGTCGAGCCGCGTTTGGATATCGCCCGACCATTCGGCAAACTCACTGAGCGGTAAATGTTCAAAGCCGTCTAGTTTGGCAAGCGCTAGTTCACTCGCTTCGCGCACATCCACAAACTGCACTGCATCAGAGGGCGTGGCTAAACGCTGTGCTAACTCTGCAACCCGAATTTGAGGCAACGGTTGGTTAGATTGGGCGGTCATAGGAGAACGAAAACTCGACAATTTATCTTGCTTCCGATTGTAACAGCCTTGCATCGATCGCTTTCTCTTTCTGCTACTCCAACCCGATCGTCTAATACTGAGTCCCTTTTTATACGCTACAAATTAAGATTCCTCTGTCGCGGCTTTTCTCTTTTTATAGGAATTGAGGGGCATCAATCGGGGAATCTACCGCCAGCACTTTTTGCATTGGTACAACAACTCGCACTGCTTAATCACTGGCTGGCTCACTCTTACATCACTAAGAGGAAAGCAAGCTTCATCCATAGGAAAATAGCAGTTGTCATGGCGCTTAGTGACTGCCATAACCCTGGACTGAACCAACGTAAGGCAACACTGTTGCGATTAAGAAAATCGTTAATTGCACTGCGACAATGGTGGGACCAGATGGCAAATTAAATGCGGCAGAAAGCACCATGCCACCTACGGCGCTGAAGGCTCCTAACCCTGCCGACAGCAAAACATAGTTGGTAAAGTTGCGACTAAGCAATCGTGCAGCACAGGCAGGAATGACCACAAAGGCACTCACTAGCAACACCCCGATCGCCTTGATAGAGATGCCTACGACCAACGACAGCAGCACAATAAAAGCGGTGCGATGAGCCGATACCGACACCCCACGGGCGATCGCCAATGGTTCATGCAGCGTTACCAACATCTGCGTTCGCAACGTTAGCCCAACCAGCACTACGCAGACAATAAGCAGCAAACTGCTAAACACTAAATCGAGTTCTCGGACTGCCAGAATATCGCCAAACAAAAGGTTATTGAGTCCCCCTTTGTACTCCCCCACAAAACTGAGGATGATGATGGCGATCGCTAAAGAAGATGAGTAAATAATGTTGAGCAACGCATCCGTCCACAAACGAGTTCGCTCCAGCAAGTAAGTCACGCCCAGCGCAAACAAAACAGCAAACGGCAGCAACACCACCGATGGATTGATGCCCATCAATAGACCAATGCTGATACCCAATAGTGCTGCATGACCGAGTGCATCACTAAAAAAAGATAACTGCCGCAAAATCGTAAAGCTGCCGAGCATTCCACCCATTAACCCTGTAAGAACGCCGCCGATCATAGCTCGCTGCATGAAGGGAAATTGAAAGAGTTCGATGACGCGAGCCAGTTCAGCTTGGAAAGACATGAGGATGAGGAAGAAGTGAAGAGGTGATGGAGTGAAGGGGTGAGGAAGTGAAGGGGTGAGGAAGTGAAGAGGTGAGAAGATTTAGGGTTTGGGCATTCTCGTTTTGTTCTAGAATCCCGCTCCTTTAACCGTCCACTTCTATCTTCAATGCTGATGTCGATAGCGAACGAACTCAGAACCATACGCAGCAGAGAGGTTATCGGGAGACAGTGCCAATTCCGGGACGCCCTGACACAGTAAAGTACGATTAAGACAGAGGACACGATCGCAGTGTCGTCGCACCATATCTAAATCGTGGGAAATCTGCAAAATAGCCCAGCCCTGCTCTTGCTTGAGTTGGTACAACAGTTGATAAAACTCTGACTCGCCACGCACATCTAAGCCAGCAGGAGCCTCATCGAGAATCAACAAACGGCGCGGGTAAACTAGACAATAAGCCAGCAAGACGCGCTTAGTTTCGCCGCCGGAAAGCCTGCTGATAAGTTGATCTTTAAGGTGCGTCGCATCAACCCGTGCCAGCGCTTCTCGAACGGCGTAATGACGTTTTCTGTAATTTGCCCAGGGCAACTGAAACCCCAACCGATCCCACCCTAACCCCACCAGTTCTGCCACTGTCATGGGAATGCGGCGATCGAACAAGAAGTTTTGCGGTAAGTAGGCAATTTGCTGACGGAGCCGTGGTGGCAGAAAACCTTTGCGACTAAGGGGTTGCCCCAGAATCACAATCTCACCCGCTTGTCTAGGCAAAATTCCCAGCAACGCTTGCACCAGCGTACTTTTGCCTGCACCATTGGGACCTACGATTGCCGTATCAGTGCCTGCCTCTAGTGCAAACGAAACATCCTGCACTGCTGCATAGGTTTCCCGGTAAACGGTTAGTCGTTCAATTGATAACACCGTGTCGCTCAATCAACACCTCATTTATTGAGTAGAACAGGGAAGGAGTGGAAGGGTAGAAAAGTAGAGGAGTGGAAGAGTGAGGAGTGGAAAGGTTGGAAAGCGGGAGTAGAAGGATCAGGAGATAAATTACCCCTCCGCCTCTTTACCTCTTCACCCCATCACTCCATCACCTCAACCCACTGAGGCACTACCGCTACGAACTTCGCCAATCTAAGGGGCAGCAAGGATTGGGTCGATCGACGCGTAAATGCTGTCACCAAAGTTTTGACATTCTGCCGCATGGTGGTGATGTAGTAGTCAGGTTGCAGCGCCTCTATGCCTCCAGTTTCCATCGGGTCAAACGTGCTGACTCCCACATTTAGGTCTTTAGACAGTGCCGCAAAGGCATCTTGCCCTCCCTGCGGTTCCGTTAGCAGTGTTTTCAGATTGGTTGCCTTGACAGTATCAATTACCTGTTTGACATCAGCAGGCGATGGGTTCTCTTCGGGTACACCCACCAGAAAGTTGGCTTTCAAGCTATAGCTTTGGGCAAAGTAGGGTGCAAAGTCATGAAAGGCGACAAAGGTTTTATTTGCATACGGTTGCAGCAGCTTCGCGGTTTCGGCATCCAAATCCCGTAATTTCTGAGTGAAAGCGGCTGCATTGGCAGTGTAAGTCTCCTTGCCAGCAGGGTCAGCAGTAATCAGCCCATCCCGAATGTTTTCTACCTGTTGAATTGCGCGTTTAGGGTCAAGCCAAATATGGGGATTGAATGCTCCATGCTCATGTCCGGCTTCGGCTTTTTTCTCATTTTCATGATCGTGGTCGTGATTCTCTTTGTGGCTACCTTCGATGTCTTCAGTGGCAATGGTTTGAATGCCTTTACTAGAGTCAATGATTTGGAGATTAGCGTTGCCTGCATTCTTAACCAGATCTTCCAAAAAATCTTCTGTCTCTAGCCCGTTTTGCACAAGCACATCGGCTTTAGCCAGTTTTTGGGCATCGTCTGGTTTCGCCTGGTAATCATGGGGACCCACATTGGTAGGCAAGAGTTGGATCACGTCTGCCCGAGCGCCCGCTACTGCCTTTGTAAACTGGCTCATCGGTAGAAACGTGGTGACAATCTGCAATTCTTTAGCCGCTGCCACTGGAGATGATGCTGCTTGGGGTGCTTGTGTCTGATCTGAAGGTGTATTGGTTGCACAACTGCCTAAGCCAAGGGCGATCGCAGACACAACGATCATCGACAACCGACGGGCACGGCTTGATCGTTGTAACCCTACTTTGAGAGGAACCATGTTTATACAATGAGAATCATTATCACCCGCTCATTCTACAGCAATTGCCGTAAAAAGTAATTTGCCTGTTAGGTGAAGCTGTGACAACGTGTTTACAGCGATCGCCGCTTACTGCTGTATGGCGATCGAGTACAGCCGTCTCAGTCCTTCGTTCAACCGTGTTAGGGTTGAGAACATGATCGGTTTTGATGGGGAGCAGCCGTCAAACACAAGGGGGAAAGTCCGGTTTGAATCCGGCGCTGTCCCGCAACTGTGAACTACAGTCAGCAGTCAGCAGTGCTTTACTATGTGTTGCTTGCGATTAACTTGTAGGAGTCAGAATGCCCGCCGATCGTGGTTTACCAGTTTCTGCGAGGTACAGATTGGGTCTAAATTTTTTTGATCCCAGGTGGGGAATCGGACGCGAGGCTGTGGCAGCCAGTCGGCTGTGGCGCTATAGCTTGATTGCAATTGGTAGTGCCAGTAGCCTGATCTATCCTCATGTGCCGCTAGTTAGTTTTGCAGCGCTGGCAGGCATTACTCTTCATCGTAAGCAGGCAGTTGTCTCTGTTGCCTTGATTTGGTTTGTCAATCAGGTTTATGGTTTCGCTTTGCGAGACTATCCTTTAAGCCCGATCGCACTCTTGTGGGGTGTCACGATGGGTTTGGGCACTGTTGCAGTTGTTTTGCTCGCCTCTATGCAGCCCAAGTTTAGCGATCGAGGTTGGTTGGGGCAAACCCTGTGGCTGGGAGTGGTCATGCTGCTAGGGTTTGGCATTGCTCAGAGCAGCATTCTGTTTGTGAATCAATGGGTGGGAATGCACGGTTTTACGGCTGATGTACTCTTGCGGCTTTTTATGCGCGAGCTAGTCTGGGCGATCGCTCTTTTTACCCTCTACACTGCCTTTGTGCTAAACCATCAACGCAGTCTACGGCACACGCTCCGCTGAACCCTATGAGTTTCTTTTTCGTTCTTGGTATTCTCCTTGCCTTATTAATAGTAGGCATTGCTTTTTATCTCCTCACGGCTCGTCGCTATCAAAACGCGGACTCTGTTGCCACGTCTTATGACGAATGGACAGACGATGGCATTTTGGAGTTCTACTGGGGCGAGCACATTCACCTCGGTCACTATGGTGTGCCACCAAAACGCAAGGATTTTTTGGCAGCGAAGGCTGACTTTGTGCATGAAATGGTGCGTTGGGGCGGGTTAGACATATTACCTCCTGGTACAACCGTCTTAGATGTGGGCTGTGGTATTGGCGGCAGCAGTCGCATTCTGGCAGAAGCCTACGGGTTTGCTGTCACCGGAGTTACCATCAGTCCTCAGCAAGTGAAGCGTGCTCAAGCACTGACACCAGACGGGCTAAACGCTCAGTTTAGGGTGGATGATGCGATGGCGCTGTCGTTTCCAGATGGCAGTTTTGATGTGGTCTGGTCGATCGAAGCGGGTCCTCATATGCCCGATAAAGCTATTTTTGCTCGAGAGTTGCTGCGCGTGCTGAAACCAGGTGGTGTGCTGGTAGTGGCAGACTGGAACCAACGCGACGATCGCCAAGCGCCGCTTAATGCGTGGGAACGACCCGTGATGCGGCAATTGCTTGATCAGTGGTCTCACCCCGCTTTTGCCAGCATTGAAGGGTTTGCTGAATTGTTAGCAGCAACGGGCTATGTTGCCGGAGACGTAATCACCGCCGACTGGACGGAACCAACCCTACCGTCCTGGCTTGATTCCATCTGGCAAGGTATTGCTCGACCAAGTGGGTTGGTGCGGTTTGGGGTCGCAGGTTTGCTCAAATCACTGCGAGAAGTGCCGACGCTCCTGCTGATGCGACTGGCATTTGGCACGGGTCTTTGCCGCTTTGGGATGTTTCGTGCTGTCCGAAGTGGATTGGAAGCAGCAAACCAGCGAGAAGAAGCCAATGCGACCGCGAAATGAACTTTGGCAGGGATACTTTGGCTACTGGCAGAATCGCTTCATTCACCACCATCTTTTGACGATCGGCTACTCTGCCTGGATCGGTTATAAGCAGCACGGTCGTGGTGTTGTCGTGTGCGATGTGGTGGATACAGTCACCCCCTCGATCGATTGGAGTGTGGATACTGTAGCCTTTCAGCAGTGGTTCATTCCGCACGCTCAGGCAGAAGGCTATCTGCAAGCGGTTGCCTTAGCGCCAGAGGCTGTCACGGCCGTGCTGAGCGCGATCGCAACTTACGAACCGACTAAGGCGATCGTCGTTTTGGTCATTGGCAATGGGACTGTAGATATTAACCTACTGCAAAATCTGGCGATTTCTCCCCCTGAGTGTTGTGAGCAGGTACAACGACGCTGGGCAGAATTTCAGTCTGATTTAAGCTTTATTCAGCTTTAGGCATGAGCCTTAAGTAGGTAAGTGCTGGTTTAAGTGCGCGTCACTGGAACAGAATCGTTCGATCGACAGATGTTCTTTATGAAGATTAATGGCTACTTAAAGTAGTCTGTTGTCCGAATGCTCAGTTTGACGCTTTAGTAACGGATGTCTGATTGGCTGCTGGTTTGCCTTTGCTGACTGGCAGTACCACTCCAGCTCGACTCTTAAAAACAGAGCCTCAAAAACAAGTTTCATTACCATCCGTGCCGACGTAAACCGATCACACAAACCTTCAGCAAACGGATTACAAATCATGGTAGCAACGCCTTCTAAACCAGCCCTTGACCGCTCCATTAGTGCCTTCGGAACCGCTCGATCGACCGTTGAGGGAGCACCACTCACACCGGAAGAACTACGCAAAATGCACGCGTATTGGCGTGCTTGTAATTACCTCGCGGTTGGCATGATTTATTTGCGAGAAAACCCGCTTTTAAGAGAACCACTCAAGCCAGAACACATCAAGCGCCGTTTGTTAGGGCACTGGGGTTCAAGCCCTGGCATTAGCTTTCTTTATACACATTTAAATCGGGTCATCAAACAGCAAGACCTCAACATGATTTATGTGGTTGGTCCTGGTCATGGTGCGCCCGGTTTTCTTGGTCCTTGTTACTTAGAAGGCAGCTACTCTGAGATTTATCCAGGTAAGAGCGAAGATGCAGAGGGTCTGAAGCGCTTTTTTAAGGAATTCTCCTTTCCAGGTGGTGTTGGTAGCCACTGCACTCCCGAAACTCCCGGTTCGATTCACGAAGGCGGTGAACTGGGTTACAGTCTCGCTCATGCCTATGGAGCCGCTTACGATAATCCCGATTTGATCGTGGTGGCGCTATCGGGCGATGGTGAAGCCGAAACGGGACCGCAAGCAACCGCATGGCATTCCAACAAGTTTATTAACCCGATTCGAGATGGGGCTGTCTTGCCTGTCTTGCATTTAAATGGGTACAAAATCAACAACCCCACACTGTTGTCTCGCATCAGTCATGAGGAACTGGAAGCTCTATTTAAGGGCTATGGCTACAACCCTTACTTTGTCGAAGGGTCTGATCCTGAAACGATGCACCAGGCGCTCGCTGCTACGCTCGATCGTTGCATTGCCGAAATCAAACAGATTCAAGCCGAGGCTCGCAGCACCGGCATTGCCAAACGTGCCCGCTTCCCCATGATTGTCTTACGGACACCCAAGGGCTGGACGGGTCCTAGTGAAGTGGATGGACACAAGGTTGAAGGATTTTGGCGTGCCCATCAAGTGCCCATGTCTGATGTGACCAAAAACGACGGGCATTTTGAGGTTTTGGAAGAGTGGCTGCGGAGCTATAAGCCCGAGGAACTCTTTGATGAGAGCGGTGCGCTGCTGGCAGAGCTAAAAGACATCGCACCCAAGGGTGTTCGCCGTATAGGCTCAAATCCTCACGCCAATGGTGGCTCAGTGCGGAAAGAACTCAAGTTGCCTGATTTTCGCCAGTACGCTGCGGCTACCTCTCCGCCTGGGCACCTTCAGGTAGAGAATACTCGACCGCTGGGTGTGTTTCTCCGCGATGTTATGCGCCTCAATATGACCAATTTCCGCGTCTTTGGACCGGATGAAAACACATCTAACAAGCTCTCAGCAATCTACGAGGTAAGCAAAAAACTCTGGCTTGCAGAGTACCTTCCCGAAGATGCTGATGGTGGCGAACTAGCGGCAGATGGTCGGGTCATGGAAATGTTGAGTGAGCATACGCTAGAAGGTTGGCTAGAAGGCTACCTGCTTACAGGACGGCATGGCTTTTTCTCCACTTATGAGTCCTTCGTCCATGTGATCGATTCCATGATTAACCAGCACTGCAAATGGCTGGACATCTGCAATCATATTCCCTGGCGGGCATCCATTTCTTCGCTGAATTTGCTCATTACCTCAACGGTCTGGCGGCAAGACCACAATGGTTTTACCCATCAAGATCCTGGCTTTTTGGATGTTGTTCTCACCAAAAGCCCCAGTGTCACTCGCATTTATCTGCCGCCTGATGTCAATACGTTGCTGTCGGTTGCAGACCACTGCTTGCGGAGTGTGGATTACGTCAACGTCATTGTCTCTGACAAGCAGTTGCACTTGCAGTATCTGGATATGGATGCAGCCATTCAGCACTGTACTAAAGGGCTTGGCATTTGGGAGTGGGCAAGCACTGATGCAGGCGTTGAACCAGATGTTGTGCTGGCGTGTGCGGGCGATATTCCTACATTAGAAGCGTTGGCGGCAAGCGTGATGCTGAAGGAGCACTTTCCTAATCTCAAGCTGCGGTTTATTAACGTAGTTGATTTGTTTAAGCTGCAATCAGAGACGGAGCATCCGCATGGGTTATCCGATCGCGACTTTGATAGCTTGTTTACCACTGATAAGCCAATTATTTTCAACTTCCACGGCTATCCCTGGTTGGTGCATCGGCTGACCTATCGCCGCACCAACCATAACAATCTCCATGTGCGCGGCTACAAGGAGAAAGGGAGTATCAACACGCCTCTGGAACTAGCGATTCAAAACCAGATCGATCGCTACAGCATTGCGATGGATGTAATCGATCGTGTGCCCAGCCTTCACGTGGCGGGCGCTCATGCCAAAGAAGCGTTTAAGAACCAGCAAATTGAGTGTATCCGCTATGCCTATGAGTATGGTGTTGATATGCCCGAAATTTTGAACTGGAGATATCCAGGTACGCCTGCTGCTACTGCCCCTGCGCACGAGGATGCGTCAGACTAAGCGATCGAAACAATTGCGCTTATAATCGTGTGCGGGTAGCATCTGCGGACGGCAAGCGCTTGGAGCGGACACTGATTCAACGCGAGAAGGCAATACGTTCGTTAGGGGCATAAGATTGTTGTGCCCCTACGGGCAATCAATCACCCGCCAAGAATATCGCCTCTCTGCTTAACGTTCAGACAGCGATCGCCCTAATGTAACGACCCAACCATCGGCGTAAGAAGACTATTTACATGAATATACAAACCGTTTCCACCACTCCCTTTGCTGACCAAAAACCGGGAACCTCTGGGCTGCGTAAAAAAGTGCCCACGTTTCAGCAACCGCATTACCTGGAAAATTTTGTTCAGTCTATTTTTGACAGTCTAGAGGGCTTTGAAGGGCAAACGCTGGTGGTCGGTGGCGATGGTCGCTACTACAACCGCGAAGCTATCCAACTGATTTTGAGAATGGCAGCCGCAAACGGGTTTGGGCGCGTGCTAGTGGGACAGGGCGGCATCCTCTCTACTCCTGCGGCATCCTGTATCATTCGTAAAAACAACGCTTTTGGCGGCATTATTCTTTCGGCTAGTCATAACCCAGGCGGTCCCAAAGAAGATTTTGGCATTAAGTACAACACTGGCAATGGCGGTCCCGCGCCCGAAAAGGTGACAGACGCGATTTTTGCCCGCAGCAAGGTCATTGACCAGTACAAAATTTTGGACGCGCCGACGATCGATCTCGATCAACTTGGTCAGTTCTCTCTGGGCGCTATGACCGTTGAAGTGATTGACTCGGTAGCAGATTACGCTGAATTGATGGAATCGCTGTTTGATTTCGATCGCATCCGTCAGCTTTTGACCAGCGGACAGTTTCGGATGTGCATGGACTCGCTTCACGCGGTCACAGGTCCCTACGCTCATGCGCTGTTTGAAGGCACGCTGGGTGCACCTGCTGGCACAGTGCAGAATGGGATTCCCTTAGAAGATTTTGGTGGTGGGCATCCTGACCCCAACCTTGTTTACGCGCATGATCTGGTCGAGGTGCTGTTTGGTGAGAATGCACCGGACTTTGGTGCCGCCTCTGATGGGGATGGCGATCGCAACATGATCCTCGGTCGTCACTTTTTTGTGAATCCTAGCGATAGCCTCGCTGTGCTCGCCGCCAACGCCAAACTGGTGCCTGGTTACAAAGATGGCTTAGCAGGCATTGCCCGATCGATGCCCACGAGTCAGGCTGCCGATCGTGTGGCGAAGCGTCTTGGCATCGAAGCTTACGAAACGCCAACAGGATGGAAGTTTTTTGGCAATCTGCTTGATGCTGGCAAAGCTACACTCTGCGGTGAAGAAAGCTTTGGTACAGGCTCCAACCACGTCCGCGAAAAAGATGGTCTGTGGGCAGTGTTGTTCTGGCTCAACATCCTGGCAGTGCGACAAGAATCGGTTGAGCAAATTGTGACAGAACATTGGCAGCAGTACGGACGCAACTTTTACTCACGCCATGATTATGAAGGTGTCGATAGCGATCGCGCTGCCACACTGATGCAAGGCGTTTATGAGCAAATGCCCACGCTAAAGGGCAAAAAGTTTGGTACCTACGAAGTTGCCTTTACGGATGACTTTAGCTATACCGATCCGATCGATGGCAGCATCAGCACTAAGCAGGGTGTACGCATTGGCTTTACCGATGATTCTCGCATTGTGTTCCGGCTTTCAGGCACGGGCACTCAGGGCGCAACGCTACGGCTCTATCTCGAAAGCTATGAACCGAACATCGCCAAACATCAGCTTGATCCCCAAAAAGCATTGGCTGATTTGATCAAGATTGCGGATGAAATTGCGGGCATTCATACTCATACAGGGATGGATAAGCCAACAGTCATTACCTAAAAGATGAGTGGATAAGGATCACCCGTCAAATGGATTGGACGACGCTTGCAGAAGTTAGGATCGCAGTTCCTATCCAGCAATGCTGAACTCTAGGGCTGAACTTCGCGCAGCCGACGCTCCAGAAAGCGACGTTCGCTGTCATTCGTGACCAGTGTGAGTGCTTGCTTGTAGCTCTGAGCAGCTTCCTCTAAGGCTCCGATGCGGCGTAGTAAATCGGCACGGGCAGCGTGGAACAGGTGATAGCCGTCGAGTTCGGTGGCAAGCCTATCCAGCAGCCCGATCGCTGTCTGCGGGCTGTCTGCCATGGCGATTGCTACTGCCCGATTCAGTGACACGATCGGGGATGGTTGTAACCGTTCCAGCACATCATAAAGCTGCACGATCTGCGGCCAGTCTGTTGCTTCGGCTCGTGCTGCTTGACAGTGAAGTGCTGCGATCGCCGCTTGCAGAGCAAACACACCCGTTCCACCGCGCAATGCTTCTTCCACAAAGGGCAACGCTTCAGCAATCTGTTGGTGGTTCCAGCGCTCACGGTTCTGATCTTCGAGCAGCACTAGATCGCCAACCTCATCCAAACGGGCATCGCGTCGGGAGTCGTGGAGCAACATCAGTGCTACCAGTGCCGTTACTTCTGAGGGTGGTTGGGGCGACATGAGCTGCCTCACCAGTTGCGCCAGCCGAATGGCTTCGGTGCAAAGGTCAGCCCTCACCAGTGCCTCGCCTTTGGTCGCTGCATAGCCCTCATTAAAAATGAGATAGATCACTGTCAGCACTGCGCCGATCCGTGAAGACAGATCAGCCGTGTCGGGCACCTTGTAAGGAATACCTGCATCCCGAATTTTGCGTTTGGCACGCACTAGTCGTTGTGCCATTGTTGCTGTGGGTACGAGGAACGCGCGAGCAATTTCGTCTGTTTCCAGCCCGCCTAGCATTCGTAGCGTTAAAGCCACCTGAGTCTCGATCGCCAGTGCTGGATGGCAGCAAGTGAAGATGAGCCGCAAGCGATCATCCGGAATTTCATCCGAGTCATAGGTTGGCTCCTCACTGCTTGGAATTAACCCCGAGGCGGCATACCATTCCAGTTTTTCCGTCATCCGTGTCCGTCGTCGGAGACGGTCGATCGCTTTGTAGCGAGCGGTGCGGATGAGCCAGGCACGCGGAAGATCAGGAATCCCACTGGCTTGCCACTGTTTCACGGCGGCTGCAAAAGCCTCCTGTGCTGCTTCTTCAGCCAGATCAAAATCTCCTATCAGCCGAATCAGGGTAGCAACAATCCGCCCCCAATCAGTGCGATAAACCGAGGCAATCGCCTGGGTGACATCTGTTTCTGCATTTAGAACCATACCTGACCTAAAAATTTTGGCAAGCTGTCGATTTGAGCCATTGCCGTTCGACTTAATTACAGAAGGAACCGAAGACGGTCAGGCTCGATCGTAGCGAATGATAAAAATTTTCTGCGAGGTGTCGATTTGAGCTAACCTCGTTCGACTTACTTGCAAAGAGAAAGCATGGAGGCAACCGAATGAAATATCTACTGCTGATCTATATGGATGAAAACGCCCTGAGCGAAACCGAGCGGGAGAAATGTTACGTCGAATCTGCACAACTCGCGCAGCAGCTCAGCTCGAAGGGACAGTATTTGGCAACCGCTCCGCTCCATCCCGTCGCCACGGCAACCAGCGTCCGGGTGCGCGAGGGTAACTCACTTGTGACCGATGGACCCTTTGCCGAAACGCGCGAACAACTGGGCGGCTTCTTTCTGATTAATGCGCAGGATCTCGATGAAGCGATCGCGATCGCCGCTCAGATTCCAGGTGCGCGAGTCGGCACGGTCGAGATTCGTCCCGTGCTTGAAGTGTCGGGTTTACCAGAACCCTAATGTCTACCTGTCTCAGTTCGGCTCATTTGTCGATCGTCTCGATCCAACTATCCACAACCTTTATCCACAAACTTAGACTCCAAGGAGAGACTGCAATGCGCTTTATGATGCTCATGATTCCTAAAGGTTACGAGAGTGCGGCTCCCGATGTGATGCCGGATGCTAAAGCGATTGAAGCCATGATGAAATACAACGAAGCTCTTCAACAGGCTGGTGTGCTGCTTACCGTTGAAGGGTTGCGCCCCCCCTCAGTAGGAGCGCGAGTCACATTCAAGGGAGGAAGCCCAAAAGTAACAGAAGGGGTTGCCCCCGAGGTGAAAGAGGTGCTGGGTGGCTACTGGATGATTCAAGTGAACTCGCAAGAGGAAGCGATCGCTTGGGCTTCTCGCTGTCCTGCCTCAGAGAACGAGACGATCGAAATCCGCCAAGTGCAGGAATTCGAGGATTTCCCAGAAGATGTGCAGCAAGCCGCTGCCGGATTCCAGGAAATGCAAGGTTCTGACACCACAATGGCACCGGCAAGCATTCATACAGGCAACGAAGCTGAAATTCGTCAACTGATTAGCGATCAACAGCGTGCCATTTGTGCCAAAGACGTGGATCAAATGATGTCTCGCTATGCCGCTGAGGTCATTCTGTTTGATGTCAAACCCCCGTTTCAAACTCAAGGCAAAGACGCAGTTCGCCAACTGTGGAAAGACTGCCTGCCTTACTTTCCAGACGCTTTCGGGATGGAAACACAAGACCTCACCATTACTGTCAATGACGAGTTGGCGTTTGCCCACTGGCTCTTTCGCTTTAAGGGAGAACAAGACCACCCCGCCATGCAAATGTGGATGCGTGCCACCGCTGTTTGCCAAAGAAATCAGGACAACTGGCAGATTTTACATGAACACATCTCAGTGCCCTTTGATCCACAAACCTCTCAAGCAGTTTTCACGCTCAACCCGTAGAACGATTGTCCAGGCGCGTTTGGCAATTTGATCGAACACCTCAAAGCAATCCATCTAAACTCGCCCCTACACGCACTAACCACAAGGAGCACATCATGAAAATCAATCCTTACCTCATGTTCAACGGCAACTGTGAGGCAGCGTTCAAGTTCTATGAACAATGTCTTGGTGGCAAGATCACCATGATGATGAGTCACAAAGAAGCACCTTCGGCAGAACAAGTACCTGCTGAATGGCATGACAAAATCATGCACGCTTGCCTTGACCTGGGAGATCGCCTGTTAATGGGATCTGACAGCCCACCTGATTATTTTGAAGCACCTCAAGGCTTCTACGTGCAGATTAGCGTGACCGAGCCAGCGGAAGCAGAACGCATATTTCATGCTCTAGCAGAAAACGGAAAAGTTAAGATGCCGATCGCTCAAACCTTCTGGTCTGTCCGGTTTGGCATGTTAATTGATCAGTTTGGTACACCGTGGATGATCAACTGCGAGCAAGTAACTTGAGCCTTCGTAATCGCCCTTAAATTCAATCCACAACACCTTTCCACTCCTACGGCAACAAACCACATCAGGAAAACCATGAGTACTCAAATTTTCGTCAATCTACCCGTCAAAGATCTCAAGCAGTCGATCGAGTTTTTTACGCAACTCGGCTTTCAGTTCAATCCTCAATTCACCGATGAAACGGCCACCTGCATGATTGTCTCCGAAACCATCTTCGTCATGCTCTTGACTCATGAGAAGTTCAAGACGTTCACGCCCAAAGCAATCTGTGATGCCACAAAAAGTACTGAAGTGCTGGTGTGCTTATCCACTGAAAGCCGAGAAAAAGTGGATGAACTGGTTCATCAGGCAGTTGCCGCTGGTGGCACAACCTACAACGAACCTCAAGACCACGGCTTCATGTACGCACACGGGTTTCAGGATTTAGACGGTCACATTTGGGAACTCGTCTACATGGAGCCAAGTGCTACCACGCAAAGTTGAAAGCACAACAGATCCCGTATAGGGAAGGGAAAAACAAATAATTTTCCCCAATCATTTATCACAAGGAGCAAAAACAATGGAAACAACTCAAACACAACCGGACTCACCCATGCATGCTGAGCCACAGAAAGAGTATCAGTGGCTGCAAAAACTCGTTGGGGAGTGGACATATGAAACTGAAGTAAAAATGGAATCAGGTCAACCTACCGAAAACCCAACGGGAACTGAGACTGTACGATCCGTGGGTGGACTTTGGTTTTTAGCTGAAGGGCAGGGCGAGATGCCGGGTGGCGGTGCGGCAACAACGCTGATGACTCTCGGCTACGACCCACAAAAGCAGCGCTATGTTGGCACCTGGATTGGGTCAATGATGACCTACCTTTGGGTATACGAGGGCGAACTGGATGCTAATGAAACGGTGCTAACGCTCAACTCGGACGGACCTTCCATGAAGGGGGATGAGAAGATGGCAAAGTACAGAGATGTGATCGAGTTCAAGAGCGACGATTACCGAGTCATGACCTCACATATGTTGGGTGATGATGGACAGTGGCATCACTTCATGACCGCACACTATCGGCGGAAGTGATGTGAAAGGCTGGAACTGGAAAGAAAATGACTGGTTCCATGCTGAAGAATCCTTCTAGTTTGTATCGAACAGCTTTCCTTCAATCAATCTAGTCTGCCCCTTCCGGTTAAATCTGTTGAATCGCCTTTACAAAGGTAGCGATCGCAGCTTGCAACGCTGCCAAAATTTCTGGGTCAGCCACAGTTTCAGGGGCATCCAGATTCCGACCCAATAAGGAGATGGTGATGGATGCCTCAGACACAATGCGTCCGGTCATAATGGTGACAATTTCGGTGAGCAATGCCTGGACATAGGTTGCTCGTGGGGAGGTGTTTAGTAGAACGATCGGTTTGCTGAACACCTCCGATCCACTGGCAAGCCAACCCAGCACCTTTTTGAACATTCCTGGCACACCATGAGCTTACTCTGGCACTACCTTTAAACCTTGACTCCCAACTGCTCGGTAGGTGGCTCAAGACGGGTTTGCGGTGTACCAGAACTGGCATCAGCACGTTTGCGATCGCTCAACCCACGACCCAGCAGGACAAACAGCACTAGCATTCCCTGGATTACACCTGCCAAAGATGATTCTAGGTTGAGCGACAACGGTAATTGGAGGCTACCGATGTTGAGAGCGCTAAAGAAGAACGAGACAGGCAGAATCAACCAGGCATTAAAGCCCACCAGCATGGCAATCAGCAATGCCAGAAAGCCGAGATTGCTGGAAATGCTAGGAATCAGGCGATGGAAAACCGCGAGCACTTGCAACGCTCCGGCAATGCCTGCAAACGCACCGCAGATGGCAAACGCACTCAGCAACTGACGTACTGATGGAATGCCCAAGACGTAAGATGCTCTCAGGTTTTGACCAACGGCTCGAAGCTGCAAGCCAAAATAGGTGCCGCGCATCACAACGATCGTCAAAGCAAGCACTGCGATCGCCAGCAGCAGTGAAATAGGACTCGCTTCGGTGTTGCCAATGGTTGGTAGCCAGAGGGATTCACGGAACTGCTCAGTGCCACTCATGGATGCAACGCCTTCTCGCTTCCAGGGACCGAAGATGAGATACAGTGCCAAACCCTGTGCCGCAAAGTTCAGTCCCAAGCCTGCAAAAATCTCGTTAATGCGACCGTAGACGTTCAAAATGCCTGCCAATAAACCCCACAATAAGCCGCCGCCTGCGCCAATGACGATCGCCAGCAGCATCACCAACGGAGCCGGAAGCACATCTTGCAGTAAGCGCATACCAGCCGTTGCGGCAATCCCACCTGCCACAATCTGCCCTTCAATCCCCAAGTTATACAGTCCAGCCGTAAAGGTGAACAGCAAGCCACAGGTACACAGCAGCAGCGGAGCTAACGTTGCAATGACTCGCGCAAACTGATCGGGTGTACCGAACGCGCCTGAACACATACGGCTAACGACCTGCACTGGAGACGCGCCAGCTAGCACAATGATGACGGCAATCAAGATGAGGGCAAGGACGATCGAGCCAAGCTGATAGTACGTTTTAGACATTAATGACTCGTGGGTGTCACGCAATAGCTGTAGAAGTAAGCACGATCGGTTTAATTTAGTAGGTTCTACTCGATCTTAGATGTGTAGGATTCTACCGTCTTGGCATCGTTACATCATCTGGTGAGAAGAACAATAACATTAGGAAGATGAACAATCGCACCGCTTGCTGTTGAGTTTCGCATCAATCAACACCTGACAGATGCTTGACGGGACTCAACCAACCTTACAGCGAGGGGCGATCGCGCTTTTGTGAGGTAGTAGCATAAGGAGACAGTCGCTTGTAAGGATGATCTACACCAAGCCAAACTGCGATTGATGCGACAGGAGTGATTTCACATGACAGGTGTTGTAAAGCCCCCAATCCTTACACTCGAAGAGTTTCTAAAACAACCAGAAACAAAGCCAGCGAGTGAATTTATCGACGGTCGAGTGGAACAAAAGCCGATGCCTCAGGGGAAACACTCTCGTCTCCAACTCAGATTTTGTGATCAGATCAACGAGATTGCAGAGGCTGCTCAGATCGCAATGGCATTCCCAGAATTACGTTGTACTTTTGGTGGCAGATCGATCGTGCCTGATGCCACAGTCTTCTACTGGGAACGGATTCCGTTTGATGCGAATGGTGAAGTTGCCAATGCGTTTGAAACCTATCCTGACTGGACAATTGAAATTCTTTCGCCAGACCAAACGACGACTAAGGTCATTCGCAACATTCTGCACTGCCTGAAGCATGGTTCCCAGTTAGGCTGGTTAATTGATCCAGACGAGCGGGTGATTTTGGTGTTTCGCCCAGAGCAACTACCGACTGAATTGGTTGGCGATGACGTGCTTCCAGTGTTGCCCGCTTTAACGTTGGCTCTTACCGTGAATGATGTGTTTGCCTGGTTAAAGGGCAGACAGCGACTCTAATAGTGACGTAGGGGTTCTTTTCACAATGCCCCGATCGCCTCTTGTCGCTGAGCCTCGGCGGATCGTACTCAAAAATCTGTTTCCGGTAGCCCAATCATTCCAACAAATTGATCAAGTTCTCTTTGGTCAAATCAGCATCGCGAAGAATCTTCAGAAGTAGACCTTTGCTAATCGTCTTACGGGCATGAACAAGGATAGAGACGACTCGGTTGTCTTCGCGCTTCATGCGAACATGGCTAACTTTCTGCCGTACCACAGAGAAGCCAATCTTCTGAGGCGCAGCGATCAGTTCTTCTCTAGTTGGGCTAGGGAGTTTTGCCACTAGACCACCACTTTCTGAATGCCAATGAACTCAGTGGTTGTTTCGTCTTCAAGTTCCTCAAGGCACATTGCAATGACCTCACGGATGTTTTGCATTAGTTCATCAATGGTTTCGCCCTGGCTATAGCACGCTTTAAGTTGCGGCACTTCACACATAAATACCGTCTTCATCCCGTTCAATCACCACATAAAACTCTTTAAGTTTCATTGTTTAATCTCTTTTTTGTCTAGATCACTTTTCAAACGCTCAAGCATAAGTGTTGTTTGGTTTCGCTGCGACCAATAATTTACAGGCAAGAGTTTGACGGTGCTCAACCCAACCTGCGGTGAGAGGGACGATCTTACCAGGGTGGTTCAGGTTGAAATGTATTAACGTCACAAACTACGAGCCTTAATGAAATAGAAAAGATTACTCCATACCCCAGCTCAGGACTGCTGTTGTAAAGTCCCCATACTGTACAAAATGGCAAATGTCCCTTAGGAGCTGAGATTGCAAAAGTTTCGTCTCCTTCAAAAATCCATTCGCCTTCTGTTCGCCAACCAACACAATCACCAAACTTGTTCCAGTTTTCGTTGGAATCCCTTGGACTACCGCACTCTTGCCAAATTCGCTTCTGTATACTAAAGCCGAATTTCCCCTGGCTATAGTTCATCCAAAGATTGTCAATCGTTCTCAAATCAATACAAGGAAAATTTTCAATACTACTGTCATTAAGCCAACGCTCCTCTTCTCGCTTAGCAATCTTCAGCATTATTTTCTTCGTTCTTATGTTCGCCTCCCACCATTGACCCTCTCTCAGCACATCTCTCAATGCTGTGTAGCTTACACCTACCTCTGAACTAAGATCATCGCCCAGAGATGAGGGCTGTTTAGGTGCTGGAGGCACACCTGCTCTAGAAGAGCGTTGAGATGAAGCTGTTCTTGTAAGTTGTTGGATGCCCAAGCTTTGCAACGCCTCGATCGCCTCCATATCTGAACCTGAAGTCGCCGCTAATACCTGAACCCATAACCGTTGCGCCAAATCCCAATCTTGTTTTCTCTCAGCCCGATATGCATCGTTCTTCAACGTGGTAATGTTAGCAAGGCTAGCGTGTTGGGACATCAAGTTTGTTGCTTCAACTTCCTCTCGCTTCAATTGTTCTGCCTGTCGCTGCTGCTCTCTTTGAAGCCGTTCCCGTTTCGTCCGTTCCTCAATTTCCCTATCTACTGTTTCCAGTTTTTTAAGTGAGCCTAGTTTCTTAGGTATAACAGCAGGCTGTTTAGTCAAAAGCCTGTAAAGATCCTTATAGCCACTATTTTCAATCAAACGATTTTCATCATTATCAAGGTTTAGTAAAATATGCCCCGATAGATTGTAAAAAGCAGTGCGAATTCCATCGGGAATAATACCTCTATTAGGAGTATCAAAGAAGATTGGGTAAAACTTAGTGTTCCTTCCCTGAGCGTCATGGACGCGCCCCATAATCAAGGTTGACTCCCAAGTGACACCCAAGCCTTTATTGACCTCTTCCTTACCCCTATAGCGTTGGTAGTACCTCTCTGTGCAAATGATAAGAACAAAGTCTGATTCATCAATTTGATCAAGCATCCAGCGATCCCAGTTATCAGGCGACTGAACAAATTGGTCGATAATGCAGTCAATGCCATCATCCCGTAAAGCTTGAGCAAGGTGATAAACCTTGTCTTTATGGTCTTCCGAGTCCCAGCTATAGCTGATAAAAACTTTTATCACTTCCTCAGACACATGCTTCTCCGGCAAGACTTGAGTAGGGCTGAATCGATTATAGTTTCCCTTCATTCAGTTAAAAGGTCGATGGTCTCTCTTAAGCAAATGCATCGACCTATTGAGAGAGCAAGCAGTTCTTGCTTCTGCAAACGCTGTCCTAACTTCCACTCAAGCTATGGTTCCCCACGCTCAAGTTATCGTTACGTTCACTCAAGCTGTGGTTACCTACGCTCAAACGTTGGTTACTTCCAGACAAGCTATGGTTACTTTCACTCAAGCGTAAGTAAGTAATGATGAAGCTGTGGTTACTTACGCTTCATGCATGGTTACTAACGTTGAAGCAACGGTAAAGTTCGGTGGGGCGATCGCTATGTCCGCGATGGTGAAGCAAATACCCACTGTGGACTTTGCTCATCCGTTCGTTCGATATCCTCGCCCAAAGGTGAACAGGCAGAAAATGGCTTGTAAAGAGTCAAATTAGGTGCTGACGGATAGTTTCTGAGACTGAGCGCCCATCTTCCCGCCGATCATTTGCCCTAACCGATCGACCGTCAGCTCTGCGACATCGATCGGTTCTGAGACGGCATCACCGCTGAAGACGATCACGCGATCGCTGTACTGCATGATTTCATCCAGGTCAGAAGAGGTGAAGATGATGGCAGTGCCGCCTTCACATCGAGCAATGAGTTGCTGCCAGACCCAGAGCACCGACTCAATATCCAACCCGCGAGTGGGATGTTCCATCAGCAATAGGTTAAGCGGTACAGGTAGGAGGGCAAGTTGAGTACGCTGCTGGTTGCCGCCAGAAAGCCGTTCGACGTGCGTTTGGGGTTTGCCACGAATGTTGAACAGGGCGATCGCGTGCAGCGCTTTTTCTAACGTCTCTTTCCAGTCAACAAAGAAACCGTTGGGGGGGGTGCGAAGGGCGACGTGTTCGTGAATGGATAGCCCTCGAATGAGTCCATCTCGCAGGCGATCGGCAGGTGAATAGCCAATGCCAGCCGTGAGATACTCGCGGTAAAGTTTGGTGGTCATATCCACATCATTGACCCGAATGGTGCCAGATGAGGCTTTAAGCAACCCCGCGCAGAGCAGCAGCAGCAGTTGTTGACCGCCGCCTTCCAGCCCTGCTAGCCCAATGACTTCGCCTTGATGCACGGTGAGATCGGGAATTTTAACGCTGAGGCGATCGGTGCTTAGACTAATTGTTTTTAATTCCAGGGCGATTGCGTCTTGCCGCGTCTTTGGTTTTACAGGTGGTGCCAGTTCGCGCCCAAACATCAGTTCTACTAGGGCTTCGTCAGGGCAGGGAATTTCCAAATTGCCAACGACCTGCCCGTGACGCATGACGGTCACGCGATCGCACAGTGCATTCACATCCTCCAGCTTGTGCGACACAAAAATAATCGACTTTCCCTGTGCCGCCAGTTGTTCTGCCGCTGCAAAGAGTTCGTCTTTCTGCGATGCCGAAATGCCGGTGGTTGGTTCATCTAGAATCAGTGTCTTTACACCCAGCGATAACAGACGCAGAATTTCAAGCTGTTGCCGTTCGCCAACAGTAAGGTTGCTGACCTTTTCGTTAGCGTTGAGAGCAAAGTTAAACTGTGCCGCCAGTCGTTGAAAGTCCCGAAAGGCTTGCCGTCGGTTGGTAAAGAGACTGCCCGACTTGCCGACCAAAAAGTTGTCCAGTACCGACAATGGCGGAAAATCGAGTGGGTCTTGGTGCAACATCCCTATGCCAACGGCGATCGCGTCGGCAGGCGTTTTCACCTCTACAGGCTTACCATCAAGGAGCAGAGTGCCGCGATCGCGGGTAATAAAGCCACTCAGCACCTTCACCAACGTACTTTTGCCCGCTCCGTTTTCGCCCAGCAGTCCATGAATGCTGCCCGCCTCTACAGTCAGCGAAACGTCATCGTTCGCCTGAACTGTGCCAAACCGCTTGCAGATGTTTTGTAGCTCAACTTTCATAGCAGAAGCGACGAAGGGAATGGAAAAGGCTAAAGGGTAAAAGCTTTTAGCCTTCATACTTTAGCCTTTATACCTTTCTACTTACTCGACCCCTCCATGCCTGCTAGCAGTTGCGGCATATACCAAATCTGTTGCTCAGTAGCCGTTTCACCTGCCTTGAGATACGCTGAGCCATCCTGTAAGTTCAACGGACCTTTATAGGGATTGACGCTGCCATCGCCCAACCCTTTGATAAATGTATCGATCGTCGCCTTTTGCTCTCCCAGTGCATTACCAGGTAAGAAGCCAATCATCGAGTCAGGGCTGTTAATGTCTTTCCAGTCGGGTCCCAGCCAGACAAATTCACTGGTAAGCTTACCGTCCTTAGCTTTCTTGACGGCGTCGGTGTAGGGCAGACCCCAGTTGTAGTAGGGTACGCCAAGACACACATCAGGAGCAAGGTTGCAGCCTGTCTTTAAGTCATAGTGAACATACTTCACTTTTTTACCTGCCGCCGCCGCTTTTTTCGTTTCGGTAGCGGCTTCAGGCGTGTCGATACCCGACATCACCACATCATAACCGCCGTTAAAGTAGTCATTGACCACCTTTGTTGGGTCAAGCGTCACGCCAGGAATATTGAACCAGAAGCCAATCCAGGTCACTTTAAACTTCAGATCGGCTGGCTTCTTTTTGAGATAGTTTTCCCAGCAATATTTGGCACCCAGATAGGCAGCCGAGGCATAGCGACGGGTTTCATCGTTAATCAAGGGACCCAGATAGCCAATTTTGCCTGTTTGAGTGCCTAAGGCGGCAGCGCAACCAGCCATCATCTTGCCGTATTCCATACGCCCCATGATGTTGCTGAGATTGGGCTGATTTTTGAAGTTTTTGCCGTCTTTCCATGCATAGTCGCCGGAGGCATGGACTACGGTGATGTTTGGATGTTTCTTTGCCGTTGCCAGGGCATCGTCTTTGAAGTCGTCGGAGTTGAAGATCACGAGCTTGGCACCTTTGCCAATCAGTTCGTCGGCAACTTGTGCGCCCTTCACGTTGGGGCGATCGGCAGGGTTGACCTTATCTACATAGTCAAATTTGACCCCTGGCACCTTTTGCACGACTTCCTGCATCCCCTCATACTGTGCCTGATTCCACCCACCGTCATCTTTAGGACCAACAATGACCATGCCAACGGTATAGTCGTTACCGCTTGCTTGGGCTGAGGGAGAAGCAGTCGGTGTAGGGGTAGGGCTACTGCATGCACCGACGAGCATTCCAAGTGCAGCTACGTACCCAAAACGGTGTGAGAGAGCAAAGGAGCGATCGACAAAAGACATAGCGTTGCCTTTAACAGGTTGATTCATAGACTTTATGGACTTTAACTGATCAGGGGACATTGGTTAGCGCTCTCTATCGCATGATTTTTGATTCGCAAGGACTTGCCAAAAACACGAGCTATGTGGAAGCAAACCACTAAAGGTTCTAGGTGACGGTTTTGGGATGATGGCTGCTAGACACTGCCCTTCGTGACACTGGCATGTCTGCGTTAGCGATCGCGCGGCTCTGCTTTCCAATTAAGGCGATCGCTCCGCTTGAGAATGTATCATCCGAAACATTTCCCACTGATGTTACTTCGGCTGTTCGTATCCTCCTGTTGGCTCTGTTGTCATTGCCGAATGGGTTGTGCGCAATGGACGTACCATTGTGTTTAGCAAATGTTCGATGATGGCAGGTAAGTGGTCACAACGTCCTGTGTGTACCCGCGATGTTTGGATCATGGTGCTTCGGGGTGCTACGAGCCAGTGGAAGCGCTCTCGTTGCGGCAGTTGACCAATTGAGCCAGCTTGCTTACCGCCTGCACAAACAATTGGAATGGCGGCTAGATAATCTCGAATTGTCGTTAGATCCAGCGTGGCGTCGATCGCCAACAGTCTTTGCTCATCCAGCTCGATGCGAGCCTCAAGGAAGCGACTGCTAGCGCATGAAACGATGACACCAACGTTGACAAACTCTTCGCGCTCTACCTTTGGCACCACGCGAATGATGGCGTAATCATACGTTAAGCGATCGTGCATGGAGCGCCTCCTCTAGAAAAACACGCGGTAGCTCCAATCGTCTCAGCAAATACTCACTGTAGGCATCGCGATGTTGGCGGCTATCGCTAAAAGGTGAGTCTACTAACCAGGCATCAGGAATTAGTTGCACGATTTGATGAATGCGTTCTGGCGTGAGCCGTTCGGTTAAGGCTGCATCAACCGTTTGTAGGCTACTGGCAAAGCGGAGCAGCACATGGTCTTGAATCGCAGGGAAGCGGTCACGACTGCGATCGCGGTAACGGTTCCAGGTGTGGTGAAAGTAGAGCGCTGCACCGTGATCGATCAGCCAGAGTCGCCGATGCCAGACTAGCAGATTGGCATTGCGCGGCGTGCGATCGATATTAGTTACATACGCATCAAACCAGACGATCGCCGACGCAAGATCAGCTTCAGCGTTTCCTGCTATTGGGTCAAACGTAATGGAGCCAGGTAAATAATCAAGTGCAATGTTCAGACCAGCACTCGCTCGAATCAGGTCTTGGATCTCTGGGTCAGGTTCCGTCCGGGCAAGGTCAGCATCCAGTTCAACAAAGACGATTTCCGGCACTGGCAACCCTACGGCACGGGCAATTTCTCCTGCTATCAATTCGGCAATGAGTGCCTTGGCTCCCTGACCAGCGCCACGAAATTTAAGTACATACATGCCATCATCATCAGCTTCCACAATGGCAGGCAGTGAGCCACCCTCGCGCAACGGGGTGACATATCTTGTCGCAATGACGGTACGCAGACTCATTTTCGTTCCACAATGTTGGCTCGACAGAATCACCTTACGAGATCCAAGCAGAAATTGACTATTGGATACGGTTTTGTCAGAGTCTTTCCTAGCCGCTCACCTTTTTATTAAACCTGCTCCTACAAGTATTCTGTTTGCAAGTAGAAGGGCTAAATGAAGCACCATCACCATCCAAAAACCGAGTTTCGACTGCGCTCAACCCGCCTATACAAGACTAAGAGTATGGAGACTTCGGCGTGAGCGCTCAGTCGAATGCAAAATCGAAATGCAGCTGATCTCGAAATGCAGCTTATCAATCATTACGTCCAGCTACTTAGACGTTTTCTTAGTAGTCGCTGAGGTTGCCGTGGCGCTTTGTGTAGCGTTCTGCCCAACGAAAAAGGACGAGACCGATCGCAAAGTAAACTCCACCATTCACCAGGGCTATGCTGAGTTGGTGTAGATCCAACGCTTGCTGTCGCGCCATGACGTTTCGCAACAGCCCTGCACCAGGGCTCATGGGCAACAAATCACCGAGCAGACGCAGGTTCCCTGTCCATTCCTCAGTTGGTACACTGAGCAAAAACAGGAGCGCAAACTGAAAAATCCCCAACACCTGCTGAATACGTTTGACCATCAACGCCAGGGAGCCGATCGCAAACGACAGTCCGTAGGCTCCTAGTAGCACCGTCAGCAGGGGTAGCCAAAGGGTCAGCGGAAAGGCTAGCCAGCGCCCAGTTAACGCCATGATAATCACCAAAATGGCAGCGATTAGACCCGCTTGCAGCAGCAGATCCGCCACTGCCCGCGCCAAAAACACCTGTGAGGCGCTGAAGGGCGAAATAAAGAGTTGCTCTAACGTGCCGGTTTGAGCTTCTCGCTGTAGGGTGCCAGAAATGTTTGCCATGATAAACAGCACCAGCGTCCAAAGCACGTAGCCAACAATAATGGCATCCAGCCGATCGCCAAACGCTAGCCCCGGACCAGCAATGTAGCTGACGCTAAGGAAAAGCCCATAAAAGACGGCAGTTGAAATCACAATGCCGCCGACCGCTTCAAAGAGATAGCGCCGAAACTGAATACCAGCCCGCGTTAACTCTGCTAAAAGAAGTTCAAACATGGGCACCTCCAGGTACATTCATTGGTGTTAGGGTCGCTTGGGCTGGCGGCGCTTGAGTTAGCTTCAGAAAAATATCGGTGAGCGTGGCGCGTTCGGTTTCGAGCCGAATGATCGGTAAGGGGTTCAAAACCTCTAGCACAGGATAAAGTAACGCAGGGTCGGGAATATGAATCACCGTGCCTTCCACGATCGCGCCCAGAGCCATCAACTTAGCGCTGCGATCGTCAGGCAGTTCAGACAACTCCACCCGGTAGACCGCTCTGGAAAACTGCTGGATCAGCGCCTTCGTCGGCTGCTCGGTCACAATTTCGCCATTGTTGATAATCGCGACGCGATCGGACAATTCCTCGGCAATGTCAAGTTGGTGTGTCGTTAGAAGAATCGCTCGACCTTCGCTGGCAATCTCGCGCACCAGACGCTTCACCGTTTGGGTTGCCTCTACATCCAACCCCAGGGTCGGTTCATCTAACAGCAGCAGCGGTGGCTCATGAATCAATGCTACGGCAATCGCCACCTTTTGCTGCATCCCCCGCGAGAGCTTTTGTACCCGCGTCGTACTCTTATGGCTCAACTCAAACCGTTCGAGCAATGCTCGTGATCGCTGCCGTGCGACCCGTCGTGATAAACCCCTTAAAACCCCGAAATACTCCAGATTTTCTGCTGGAGTCAACCGCCAGTAGAGATTGCGGCTACCCTCCAAAACTGCTCCCACCGATCGTAGTGCTTGTGGTTGGCGATGGGGGTCGCGTCCGGCAATGCTCACGGTTCCCTCATCCGGCAGCACAAGTCCGGCGATCATTTTGATGGTTGTCGTTTTGCCTGCACCATTCGGACCCAAGAACGCTAGCACTTGCTTTGCCTCAATCTCAAGTGATACATCCTTGACAGCACGGGTCGTTTTGCCTTGAGCGCGATAGGCTTTATGCAAATGGTGGACTTGAAGCAGAGACATGACCGTACCAGAAAAACTATCTGTTACGAAGCGTAACAAATAAGCGAGCCTGACGGTTTCCCTTGCAGTTTCGACACGACCTTTCACTCAAGATTAGACTGACCATAACTACCGCTTAGTACGACTGCCATTTACTTTTGACATACTCTCTTATGACGATCGCCCAACTTTTTGACGGTGCCAATCTTTTTGTCTTGCCCTTTTGGGCTTTGATGATTGTGCTTCCTAACTGGAACATCACTAAACGAGTGATGACATCCTACTTGCCCTTTGTTGCTTTAGCGTTACTCTACCTTTATTTCATTTTCGGTACGCTGAATACTGAAACGGCGCAGGCACTTTCCAACCCAAAACTAGCAGACATTGCTCGGTTTTTTAGCGATGAAAGAGCTGCTGCAACAGGCTGGGCACATTTTCTAGTGATGGATTTATTCGTTGGTCGCTGGATCTATTGGGAAGGGCAGCGGACAAATGTCTGGACAGCTCACTCCCTGGTACTCTGCTTGTTCGCGGGTCCGGTCGGTCTGTTGTCGCATATCGTGACAGTTTTGTTAGCACAGAAAGTATCGTCTGTGATCGCCACCCCTGCAAGCCCTGTAGCAAAAGTGACAGTCAATACAACATCAGACGTAGAACAGTAGAGTAACAGTCCCTTAATCCTGATGGCTGCCGCTGCTTACTTTGCTCATCCAGATGGGGGAAGCCATCCCTCCGCTTAACACGCCACCCTAGTATGTATGGTGGGTTATCCGTCACATCTACGTAGGCGGCTTACTGCTGATCTAAAGAGTCGTTTGAGGGCTTTAAACGCTCAAGCAATTCTTGGTGGAACACTAGAGGCTATCCAGAAGGGAAAAGAGATGCTAGTACTGAAACCATTAGCCAGTCTGCTGTCGCGATCGCGCCCTTGTTTGGGGAGCGTAAGACCGTGCCATTAGGAGCATACCTGCTCAGGACTGGAGCGATTGCACTAGCCTATTTTGTGGTGGGTAGGTTAACGTTTTTCGTAGCAAATTTGGGCTTAGAAGCCTCACCGATCTGGTTTCCTGCGGGCATTGCTCTGGGCGTTTTGCTACTAAGCAGCACTGATGTCTGGGTTGGTATTAGCCTGGGAAGTTTTTTGCTAGCCGTATCGGTAGGAGCGACAGGGGCAGCCGCTTTAGTCGCTGCTGTTGGCACGACGTTAAGCGCGATCGTTGGCAAAGCGTTACTGCGTCAGGTCGGCTGGTCTTCGTCTCTCAACAGCCTGCGGGGTGCCCTCAAATTTCTCGCGTTGGCAGTTGTAGCATCCCCTATACCCAATGCCACTATTCGTACTCTCTATGCATGCATCGCTGGTCTAAGTCCCTGGCAGCAATTTAGCAGTCAGTGGTGGGCGATCGCGCTGGGAGACAGCATTGGCATTTTGGTCATGGCTCCGCTGCTGCTGGTTTGGTTGAGCAAACCCCTGCCCAACAATGTTCCATTCGGGTCAAATGCGTCGGTATGGTGGCAGCAATTGCAGCACCAATGGCGTCGATGGCGAACCCTTGAAGCCTTGCTGTGGGTAACGCTGCTCTTAAGCGTGAGCTGGTTTGTTTTTTGTGCTTCTATGCACGCAGGTAAAGCGCGGTATCCGTTAGAGATCTTACCGCTTGCTCCCATTGTCTGGGCAGCGTTGCGGTTTGGGCAACGGGGTACCGTAGTAAGTGGTTTTATTGTTTCTAGTCTTGCCTTTTGGGGCTTAACGCAACATCGAGGACCTTTCTTGATGGATGCAAATGGCAACACACAGCAGGCGACCCTCCTACTCCAGACTTTTGTGGGTGTCACGATGGGCATTGTGCTGATGTTGGCGGCAGCCGTAGCGGAACGGCAGCAGGCGGAAGCTCAACTGCGGTTTGCAGCAGATCGTGAGCGGTTATTGGCGGAGACAGCACAGCGCATTCGGCGATCGCTGGAGCTAGACGAGATTCTCAACACGACTGTTTCTGAAGTTCGTCATCTGCTACAAGCTGATCAGGTTTTCATCATACGGCTCGATCCCTGTGGGCAGGGCTTATCTGGACACAACTTGACGGTCGCCGAGTCAGTAAGCCCCGGTTGGACCTCAGTGCAAGACTGGGTGTCAGATCAGCGGGTGGCTCAGGAAATCGAGGCACTTTTTAAGCAAAAAACCTCAGAGAATCCCTGCCATGTAAAGCCTGTGAAGGCGATCGATGATACCGCTCAAGCAGACAAGCCCCCACTAATTGCTGAGTACTATCGCTACTGTCAAGTCAAAGCAAGCATTGGTGTACCCATCATGGTGCATCACAAAATGTTTGGCATTCTGCTGGTCAATCAATGCTCTGGACCGCGCCACTGGTTGCCGCTAGAAACCAATTTGCTAGAACAACTTGCGACACAGGTGGAAATTGCGATCCAGCAAGGTCAGCTTTATCAGCACCTTCAAACGCTTACAGTGAGCTTGGAAGGACAGGTGCAAGCCCGTACCGCCGAGTTGCAGCAGCGCATGCAGGAACTGCAAAGTCTCAATCAGGTGAAAGATTTGCTCCTACATGCCGTTGCCCATGACCTACGGACTCCCGTACAGGGAATGTTAATGGTGCTAAACAGTTTAAGAAGCCGTCATAAAGACTGTGAAGCGGTACCCGTGCCCTGTGGCAAATTCGATCGCATGGTGCAGAGCTGCGACCATCAGCTCAATCTACTGAATTCTCTTTTAGAAGGTCATACAGATGACACACCTGCAACCGTACTTCATTGCCAGCCCGTGCATCTGCATCAAGTTGTAGACATTGCTCTGTCAAATCTGAAACCACTTTTGGCAGAAAACCATGTTACTCTCTGCGCTCAGGTACCTTGCGATCTGCCGCCCATCAAAGCAGACTTACAGCAACTGCGGCAAGTGTTTGAGAGTTTATTGCTTAATGCGGTTAAACACAATGCACCCGGTTTGACTATCACACTCAACGCCACGATCGACACCACAACGGCTGCGCCCCGCATGATCCACTGCGCGATCGCAGACAATGGACGGGGGATGGATCAGAACCAATGCGATCGGCTGTTTCAACTCTATGTGCGGGGCATCGACAACCAGCATTTGACAGGCATTGGGCTAGGTTTACATCGCTGTCGGCAAGTGATTACAGCGCATGGTGGGCAGGTTGGTGTTGCTAGCCATCCTGGCAAAGGCTCCCAGTTTTGGTTTACGTTGCCCTTAGCCGATGGAAATATAAACGCTTATAGTTAAAGCAGCGAACGCATAACGGCAGAAGTTTTGCAGCGTTACTTAAGCTTAGTCAAGTCGATGTCCACAATGCGCGCAAAAGCGATCGCTGGGTTTAAGTGTGCTACCGCATTGACTACAAAAATTGCGTTGCACAGCCGACGTGGATGGTTGTTCTCCTCCTGTTTGAGGTGATGGCTTACTCGATGCCTCGATCGGGTTCATCTCCATCCGCATGTTTCCCATCTGCATCATCATCGTCGTTTGATCCATCTGCATATCACCCATTTTCATCGGTGGTAAAGGCTGCATGGGTGCCATCGAAGGCTTTGGAGACATGGCAGCAGGCATTGAATCAACGTGTACTGGCAGGGGTTGAGCATCACCCCAGGATGGCGCTTCTGTTGACGTACTAACTTGGTTGCCCTGTATGTAGATAAACTGTTCGCCCTGAGCTGTAAGCAATTTAACTACAAGACCGATCGCGACTCGCCAGATTTCGGGTGGTGCAGTCCAGCGTCCTGTTTGAACATGGTTGCTCGACTGCTGCTGCTGTCCTGGGCTGCTATTAGTGAGGGTCACACGAGTCTGTTCATCAACGTTTTCGAGGTAAACCGACTGTCCTGTCGCCCATTCGCATCGATACCCCATTTGAACTGCCTCGTAGTGCATTGAATCTATTGTGCCAGGAAGCAGCAATGCTAGAGCCGTTGAGGCTAAGACCAGTAATCTTTAGTCAGTTAATCAGAGTCAGCTAATTAGTGATCAACGATCGCACCACGCTGTTGCAAATCTGCTATCACCTCTTTAGTCAACCCCTGATTGTCACCAAGCAACGCCTTTTCAAAGGTCGCACCCGCCAAATTTGCATCAGTCAAGTCTGCTCCTCGCAGATCGGCATAGCTCAAGTTTGTGCCATAGAGATTAGCGCTTCTAAAGTTAGCCGTTGTCAGACTCGAACGGCGTAAATCGACATGATTGAGCGATGCCAAGTACAGAATGGCACCATCTAGCTTGCAGCCAACCAATACAGCGCGACGTAAATCAGCGTGGCTTAAGTTGGCTTTAGTCAAGTTCGCACCTGTAAGGTTTGCACTCAAAAGCGTGGCATTGACCAGGCTAACGCCCATCATGTCAGCGCTGACTAAACTGGCACTATCTAAAGTAGCGTTGATGAGCTTTGCACCAATCAGATTGGCATTAATTAAATTAGCTTCCGCCAAATTGGCATTTACTAGATTGGCTTGCGAGAGATCGGTCGCTATAAAATTTGCCCCTTTCAGTTGAGCAGAGCGCAGATCTAGACCACTCAAGTTTGCAGTAGAAAAATCTTTAGAAGGATTAAGTCCAGCTATTTTCGCAAGTTCAAAGAAGTCGTCAGTCTCTGCCTCTACAATGCGCTGAATCAGTTCTCGAAGACGATTCAGAGATCTTTCACTAACCATTTTGCCAACTGCCCGACGAGTATAGGGCGGCGATCGAGGAACACAGACTGCTAAGACTACAGTGCCATCTTAGCCAGTTTCGCAATACCCTCAATCGATGCTCTTAGTTGCGGCTGCTAAACTCTACTCCAGCAGTACTCAAGCTGAAACATTAACACGTAAAAACAACCCCATAGCGCTATTGTAGATGAGGTTGCTAATAAATAAATTGTTGTCGGATAAAATATTACTCAACGAAGCTTAATTTAGTAAGCCTTAAAAGTACCAATCCAACTGAAATCAGAAGCGGAAGACGGTTGGAGGAAGACATGACACAACTTGGCAGATGAGAACCAATAGTATCAAAACCTAAGCCACATCACGCTCGGGCGCTGTAGCCCACATGGTAATAAGACGTTCAATCACAGCTTGCTTACTGGCACTAATACCTTTGGGCATCAAGCTTTCTGTTAGCGCCTCAATGTCAGAAGACTGAGCCAAAACACGGCTTTGCGTTGGCTGTATCGTACTACGGTCTGAAGCGGTTGGTAGACGATCCAGGCTAACGGGTTGGCGATGTTCTGGTCGAAGCATAATGATAATGAGGTTTAAGTTTCAAGTGGAGAGCCACTAGCTCTCTCAGGACAAGTAATGACAGGTATCAATGTAAAACTTAGGATTTTTCTTCCCTTCGATCTGCGGATGACTTAAAGCAAGCTTTGACCATCATCCCTTAATAAATCTTACTGCTTTAGCAGTAGCAGTCAAGCAACGTAGCTAGAAGTAAGCTTTCTCATCCTAAAGTTACTTCTAGAGCGGGACGTTAAAAACGTGAATTGTATTAGTGTACAGAGTCATTACCTATAGTGTGCCCGTCTCCATCCGACAATAACATCCCCGACAAGTGATTGGCTGGCATACACAGAATCTTCATGCAGTAAGTTACCTGTGCTCCTTCTGACAATGAGGCTTTTGTGACTATTGAAAGGCTTTTGTAACTATTGAACAGCCGCGCCATGCCTCTCCAACCCATTCTAAGCATCATGCTGCACTGTATGAAGCCTAGAAAGTATCGTTGCTGCTATAGCGCTTAGAGTCAGGTAAGGGCATCTCTGACTTTCTTCCCCTCCTACTTGTATCAGTTTGTCTATCGTATAACGTCATTCCCTAAGCTATCGCAATAGATCCTAGCTACAAAAATAGTCGACTTGTCTGCAAACAGCTAACCAGGACACTGCTGAATCATGACTGCTATTGGCTTACTGTCCATATCCGGCTACGTAAGCTTTACCTTAAGTGCGGACTGTAGCTCTAAATAGCCTTACGTTTCAGTTGAACGGTTGAGCAGGTGCTTTAAAGTGACACGGCGCTGGGTCGTTGATGGACGTTTCAAGTCGCGCAATCGTTGCTTTAGCTGAGTAAGGTTGGGGACTTGACCCCCATAGCGCCAGCGAACATACGCTTGAGAAATATCGTCGATCGCCCTTGACTGAGCTAGCGGTTGAACTGTCTGTGCCTGCTGCGCGTATTCCAGCGGAGTTTGAGCCGGACGTTTACGAAAGCCTTGAAGTGCCTGCCAATGCAACATTTGCTGATACAGACTTTCCATCGGCGGTAGTTTTGCCAGCCAGCGACGGTAGCGCCAACTACGCCAACCACGCCATAGAAGCCAACCTATAAAGCCGAGCGCGATCGCCAGCAGTAAGCCTGCAAAGAGCCCAACCCAGCCTTGCGAAAGCAGCCCCATTAACCGTGTAAGAGCAATCGCAATCCAACCAGCCAGTGTGCCAAAAATCCGACTGAGCCAACTGGTAACGGGTGACGGTAGCCAACCTGCTACCCAGCGCCAAAACGATCGCAGGGCATTAAAGGTTTGGCTCTCCTCAATCGACGGTGGAATTAACTCATGACCAGGAATCGGGTCAAAGCCAAACCAGCCATATTTAGGAAAAAAGACCTCTGTAATGGCGTAAGCATCAGTATTACGAACGACGTACAAACCTGTAAAGGGATTAAATTCTCCCGGTCCAAAACCCGCTACAAGCCTTGCTGGTATATCAATTGAGCGCAGCATGACCGTCAGTGCTGTCGAAAAATAGTCTGGATAGCCCCCTTGATATTTAAACAGAAAGGCTTCTACCAGGTCTTCATCTGGCTCCAGAAATGGCAACTCAGGCTGAATCGTGTAGCGCTGCTTTACAACCTGAGCTAGAAAGAGCGCTTTTTCGTAAGCAGACGTAATTGGCTTCGGCGAGGTTGCGAGCAATTCTTGTGTGCGCTTTCGTACCCGCGCCAAAATTTTGGGCGGCACATCCAAATAGTCAGCCACAATACTGGCTGGATAGTTCGGTGACGCTTCTCTAAGGCGGGTGCGATCGCGATACGGTACTTCCGAAACAACCGTATAAGTTAGCCCTTCACGCAGTTCCAGCGGCGATCGCAAGTTGCCATTAAGGTCGATCGCGACTTGCCGTGTCGGAAAATAAAGCTCCTTTGGCTGGGCTAGGGATGGCAGTAGATTCGGCAAATCTGAGACAGCCGTATAGGTCTGAACAATTTCTTTCGTTTTATTTAGTGTGATCGGTCGCGGCAAAAAGAACTGATACGACCATTCAGGGCGCGTAATTGTGACTGTCTTATCATTCTGAGAAATCTCCCAACCCTGCCCAAGATAGCGATCAAACGCCAGCACTCGCCAAAAGCCTTCTGCCTGAGATCGTATCCGCAGTACGACTCTAGGCTTCAGCGCTCCTCGCAAGTTCTGGTTGATACGGCTACTAAAACCATAGTAAAAATTCTCATTCAGTTTGCCCGGTCCACTCCCTTGACCCTGATCTGGAGTGCCACCGCCGCCTTTGCCATCACCTGGGCGCACATAGCCAGGGTTGATAATACGGCTGTTGTCTTGAAAATCTTGCTGAATCTGTGGGCTGACAGGAAACGATCGCAGTTGGTAGCCCGGAAAACGCGGCAAACAAGCAAAAACAATTAGCCCGATGACCAAAATCACCGACATAAAGCCGAGCCATCGTTTGGGAGACAGCCCTGCCCGTTGTAGTGGTGACTGATAAAACTGGTTCGATAAACCCAACCGGGAACGGTAATCCAGTACCAGTACGGGCAGCGCGATCGCCAAAAACAACAGCAGCAGCAGCCCAAACGTCATCGTCTGGCTCAGCGTACAGGCAACGCTAATCAGGATTAACCCGATCACCATTGAGTAGCCTAGATCTTTACGACGTGGAAGGTCAAAGCTGTGCAACACCTGAAGCTGCACCAGTAGCTCCGCTAAAACTAACCGAGTGTCATTTAGTTCAGCTCGTAATCCTACAAAAAAGGCTGCCATTGCCAGCAGCATTCCGATCGCAATGCAGAACTTTACCGCTATGTTGCGCTTGTGCCGCTGTCGCCAGCTCCAGAATGCTCCTGTAATGCTTAAGGGGATTGCCCAGACACTCATGCTAGTCGATGCCGCTACGTCTGTTGCGGCGATCCCAGCTAGCACCATCACCTGCACTAGTATCCGTAGTAAGAGCGACTCTTCAACTTCCGGTGGTAGGGTCTGCAAGCGCTGTTTAAAGCGAGCTGCGATCGTTCCTACCTTTGCACCCTCAGAAACACCAGCCCCAGAATGACTAAACATCAGCAGGTAAAAAGATCATGCGGTTTGCTGGCTGCAATGACGACAACGTTAAACTCGCTTCCCTGATCCAAAACTGTTATGCCAGAGCGATGCCTGAGCAACAGAAATCACTCTCTGAACTTCCTCTCTGCCATCAGTGAGACTGTCCAATCTACTTTTAACGTTCAACGTCCGATCGTCATGCAACCAGATCCATCATACCCACGACTTGAAAAGGCTAACTGATGCACTAAAGTTGTCACCCTGACGTTCATCCACAGTTTAGTCAGTAATGCGAACGGCAAAAACTAACGGCTTTTGTTCAGGCAAGCAAACTTCCAACACGCCAGACTGATGGGGGGCAAGGTCAAATAGCTCCACACTTAGGACACCAGCCGTAGCACGTTGAGCGCTTGCTTCTAAATGCTCACTCCGCAGTGTAAGCGTTCCACCACAGGGCAAGGTGCCTTGAATGCGTAGTTTTGCAGCCGTTGCATCCAAGCCGTAATCTACTTGTAAGCTTAAAGCCCCTAATTCAGTAAGCCACTGGCGCTCTAAGGTTGGCTGTCTAAGAGAAACCGTCAGCGTTAGCGCTGCAATGATTTCGCGTGCCGCTAAAAGCGATAACACCATTTGCTGGGCTGGAACTGCTGACTCGTAGTTAGTTGGGTAGTTGGCACCCGAGGGCGGCGGCATAGCACCTGAACGAGCAGGTGATGTCATCACCATCCCTGCAAGCTGATTCAGTGATTGAGACTGACCAGGAAACAAGTCCTCGACAGATTTTACAAGCTTTGCACCCTCTAAAAGAGAGGATTGAACGACGTTTTGACAGCGCTCTAGCAATTGCCCCAAAAGTCGATCGGGTAAAGCAACAGGTAAATTCAGTACTTTTAATTGATGGAGCCAAACTTGAGCTGGAATGCTCTGGTTTACGGCTGCGGGAGGCGCAGCAAGTACAGCCGAGTCTACGAACCCAACGGTACTTTCGGTTTCGTAATCGTGAACTTCTGTTTCCCAGGGGAACAGGGGGAGGTTTTGTTGAATCTCGCTTTGTAACCGATGTTTCAACAGGGTATGAAAACGGTCTTGCACAGCAGGTGTCTCTCCAAGTTTTAGTAAGTTTTTCCGTTGAGAGGAAGCATCGAATTTAAATTGGCTGGAATCTACAGAGGGTGCATCCTGTGAAATGAGTAAATCCGGCGCACTCACTACTGAAGCGCCGCTTTGCCCATCGCTCCCATCAATAACTGGATTAACCACTTCAGATGACTCTGAGGTGGTAAAAAGAACCAGATCTTGAAGTAGCTCGAGCAGATTCCTCTGGAGAGCGTCCGAGTCATCATTCATGGCATATGTTCCTATTCATCGGAAGACGCACTTTGTCCGGACACTAAATAATTACGCATTTCCCAGGCTTGCTCAAGTAGCTTAAACCACTGCTTGCGAACTTGTGTTATCGTGCAGCCGATCGACTGAGCGATCGCCGCATCAGTTAGCTGCTTTCGCTTCAGTTGCAGCAACTCTGTCTGCTGAGGATCAAGCTGTGCCTGAAACGTCTGCCACTGATGCAACGTTAAACCGAGATTGCGCTCTAAGTCTACCTCCAACCATTGATGCACCAGTTCCCAGCGGTGCGAGAGCGCAAAGCGAATGAGGTGATACTTAAAACGTTGCTGTAAGTAATCCCGTTGACGGGGTGTCAGCCCTAAGATTACCTCAATTTCATTGGCAGGCAAATCTTGCAGACGGAGCGCAAAGTAATCAGCGCAATCGGTTTGCTTCCGCTCTTCCAGGTACGCCATTAACTCAGCTACAACAGCCTGACGCAAGCTATCCTCCGTCGGCTCTGGCTCCTGAGCCACCATTTGCTCTCGCACTTGCTGCATGGAAGCAGCTGTCCATTGACTGTCGCCTTCACTAGAGCCACCATCAGCCGCACGTTCGATATCAACTAGTGTTTCGAGCGGCTGTTGTTGTGAAAAAGTTTGGGCACGCAGAATAATAAGCTGTTGATTACGCCGTCCCGGTAGAGGAATGCGACGCTTACCATAGCGTTCAGTAAAAGCCATGTATTCTGCTAGTTGTAGCAGTGTCCGTGGCTGGTAGGTTACTGGTAGCTGAGTCTCACGTCGAAAAGCATTCAGCGCTTCCATGTAGAAGCTTTGAAGAAAGTCTTCGATCAGCGTCAAACGTGCTTGATAGCTTGATTGGGTCTGGGGGGGAGTAATGTAACGATACACGATCGCACTGAGCGTGCTGTGCAGTTCTACCCGTCCTCGCTTCGAGCCTAGCTTGTAATAATGCAAGCATTGCTGAAGGCGGTGTCGTGCCAGTGCTGTTGCCCAAGTATCAATCTCGCCAGACGCTTGAATACGCTTACTCTCAACACAAATGCGAGCGACTTCTTTTGCCAGTCGATCGGATACATCCAAGCAATTTTGCTCAGACGCATTAGTTGACAGCTTTAACTCATCAAGCAGTAATTGAAAAATTGCCTCCACGCTTCGGCAGATATCCCCCACGGTACTTACATACTCAACGATAACTGGAATTAATTGAACTAATTGTGACCACAATACGATGGCAACGTCTAGATCAAAGCAGGGAAGCTTTACAACTTACTCATTTCACTCATTTAATTAGGAGTTTACTCTTCAAAATGAATATTGACAAACAAATTCAGGAACTCATCAACGACGCTCCTCAAGACGGTAATACGCCTGCCTTGGTTACAGCTATTGCCCCTGTGCTGAAATCTTTAGCGTCACAACTGCGTCATGAACAGTACTACATTGTGCAGACGTTAGATCAAGACTGGGCGATCACAACTTTACAAAACCAGTCACAAGTAGAACTGGAGAAAAACGTCATTTACGCCTTCTCTAGCTTGAAGGATGTCTCAAACAGCCCTTATCCAATGCACGATCCGCAGATGATAGCGCTACCCATACCCGTCACACATATTCTTTTTCAGATGCTAGCCATGGAGATTATCCATAGCATCATTTTCTTTGATACACCTGGCAACACTGTTACAGGGACTGAAATCCAGCGCGAACACGTGAGTGAACTCATTGCGTCTTACCTGGCGCAAACTCAGGGTGTGCCTGACTCAGAATTACCACCTAATATTGCTTAAGCCCGTACCGCTTGATTTAGTCTTGCCTCAGGCTTTAAGTAGGACTCTGCGCTTCTAAGGTTGAACTTCTAGATCTTTCTTCTCTTTCTTCTAAAGTTGAACTTTTAGGATGTGTCAGCCATCCTTTGATTGAGCACTTTTTGCAAAACTTAAGCCATGCCGAGCGCTTGCCATAACAGGTGACAAGCGCTCGAAGCATTTTCTAGGGGCAATTTTTCTGGTGGCTACCGTTATCGATAACAAAAAGGATGAGGGATGAGGAGAAGCCCTTGCTCCAAGGAGGTTTCAAGGTTTAGGTCTGCCCTAACGTTCTTTTCGACTGCTGTAGCTTAATTGATGACACGTCCTAGCGCTGTTCTAGCTGAATCAGTGCGCCGCCACGCTGTACACCTGCTTGCTCGCCGTAGCTGCTAAGGGTGAGCGATCGTAGATGACTGAAAAGTGGTTTGCCTGCTAGCTCAAGTACTTTCAGCACTGGAAAGCGCTGCTCTAAAAAGATCTGGCTAGCTGCCCAGTCGAAATACAGGTAGCCGTTGTTGGGCTGTAAGAGGGATGCCGTTGCTTGCTGGAACAATCGATCGGTCAACAGTGGACGCTCGGCAGCTTTGAGGGCTGTGTGCATTGCTGCCACTGAGGTTGCAAACAGTTCATAGTTGCCCAAAGAGGCATGAACGCCTTGCACGTCTGCCTGTAAGTTGAGCGGTTGTGACACGCGGTTTGTAGCAGCAGTAAGGCGCGTCCAGGCTGAAACGGTTCGATCGCCAATGGTGAGCGGACCCACATTCAAGCCTTGCTGTTTGGCGAGGTCGTCAAGATGGGCAATCGCCTGCTGACCTGCCTCAGTTTGTGGACGTTGAGCTGCAAACAGCCAGTCAGGTTGCTTTCCAGGCGCGCTGATTGGGTCAGGAGGCACCATTGCTAGTGCATATTCGCCCTTCGCCCAGCTAAACACATCGGCAGGAATGTCAAGCTGCCAGCGGGTTTGCAAGGCTTGCAGTGGTTGTTCAAGTATTTGAGCTGCTGTTTTATAGGGTGCTAGCCCGTTTGTGAGCTGCGTCCACAGACGATCAAGGTCTGCCCCTGAAGCGGCGATCGCGCTGCTGCTGGGCATATACTGCAAGGCTCCCACAGGTTGAGCTAGCAAGGGTAAGTCTGTTGTCTTCGTCTCAGCGTCGTTATCGGCTGTCTGCCTGTCTAATGCCAGCAGGGCAGTTTCAGCAAGCAGACCGTATTGATTGGGTGCAAACCCAACGACGAGTGTTTGATTAAGTGTTAGTGGCTTCTCTAGTATTTCTGTCGTATTCGTTGCCACTTTTGGCTGTACTGCCTGGGCGGTCAGCTTCTTTCCTAGTAGTTGAGTGAGCTTTGGAACATCAATGAATGTTAGTGCCACCCGTGGTTGGATGAGCGCCGCGATCGCCTGTGTGAAAACGGTTGATCGCTCAAGGCTAAGGTCAGGCGCTTGCACATTGTTAATTGCCTCACGCAGCACTTTAGGATGATTGGCAAAGAGGATGAAGCGATCGCCTACAGCCGCACTGGCAAGCGTTGGCATAGGTGCGGCTGTAGGCGGTGCGGATGGCTCTTCTAGTTGCAGACGATACTTGGATGGTTGCGGTTTGCGTGCTGTAGCGACGCTTTCGGGTTCTGCTGCTGAGGCTTTGGCAGCAATGATCTTCACGCCCTTGTATTGCTCAAAGACTAGATCGCTACCTGCGATCGCCCGCTTTTGCCAAAACAACTCCAAAAACTCGCGCGATCGCTGTGGTTCTTGAGTCGCGATCGCCATTAAGTAGCCCGGCTGTTGCCCATTTGCCGTATCACGATCAATATCCAGTGTGGTCACGGCAAGCGTAATTTCTTGCCCTAGCCAGGGTTGTACGTCTCGCTCGTAGTCCAGACCCGTCGTTGCCAGCAAACTTTGCTTCAACTGGGCTAGCTCCTGCCGTACCTTTCGTCGTTCTGCGGGTCGGGTCGATACCAGTTGAAAGGCTTCTAGCTGATCGGGGTTCAACAGTAGTGATGCCATGACTGGCGCTTGCTTCGGCACAAAAATTGCGGCACCGGGAACGCTTCCCTGCTCATTACTTAGCAGGCGGCTGGGATTGCGACCCACCAACCAGTAGAAACCACCAGCGCTGGACAACAGCAGCACCAGCACCACGACTGCCAAAACGGTGAGGAACGAACGAAACTTCATGGGCATCAGATAGCGCTAGGAGGCAACGCAAAAACAGTCCAGCCTCATTATCCTGTAGCGCGTGCATCTTAGCGGCGATCGCGTCAGGGCGCTTCTGATTTCTGGTTCTGTTAAAGAAGTGAAGGGTGAAGAAGTGGCTGCGATCGCACTTCTAAAGTGTCTACTCTACACTTGGAGAGAAAGCGCGTCGTCTACACAAAAACGGTGACATCTTAATAGATCTCCGGCTTCTTTGATTCAATCCTAGCTGGTTGCCTCTAATACAAAAGTCGGGGATCTTGCCGAGACTTCGCAGTTTACCCCCTCAGTTTGCTGGGATTAGGTGAGCCAAACAGCAGAATTTGGCGCAATGTGAGAGAATTTATGACCATTGAAAAATGATTGGTCTGATCTCGATCGCCACTTTGTTTGTCTCAACGGCTGATGAAAACGATCGCGCTATCTTCAAAGCATCATGACTCAGGCAGCTCCTCACCCCGAACAAGTTCGCAGTCACCTTGTTCAGATATATCGCAAGTTACCGTTGCTAGAGCAAGTGATGGTGCAACTGTCTTCAGTGATTTATGAGCCAACGAGTCGCGCTTTGTTTCTCAACTGTTGGAATTACCTTAGTGAGAACGATCGCGGCGGTAAACACTTCACAGCGGTAACAATTAAGCCATATATCGATCGCTTGATTGAGTTAGGAGTGTTAACTCAAGCTGGTGGTGCGAGTCCTCAATGTAATCCGTTGCTGGCAGAAATTGCGACTCGTGATGCGGTCAAGGCTAATCGCTTTGAACGTCTTGTTGAGGCAGTGCAAAAGGGCTTTCCTGTTCCCCGGCGCTGGAAAGATGGACCAGTTTCATTTGGGAACGATCGCCAATTGATTCGCGAAATTCGGGTTGGCGTTTACCGCAAAGATCTCAAATTCATTAATAAGCAGTTAGAGGACTATTACAGATACAGCTATCAGAAAGAAAAGCTTTCTCTGGATGATATCTATCAGCAAATCTGCAATAACCCCTTTGATCCGGCATGGTTTCGGACGCTGCCGTCGGAACTATATGAAGGGGCACTCATCAGCATCCTCAACTATTCCATTCTGGAGCTAACAGCGGCGGATGCGGCGGTGGCGTTATTAAAGGACGATATCACCAATGCTGACAAACAGAGCGCCAAACATGGTGTCAAGCAGAGTGCCGTTTTGCAACGGGTTGTGCTTACAGAGCAATGGTTGTTGCGGGGTCGCTTGCCAGAAGCACAGCAACTGCTTGAGCGGGTGCCAGAAGACTATCAGCATCAGTTTGCGTCGCTGCGGGGTCATCTCGCCTTTTTGCAAGGGGACGATGCGGCTGCGATCGCCCAGTACTCCACCGCGTTGAAAGCGCTGAAGCAAGGCACGGGAAAACGCAAGGTCTACTTCCAGTCCATGAGTGGCTTGTTTTTTATCCTGGCGTTGCTCAAAGATGGGTCTGCCGATCGCCTCGAAGAAGCCGCAGAGTACACCAGCATTGCACGACAGACAAAGCACTGGCTCAGCCCCACTTATGCAGTGCTAGAGAATGTGATCAAAGTTCAGCAGGGCGATCTGGGCAAAAAAGCATGGGTGAGCCAGATGTCGATCGCCACCCACAAAGCTGGCAACAGCCTGCAAACCTTAATCGCTTGCCTGTGCCTCTACTGGGTTGATTTGGATCAGGCGAAAAAGTATCTGCCGAAGCTCTTAGAACCCTTTTACGACGATGCCGCCGCCGCTGGCTATCTCTGGATAGCAAAAACCGTTGGCGACCTGCTCGTTAAACTTAAGCCGCGTAGCCCTTACGGCGAACAAGCCGCCGCCTTGCTACCCGACAGTAAGCTGCGATCGCTGGCAGACCTCATCCAACCGCAAGAAGCGTGGGAGCTGAGCTTGAATGCGCTGTCCCACTTGCGGAAAGATCAGCCCCAGACAGTTGCGAAAGCGGACACAACCCAACGTCTTGCCTGGTTTATCACTTTCTATCCCAAAACTAGCTGTGTGCTGCAACCGCGTGAGCAAACCCTGAATGCCAAAGGTGACTGGAGCAAGGGCAGACCGATCGCCCTCAAGCGACTGAAAAGTAACGCCGAGGAATTTGGCTATCTCACCCCACAAGACCTGAAGCTTTGTGCCCAAATCAAAACCTATGCTTACGGCTGGGGCAACAAAACGGACTACACCTTTACTGACAAAGCGATCGCGCTCCTGGTCGGGCATCCGCTCGTTTTTTGGGAAGACGCACCTACTACGCGGGTCGAGGTGGTAAAAGGCGAACCCGAACTGCTGGTGAAGAAAATTAAAGACGATCGACTCGCGCTGCAATTTTCGCCCGCACTCCAGGACAACAAAGAGATTCTAACGGTCAAAGAAAGCCCCACCCGGCTCAAAATCATTGACATTACGCCAGAGCATCGCCGCATTGCCGAAATTTTGGGCACTCAAAACCGTTTGGAAGTGCCTGCTGCCGCTAAGGAACGGGTGCTAGCTGCCATTCACGCGGTGTCCAGCATTGTCACGGTGCATTCCGACATTGGCGGCGGCGTGAGCACCGAAGAGGTGCCTGCTGATCCCAAACCGCACGTTCACCTGTTGCCTGCTAGCGGCGGGTTGAAAGTAGCGGTGCTGGCGCGTCCGTTTGCTCAGGGTAGTCCTTATTATCGTCCTGGTGCGGGTGGCGAAACGGTAATCGCAGAGATCGAGGGCAAGCGCTTGCAGACAACGCGCAACCTGAAGGAAGAAAAGACGCTGGCAGATGCCGCGATCGCAGCCTGCCCCACCTTCTTGCACCAAGAAAAGAAGGATAACGAATGGCTCATCGACGACCCAGAAGCCTGCCTGGAGCTATTGCTGGAACTGCAAGCGCTGGGCGACAGCATTGTTATCGAGCATCCTGAAGGTGAAAAATTCCGTGTGTCGCACCAGTCTGGCTTAAAGGATTTCAAGCTCAACATCAAGCGCCAGAACGATTGGTTCGCGACCGAAGGTGAGTTGAGGGTCAACGATCAACTCGTGCTGGATATGCAGCAGCTCATGCAACTGCTAGAAAAAAGCCCCAGTCGCTTTATTCCTCTGGGTGACGGACAATTTCTAGCGCTGACGCAAGAATTTCGCAAACGGTTAGATGAGTTACGGAACTTTTCAGAGCGATCGGGCAAAGGTGTGAAACTCCATCCCCTTGCAGCCGTTGCTGTCGAAGACTGGATGGAAGAAGTGGGAGATCTCAAAGCAGACAAACATTGGAAGGCGCACATTCAGCGCCTCAAGGAGATCCAAAACTTTGAACCCCAACTGCCATCAACCCTGCAAGCCGATCTGCGCGATTATCAGATGGAGGGCTTTCGCTGGCTGGCACGCCTGGCACATTGGGGCGTTGGAGCCTGTCTTGCGGATGATATGGGCTTGGGTAAAACGCTGCAAGGTTTGGCAGTGATCCTCACCCGTGCGCCCGAAGGTCCCACGCTGATTGTGGCTCCCACCTCCGTTTGCATGAACTGGCTGAGTGAGGCACAGCGCTTTGCACCCACGTTGAACGCTATGCAGTTTGGTGGGGGCGATCGCCAAAAAACACTCGCTCAGCTACAACCGTTCGATTTGGTGGTTTGTAGCTACGGGTTATTGCAGCAAGAAGATGTAGCAGAGATGCTGGCAAAGGTGCAATGGCAAACGATCGTCCTGGATGAAGCACAATCCATTAAAAACTTTGCTACGAAACGCTCGCAAGCCGCCATGAATCTGCAGGGCGGGTTTAAACTGCTGACGACAGGTACGCCGATCGAAAACCATCTAGGCGAACTGTGGAACCTCTTTCGCTTCATCAATCCTGGCTTACTAGGTTCTTTAGATACGTTTAATGAACGCTTTGCGACACCGATCGAACGCTATGGGGATAAAGACGCTCGTAACCGCTTAAAAAAACTAATCCAGCCCTTTTTGCTGCGTCGTACAAAGAATCAAGTCCTGCAAGAGTTGCCCTCTCGTACAGAAATTCTCTTACAAGTTGATTTGAGTCGAGAAGAAACAGCTTTCTATGAAGCCTTGCGGCGAGAAGCGATCGCCAAGCTCTCTGACAGTGACGCCACAGCAGGTGCCAAACATCTGCAAGTGCTAGCAGAAATCATGCGCTTGCGGCGTGCCTGCTGCAATCCGCGTCTTGTCAAACCAGAAATTGTGCTGCCGAGTTCTAAGCTGCAACTGTTTGGCGAAGTGCTGACCGAACTATTAGAAAACAAGCATAAAGCGCTAGTCTTTAGTCAATTTGTGGCGCACTTGCACTTGATTCGAGAGTATTTAGATGAACAGAAAATCACCTACCAATATTTAGATGGCAGTACCCCCGCTGCCGATCGCAAAAAGCGCGTCAATGCCTTTCAAGCAGGCGAAGGTGATGTCTTTTTAATTAGCCTTAAAGCTGGTGGTACGGGCTTGAACCTTACCGCAGCGGATTATGTGATCCATATGGACCCATGGTGGAACCCAGCAGTAGAAAATCAGGCTAGCGATCGCGCCCATCGCATCGGGCAACAGCGCCCTGTCACCATCTATCGGCTAGTGGCGAAAAATACGATCGAAGAAAAGATTGTCGATTTACACCAGCAAAAACGTGATCTAGCTGATAGCTTGCTCGAAGGCGCAGAAATGAGCAGCAAGGTATCGACTGACGATCTACTGCGCTTAATTTCTGAACATTAGGCAGCGACAACGCAACAACTCGTCATGCTAGGTAGCTAGGCGTAATGATTGATAAGACGCATTTCGACTCCATGCTCGACGTTTAGGCTAAGCTTAACGTCGAAGCCTGAGCGCCCTTCAGCTCAAGCGCTCAGGTCGAAAGTTTATGCCGAAGTCCTAATGCTCTCAGCCCTGTGTATCTGCGGGTTGACCCAGTCTAAACCCAGTCTCTAAGTAGGCTTGTTTTACCTGCTGCCACATCCATACAGTCTCTAAGCAATTTGATTGAAGTAACGCTCCCACTGCTGTTAGGGGGCTAAAGCTCAAAACGTCGCCCATCTAGGAGCGAGAACCGCTCATCTTCCCACAGGCACTCTAATTCCCAAAACTGTCCTAGCTTTGATTCTGGTAAAAATCCTGACACTTTAATCAAAAAAGGTTTTGCAGTGGAGTTGGGTTGATTACGGTGAATCCGCAATAACTGCTGTGCGCCATTCGTTGAAACTAATTGACCATCAATGTTAAAAACACCCAATTCCGTTGCCGGTGCAGAGGCTTCAAAGCTCTTTAGCCAAAAGGTTGTGCCACTGCGAGTCGATTTGGGATACAAGCCAAAAAAGCCTGTGAGCGGGAGTTCCTGCGTGTTTAACCAGCGCTGCAACCGATCGTTACAGCCGCTCAACGTCAACAGCTTGTCATCAACACGTAAGGAGTAACCCTCCTTGCCTGCGGACAATTCGCCTGCTAAGAAACCAAAGGCTTGATACTCAAAGCCCAAAGGTGGAGGCAAGACAGGTGTTTGAGGGGCACGCTGCGCGGGGGCTGGGCTGCGTTTGGGTATAGATGGTTTTGGCACGGGTCAGTATTCAAAAAATAAGGGTTCTAGCTACGGTAAGAGGCTCAGGCGCTTAACAGCCACCGCAACCTCTAATTTAGGTCACGTGCAGGCGCGATCGCCCTGACCCTGCACGAAATCTACCTCCAGACCGAAAAGTGAGAGGCGTTTCCCATCATAGCAGAGGGATTGGCTCTGCCAGTGAAGGGCGGTACACCTTGCCCCGCTCGTTAACACGGGTCAAGTTAATGCTGGTCAAGTTAATGCTGGTCGAGCAGCGCTGGCTGTGCCTCAAGCCTGATCAAAAGGTGTTTGAGCGTTTTACTTTTGACACGCTTCGCTGCTTCTGACAGACTCAACCATTGCCGCTTTCGTTGCTTGGCTTCTGACCAATCTTCAAGCACGGTTTCAACGCGCATTAGAAAAAGCTCCATCTCGCACGGGTAGCCCCACTTGCGATCGATATAGGTTTCGATCGCAGGTGTCACTACATGACCACTCACGCCTGCTTCTTCTAACGCTTCTTTGGCGGCTGAGTCAGCCGCACTCAAACCCAGCGCAATCCAACCTTTTGGCACAATCCAACGTTTACGCCGAGTGGAAGTAACGAGCAGCACTTCTGCCTTTCCCGCTGTCATCCGGTAAGGCAACACGCCTGACTGCCGCAGTATGAGCATGCGTTTCCTCATTCTTATCCACAGCCGCCAATTCAAAGTCGAAACCTGTTGGCGTCGATCGTATCAGGCTGTCACGGCATTTGTGTCACAGCATTGACGATCGCTGATCCGTATACTGGAGCTTCAGCGTTTCCTTCGAGATGTACATTGTCACTCTGGCTTCAGGGGATACCCTCGCTCTAACGATTCAGCACATAGCCAGCTAATGACGGTTTAACTTTGTTTGATTGCCGCGTCCCTACAAAAGCACTATGAAACAGGAGAGACAGGACTTTAGAGAACGCTTCATCGATCGTCGCGACTTCTTAAAACAAAGCGCCAGTAGTACTGCAAGTCTGCTAGTAGCCGCTAGCACGTTTTTCTGGCGTAGCAAACAGGCGCAAGCGGCTGAGTTAGCCCCTACAACGGCTCAACCCCTTAAGCCCGAGGCAGCGCTCCAAAAGCTGATGGCAGGAAATCAGCGGTTCAGGCAGCACCACCCCCAGTATCCCGATCAATCGGCGGCTCGTTTGCAGGCAGTGTCTCAAGCCCAGCATCCGTTTGCCACTATTTTGAGCTGCGCCGATTCGCGGGTGCCAGTTGAGCTGATTTTTGACCAGGGCGTTGGCGATATTTTTGATGTCCGTATTGCGGGCAATATTGCTACGCCTGAAGTGATTGGCAGTATTGAATATGCGATCGTTCTGCTCGACACGCCTGTTTTGATGGTGCTGGGTCACGAGCGCTGTGGTGCAGTTACGGCTGCGGTCAACAGTGAAGTGCTGCCGGGTGCGATTGGTAGCCTTGTGAAAGCTATTTTGCCCGCGATCGAACCTCACAAGGCCGCGACAGCTGATCTAATTGATACGGCAGTCCTGGCAAATGTGCGCTATCAAATCGCACAACTCAAGCGATCGCCTCTGTTGGCAGAACGGCTGCAAGCAGGCACCTTAAAAATTGTGGGCGGTCGCTATGACCTTGATGCTGGTAGCGTTACGCTCCTGACCTGAGGCAAAGCTAGGATACGCTCTCATGAGCAGTAGGCAGAAGAAGCAGTTCATCCCTGCATAAGCGATTGTTGATGCAGATTTGCCTAGGAATAGACATCGCTGCATTGCTACTGCGACATAGAGAATAGAGCCGAAAGCCGCCTGTTTTAATGAGAATTACTATAAAAGAAACAATTTTAATGGTGGGCAAACAGCTTTATCCTTGTTTTTTGGTCTTATTGCAGGCGTTAAAACAAAAAAATTAGATAAACGATGCAATTTGCTCTTTCTAGTTTTGGTTTTTCTAACTATAATTAGAAAACCCACTGCAACGAGTCGATCGCCCAGGTACGCCAATGACTACAAAGCAAGCAACTGACGGTGACGGTCGTTTTGAGCCGAGTCGATCGCCGCTCAAACAAGCCACTTCGATCGCGCCTCAGACAACTGCAAGCGTAGCGGCATCGCTCCCTTCCCTTTTAACAGATGAGTCGCTTACTGTTTTGCCGCAGGACTCTAGCCTGCTAACCGACCTTTACCAGCTCACAATGTCCGCCTGCTATGTGGGTGAAGGGTTGGATCAGCGACGTGCCAGCTTTGAACTCTTCGCTCGTCGGCTGCCCGCAGGCTTTGGGTATTTGGTCGCGATGGGGTTGGCACAAGCACTTGATTATTTAGAACGCTTTGCGTTTAATGACGCGCAGATTGAGGCATTACAGGCAAGTGGCATTTTTACCCATGCGCCTAATCGCTTCTGGTCGTTGCTGGCAGATAGCCGCTTTAGCGGTGATGTGTGGGCAGTCCCCGAAGGCACGATCGTTTTTGCTAATGAACCGCTGCTGCGCGTGGAAGCACCCCTCTGGCAAGCACAACTCGTCGAAACGTACCTGCTCAACACGCTCAACTATCAATCTTTAATTGCAACCCGTGCTGCCCGTTTGCGCGATGTCGCAGGACCGCACGCAACGCTGTATGAATTTGGTACGCGACGCGCCTTCAGCCCTCAGGCATCACTCTGGGCAGCGCGTGCAGCCCTGGCAGCAGGCCTGGATGCAACCTCTAATGTGCTGGCAGCACTGAAGCTGGGACGCAAACCCGTCGGCACAATGGCGCATTCTCTGGTGATGGCATTAGCAGCAACTGAAGGCACGGAGGCAGAGGCATTCACCGCTTTTCATCGCTACTTTCCCGGTGCGCCGCTGTTGATTGATACGTTTGATACGATCACCGCCGCCAAACACCTCGCTGCCAAATTGCAACAGCACGAAATCGAGCTGGCAGGCATTCGCATTGACTCTGGTGATTTAGCAGCTCTATCTCAACAAGTGCGCCAACTCCTGCCAAGTGTCCCCATCTTTGCCAGCGGCGATTTGGATGAATACAAGATTACTCAACTTCAAGCGGCAGGAGCCTGCGTTGATGGCTACGGGCTGGGCACTCAATTGGTAACAGGGGCACCTGTAAATGGTGTTTATAAACTGGTAGAAATTGATGGCATCCCTGTGATGAAAGAGGCTACAGGCAAAGTGAGTTATCCGGGACGCAAGCAGATTTTTCGGAGCTATGAGCAGGGGCAGGCTGTGGGCGATCGCCTCGGGCTGATGGTAGAACAGCGGTCAGCAGAACCTTCACCCGATACTTTCACTGGAGAACAACCGCTCATGCAGCTAGTGATGAAACAAGGACAGCGCCTGCACTCGGCTGAAACGCTAGAGACGATCGCTCAACGCACGACCCATTCGGTTGCCAGCCTCTCCGCCACAGTACGCCAGATTGACGAGCCAGTTTCTCTCCCAGTCGAACCGTCCACGGCACTACTCGACCTCATCGCTCAAACCCAACGCCAACGGCATCCCTAGAGCCTCAAATCAACCTTTGCGCCCTTTTCCCCAGACACTTTTACTTCCATCAGCCATTCTCTTCACCCCTTTACCTCCTTCCCCTTTCCCCTCGCCCCCCTTTCACCCCTCTACCCCTCCCTCACTCCCCATGCTCAACATTGCTCTTTTTGGCACCAGCGCTGATCCACCGACCGCCGGACATCAAGCAATCTTAGTTTGGTTATCGCAGCACTTCGATCGCGTTGCCGTGTGGGCCGCCGACAATCCTTTTAAGTCGCATGAAACGTCGCTGCTCCATCGGACGGCAATGCTGCAACTGTTGCTGGACGACATTAACCCGCCTCGCCACAACCTGCTCCTTTACCCAGAACTCAGTAAACCGCGTACTATCCATACGCTTGAAATTGCCGAAACGCTTTGGACAGATGCCAGCTTCACTTTAGTCGTTGGGTCTGATTTGATTTACCAACTGCCTAACTGGTATCAAATTGAAGCGCTGCTAGAGCGGGTTAATCTACTGATTATTCCGAGACCGGGCTTCATACCAAATGAAATGGCTCTGGCAGAATTGAGGCAAAGAGGCGCACGTCTGACGATCGCGGATTTGACGGGTCCCGATATATCCTCCACCGCGTATCGTGAGCATGGAGACACTGATGCCCTGACACCTCCCATCGAAGCTTACATCCACCGGGAGCAACTATACCCATGCCAGAACGCCTCCAACGAAAAACAGCCCATTCACCAACACATTCATTGAGCGATCGTGCCCTTGCAGACTTCAAAGTTGGCGTTGACAACGTCATTTTTTCCGTCGATACGGCACAAAATCGTTTGCTGGTGCTGCTGGTCATGCGGCAAGAAGAACCTTTTTTGGGACAGTGGAGTTTTCCTGGCACGCTAGTACGACATGGTGAATCGCTCGAAGACGCTGCTTACCGCATCCTTGCCGAAAAAATTCGTGCCCGTAACCTTTATCTGGAGCAGCTTTATACGTTTGGCGGTCCCGATCGCGACCCACGCGAGTCTGCACATAGCTACGGCGTCCGTTATCTCTCTGTCAGCTACTTTGCCCTCGTCCGTTTTGCTGAAGCCGAACTGATTGCTGATGGTGTAAGCGGCATTGCCTGGTATCCGCTCGATCAAGTGCCTCAACTCGCCTTCGACCACAATAAAGTGCTGGAGTACGGTCATCGACGTTTGAGGAACAAGCTGGAATATAGCCCAGTCGCCTTTGAAGTGCTGCCAGAACTGTTTACACTCAGCGATTTATATCAACTCTATACAACAGTTTTGGGCGAAAACTTTTCGGATTATTCCAACTTTCGATCGCGCCTTCTCAAGATGGGTTTTCTCTCTGATACAGGTGTAAAAGCCTCCCGAGGTGCCGGCAGACCTGCAAGCCTCTATCGTTTTGATGCCGAAGCCTTTGCACCCCTAAAGGATAAGCCTTTAGTGTTTATTTAGTTGCTAGTTGTTAGACAAATTGCAGAAATAGCAGGATTTTTGAATGCTCCATCGACGCAAGAAAAAACTTTGCTTCAAAAGCGAATGAGATTCAGAGGTTTTCGTTTGGATTCATTTAGGTTCGATTGCGATCACAAAGATGAGCTTGATTAACTTAATGTTGAAGTTTTTGATACTCTCCGATAAGCAAGTTTAGGATTCTTTTGATTGATTATAGGCACAATGTTCCTTTAAATTCGTTATGAGTAGAGAAGTGCAATTTAAGTCCGATCGCTTGGCTGTACTGATCGATGCAGACAATGCGAATGCTGACCTGATTGAATTGCTTTTGAAAGAGATTACTAAATATGGCACGTCTCACGTCAAACGTATTTATGGTGACTGGACTAGTTCTCAGCTCGGCAAATGGAAGGATAAGCTCAATAAATTTGCCATTCAGCCCATCCAGCAATTTCGCTATACCGTTGGTAAAAATGCAACTGACAGCGCCTTAATCATTGACGCAATGGATTTGCTTTACACCCGCAACTTTGACGGCTTTTGCATTGTTTCAAGCGATAGTGACTTTACTAGACTTGCCAGTCGTATTCGTGAATCAGGGCTAGTTGTGTATGGATTCGGCGAGAAGAAGACACCCGAAGCTTTTATCAGTGCCTGTGACAAATTTATTTATTCTGAGATTTTGGCGCGGTTAGAAGATAATAACTTGATTGAATTTGTGAGCGATAAGGTACAAGAAAAAACTAGTAATGTGCCTAATGCAGCTCCAGACCCCACAGTAGTAGCTAGGCAAAAGCTAAAAAACAATAAGAAGCTGATGAACCTTCTTAAAGACGCTTATGAAGCAGTTGATGAAGAAGATGGTTGGGCAAACTTAGGACCATTTGGTGCACAGCTTACGAAATTATCACCATCATTTGATCCAAGAAATCACGGCTATAAAAAATTGAGCGATTTGATTCGAGCTACAGATCGTTTCGAGATTAAGAAAATGCCTAAAGGTATGCACATTAAGGCAAAACTTAAATCAACTTGAAGCACTGCGTTCCAAGTCTATTCATTACTAAAAACTTGAATCACTTATGAAAATTGCGATCGCACAACTCAATCCGACCATCGGCGATCTAGCTGGCAACGCTCAAAAAATTCTTGCTGCCGCACAGCAAGCAGCCGATCAGGGCGCACGGTTGCTGCTTACTCCAGAGCTTTCGCTATGTGGCTATCCACCCCGCGATTTGCTTATGCACCCTGGTTTTGTCGCATCAATGGCAAAAACTTTAGAGCAGATAGCTCACGATCTACCGCGATCGCTGATTGCCCTGGTCGGCACCGTGGAGCTTAACCCAAACTCCCTCTTGCATGGCGGCAAACCCCTGTTTAACAGCATGGCGCTCCTTGAAGATGGCAAAATTCGCCACGTCTTTCACAAACGCTTGTTGCCGACCTACGATGTGTTTGATGAAGACCGTTATTTTGAGCCAGGGCAGCAGGCAAATCATTTTGTGCTGGCATTGCAGAAGGCAGAAGTAAGTCAAACTGCTTCTCCCCCTTTCCTCGCCCCCCTCTCTCCACCCCCCTCTCTCCACATCGGTGTCACTATTTGCGAAGACCTGTGGAACGACGAAGAATTTTGGGGCAAACGCAGCTATACGGTAAACCCGATCGCCGATTTAGCGCAGCAAGGCGTTGATCTCACCATCAACTTGTCTGCATCGCCTTACACAGTGGGTAAGCAGCGGCTACGCGAAGCGATGCTCAAGCACAGTGCAACTCGGTTTGCCCAACCCGTCATCTACGCCAATCAAGTAGGTGGTAATGATGACCTGATTTTTGATGGCTGTAGCGTTGCCTTTAACCGTCAGGGCGAACTGGTCTGCCGTGCCCGCGCCTTTGAAACTGATCTGGTGCTACTTGAGTTTCAGGATGGTGATTTGCAACCCAGTGTTGTTAACGCTGTGCCCGACAGTGACGATGCTGAGATCTGGGCAGCGCTGGTTTTGGGTGTACGAGACTACGCTCAGAAGTGCGGCTTTTCGCAAGTTGTGATTGGCTTAAGCGGTGGCATTGACTCGGCTCTGGTGGCAGCGATCGCCGTGGAAGCACTCGGTCGCGAGAATGTTTTAGGTGTCCTTATGCCCTCCACCTACAGTTCCGCTCATTCTGTTAAGGATGCACTGGCACTAGCTGAGAATTTGGGGATGCGTACCGAAACCTTGCCCATCGGCAACCTCATGCAGTCGTATGACCAGACCTTCATAGATCTCTTTGCAGGCACCGAATTTGGGCTGGCAGAAGAAAACATTCAGTCGCGGATTCGCGGCAATCTGCTGATGGCAATCTCCAATAAGTTTGGGCACCTGCTGCTTTCAACAGGCAATAAATCTGAAATGGCAGTTGGTTACTGCACGCTGTATGGCGATATGAATGGTGGGCTAGCCGCGATCGCCGATGTCCCCAAAACCCGCGTCTATTCCTTATGTCGATGGTTGAATAGCCATCAGCTATCAGCCATCAGCTATCAGCCATCAGCACTTAAAACTCAAAACTTAAAACTTAAAACTGAACTCATTCCCAACAACATTCTCACCAAGCCTCCTAGCGCCGAACTCAAGCCCGGACAGGTCGATCAAGATTCTCTACCCGACTACGATACGCTAGATGCAATTCTGTCACGGTTGATCCACAGCCATCAAACCCCTGACGAGATTGTGGCAGGCGGTTACGACCCTCAAATTGTGAACATGATTGTGAAGCTGGTGACACGGGCTGAGTTTAAGCGGCGACAGGCTCCTCCGGGTCTCAAAGTAACCGATCGTGCCTTTGGTACAGGCTGGCGGATGCCAATCGCGAATCGCTGGTTACCCAGTGCAGCCTCAGCGATGGAAAAGGAATAGGAGCGATCGACAGCACCACCTCACAATGGCTGAAAAACAGTCTTCCAGGCTTTGACAGTATCTTTGCCAATCTCCGTATCCTTCGTCCTGCCGTCATCCCAGATGAGACGAATCGCAATGTTGCCGGACGGTGCGCTGGCGAGGGCAGCCGCTAGCTCCGGCGAGACAGGTCCATCCTTGTAGGTATAAATTTTGCCCGCGATCGCAAGGCTGATCGAGTCCGGTACACTTTCAGTCAGGTAGTAGTTATAGACTGGCTCAATATCAGAGAACAGCCCCAAGCCCAGCCCAAAGCCTTTTCGATAGCGCCCAAAGCCAAAGCCAGAGTAACCAAAGCCGGTGTTGTAACCAATGAACCGTGATCCGATGCGATTGTAGGTTACGCCAATGCCATTCTTCGACCAACTGCTAACAAAGACAAACCCAGACTTATAGTTCCGGTCGTAAACAACTTTGCCATCAAAAGGATTCTCGACGACCTTTGACCACGCTACATTATCACCTGCATCGACTGAAGCTGGTGCGACTGCCAAAGCCGGAGCAGCAGTGCTAACGGCGAGGCTGAGTCCCAATCCTAGTAATTGCCACTTCACGATCGTATCTCCGTATCCGCTCACTATTAATGCTGTTGAGTTGGCAGATGTAGAACTGCTCAGATAGCTTGAACACTCTAAAGTTCAGCGCCTTATTAAGACTTGATGATCAGCTCATCTCTCTATTGTGAAGGATTTTCCTTGATCTCGACAGCACCCCTGTAACCGACAGAAAGGGCTAAGTTTTATAGCATTACTGCCCTGCTGTAACCCTGAAGAAGCAAAGGCTTGAAGTGATTTTGTTTACTGTGGTTTCAGCAGTATTTGAACCAGACGCAACATTCAAACAACGCTTATAAATCTGTATCTTTTGATTCTTGCCTTAGCGATCGCCTTTGCTGATTACTGTAAATATTAAAGCAAGGCAGCTTGGTGCTGAAAAGCTTGCATACCCTCTTAAAAACACACGAACGGGAAAGACATTATGAAATGGAGTGACCTGCGCCGCAGCAACAATGTGGAAGACAACCGGGGCGGGTCTGGGGGTGTGCCAAGAGGCGTAGGCGGTGTCGGTATTGGTGGGTTAATTATTGCTGTTGTGGGGGGACTAATCTTCGGCGTTAGTCCCCTTCAGATCTTAAGTTTGTTGCAAGGTGGTGATGTTGCTCCTACCCCGCCACAACAAGGGCAACCTATCCAGGATCGTGATTCGGATTTTGTAAGAGCAGTTTTAGGCGACACCGAAGATACCTGGAGTCGTGTTTTCAAGCAGCAGCTTCAGGCAACCTATCAACCGCCGAAGCTAGTGCTTTTCAGTAGTCGAGTTAATTCAGCCTGTGGGTTTGCCCAAGCTGCCGCTGGACCGTTCTATTGTCCCGCTGATGACAAAGTGTATTTGGATATGAGCTTCTTCAAGCAGGTGCAGGCGACAGCTGGTGCCGATGCTGATTTTGCTCGCGCCTATGCGATCGCCCATGAGGTCGGACATCATGTACAAAATGAACTTGGCATTGCCACTAAAGTAAGGCAACTACAAGCCCGCTCAAACAAGGCAACAGCCAATAACTTATCCGTCCGGCTGGAGTTACAGGCTGATTGCTTTGCTGGCGTTTGGGGGCATTTCACTGCCGAGCGTAACCTCATTAATGGACAAGATGTCAAAGCGGCAATGGACACAGCCAGTCAGATTGGGGATGACTATCTACAACAGCAGTCAGGCGGCTATGTCGTGCCAGAAAGCTTCACACATGGGTCGTCAGAGCAGCGCGTCGCGTGGTTTACCCGTGGCTTGAAGTCGGGCAGCGTTAGGCAGTGTGATACGTTCAGCGCTGGTCGCATTTAGCCTCTCTCGTTTGCCTGCAATCAAGAAGGTCTTAACCAATAAGGGCTTAATCAGCCCTGCGTGCGACGATCGCAGGCAATTGCCACCATGCGGCATGGGGGTATTCGTGATGCTCATGGTGATACCCAAAGTGGTAGCACGTTAAAAGCGACCACCATAAAGGACGATACGAGCTTTGAGTACGAAACACATTCTGATAGCCACCTGCCGGTTCACGGTGGGGCAGATAGGTGCCAAAGTAAAAAAGCTGTATTGAACTCAAGATGGAAGGCACAATCCAAAACTGCACTAAGTTTGCTTCTGGCACATGGAGCAGCAAATGCATGGCATGAAAGGACGCAATTAGCCCTAGAAAACGCCCCCAGCTCCAATAACGCTGTAAGAAGCAAACATACCAGGCGAATGGATTTTTATACTTGCCATTGTGAAAGTCAGGGTCTTGCTCGCTCGCTGGGTGATGATGGTGCTGCCAGTGAGTCTTAAACAGCTGACTGTAAGAAAACAAACCATACAGCAGCAGTGTCAAAGTGCCGACGAAACGATTGATTTTAGGATGCGGTGACACAACTCCATGCATAGCATCATGAGCAGTGACAAACAGCCCTGCATATAAAAAGGTCTGCCAAAGTACGGCAAACGGCGTCCAGAAAGAATGCTGTTGTGGCGACATCAGCAGTAGCGTTAGGCTCCCTGCCCAGATCGTCATAATGAAGCCAGCGACAAATAATCCTCGCTGGCTTGGTGCAATGGCTATGGGTAAGGCTGGTGATGCAACTGTTGAGAGTTGATGCTTCTTAAGCGGCAGAGCGTTGGGCATGAGGGCAGATTCTTGGTTTACAGATGCTAGCTTGGGTTACGAGGTTTGGCTGTGTGCTTATAGCTAGCGGCAGTCCGTCAGTCCTCATTAAATTAAAGTTTGTGCAATCAGACGGGGCTTGCCACCTCTGGCTTGCACAAACAATGTAACAGGATTTTAACAATTCTATGAGCTGAAAACCTGACCTGGAGGAGGAAATCGTCTGAGGACGATCGCACTCGATAGAAGTAAGCACGATCGCACTCGCATCTGCCCACCTATGGTCCCTGCAACGCTACTATCCTCAAGTTGAATTCGCTGTGGCGTTTGCAAAGGTTACTTTCAGTAATGTTTATTTAACGACGATCGCGTCGAGGGGTGCGATCGTCAAATTCATCTTCAAACCAGTCATCAGCACTGTCTGGATCAGAGGATTCTGTAGGGGCAGGGGTATCATCTAACGAGCGAAGCGGCGGCACAATGACACGATAGTCTGCATCCACTACTGGTTGACCAATCACTGGTTCGGTTTTGCCCACACCAGAATCCTTGGGGTCGCTATAGCTATAGGAGTATACAGAGCCGTTACGAGACGTAGTTTTTGGTTCTTGCTTAGCTTCGTAGTCATTGCGGGTTCTTGACGCAGGGCGAGCATCAACAGGCTCATCTCTAGAATCATCCAGATCCCAATCATCCTCAGGTTCTTCATCCCAATCATCGATGGGGTCTTTGTCTACAGGCGATCTCGTACTGGTTGCTTGACGAGGCTCCTCATAGCCCTCCCAGTTGTTCCAGTCAGCGTCATTATCAGTTGCTTGTGCGGTTGCTGTGCGTGCGTAGGAAGCTGGTTCCGATGATGGTGCAGTCGAACGTGCTTGAAAGCCAGTTTGACGCGGTGCTTGCCGCATCCGCGATCGTGCGGCACGAACAGCAAAATAGTTGGAGACGCTAAATAAACTGGTGATCAACAAATTGGTGATAATGCCAGCCCCGATCGCGCCTAAAACCCATATCGCCAGCGGCAAGGCAGGGGTTTGGATACCCAAAAACGTCAGTGGTAAGGGTGACCAGTTGAACTGAACCAGGAGAAACAAACCTCCAGCCAGCCCTAGCAGCAGAATCAGGCGAATTATAGCCATACTTTTAGCGATCAGCCGTTAGCGATCAGCCCGCTTTCTCTCAAGAACTTCCTATCAAGAACAGGATACCAGCCTATCTTAACGTGCGTCTCTTATACGAGGGCATCGGTATCTTGACGCGATCGCATTAGGTTCGTCCCCGATGATGATTTTCTGTTTCTCGTTGATCGAATGCCACTCATCATCAAAAATGGCAGCAAGTGGATCGTCGAATACGGCTTCTGCAGCAAAGGCTACTCCATGCTTTGCAAGATTAGCCTGAGCTTTGGTTTTATCCTACTCAAACGACATAGTTCGATGTAACACTGCTCTCGAGTGGACTAAAACAAGAAGTAGCGTTGTGCCATTGGTAGGACGGTAGCAGGTTCGCAGGTGAGCAGTTCTCCGTCGGCGTGGACTTCGTAGGTTTCGGGATCGACTTCCATTTTAGGTGTGGCATCGTTGAGCTTCAGGTCTTTTTTGGTAAGTGTGCGGGTGCCAGATGACGCAACTGCCTTTTTTTGCAAGCCAAGTTGGTCAGGAATGCCTTTTTTGAGGGCAGCTTTGGAGACGAAGGTGAGAGAGGTTGCTGCGATCGCGCCTCCAAAGCTAGCGAACATCGGGCGCATATGAACAGGCTGTGGGGTTGGAATGCTGGCATTGGCATCGCCCATTTGTGCCCAGCCAATCAAGCCACCTTTGATCACCACTTCAGGCTTCACGCCAAACATAGCGGGTCGCCAGAGGCACAGGTCTGCAAGTTTGCCGACTTCGACGGAACCGACATGAGCAGCGATGCCATGCGCGATCGCAGGATTGATCGTGTACTTGGCAATGTAGCGTTTGGCGCGGAAGTTGTCGTTGTGATTGTGTGCTTCAACGCTGCCTTCGGTGGTGGGAGCCAGCCACCCGCGATCGAACTTCATTTTGTGTGCGGTTTGCCAGGTGCGGATAATGACTTCGCCGATGCGTCCCATTGCCTGTGAGTCGGACGATATCATGCTGAACGCGCCCAGGTCATGCAGGATGTCTTCAGCAGCGATCGTCTCGCGGCGAATGCGGGACTCGGCAAAGGCAACATCTTCAGCGATCGCTGGATCAAGGTGATGGCAAACCATCAACATATCCAGGTGTTCATCAAGGGTGTTTTGCGTATAGGGACGGGTGGGGTTAGTGGAGGAGGGCAGCACATTCATCTCGCCGCAGATTTTGATGATGTCAGGTGCGTGTCCGCCGCCTGCGCCTTCGGTATGATAGGTGTGGATGACGCGATTTTTGAAGGCAGCGATCGTATCTTCGACAAAGCCTGCTTCATTCAGCGTGTCGGTGTGGATAGCAACCTGCACATCGTATTCATCCGCAACACTCAGGCAGGTATCGATCGCTGCGGGTGTTGTGCCCCAATCTTCGTGCAGCTTTAAGCCCATTGCGCCTGCTTCCACCTGTTCTACCAGTGCTTCTGGCTTGGCGCTATTGCCTTTACCCAAAAAGCCGATATTGATCGGAAACGCATCTGCTGCTTGTAGCATCCGGTGCATGTTCCAGGGTCCAGGTGTACAGGTCGTTGCGTTGGTGCCTGCTGCGGGACCCGTCCCACCACCGATGAGTGTTGTCACCCCTGAGGCGATTGCCACTTCAATCTGCTGTGGACAGATAAAGTGAATATGGCTATCAATCCCGCCTGCGGTGAGAATCATCCCCTCGCCTGCAATGACTTCTGTGCCGGGACCAATCACGATCGTCACATTGTCTTGAATGTAGGGATTGCCCGCTTTGCCGATCGCGTGAATTTTGCCGTGCTTGATCCCAACATCCGCTTTGACAATGCCCCACCAGTCGAGAATGAGCGCATTAGTAATCACCGTATCCACTGCGCCATCGGCATTTGTAATCAGCGACTGTCCCATGCCATCCCGAATTACCTTGCCGCCGCCAAATTTAACTTCATCGCCATAGGTCGTGTAATCCTGCTCAACTTCAATGATCAAATCAGTGTCAGCTAAACGGACGCGATCGCCAACGGTGGGACCAAACGTTTCCGCATAGGCGCGGCGATTCATACGATAGCTCATCGGGATGCCTCACAGAGTTTGACTAAGATTGAGAGTGGATGCACAGATCAACGCCTTTTGCTTTCGGCAACGCTCGATGCTGCCTGAGTTCCCCTTGTTGAACCGTCTGATTATGCAACACGTGATTCGATTACTGCAAATGCTCCCTCACTTTACCGATTTGAGGCAAAGGCAACGTCATGATACGCCTTGCTACACCCATCTAAGCCATTGCAGCATAGTGTTTGACGATTAGCAGGCAGTTACGATCGCCCGATCGCACATAGCTCAGATGGTCAGAAAATTGCTGCAAAAGCAATAGCCCACGTCCACCGATCGCATCAGGGCTGACTGTCTGCGGTAGTGCTGCCAGTCGTTGCGCTAGATCAAATGCAGCACCCTCATCCCAGATCCGAATTTCGATCGATCGGGCTTGAATTGTCACCACAATTTCAATAGGGGTCTTTGCTGGCTTACCCGTATGTGCATGGCGAATCGCATTGGTTAAGCCTTCAGCCAGAGCAGTCTGACACTGCATCCAAATTGTTTTTGGTATAGCAGGCTGATGCAGTTGATTAAACCAATCCAGCACTGGACTGAGTTCATCAAGCGTCGATCGCACCTGAAGTTGGCTTGTCTTGCTTCCCATCCACTGCTTACCGTTAACGGTTCACTGTTAACCCGTTCTTTAATCATCATCATTTATGCTTGCAGCAGTAGTCATACTGACTACTTTCAAGCTCATTGCCATCCCTTCGACTGCCAGGGGAACAATAGGATGATAGCTCTCAAACTATCAAGTGCTACGGCGACTGCCAGGCAGCTTTGGTGCTTGAGAGCCACTGAAGGGTGGGAACATTCTCTTCGGTTAAGCGCTCTACCCCTCCAATCTATCTTTGGCTTGCTGCGTCAAAACATTTGCATAACTCAAGACGATGCTCCGTTTGACTGCTCATGCAATGCTATAGAACGCTTTGAGGCCTCTTATACCATCTAATTGATCAAATATTCTGTCATGCCCCATTCAAGGACTACGCGTATTTCTGCCCCCACAATGTCAGCACTAGCACCAACCAATTTGCTTCAGTCCATCTTGGCGCATCTCCCACAATGCGTTTTCTGGAAAGACCGTGACTCGGTTTTTCAGGGGTGTAACCAGAGTTGGGCAACGCTGATTGGGTTAGCCGATCCGCAGATGATTCAAGGCAAAACAGAATACGATTTGCCCTGGAGCAAGGAGGATGCGGCAGCATATGAGGCACGCGATCGCGAAGCCATGCTTTCGGGCATACCGCAGTGCCATCGCCTTACTTCTCGCCTTAAAAATGATGGCGAACAGCTCTGGTTCGATGCTCAAAAAATACCGCTGTACGACGCAAATGGTCAAAACGTGGGTATCGTTTGCATTTTGACAATGATCACTGAAGCACAGCGTGCTCAAGAGTTGAATCAAAGCGCTGAACTGCTACAAATCGTCCTGGACAGTATTCCGCAGGCGCTCTTTTGGAAAGATATTAATTCAAATTATTTGGGCTGCAACCGTAATTGGGCAAAGGCAGCGGGTCTGCGTGCTCTGGGCGATGTCGTGGGGAAAAGCGATTACGACTTTTGTTGGACACCGGAAGAAGCCAAGCTCTACCAGGAACAAGATCAAGCCGTGATGGAAACGGATACTCCCGTGCTGCATTTAATCGAGCAGCGGTTGCAGGCAGATGGCAAACCAGCCTGGATTGATGTCAACAAGATTCCGATCCATGACTCCGAAGCGAATGTCATTGGTTTGTTAGGCACGATCGAAGATATTACGGAACGCAAAGCAGCAGAGCTTGCTCTACAGCAATCAGAAGCTCAGTTACGCCAGCAAACGCAGCAACTTGAACACACCTTGCAAACGCTGCAAAGAACGCAAATGCAGCTAGTGCAAACCGAGAAAATGTCGAGCCTAGGGCAAATGGTTGCGGGTATTGCTCACGAAATCAATAATCCCGTTAACTTTATCTATGGCAACCTCAACCACGCGACTAGCTATACGCAAGATCTCTTACATCTCATTGAGCTTTATCAGCGGCACTATCCTCAGCCTGTTGCTGCGATTCAAGGGGAAATTGCAGCGATCGATCTAGAGTTTTTGTTAGAAGATCTGCCTAAACTTTTAACCTCCATGAAGGTTGGTGCCGAGCGCATTCAAAAAATTGTGCTGGCACTTCGTAACTTCTCGCGCATGGATGAAGCCGATGTGAAAGCGGTCAATATCCATGATGGCATTGACAGTACCTTGATGATTTTACAAAGTCGGCTGAAAGCAAGATCCGATCATCCCGGCATTCAAATCATTAGGCAATACGGTGCGTTGCCGGACGTGGAGTGCTACGTGGGTCAACTCAACCAGGTCTTTATGAACATTTTGGCAAACGCGATCGATGCCTTGGAGACTGCGGATGAGGAACGATCGGCGGCTGATCTTCGAGAGAATCCTAGTACTATTACCATTTGCACGGAGCGATCAACCACAGGCGACTCGATCATCATTCGGATTATCGACAATGGCATTGGCATGTCAGAAGCGGTGCGAACCCGCCTCTTTGATCCCTTCTTCACCACAAAGCCAGTGGGCAGAGGCACAGGTTTGGGGCTGTCGATTAGCTATCAGATCATTGTCGATCGACACAATGGTCGCCTTACCTGTGAGTCAGAACCGGGCAAGGGTTGCGAATTCCGCATCGAAATTCCGCTCCTGCAACACTCGGCAGCAGTGGGCTAAGCGTGGTGTGCGATCGCGTTTTGTAACGCCTCGATGCCAGCTTGAGCTACCTCTATATCTTCCTCATCATTGCCTGAGCCGACGCCGATCGCGCCAACGATTTCTCCCTCAAGCTCGATAGGCAGTCCACCTGCGATCGTAGCAAAGCGGTTGTTAGTTGCCAGCGCAATACCAAACGCTAGCTCGGTGGGGAGTTGCCCGGTTGGCGCTTTGGCAGAGATAGCTGTAAATGCCTTCTGAATGGCAGAAAATTGGCTGTGCAGCTTGGCTCCATCCATCCGCTCAAACACCAACAGGTTGCCGCCTGTGTCTACTACCGCTACACATTGAGGTACACCCATCGCAGTGGCACGGTCGATCGCCCCTCGTAAAACAACCTTTGCCCCTTGTGCAGACAGTTCTGAAACTCGACGCACATACATACTTAACGCTCCTGTGTATCAATCGATCGACGGCAAAGCATGGTGGAGCGTAACTAACGCTGGCGATCGACGAACACGCTAGCGGTCAGACTTTTCTCCTCCAAGTTTTCGTTAGGGATTACCGCGCACTCCTTCTACCAGCCAATTCATACCTTGTAATTTGGGATCTTGGAGTGTGTAGGAAATGCCGCTTGGAATCACTACGTTGCCTTTGTTGTCTTTGAGTTCGCCTTTGAAAATCGCTAAACTCCCGTCTAAGAGTTTCGCTTTTGCTGCTTCAGCCGCTTTTTGTGCCTCACTGCTGACTGCCGCACCATAGGGAGACAGCCGACAGAAATCTTCCTTCAGCCCACCGGCAACGATCGGTGGAATCCCTCCATTCATCAACGTTTTGCCTGCGCGAATCAGTTCGGCATACTGGGCGTAAATCTTACCCCAGTTCCACTCTACTCCGGTCAAGTAGCCTTTTGGCGCTAAACTCGCCTGATTGATGTGGTAGCCAGACGAAAAGACTCCACGTTTTTCAGCAGTTGTAATGATGACCTTCAAGTTATCCACTCGTCCGGTAATCACGTCGGCGTTCTGGTCAATCAAGCTATTGGCTGCTTCTGCTTCTTTAACGGGTAACGACCAATCGCCTGTGAAGATAGCCTGTACGACGATCGACGGTTTGACGCTGCGTGCCCCTAAGGTAAAGCTGTTGACCTCCCGCAACACCACTGGAATGGGTTTCGGTACAACAAAGCCTAGCTTGCCTGTTTTCGACGCATAGGCAGCGATGATCCCTGCTAGATAAGCGGGTTCAGCCAGCTCACTAAAAAAGGAACCCACGTTCTTGGGATAACCGTCTTTGTAGGGCTGATTGGGGTGAAAAAGCTGCACCTCTGGAAACTCGCGGGCAATCTGCAAGCTATGAGGGTTGAAATAGCCGTAAGAGGTGGGAAACAGAACGGTTGCGCCATTGTCTTTAACCATGTTACGCATCGTTTCTGCTACCTCCTTTGTCTCTGGCACGCTTGCTTCTTCAACGGTCTGCACGCCGCTTAGTTGAGCAACAGTCGCTTTGCCTTCAGCATGAGACTGGTTGTAGCCGTAATCGTCTTTAGACCCGACATAGATAAAGCCGATCGTCAGCGGTTTTTCGGCTGTTGGCGTTGGAGATGCTGCCTGTTGAGGTGGTGCTGTACAGCCTGTCCAAAGGCGCGATGTGGCTCCAAAGGCACCCGCTGCCAAAAGACTGCGAATAATTGTCCGACGACTGAACCCACGCTGCGTTTGCTGAGACACAAAGACTCTCCCCACAGAACATTACAAAACCGTCTACATGGGTTTGCTGTGCTACTGATCGTCGCACTCCTTAGCCCAGACGATTCTATAACCTCTGGATACTTAAGCAACGAGAAACTTCGAGGAACGTTATGCTAGTGCATCTCTAGGTGCAGACAGTCTGCGTGAATTAGCCAGTATGAATCAGTACTTTGCAACAGTGGCACGGGGGCTAGAAACGCTGGCAGCTCAAGAATTAGAGCAACTAGGCGCTCATGCCGTCACACCAGGTTTCTGTGGGGCTGCGTTTGAGGGCGATCGCACGCTCCTCTATCGCGTTAATCTTTGGGCACGTTTGCCGTTTCGCATCCTGATGAAGCTGGGCGAGTTTCCTTGTAAGGATGCGGAAGATCTCTATCGTGGTATCCAGACAATCGATTGGTCGCTGTATCTCACGCCAGAGATGACGTTGGCGGTAAACGCGACGGGCAAAAGCGAGCAGCTTAACCATACCCACTTCACAGCGCTCCAGGTAAAAACGGCGATCGTTGAGCAGCAGCAAGAAACGGTGGGCGATCGCTCTGATGTGGAGTTGCAATCGCCGGATGTGCAGATCAGCGTCCATATCGATCGCGATATGTGTACCGTTAGCCTTGATAGTTCTGGCAAAAGCCTGCACCGTCGAGGGTATCGTCCGGCTGTGGGTGCTGCACCCTTAAAGGAATCGCTGGCAGCGGCGCTCATTCAGCTATCGGGTTGGCAGCCAGAGCAGATGTTTTACGATCCGCTGTGTGGCTCTGGCACGTTGCCGCTGGAAGCCAGCCTGAAAGCGCTCAATATTGCACCAGGGCTGTTTCGAGAGCATTTTGGGTTTGAAACATGGCTGGATGCTGACCTGCCGCTGTTAGAAAAACTGATCCAGGAAGCAGAAGATAGCCAGCGAGAAAGCCTTCCTGCACCCATCTGGGGTAGCGATCGCGATGAAGCGGTGATTGAGCAGGCGATCGTCAATGCAACCAACTGCGGTGTGCTGAAGCACGTTTATTTTGCGCCGATCGACCTTGCCGACGTTGCCGCCCCCGCAGACAGCGGCGTGTTGTTTTGCAATCCACCCTACGGCGAACGGTTAGGACGAGACAGCGATTTAGGTGCCTTTTACAAACAGCTAGGCAATGTATTGAAACATCGCTTCAAAGGCTGGACGGCGTTTGTGCTGAGTGGCAATAAAGAACTCTCGCAGTCGATCGGGCTGAAATCGTCTCAACGAACCGCCGTCTTGAACGGTACGTTGCCCTGCCAGTTGATGAAGTATGAACTGTATTGAAAAGGCAGGAGGCAGAAGGCAGAGAGCAGAAGGCAAAAGGCAAAAGGTAAAAGGCAAAATAGAAAGGTAGCCCTTCTAATAACAAATGCTGTAGGGACGTTCCATAGAATGCTCCTACAGGTAGGAATCTTAATTTCTGATTATGTTACGACTCACTGAAATCAAGCTGCCGCTGGATCATCCTGAAGAGGCGATCGAAGCAGCGATTCTCAAAAAGCTGCAAATTGCGCCAGAGGCATTAATTCGCTACACCATTTTCAAGCGTAGCCATGATGCTCGCAAGAAAGGAGAAATTGCGCTGGTTTATATTCTGGATGTCGAGACGACCCAGGAAAAGCAACTCCTCCAGCGGCTCAAGAAAGATCCCCATGTGATGCCTACGCCAGATATGAGCTATCGGCTAGTGGCTCACGCTCCGGCTAAGCTCACAAGCCGTCCTATTGTGATTGGGACTGGACCTTGCGGGATGTTTGCTGGGCTGATGCTGGCGCAAATGGGATTTCGTCCCATCTTGCTGGAACGTGGGAAAGCGGTGCGCGATCGCACTGTAGACACCTTTGCCTTTTGGAAAAAGAAAGATGGGCTGAACCCAGAATCTAACGCGCAGTTTGGCGAAGGCGGCGCGGGTACGTTTTCGGATGGCAAGCTCTACAGTCAGGTGAAAGATTCTAACCACTATGGGCGGAAGGTGCTGAACGAACTGGTTAATTCTGGAGCCTCACCGGAAATTCTCTACGTCAACAAACCGCATATCGGCACCTTCAAACTGGTTGGTATTGTGCAAAGTCTGCGTGCCCGCATTGAAGCGCTGGGCGGCGAAATTCGCTTTCAAAGTCGCGTTGAAGATCTGCATATTGAAAACGGGCAGGTGCAGGGCGTAACCCTTGCCAGCGGCGAATTCATTGCCAGCCATCATGTGGTGCTTGCAGTGGGTCACAGTGCCCGCGACACGTTTCAAATGTTGTTCGATCGCGGCGTTTATATCGAACCCAAACCCTTTTCCATCGGCTTTCGGGTAGAGCATCCGCAGACCTTGATCGATCAGTGTCGCTTTGGTGAGCAGGCGGGTCACAAGCTCTTAGGCGCTGCCGATTACAAGCTGGTGCATCACTGCCAGAATGGTCGATCGGTTTACAGCTTTTGTATGTGTCCTGGCGGTCTGGTGGTTGCTGCCGCCTCTGAACCAGGGCGAGTTGTCACCAACGGCATGAGTCAATACTCGCGCAACGAACGCAATGCCAACAGCGCGATCGTAGTGGGCATTACGCCCGATGACTATCCTGGTCATCCACTGGCTGGCATTGCTCTGCAACGTCGCCTAGAAGAACGTGCCTTTGAGCTGGGTGGCGGCACTTATGATGCACCGGGGCAGCTAGTCGGAGACTTTCTCGCTGATCGCCCCTCGCAGTCATTCGGCACTGTGCAACCGTCTTATGCGCCAGGAGTGCGTTTGGGTGATTTGAGTACAAGCTTGCCTGAGTATGCGATCGAAGCCATCCGCGAAGCATTGCCTGCCTTCAACAAACAGATCAAAGGCTTTGCCATGCCAGATGCCATGTTGACGGGGGTTGAAACGCGCACCTCATCGCCTATTCGCATTAAGCGCAAAGAGGATTACCAAAGCCTGAATACAAACGGTCTCTACCCTGCTGGCGAAGGCGCCGGTTATGCAGGCGGCATTCTCTCGGCTGGTATTGACGGCATTAAAGTAGCGGAAGCAGTGGCATTGAGTATGGTGCGATCGACGGGATAGAAAGGACATTAGTAACACGTAAAGATGACTAACCCTAGAAAAGCGGGTGTTTATCTAGCTAGCGTGGCGTTAAGTACATAGCTAGGCATATACGAAATTTGTAGGAAAATTTTATGGAGTCAGAAGAGCAAATCGTATTTAATCAAAGCCTCTACTTGGCACTTGGGCGGTTTGTTGTTTGCTTTTCTCATCTTCTTAACTCCCTTGAAGAAGCAACTGTCTGGTTGTTTGGTCTTGGTCCTGACGGAGAACGTACGATTCTGATCAAGGCTGCTCTTGCAGATAGAACTGCATCCCCAATCGCTTCAGCATTTTTCTCAGTCTTCTTTGAGCGCTGGGGAGAGCTGGTTACAGATCAAGATTCCAGAATAATTAGGTGCTTAAGAAAAGAAATAGAAGGTCTTATAAAAACAAGAAATAGAATTATGCATGATGCATGGATGAGTAAAACAATTGGGGGAAACCCTGGTCCGCACTCAATGAGTCTTGTGCGTGTTCGAGCCCACGGCAGTGGCGCTGAATATGACTCAGTGGACTATGGTCCAGAGGACGTAACAAATATTGCGAATGATGCAGGTCGGCTAGCAAGTGTTGTCAACGCCATAGCTTGGTACATGAAACCTGGGCAAAATGGACCAGAGGTAGCGGAAAGATTTGAAATTTGCGAAAATAAGGTTTACATAAAAGAAAATACATAAGATGCAGTGAGAAGCAAATGCATCAATCGAGTAATCCATGTCCAAGATTTTGCTCCACCTGGCTCATTGCTGATCGGACCGTAACATTAAACTCACAGGCGTTCATCTAGCCAGGACAAGCCTGCACCAGCGACTTCTGCCAGAATGCTGACCAGCCGGTAGAGCGCTACAACGCTGAGCAGTAGTCCCGGTGAGAACGTTTGACCCAGGAGCGCGATCGCTGTTGCCTCAAAAACGCCAATGCCTCCAGGTGCGCCTGGAACTACTAAACCGAGCAGCCACGACACACTAAACGCACTTACCAGAAGCGGCAGTTGACTCAGCAGCACCGGGCTGATTGCCAGAAAGGTGAACAAAAAGCCTGCGCTCCGCAGTAGCAAAAAGCCAACCTCTCCCAGCAAGGGCACCAGGGGATAGTCTTTCAGAGCGACAGACATTAATGACGGCGCTTTCGTCGCTTTTTGCTTCAGTTTGCCGAGATACCGCACTAAGGGATTGATGATGTGGGGATGCACAGACGCTAAAACGACCAGCAGGCTAAACCACTGAAGCATTAAAACGGGCAAGCCATACTGTGCCATGATCGGCTGGCTCCCCAGCAAGGCAAGCAATAGTGCAGCCGCTGCCATCAACAGCGGTTCTAGTAAGACGCTCACGGTAGCAGTTTCCAGGGTTGCGCCTGCCTTTGTTGCCGCAGTAATGCGACCGTAGTAGTGCCAAACATTTCCAGGCAGATACTTGGCGATCGTCGTTTTCAAATAGGCTTGCACTAGCCAAACTCCCTGCACCGGCTGGCGAAAATCTTGCAAAAGACGACTCCAGACACCGCCAGCACAGATATGGGCAAGTAGCGTCATACCAAGAGCGATCGCAAGACAGGCTAAACCCGTGCTTTCTAAACGGATGGCTAGAACCTTTTGCCAGTGCTGCTTGAGGACGGTGCCCAAAAAGAAAAGCGTTCCACCCAGAATTGCCCAGCGTAAGCATGGTTTTAAGCGAGCGATCGCGGTCATTGTTCAAGCAAGTTTCAGGTCAAAAATTAGAAGGGAGAAGAGGCTTATCAAAAGCTGGCTGCTGATCGCTTCTCTAATCCAACTCCCGTCTACCTTCTAGAGCCCTCGCTAGTGTTACCTCATCGGCATATTCCAGGTCGCCGCCCATTGGTAACCCAAAGGCGATGCGCGTGACTTTTGTAAAATGCTTCAACAAGTGTCCAACGTAAAGCGTAGTCGTTTCGCCCTCCACGCTGGGACTAATCGCCATGATCACTTCAGCAATATTTTGCTGCTTAACCCGCCGAATCAACGGTTGAATGTGCAGTTGTTCGGGACCAATGCCATCCATTGGCGAGATCAAGCCGCCTAAAACGTGATATTTACCGCGATACTCACGAGTTTTTTCTAGCGCGATGACATCCCTGGAGTCTGCAACCACACAGATTGTCTGGCTATCACGACTGGGTGTACGACAAATTTCGCAGACAGGTTCGGCTGAAAGGTGAAAGCAAACCGAACAATAGCCAACCTGCTGCTTGGCTTCTAGCAGCGCATTTGCCAACGCTTTCACTTCATCTTCCGATCGCCGGAGAATGTGCAGTGCCAATCGCTGTGCTGTTTTAGGACCAACACCCGGAAGGTGTTGCAGTTGCTCAATTAAGCGGGCAAGGGGGCGTGTATAAACCGTTGGTCTACCTCCGACTCTAAGTTCATTTTAGCGTGTGGGGAGAGTGAGAAGCGGTAAGGGAAGCAGAGGGGCAAGGGAGGCGGAGGCGGCAAGAGAAGTCGGGGGCGCAATGCACAAGCTGCAACATTTCCCTTGGTTCGACTTAGAAAGAGCAAACCTTGAAAGGCAAAACATTTCTATTGCTGCTGCCGTTCTCCCTCTTGCCTTTCCTTGCTCCCCTCGCCCCCTTCACTCTCCTACCCCGGTGGCCATCCCATTGATCGCCCACCCAAAATATGTAAGTGGAGGTGATCAACGGTTTGCCCACCGTCCGCACCCGTGTTGATGACAAGACGATAGCCATTAGTAAGACCAACCTGCTCGGCAACGCGCTTGGCGGTAAGGAGAAGGTGACCCATAAGAGCGTGGTCTGGTGCTTCGGCATCCGACAATTTGGCGATCGCCTGTTTGGGAATCACCAGAATATGCACTGGTGCTTGCGGGTTTACGTCCTTAAAAGCGAGTGCCAGGTTGTCTTCATAGACAATTTCGGCGGGAATCTCTTTACGGATAATTTTGCTAAAGATCGTTTCGGTTGGTTCGCTCATGCTGTCCCTTTGTGGTGCCAGATGGGTTGCTAGTTGAAATTCTAAGGGGTTGCTGCCCGTTGTTCACTATTAATCTCACCACTGTTACCGAGAAGATAGGACATTAATCTACTAGAGCAATGCGGCTCAATTGGACTACTCAGATTTCTAGGCGGGCGCGATCGTCTTCTCATGCGCTGTGATGATGTGGGGCGATCGCAATTCGGTTTAAAGGTGTACGGTTTCGAGGGTTAGAAGCCGGACTGTGAATGGGTGGCTAAACCTTACAACTGAGGTTCATGTATCAATCCGTTACAATTCCTCGTTTTCATTAAGAAACGTTGCAGGCGCTTGATCCCATTGTTAGCGTGAGCGTGTACTTCGGTACAGACCACCAATAGTGAACCTTAATCACTCAAAGGAGGACTTATGTTGACCTTAGCAGTAGTACTTTTCAGCGGTTGGCTTATTGCTGCCACGCTTGGTACCTGGACTCATTTTGCAGCCCAAAACCCTTCCCGCAATACCTGGTTTTGAGCTGCCGTGAGGCAATTGAAAGCATTAGCTTCTGTGACTGATTGTAATTAAGTGCATTGAGGCTTCCCAATCGCTATTTGGGAAGCCTTTTTTGATGTACTGGTGAGCTATGAGCGTTCAGCTATCAGTATTCAGCGTTCAGCCATCAGCGGTTAGCTTTTTACCTTCTGCCTTTTGCCTTCTGCCTCCTGACCGCTTCAACAAGCAACGTAAAGCTGAAAGTACGGGGTAAGCTTGAGTGACTTTGCATACGCTATCAGTTTTGGTTTGAGGCTTTTTATTTGATGAATGTTTTACTTCTTTACCCGCTGTTTCCAGAATCGTTTTGGTCGTTTGATAAAGCACTGGAGCTAATCGATCGCAAAGCGTCACTGCCCCCGCTCGGCATGATTACGGTTGCTGCTATCCTGCCACAGACGTGGGAGTTTCGGCTGGTTGACCGCAATGTGCGATCGGAAACCGAAGCTGACTGGGCTTGGGCGGATCTGGTGATTCTATCGGGAATGATTGTTCAAAAGCCTGATTTGCTCCACCTTATTCATGAAGCCAAGCGCCGGGGCAAGCGGGTAGCAGTGGGTGGTCCGTATGTCACATCTGTACCTGATGCTGCGCAGGAAGCGGGAGCCGACTTTTTGGTGTTGGATGAAGGAGAAATCACTCTGCCAATGCTGGTAGACGCACTAGAACGAGGCGAAACGTCAGGAATTTTGCGTGCGCCTGAGGGTGAAAAGCCTGATGTGTCAGGTACGCCCGTCCCACGCTTTGACCTGTTGGATCTCAGCGCTTACATTGAAATGTCGGTGCAGTTCTCGCGAGGTTGCCCCTTTCAGTGTGAGTTTTGCGACATTATCGTGCTGTATGGACGCAAGCCGCGCACAAAAACGCCTGCGCAACTGTTGGCAGAACTGCAAGCGCTGTACGATCTGGGCTGGCGACGATCGGTTTTCATGGTGGATGACAACTTCATCGGCAACAAGCGTAACGTGAAGCTGTTGCTGCGCGAACTGGGTCCCTGGATGGCGGCGCGCCAGTATCCCTTCCGGTTAAGTACCGAAGCATCGGTGGATTTGGCGCAGGATGAAGAATTGCTCGACTTGATGATTGCTGCAAACTTTACGGCTGTCTTTTTGGGTATTGAAACACCCGATACAGAGAGTCTGGCAATGACCCAGAAGTTTCAGAATACGCGCAATTCGCTGATCGAATCGGTGCAAACGATTAACCGCAAAGGTCTGTCAGTGATGGCAGGGTTTATCCTCGGTTTTGACGGCGAAAAAGTTGGAGCGGGCGATCGCATCATTGAGTTCGTCGAAGCCACTGCCATTCCCAAAGCAATGTTCGGCGTACTCCATGCGCTACCGAATACTGCCTTGTGGCATCGACTGGAAAAAGAAGGACGCTTGCTAGCATCCAGTAAAAATCTAAGTGGACAACAGATGGGGCTGATGAACTTTATTCCTACACGCCCGATCGAAGATTTGGCGAAGGAATACGTCGATTGCTTCTGGGAGCTTTACGAACCCAGTCGTTACCTCGCACGCGTCTATCGCCATTTTATGAACATGCAACCAGCACCGCACAAGCGCCCGTTTCAGATGTTGGAATGGGTTGAACTACGTGCTGTATTGACCATTTTTTGGCGGCAAGGCATTAAGCGCAGCACACGGGGTCAATTCTGGCGGCAGCTTTTCTCAATGCTCCAGCGCAACCCAGCAGTCTTTGTGCCTTATATGAGCAACTGCGGTTTGCTAGAGCATTTTCTCCACTACCGCCAGCTTGTGCGCCATGAAGTTGAAACACAGCTAGCTGCCTATCTGGCAGAGAAAGCGACTCATCAGACAGAGCCAGAAAAGGCAGTCACCGCGATCGCCAGCCAGGAGAAAGTGGTAGCTAGATCAACTTAGCGGCACGGAAGGTAAAGAACAGCCCGATCGCTAAAGTAAAGACACCACCCAAGAGAAGGGGGAAAAGCAAAAATTCCATGTGTATGCTCCGTAGGACTAGCAAAACTATACAAAACTATGGGGCACTTCAGGGCGATCGAAGCGAATAAACTAGAGCTGTAGTGCAAGAAGGCAGAGGGCAGAAGGCAAAAGGCAGAAGTACAAAATGGTTGCGAGAGAGGCTCTTTGCTACATCATCACTTGTTGCTTACTTTTGCCTTGATGCGCTAGGGGCAGTCAAAAGGACATTCAACCAATAAGTCTGCTGGGAAGCATGACATTCGCCCGGTTCCTGCTCATCTATGCCCCTGTTCAAGCTCTAACTCCTATCCCCTCACTCCTTACCTCACCTCTCCTCACTCACCATGCAAGCTCTCATTCCCGTTAACCTTCCGCAGCACTCATACGAGGTGGCGGTCGCCCCTGGTAGCTTGGATCAACTTGGCACCTGGATGCAAGGCACTGAAACTCGACCATTAAAGCTGGGTAAAAATGTGTTGCTCGTTTCCAATTCAGCGGTTTTTCAGCACTATGGCACACGCACGATCGACGCTCTAGAGCAGGCAGGCTTTACGGTGGCGACTTGCCTCTTACCAGACGGTGAGCAACACAAAACATTGGAAACATTGACCCAAATTTACGACGCAGCGCTGGCAAACCATCTGGAGCGATCGTCTACCTTTGTTGCCCTTGGAGGTGGCATCATTGGTGACATGACAGGCTTCGCGGCAGCAACCTGGCTACGTGGTGTAAACGTAGTGCAAGTACCCACCACCCTTTTGGCAATGGTGGATGCAGCGATCGGTGGCAAAACAGGGGTCAACCATCCTCATGGCAAAAACCTAATTGGTGCCTTTCACCAGCCGCGTTTGGTGCTGATTGATCCGCAAGTCTTACAAACCTTACCTGTTCGAGAATTTCGTGCCGCGATCGCAGAAGTCATTAAATATGGTGTGATTTGGGATGCCGATCTATTCTCTCAACTAGAAGCTGCGCCCCAGCTCGATCAGCTTGCTAACCTGAGTGCCGATCTCTTGCAAGCAATGCTGACCCATTCCTGTCAGGCAAAGGCACACATTGTCAGCAAAGATGAAAAAGAAGCCGGACTGCGGGCGATCTTAAACTATGGACACACGATCGGTCATGCAGTTGAAAGCCTCACAGGTTATCAGGTCGTTAATCATGGCGAAGCCGTCGCGATCGGCATGGTCGCTGCCGCAGAGATTGCCGTCGCGCTCCAACTTTGGCAAAAAGCCGATGCCCAGCGCCAACTCACGTTGCTGCAAAACGCCCACTTGCCGACTCGCTTACCGGCTGGCATTGACCTTGATGCCATTCTCACCTCTCTCCAAGCCGATAAGAAAGTAGAAGCAGGACAGGTACGCTTTGTGTTGCCCACTCAGATTGGAGCCGCGATCGTCACTGACCAAGTGCCCACTACCGTCATTCGACAGGTGCTTGAGCAGATGCAGGCTGTTTAGGTAGAGGCATTTAACAAGCTTGCCCGCTGCTGGCTTCTGCTGTCAGATGTGCTAACGATCGAAATGGGTTAAGCCGAAAACTTACCAGTTTATGGTTCGACCCGGTAGCCCAGTTCAGCAAGACGAGCGCTAGACTGTCGCCATTTCGGCTGTACTTTGACGAATAATTCTAGATAAACCTTGCCTGCGACCAATTTTTGGATTTGCTGACGTGATGCTGATCCGATCGCCTTCAGCATTTCTCCCCCCTTCCCAATGAGGATGCCTTTTTGGGACGATCGCTCAATGTAAATGGTGGCGAGGATGCGCGTAATGGTGGGTTCTTCTTCAACGCGATCGATCCCGATCGCCGTTGAGTGGGGCACTTCCTCCCGCGTCAGCAGCAGCACCTGCTCTCGAATCAACTCGCCCATAATGAAGCGCTCCGGTTGATCCGTGACCAAATCGGGCGGGTAATAGTAAGGACCCGGCTGCAAATGCTGAATGAGCTGTTGCTGTAGTGCTTCTAGTCCCTCGCCTGTTAGCGCTGAGAATTTGGCAATGTTCCACTGTTGGCTGGCGGCGAGTTCCTGATAGCTGCGATCGAATGAGTGAGGGCTGAGAGGCGTAGCTTGCTTCCGTATGGCGGTGGGATGAGGAGTCAAGCCTGTTTTGTCAGCGTTTTTGGTGTTTGATGCCTTACTTTCTACATCTGACTGTTGCTTGCCTGCATCCGCATCCCCTGTCCCTTCGCTCTCTTGCGCTTCTACTGCGTCCTGCCCTGGCTGCTGATCTGCCTTATTGATGCCCAAAATGATTGGTATTTGGCAATGTGTTAACAAATTAGCGATGAAGCGATCGCCGCCGCCTGCCTCAACCGAGCCGTCTACGACAAATAGCAAAACATCCACCGATTGAATTGCAACCTGGGCGTTCTTGACAAGGACTTTGCCCAACTGATGGTGCGGCTTGTGAATGCCAGGGGTATCAACAAAAATGAGTTGAGCGGTAGGTGTCGTTAGAATGCCACGTAAGCGGTTGCGAGTCGTTTGCGCTACAGGAGAGGTGATGGCAATTTTCTGCCCCACCAGATAGTTCATCAGCGTTGATTTACCGACATTTGGGCGACCAATAATGCCAACAAACCCCGATCGAAATCCAGGTGGTGAGGCAGGAATGAGTCCAAACCCTGCTTGATCATGGTCGTTAAGCTCACTCATTCAGTCTCTAACCTGTACCTTGTTACTAGAACCGCGATCGCCGCTCCGCCTGTTACTTTAGTTTACGCACTAACGCCTATCCAGCAGCGCCCAAAACTCAAACGTTTCCTACTCTCATGACTTTAATTTTGACCAATGACGACGGTGTAGACGCACCTGGAATCCAATCGCTGCTCCAAGCTGTTAGTCGGATTGATGACAAAACAATCATTGTGGCACCCCAATTGCCCCACTCAGGCTGTGGGCATCAGGTAACAACGACGACGCCTATTCACGTACAGCGGCGATCGACGGCTGAATATGCTGTTAACGGTACTCCGGCAGACTGTACCCGCCTCGCCCTTAACCATTTGGCTCCCGATACTCGCTGGGTACTCTCTGGCATCAATGCAGGCGGCAACTTGGGGGCAGATGTCTATATTTCCGGTACAGTGGCGGCTGTGCGCGAAGCAGCGCTGTATCGCATCCCTGGCATTGCCTTGTCGCACTATCGTCAGGGCAAACGAGCGATCGATTGGAACCTTGCTGCACACCTAACGACTCAGGTTTTACTGACCCTTTTTTCGCGTACTTGGGAACCTGGAACGTTTTGGAACGTCAACTTGCCACATCTAGAGGCGACGGCAGCGATGCCAGAAATGGTTTTTTGCCAGCCTTGTACGCAGCCTTTGCCCGGAAACTATCGTATTGAAGGTGATTACTTTCAGTATGCGGGAGAGTACGCTAAACGGCGGCGAGATGTGGGGAGTGATGTTGATGTCTGCTTCTCGGGTCGCATCGCCATTACTCAAATCACACTCTAAGCAGCTTCTTGCTGCTCTGTAGACAGTCTCTCCGCTGTCTGCATCAACAAGTGTCTCTACCTTGATAGCAGTAGGCTTTATGGGTTAAAAGCCTAGGTACATAACTTTATTCACTCCGTTGCGCCTCCGTCATCGACTTTCTAACATCTTTAACAGAACTTTATTTTTTAGATAGGCGAAGATAAATTCACTTTTTCTTAGAGAACATATTTTGCCCAGACATCAGTCGTTAAAAACGTTTTCTTTACATTGATTACCGATTTGATTGTATTAGCAAGGTTTCGAGTCCTACCATGATGCTGATTCGTGAAATTGTCCAACATGCTTTTACAACCGGATGCCTGACGGTTGAAGCAGAAGAGCAACTACGGCAACTTCTGCGGAAAAAGTATGATGTCAACGACTTTAAAGCGTTTATGCTGCTGCAACAGGCGGCAATGTCTGGCTCAGTTCGACAAGAATCACGCGAACGGGCATTATACGAGTGTGCGGTCTCCAAGCGCGCTGCATCTGATCGCGCTCTTTCAAGTTGTGTGTTGGCAGACCGCACGACCGCTACTAGTAGCAGGGTATAACGCAAAAAGCGAGGCGCTATCACTAACACCTCGGCTTAATTTGCTTTGACTAACGTGCTTTGACTACCGCTACCGCCGTCAGCGGCTTACGACGCAATGACAGCAGTACGTCGACCGCGAGGGGCTGCTTCTCGGACAGGTGGCTCATTCGGTGTTTGGAGTAGAAACACCAGTAACGGATTGCTTTGCAGATCTCGACGCATCATCCGTTGAATCTCGCGTTCAATCTGTGTTTGTAGACCAACCCAGTCAACTTCAAGCTGCCCATCAGTGCCAACGGGACGAGCAAATTCTTGCCAGCGATCGCGCAGTACACCATTAATCGCTGTTTCAACCGCTGTTTGCAGCTTCGGTCGCTCTAACGATGTCACCACACCGCTCAAATGTACCTGTGGTTTTGCAATCACTGTACCAGCCCAGTCGATCGCGGTAGCCACTGTAACAATACCGTCACCGGCAAGCTGCTGACGCTCGCGTAACACTTTATTGTTGACCACTCCAGAGCGCGATGTATCAACGAGTTCAATACCAGATGGCACTTTGCCTGCTACGCGCATTGTGGTTTCAGTTAGTTCCACCACATCACCGTTGTCAATAATCACCATATTCTCAGCCGGTACACCAACGCTCTGAGCCGTCTGAGAATGCTTGACCAGCATCCGGTGTTCCCCATGAACAGGCAAAAAGAACTTGGGTCGGGTTAAGCCCAGCATGAGCTTTTGGTCTTCCTGGCAACCGTGCCCAGACACGTGAATGCCATGTTCTTTACCATAGATAACCTTGGCACCCTTCATCATCAGCTTGTCGATCGTGTTAACGACTGCGATCGTGTTTCCAGGAATCGGGTTTGCCGAAAAGACGACTGTATCGCCTTCACGAATTTTGACCTGACGATGCTCACCGTTAGCAATGCGAGTCATCGCTGACATTGGTTCACCCTGTGAACCAGTGGTAAGGATCAAAACATGCTCATCTGATAGCTTTTGGAGCACATGCAGGGGTTGAAACAGGCTGTCTTCGCACTTGATATAACCCAAAGTACGAGCATGAGCGATAAGATTCAGCATCGATCGCCCAACCACTGACACCACGCGCCCGTTCTTTTTCGCCAGTTCTAGGATGATGTTGATGCGGTGAACGGACGATGCAAACGTCGTGACCAACAAACGTCCCTGCGCTTGGGAGAAGGCGCGATCGAGACCCGGAATGACCGCCCGTTCAGAGGGTGTGCTGCCTGCAACTTCCGAATTGGTCGAGTCACTGATCAGACATTGAACGCCTTTTTCGCCGTATTCTGCCAGTCGCTGAAAGTCAAAATACTCGCCATCAACGGGTGTGTGGTCAACTTTGAAGTCGCCTGTATGAATAACCACACCGACTGGGGTACGAATCGCGACGGTAAAGCTATCAGCCATCGAGTGGGTATTGCGAATGAATTCTACGAAAAACGATTTGCCTAAACGCACTACGTCGCGTGGACCAACCGTTCGCAGTTCTGTTCGTTTCGCAACACCTGCTTCATTCAGCTTGTCCTTCAGTAGCGACATGGCTAAACGAGGACCATAGATGACAGGAATGTCGAATTGCTTGAGATGAAATGCGATACCGCCAATATGGTCTTCGTGACCATGCGTGACAATCATGCCCTTAATTTTGTGGCGGTTCTCTCGCAGATAGGTCATATCTGGCAGAACAATGTTTACCCCGTGCATGCCGTCTGTCGGAAAGGCAAGACCAGCATCGAGCAAAATGATTTCATCATCGATCTCAAAGACACAGGTGTTCTTGCCGATCTCATGCAGTCCACCAAGGGGAATAATTTTCAGCGCAGGTGAAGCGTTCTTTTGGGTCATTGGCATCCTTAATTGAGGTGTAAAGAGTAAAAAATGAGCAGTTGAGGGCGGTTAAAACAATTGCAGCCAGCGACCCAAATCAATAACGGTGCTTAAGAATAAAAATTCTTGATAAACGCTTTAATAAAACCGTTCCGAAGAATTGAGTGGAGGCGTTGGTCTGCTCAAACTAGCGCCAGTCATTCAAACGTCTTTGGTAGTAAAAGTCGTTGGTGCAGGTAGTGAACTATTTAGTTGTCGAGAAACTTTATGGCGCTGCTAATGCCTAAATGAGAGCTAACTCTGCCATCACTGAGGCTAGCGTCTCGGTCAAATCAGTGGTGGAATCAACGAGCGGGAGACGGGTAGAACCCACTTGCCAACCTTGTAGCCTGAGCGCTGCTTTAACAGGAATCGGGTTAGCTGTGATAAACAAGGCTTTGAACAACGGGAGAAGCTCTAGGTGAATCCTAGTGGCGATCGCATGCTGACCCGTCTCAAAAGCCTGGATCATCTGCTGGAGCTGTAAACCAACTAGATGACTAGCAACGCTGACAACACCCTTACCACCGATTGCTAGCAGCGGTAGAGTGATTGAGTCATCTCCAGAGTAGAGTGCAAACTCGGGTGGTGTCAAACGCTGAATCTCACTTGCTTGATCAAGATTTCCAGTCGATTCCTTAATTGCCACAATATTTTCGATTTTGGCAAGACGACCCACTGTTTCAGCCTGCAAATTCTGACCAGTGCGCCCTGGCACGTTGTAAAGCATCAACGGCATATCTGGTGCAGCTTCCGCAATTGCCTTAAAGTGCTGATACAACCCCTCTTGGGGAGGCTTGTTGTAGTATGGCACAACCTGCAACGAACCATCTAGCCCTAGTTTAGCTGCTTTTTGGGTGGCTGCGATCGCTTCTCGCGTTGAGTTTGACCCTGTACCCGCAATTACCTTCGCGTTGCCTGCCACTGCTTGCCGTACCACTTGGAAGAGTTCGTATTCTTCATCCCAGGTCAGAGTCGGTGATTCGCCGGTCGTGCCACAGACGACTAGCGTATCGGTGCCGTGCTCTGCCAAGTAGGACGCAAGCTTGGCGGCGATCACAAAATCAACGCTGCCGTCCTCTTTAAACGGCGTGATCATTGCAGTTAAAACACGTCCAAAATTCACCACATTGTTTCAGTTGTTAGTTAATTGTTTGCCAGTCGGACTGATGTATTGACTGGTTAAACAGCCTGACTGGTAGATGCTGATCACTAGCTAACCGCTCATTGCTCTAATTGGCAAGAGCGATCGCTGGTCGGACTAAATTCTGCTGCACCAACAGCTCGGCAATCTGCACTGCATTCAGTGCTGCACCCTTACGAATCTGGTCGCCGCAGAGCCAAAGTTCCAAACCAGCAGCATGGGATAGATCTTGGCGGATGCGCCCGACGAGCACCTCATCTTTGCCACTGGCATCGATTGGCATGGGAAAGTAGTTTGCTTCCCAATCTTCCACCAGCTTAACGCCTGGAGCTTGACTTAGGATAGCCCGCGCTTGTGCCACATCAAACGGTTGGTCAAACTCCAGGTTAATTGCTTCAGAGTGCGCCCGCAATACGGGAACCCGCACACACGTTGCTGTTACCCGCAAATTAGGAGCACCAAAGATTTTACGCGTCTCGTTAACCATTTTCATTTCTTCTTCGCAATAGCCCTCCCCATTTAGTGGAGAGTTGTGCGGAAACAGATTGAACGCCAGTGGGTAGGGGAAAAGCTCTGCGACGGGTTCTTGTCCCTGCAAAATTGCCTGCGTCTGCGTTTTAACTTCCTCCATTGCTCGTGCCCCAGCGCCACTAGCAGACTGATAAGTCGCTGCGACAATACGCCGGATAGGTTGCACTTGATGTAACGGATAGATGGCAACTGCCATCAAAATCGTTGTGCAGTTGGGGTTTGCAATGATGCCCTGGTGCGCTGCGGCTGCCTGGGGGTTTACCTCTGGCACTACCAAGGGCACAGTCGGGTTCAGCCGAAAGGCACTGGAGTTGTCAATGACTACAGCACCAGCAGCGACCGCTTTAGCTGCCCATGCCTTTGACACCGATGCGCCAGCCGAAGCCAACACTAGATCAATCTGTTTGAAGCTATCGTCATTGACGGCTTCTAGAGGCAACTGCTCTCCTTTGAAAGTAAGCGTCCGTCCTGTCGATCGTGCTGATGCCAGTAGCTTCAGATCTGCCAGGGGAAAGTCTCGCTGCTCCAATAGCTCTAGTAGTTCGGTGCCGACTGCACCGGTTGCCCCTAAAATAGCAACCCGATAGGGATGAACCAACGTAGTCTCCTTTTCAATAAAAAGTGTGAGCTTTCAGCCGTCAGCTTTCAGCTTCATCATTTACATGCTAAGAAACTTACATGCCAAGGAACAATCAACTGCTCCATAACTTACGCTTAGGGCTAACTGCTGTCCGCTTACCTTTAATAAGCTTTTAAGCTCTACGCATCAATCACACGTTACTAATGCAAGCTGCGGTAGCTTCAGTTAGCACTTTTATTCAGCATACATTTCATCCAGCATACAACTGAGGGTCGCGTTCAAAGGCTGGCGCAATTTTTCGTAAACCTAAGTAAACTCTGTAGCGATCGCTGCCATCTTGCCTCACTCTATCGACCCAATGGTTAAGATTCTTCTAAACTAAGCGTTAACCCTCTGGCAGAATCAGTTACGATTACTTACTGCGGTGATGTTGAGAACAGCGATCGCCTGCTCTTGAATGTTTGATCTTTGTCTGACGTTGAGTGAGTGATTCTGCGACCCTCGAGCCATGCCTGACCGAATCCATCACTAATAGTAATTGTCTGTAGCGAATATACCGATGAAAGTTACTCAGGAAAAACTTCCCGCTAGCCAAATTGGCTTGGAAATTGAAATTACGCCGGAAATGTCTCAAAAGGCATACGAGCAAGTCATTCAAAAATTTACTCGTACTGCCAATATTCCTGGGTTTCGTAAAGGCAAGGTGCCACGACAGGTGCTGGTTCAGCGTTTTGGCTCCATGCAATTGAAAGCAACAGCGCTAGAAGAGTTAATTGATGAGACGCTGAAACAGGCGATCGAGCAAGAAAAAATTGACGCACTGGGCAACTTTCAACTGCGATCGTCCTTTGAGGAGTTGGTGAGCCAGTTTGCGCCTGGCTCAGCACTCACGTTTTCTGCTTCGGTTGATGTGCAGCCCGAGGTAACGCTCCAGCAATATACTGACTTTCAGCTTCAGGCAGAAGAAATCAAGCCCGATGCTGAACGAGTCGAGAAGGTACTCCAGCAATATCAAGAGCAAACCGCAACCTTGATCCCCGTCGAAGGACGTGCTGCCCAATTCGGCGACACTACTGTTATTGACTACAAGGGCGTGCTGGTCAGCGATGATCCTGATGCCGAGCCGGAGCCATTTCCAGGTGGCGAAGCGGAAGACTTTCAGGTAGAGCTGGCCGAAGGGAAGTTCATTGAAGGTTTCATTGATGGCATTGTAGGGATGAACCCAGGCGAGACAAAAGACCTTCCAATCCCGTTTCCAGCCGATTACACACAGGAAACGTTGGCTGGTCGAGACGCAATCTTTACGATTACTCTGAAAGAGATTAAAGAAAAAGAGCTACCTGCACTCGATGACGATTTTGCTCAAGAGGTCAGTGAGTTTAAAACACTGGCAGAGCTACGATCGTCACTTGAAGCGCGTTACGTCGAAGAAGCCGACGAGAAGACCAAGGCGAATAAAGAACAGGCAATTCTAGATGAACTGCTCAAGCACATTGAGGTTGAGCTACCAGAAACCTTGATTGAGCGAGAAATGACCTATCTCCTCAATCAGACAGCGATGCAACTCCAAAATCAGGGCATTGATGTCAAGCGGTTATTTAACCAGGACACAATTCCAATGCTGAAAGAGCGATCGCGCCCCGAAGCCATCGATCGCATCAAGCGCACTCTGGCATTGGGCGAAGTTGCTAAGCGGGAGTCTATTAAGGTTGAGCCGAATGAAGTTAAGGCAAAAGTGACTGAACTGATGGCAGAACTTGGCGATCGCGACATTGATCCCGATCGTTTGCAAGCCGTTGTCACCGAAGATTTGCTCAAAGAAAAAATTGTGGACTGGCTGCTTGAGCGGTCTACGGTAGAGCTTGTCCCTGAAGGCACACTAGCAAAACCAGAGGATAACGCAGAGGCAGACGACATAGAAGCTAATGAGGCAGAAGTAACTGAAACAGCAGCTAACAGCACCATTGATGTTACGCCAGTTGTTGATACTGAAGCTAGTAACACCACTGATGTCGTTGACGCAACCGAAACTGAACCAGTGGCTCTAGACGCAGCCTTGCCATCAACTCAAGCCGTAGGAGCTAGCGATGAGACGAGCGCAACCGACAATACTACTGATACCGAGAAACCCAAAAAAGCACGTAAGGCGGCGAAAGCAAAAGCAGAATCCTCTGACAGCGAGTAACATTTCGTCTATCCTATGTCAGTAAGATATGTGAGCAAGACGCTACGCCTCACAACACCGGGCTACAATAGCAGAGCTTTTCGCTCGATGCGCCCACAAGTCACAAGTTAGTTAAGGCATAATGTTTGGATATACGTATGCGATTCCCACAGCAAATCGCTGATGCTGATTCGTAAACCCGGTCTACAGTGACTTCAGGCGATAACACCTACTATGTTTGTATCCCGTTCCCCTAACTACTCTATTAACAGCTTGAATGCACTGGATGTCACGTCGCTGGGTCCCAGCAATGTGGTGCCTATGGTGGTCGAGCAATCCGGTCGCGGTGAACGTGCGTTTGACATCTACTCTCGTCTGCTGAGAGAGCGCATTGTCTTCCTGGGCACACCAATCGACGACAACGTTTCCGACTCGATCGTGGCTCAACTGCTGTTTTTGGACGCTGAAGACCCAGAAAAAGACATTCAGCTTTACATCAATTCCCCTGGCGGTTCAGTAACCGCAGGTATGGCAATTTATGACACCATGCAGCAAGTACGCTCTGATGTTGTTACTATTTGCTTTGGCTTGGCAGCAAGCATGGGGGCATTCTTACTAGCAGCAGGCGCTAAAGGTAAGCGGATGTCTTTGCCAAACTCGCGCATCATGATCCATCAGCCCCTTGGTGGTGCTCAGGGGCAAGCCGTTGATATCGAAATCCAGGCAAAAGAAATTCTTTACCACAAGCGCAAGTTGAGCGAACTGCTGGCGCACCATACGGGACAACCGTTTGAACGGGTAGAAATGGATACCGAGCGCGACTTTTTCATGTCCGCTGCTGAAGCAAAAGATTATGGACTGGTTGACCAAGTCATTTCCAGACAAAATCTTCCTAAAGCTGGAGAAGCTGTTGCCGCCGTTAACTAAGAGGTAGATATGGCTAACAAGTATGACTCCCATCTCAAATGTTCCTTTTGCGGCAAGTCTCAGGAGCAGGTTCGTAAGCTCATAGCCGGACCGGGAGTTTACATTTGTGATGAATGCGTTGACCTCTGTAACGAAATTCTGGATGAAGAGTTGTTCGATTCCAGCGCCGCAGCACCGCAGCCAGTGCCACGGCGAGAACAATCACCCGAAAAACGCAAGGCGCGGTCTGCAAACCTTTCTCTTAACCAGATCCCGAAACCGAGAGAAATTAAAAAGTACCTTGATGAACACGTCATCGGGCAAGATGACGCTAAGAAGGTGTTGTCGGTTGCGGTCTACAACCACTACAAGCGTCTGAGCTTTATTCAATCAAAAGGTGGCAGCAGTAAGCCATCTACTGATGACCTCGTTGAATTGCAAAAATCAAACATTCTCTTAATTGGACCTACAGGCTGCGGCAAAACTCTCCTCGCTCAAACGCTAGCAGAAATTTTGGATGTACCGTTTGCTGTGGCTGATGCAACCACGCTGACTGAAGCGGGCTACGTGGGTGAAGATGTCGAGAACATTTTGCTGCGGTTGCTGCAAGTTGCCGATCTGGATGTTGAAGAAGCCCAGCGAGGCATTATTTACATTGACGAAATCGATAAGATTGCTCGCAAGAGTGAAAACCCATCGATTACGCGGGATGTCTCTGGCGAAGGTGTGCAGCAAGCACTGCTGAAGATGTTGGAGGGAACTGTTGCTAACGTACCGCCACAGGGTGGACGCAAGCATCCTTATCAGGACTGCATTCAAATTGATACAGGCAATATCCTCTTTATTTGTGGTGGTGCCTTTGTTGGTTTAGATAAAGCGGTAGAGCAACGCATTGGGAAGAAGTCGATGGGCTTTATCCAGCCTGGAGAAGCACAACCGAAAGATAAACGGACGGCAGATGTGTTACGTCACATGGAGCCGGATGATCTGGTTAAGTTCGGTATGATTCCAGAGTTTATCGGGCGAGTGCCTGTTATGGCTGTAGTAAACCCGCTGGATGAAGATGCGCTGACAGAGATTCTAACCGAGCCTCGCAATGCACTGGTGAAGCAGTATCAAAAGCTTCTGAAGATGGATAATGTAACGCTGGAGTTCCGGCAGGATGCAGTGCGTGCGATCGCTCAAGAAGCCTACCGTCGCAAAACAGGCGCTCGTGCCCTCCGTAGCATTGTTGAGGAGTTAATGCTAGACGTGATGTACGAATTGCCCTCTCGTAAAGACGTGACTCGCTGTAGCATTACGCGCGAGATGGTTGAGAAGCGATCAACAGCAGAACTAATCATCCATCCATCGTCGTTGCCTAAGCCTGAATCAGCTTAACAAAACCTGAATCTGCTTAAATAGTTGGGAGTGTTGAGTGATGAGTTTTGCATAAAGGTTGAACTTGAAACTCATCACTCAACGTTTACTATCTGTAAAAATGTCTTACGTCAGCGTTAACGGTTTTAATCACTATTACGAGTGGGTTACAGAGGCAGGCACTCAGAAGCCTACTGGTAAGCCTGTCTTCGTCTTTATACATGGTTGGGGTGGCTCTGCTCGCTACTGGGAAAGTACAGCAAGGGAATTTTCCGACCGCTTTGATTGTCTTCTCTACGATATGCGTGGATTTGGGCGATCGCGCTCTAATGTTAGCGAGTCGCCTTTGGCTGAACCACCGGAAACCGCTGCCGAACTCAGCTATGAGCTAGAAAGCTACGCGGACGATCTTGCTGGGCTTTTGGATGCGCTTGGCTTACAGCGCGTGTCCTTGAATGCTCATTCGATGGGCGCGTCTGTTGCGACTTTTTTCCTGAATCTCTATGCCGATCGCGTCGATCGCGCTGTTCTTACCTGTAGCGGCATTTTTGAGTATGACGAAAAAGCCTTTAATGCCTTCTACAAGTTTGGTGGGTACGTCGTTAAATTTCGTCCACGCTTGCTGTACGGACTCCCATTTATCGATCGACTGTTCATGCAGCGTTTTCTGCACCGTCCCCTGCCTACAGCTATTAGTCGATCGTTTCTGAACGATTTTTTGATGGCAGATTATGGTGCAGCCTTAGGCACTATTTTTACTTGCGTCAGCAAAAAGGCAACAGAGGTGATGCCGCAAGAATTTGCACGTCTGACTGTCCCGACGCTGCTGATTTCAGGCGAGCGTGACATCATCATCCCTGCTGAAATGGGTCGGCAAGCGGCTGCTTTAAGCGACAAAATTCAATACGTCGTAATACCAGATACGGCTCACTTTCCGATGCTAGAAGATCCGTCAAGCTATCTTCAGCTTGTTCGAGAGTTTTTGGGTGTTAGCACTGTTCAACCCTCTGTAGCCGGCAGCAGGGAGTAGAGAAAAGGCAAAAGGTAAAACAAACTTAACGCTCAAAACGTTTAGCCTTTAGCCTTCCTCCTTTAGCTTTTAGCAGTGGGCAAAATATCATAGCTACCGAAGACTTTTAGCGTTTCGGTGTCTTTGGCAAGTTCTGCCAGCGTTGCTTGTACGTCGGGCTTACGGGCATCGGCTTCCAGGTCAACAAAAAACAAGTAGTCGCCAAGCGATCGCTTCGTTGGACGTGACTCAATATGGCTGAGGTTAATGCCTCGGCTAGCAAAGACTTGTAACGGTTTAACGAGGGAACCCGGCAAATCGTGAACAGTAAATGCGAGTGACGTATGGCTACCACCAGGAGACGGTTGCTGGCTAAGTATCCAGAAGCGCGTGCAGTTATCAGGATGGTCGTTGATCGAGTCAGCGAGCACAGGCAGGTTATACAATTCAGCAGCGCGAGGGGAAGAAATCGCGGCGCTTGTAGCGTCTTCCCCCAACGATTGCAGCGCTTCAGTGGTCGAACTAGTGGGAATTAACTGGGCTGTGGGCAGAAACTTTTCGAGCCACCCTTGACATTGAGCTAGCGCCTGTGGATGAGAGTAAACCGTCTGGATTACGTCGAGCGCGGGAGCCTGAGACAACAGCGCGTGTGAAATTGGCAAGATCAACGCCCACTGAATTTGCAAGTTGCCAAACCGCCATAGCCCATCTAATGTGGCAGGAACGCTGCCCTCAGTCGAGTTTTCGATCGGCACAACTGCTACATCAGCATTACCTTCAGCAACGGCTCGTAGAGAGAGAGCAATGCTGGGGTAAGGGCAGAGCAGTGATTCTTGTCCTGTGCTTGCAGTGAGCCAGCTTGCATACTGAAGAGCAGCGGCTTCAGCATTGGTGCCAATAGGTCCTAAGTGGGCGATCGATACTGCCATAGCGTTTCTTCTCTAGTTCTGCCTGCCATTACTTAGCTTGCCATTAAAATTACCCTGTTCAGCCGCAAGACAGGTAGCTATAACGCATTAGATCAGTGGTGGCTAATCAGTTGCGCGATCGGGTTGGTAGGTAACCCAAGCAGCTTCACTTAGTTATATTTACTCATCAATTACTCTCTTAGCTTTAAGTAGCTGAACGTAATGATTGATAAGCTGACTTCCGACTTCGCTTTCGATCTGAGCGCCCTTCGGCTTGAGCGCTCAGATCGAAAGCTCAAGGCTCTCAGTCCTGTGGGTCAGCGGGTTGAGCGCAGTCGAAACCAGTTTCTAAGTAGTGCTTAATTTAGTCCTCCGACTGAATTTGTTTTCTCTACTGATGAAAATCAACTTGCTATCAAAACTCACCCTAGCAATGATTCTTCTCATGTTTCTCATCGAAAAGGGCGTTGTGGCTCAGAATTCTGCAAGAATAGTCTGTGAAAGGAAAGCGCGTGAATCTACTGAAGTAGATCTACTGAAAAAGGTGCAGTCACATTCCTTCATATCTACTTAAGATTAATAGTAACTACCTGATTTTTTCTACCACCTACTCGTGGCTTTTCAGCTATGTATACACGCTTTACTGCCTCTCAAGCTGTTGAAATGGCAGTTCAAGAGCAGCCTGTTCCGATTCAACACTATTTGCGGCAGCCTCAGCGCGTTGTGGCTGCTCTCGCTGCTTCAAGCCAAATTGAGCCGTTTGGTGACGAGCGTTTTCGCTTGAAGATGCGCCCGTTAAACTTCATGATGCTGACCATTCAGCCAATTGTAGATTTGCGCGTTTGGGCTGATTCAGACGGTACCGTGTACGTACAGTCAGTTGGTTGTGAGATTCGGGGTGTTGAGTACATTAACCAGCGCTTTAAGCTGAACCTGGTGGGCAAGCTACAGCCCCAGCAGGTGAACGGCAAAACTGTTTTGAAGGGTAGGGCAGATCTAGAAGTGCAGGTTGATGTGCCCCCACCGCTCGACTTTACGCCAAAACCGTTTTTAGAAGCAACCGGTAACGGGCTGCTTAAAAGCGTTTTGCTGACTGTAAAGCAGCGCCTCATACACCATCTTTTAGCAGATTACGGTGCGTGGGCAAGCTCAAACCTGGGTCAAATGTCAGCAGTGAAGCCGTCTGTTGCACCGACAAATAACCCGATCGCCTGACTTTTGCCTTACTCTCACTTCCCATCGTTACCTTTTAGATGCGGCATGGGCTGAATGATCGCCGATGCAGGCGTGAAACTCCATACGTTTGTAAGGCTAGGCGATGGGCAGGCGTGCCGTACCCTTTATTAGCTGCCAGATTGTAGCCAGGGTATTTGGCATCCAGACGCGTAATCAATTCGTCACGCCACACCTTGGCGAGAATGCTGGCAGCAGCGATCGCTAGTGATCGGCGATCGCCTTGCACAACGGTCTGTTGTGGTAACGCTAGTCCTGGAATGCGTTTATTACCATCAATTAAGCAAAGTGCTGGTGTTACTTTTAGCTTAAGTACAGCGCGCTTCATCGCTAGCAGCGACGCTTGTAGAATATTGAGGCGATCGATTTCCCAGACCGAAGCGTAGCTTACCTGATACGCCAAGGCATGAACGCGAATGATCTCTGCCAGTAGCAGCCGACGCTCTGGTGATAGAAGCTTGCTGTCAGTTACACCAGCTTTAGTCAATATGGGCGCTGCCTCTACAGACAAAATCACAGCCGCTGCTACTACAGGACCAAACAGGGCACCCCGCCCCACCTCGTCTACACCAGCCACCAGTGCTGGCAGCGCTATGCCATCCAAAACGGGCAGAGTTAACTGATGCGTTGGAGGTTGTTGTTGCTCCATAAAGGACACTCGAGGGCGATCAAAACTAGGCAAGAAACAACGCGTATGCGCCAAAAAATTTTGTCAGGTCAAGACTTTAAACTCAACCTGACTTAGCACCCGAAGTTTGGCATACGTGTCAGCTTTGATTTGGCTCATCACTAATCTGACGTTGTTGCCGAAGAACGGCGGCGGCGGCGACGGGTCACAGGTGCATCTTCAGCCTCGATCGACTCATCTAGCGGGGGTACTACTGCCTCCAGCTCTATGCTGTCAGTCTCGACACTGTCAAACTGAGGCTCCAGCACTGAAGCAACGTCTGCTACTTCTTTCGCTTCAAGCAAGTCTGTGTTCGCTTGCCTACCTGTCGGCACAGTCTCAATCACACGCTGTTTCGGCTTCGGTGCCGCTACTACTGGCTCTAATACTACCGACTCTAGTTGGGATGTTAGCGTCATTTGCTCAGGTTCTGCTTCTAGAGGAGCCTGCCCTGGCAAAACTACCGAAATGACGGCTGCTTTCGGATTTTTTACTTCCTGATTAGCTAGTATCAATGGCGAAATGCCCATCCAGGCATAGATATCCTGTTCTGCTGGAGTCATTTCTACGGTGACTACTTCCGGCGGCTCTTGTGGTGCCCTTGACGACTCCCGCCGCGATCGACCCCGACGCTCTTCCACATAGCTCAACTCTGGTGGTGCTTCTGGAACATAAGCAGCGTCTAGCGTTGGTTCCAATTCCTTGGCTGGAGTCAGCTCTCGATTAGTCAATAATTCGGGCACACCATCACGCCCACTCCGACCCCGACCACCCCGACCCCGAGCTGGACGTTCTGGACGCTCTGAGCGCCCGGTATCGGCGCGATCGACTCGGCTGGTAAACGGTAACTCTGGGGCAGCCGTTGGTTCACCATCGTTTGCTGCATCAAGCTTCAAAGTAGGAGCGCTTTGATAAGACGGGCCCACGCTGCGTCCTTCATCACCGGGACGACGACGACGGCGGCGGCGATTGTTACCACCTAGCTCTTGATAACTCGGATGATTCAGCCCAAGCTCTTGGACATCATCACTATCATCCATATCTTCGCTACGGTCTTCCCACGTTGGCTCTGGGGCGCTTACAACATTAGGAAGCACCAGATCACGCCCACGCCCGCGCCCAGTAATGTTGCGATCAACGGTTCGCGATTCTCTTAGCGCTACGGCTGCCGGACGCTCAACCATATCGCCCTCTGCAGTGTCATTCTCACCTGGCAAATGCACCAGATGACCTAACCCACCACAGGTGGGGCAGGCACGACCAAAGATTTCGTAAATATTCTTGCCCTGACGTTTGCGGGTTAACTCAACCAAGCCCAGTTCAGAAAGTTGAGCAATTTGCGGTCGCGACTTATCGGCTCGCAACGCTTTGTTGAAGTGTTCTAGCACCTGCAACTGATCGCGGCGCTGATCCATGTCAATGAAGTCAATGACAATCACCCCAGCAATGTTGCGGAGTCGAAGCTGGCGAGCAATTTCGGTGGCGGCTTCGCAGTTCGTCCAGAGCACTGTTTCACGCGCTGTTGCAGAGCGTGTAAATGAACCAGAGTTAACATCAACCACGGTTAACGCTTCCGTTCGCTCGATAATAATGTAGCCACCCGATGGCAAATCAACCCTGGGCTTCAGCGCTTCTCGGATCGCGGCATTGATGCGGAAGTATTCCATGATGGGGGCGCGATCGCGATGGTGATCAATCAACACCCCCCGCGGTAAATCACCACCACCCCAATTCGTCAACTGCTGCCGAACGCGCTTCAGCCCCGTGTGTGAATCCACCACAATCCGATTGACATCCGCACTGTAAACATCCCGCAGCACCCGCTGAATAAAGTCATCATCCCGATTCAGCAGTGCTGGTGCACGAGTGGTGTTTGCCTCTTGCAATACCATCTCCCACTGCTTTTGCAGCGTTTCCAAATCTTCAATAATGGCATCTTCAGGCATATTTTCCGCTTCAGTACGGACGACGATGCCCATGCCTGCGGGTTTAACCAAAATTGCCAACGCCCGTAACCGATTCCGTTCGTTTTCATTGCGAATACGACGGGAAAGGTTTACCCCCTTACCGTGAGGCATCAACACCAGATAACGCCCTGGAAGTGACACATTACCTGTCAACCGGGGTCCCTTATTACCGGTTGGCTCCTTCATGATCTGCACCAGCACTTTTTGCTGAGGAGCCAACAGTTCGGTAATCGAGCCAGCCATCCGGCGCAACTTCAACGGACCTAAATCGGTGACATGAATAAACCCGTTGCGTTCACTATCACCAATATTTACGAAGGCTGCATCAATGCCTGGTAAGACGTTCTCAACGATGCCAAGATAAACATCACTAACTTGATGGCTACCCGTTGCAACAATAAGTTCTTGAATCTGATCTTCTGAAAAAACGGCAGCAATGCGATGCTGCTCTGCGATAACAATTTGTTTGGACATTCAATTTCCTCAAAGGTTGGCGGCAGCAGGAGGATCTAAGTCGGTAATCCTCTAACTCGTGCAAAGGTACCGCTGCATAACGTACAAGCTCCGAAGCTATGCAACAGCTATAAAAAGATGCCAATCCTGAAATGAGGCGGTCTCTAACAGCCTCAGGACGGTTGACTATGGCAAAGACCACTGAATGAATAATCAATAAAACCAGCCAATTACCTTCTCTTGCGAAAAGGTATCGAACTCTGTGAAAGATGGACTAGAAGTCTGACAAAGTAGGCTGCCTTCAGCATCAAATGCTGATTTACTTAGCGGTACCCCTAAGAGTCTTCAACCCGCAACAGCCTCTGTTGAGTTGCATTATAGCGTGTACAGATTTCTCTGCGACTAAAGTTCAAGAATTGATAAGCTGCAGTAGCAGGAAGGAGGTAGAAGACGAAGGCTTAAAGCGGTATAGCAAAAGCATGTAGCTTGCTTCCGCTCGGCGGTAGGAAGAGGGATGAAGAGAAGCCCTTGTTCAAAGGATACTTCAAAATTTATGTCTATCCTAATGTTCTCTTCGACTGCTATAGGCTTTCTTTTCTGAGCCTTTGATCGTTTGTACCCTGGACGATTCACCAAAACGAAAAACAGCTTTCAGAAACGCCTCAATCCCTCCGTTCTTTGACTCTTTTCGATGAAACAAGTTCAAGTTGGCTGCAATTCTGAGTGTTCAGGTGTCGCTAAAAGCAGTCGCTCGCGGTGTATCTGCAACAGTTGTAGTTCTTGCTGTGAGACCTGCTCAAGCATATAAAGGACGTGATCAGGGCGAAGTAGCGTACCGTCGTTACGATGACTGCCAAGGTAACGCAGCACGATCGACGTATCACTGACTAACGCTTCAATTCTCAAGTCAAACAGGCGATCGCGCAGATTGATGTCCTGAGTTTTGCCTCCTTTGGTCGTGTGCTGAAACCAAAGAGCATCGCTGGCTTGAATTGTGTTTACCCATGCCTGCCATGCCGATAAAGTAAGCGACTGGATAGCAGCAGATGCGTCTGGTTGTACTATGCCAACTGTAATGAGATATTCTGCCTTCTCCAAAAGCTGAGTTGCTGCTGGTGAGCTGACCGGAACTGCTTCAACGTGGTAAATCGGGATTTCAGCCGGAAGCTGCGCCTCTAACTTTGACCGAAAGACCGCCAGATCCATTACTTCAGTCAGCTCAAAATCGACAATTTCGCCTGCACTGGTGACACCAAGCGGAAGGGCACTTGCAGGAATAATGCGTGGTCCAGGATGAAAGCCACCTGTGAAAGTGATTGGTAGGGCGGCTCGTCGTACCACGCGATCGAACAAGCGAACCAAATCAAGATGACTGACTAATGCCATTTCACCGTGCTTGCCTAACCATACCCGCACCCGTTGAGCGCGCTGCTGATTCGGTACAAAGTGACCTGCAAAGGATGGCAGAGCAGGTGGCGCTACCACTACGTTATGCCCAAAGTCAGTACTACAGACTCCGCAATGAGAGCAGCCGTCAAAAGAACAGTCTGGTACTGTTGCTGCTTGCAACGCTCGCTGTAAGTCTTCTTTAAGCCACTGCTTGTCAATCCCTGTATCGAGATGATCCCAGGGGAGCGGAGTCTCTAGCGAAGGATAAGGGCTGGAGGCTGAGGGTTGAATGCTGGCTTCAGTTGTGCCAAAGATATTCCACTCGCCGCTTTCAACCTGACGGTATTTCCAGTCCAACCCTGATTCGGCGATCGCTTGTGTCCAGGCAGCATACGCGCGATCGAGGCTTTCCCACCAGGCATCCATCCCTGCACCTAGTTCCCAGGCGCGCTGAATAACTGAGGAGAGTCGGCGATCGCCCCTACCAACAAAATCTTCCATTGCCGAAAGGCGAACATCTGTAAAATTAACCTTTAAACCCCGAATGTGGCGAAACTCTTCTCTCAAAAGCCGTTGCTTCCGTGCAAATTCTGCTGTTGCAACGGAATGCCACTGAAAAGGTGTGTGTGGCTTGGGTGTGAAATTAGAAATCGTGATGTTAAAGTGCAGCCGCTTTCTGCCTTTGGCATTGCATTCCTGCTGGAGCCAGCGTACTGTGTCAGCAATGCCCACTACATCTACATCTGTCTCACCTGGCAGACCAATCATGAAATAAAGCTTGACCTTATCCCAACCTTGCTCCCAGGCAGTTTTAACCCCGCGTAGGAGTTCCTCATTCGTTAAGCCTTTATTTACAATGTCTCGCAGTCGCTGTGTACCTGCTTCTGGAGCAAAGGTGAGTCCACCCTGACGGGTGCCACCGAGGATGTTGGCAATAGTTTCGTCAAAGCGGTCAACCCGTTGACTAGGCAACGACAGCGAAATGTTTTCGTCCTTCAAGCGATTCTTAATTTCCATGCCAACCGCAGGCAGCGCCAGATAATCTGAGCAACTTAGCGACAGTAGCGAAAATTCGTTATAGCCGGTCGCTCGCATTCCTTGCTCGATCGCCTCAACGACTGCGGCTGGTTCAACATCCCGCGCTGGGCGTGTCAGCATACCCGGCTGGCAAAAGCGGCAACCTCGTGTGCAGCCCCGCCGAATTTCTACTGTTAGGCGATCGTGTACGGTTTCGACATAGGGGACTAGACCAATTGAGTAAGCTGGCATGGGGTCAGCCACTCGCCGCAAAATGCGCGTTGGCACATCGGGGCGATTTGGCTGCACTGAACCATCAGGAGTCATGTCATAAAACTGCGGTACATAGACTCCTGGCACCTGAGCCAGGTCTAGCAATAGTGCCTCCCGACTTAACCCGGCAACCTTCCCTTCTTCTAGTACCAACCCAATTTCTGGTAGCAACTCCTCGCCATCCCCTAGGGCAATGAAATCAAAGAAGTCAGCATAGGGTTCTGGGTTAGAGGTCGCTGTTTGCCCACCGGCAAAAATAAGCGGATATGTAACGGGTGCCGCTTGCCTATTATGTACAGAGGTCGCATCAGGATTTTGCCATACCTGTTGTTCATCCGCCTTAACCTGCTGACGTGCTTTCCAAGTTAGGGGAATGCCAGCTAGAGCCAGCATCTCAAGGATATTTGTTGCGCCTAGTTCGTAGCTGAGGCTGAAGCCTAAAATGTCAAAGTCAGCCAGCGATCGCCGTGATTCAACTGCAAACAGCGGAGTTTGACTACTTCGCAGCTTGATTGCTAGATCAGAAGCAGGCAGGTAAGCACGATCACACAATTGGCGTGGTTGAGCATTGAGAATACTATACAAAATCATGTGCCCGAGATTTGAAGCACCGACCTCGTAAATTTCGGGATAGGTCAGAACCCAGCGGACGGTTACTGCATCCCAGGGTTTATGAATAGCGCCTAGCTCATTACCAAGATACCGAGCTGGCTTCAAAATGTCTGGGGTAAGCAATGCTTCAACAGCAACTGTCATAACGAGGTTCCCTTTTGCGTCCATTGCCTGAACACGTTTTTGGCATTGCTTAGTATACCAATGTTATTCAGACCAGATTTGTCGCTAACCCTCCTTTAACTGAGAAAGCCAGCAGGCGCGCTCAGATTTACTCACTCTTGCTGGCTAATTAGTGAATGTACGTTCAAGTGTTGCTTACGCAGTCGCTTCGCTAAAGGCGTAACGTCCCTCCAAAATTTCAAAGGCACGGTCGAGTTGAGTCAATTCAAAGATAATCCGGACGGAATGCGAGATAGCACAAAGACTAAAGCGCTTGTTCAAGCGTTGTGCCGTGCTCAGTGCGGTTACCAGTGTCATCAGACCAGCACTATCGATCGATTCAACCTGAGCCATGTCAATTAACAAACTTGAGTGATGCTCAGATTGAATCGCTGCATTCAGTTGTTGTTGAAAAACAGTTACATTACCGGCATTCAAAGAGCCTAAAGGTTGAAGAACCGCAGTTTGAGGACGAACAAGTACATTCTGCATATAAAAACCTTAACTGGGAGTAGGAACTAAGAGACTTTCAGCTCATGCCCCAACCATAACTGTGGGTTCTTAGTTCTGCCCAATGTTCATCGCTGGTTTCGCGGAAACTTTATGCACCACTCACAATTGTTTAAAGTTTTCACTAAGTAGATTCACCCAGAAGGTATACAAAACTACTGAACTCAGCTTACTTACTTCATTTGCAGCAAAATTGTTTTTGATACAACGATCTAGCGCCAATCTCACAATTAGCGCAGCAATCACATCAGACTTGGATGCAACAAGCGCTGAGTCTATTGTAGTGAATCATCCAACGTGTCTTTCAACACAGTGCGGGCAGCAAGATGGTTACGAGTAGAGGTAAGGATCTCTGCCTCACGTTTCAGTCTTGCAGCCGTGTCCTGCATTTCTAGCAACGCCTGCTGTTCCTCTGCTACCCCGTACAGATTGCTAGCAATCCAATAAGACAACTCGATCGGTAATGTCGGCATCGTTTCCGGCAACTCGATTTCTTGCCCAGTTAACTTTGCTGAAAGGCGAACAACATCTTGAAGTAATTGTGAGACATTGCTTGCTGAGAGCTTCAGGTCATGCTCAGGAGGATTGTCCTCAATCCATTCCACTAGCCCCACTCTATAAGGCTTTTCACGCACATATTCCAGCACTCTAAAACGCTGTTGCCCTAGCGCCAACACTTTCATCCGATCATCAGGCAACCGCTGAAATTCAATAATTTCAGCGCAGCAACCAATTGCCGCTGGTTTACCTTGAGCTTGATCCCACATAACGACACCGAAACGTCGATCGCCCTCAAGAATCGTGTTCATCATGATTCGATAGCGAAACTCAAAAATATGTAACGGAAGGGGTCGTCCTGGAAACAGAACCACTTCTGGCAGAGGAAAAAGAGGAAGCTCTCGAACCGCAATTGATGAAGAAGGTGCCATTATTTATCAAATGAAGAGACAGTACTTCTTTACATACTGTACCGTATCTGAAATAAGAAGGGCAGTAGAAGGGCAGTTCTCGCCAATTTGTAAAAGTGTAAAATATAGCTGGACTAAAATATAGATGCGTAAAAGCCCTTATATGTTTAGCGAACTTATTAAAGGGGTAGACTTTACCCACCCCATTTTGCGTCTAGAGCTTCACTTCAATATCGACACCAGCAGGCAAATCAAGCTTCATCAAAGCGTCAATTGTCTTTGAGGAAGGCTGGTAAATATCAATAATACGTTGGTGCGTGCGAGTTTCGAAGTGCTCACGCGAGTCCTTGTCCACATGCGGAGAGCGAAGGACACAATAAATCCGTCGTCTGGTCGGAAGGGGAATTGGTCCAACCGCAGTAGCGTTTGTACGATTTGCCGTATCGACAATCTTCTCACAGGATGTATCAAGAAGACGACGATCAAATGCCTTAAGTCGGATGCGAATCTTTTGTTGCTGAATAGTTGCCATCGGGATACTAATAAATTTTCAAGGTTCTAATTAACCGATAGCATTCAGCATTCAGCATTCAGCTATCGGTCTTGTTTGATGAAACGGATTAATTCCTAATCCTTTCAATCGTCCAGAAGTTAAAGCTATTAGGAACCAAGCTTGAATTTGATCACTAATAGCTAACTCCTGAATTTCAACTACTTAAGGATCTTCGCAACGACTCCGGCTCCAACCGTACGCCCACCTTCACGAATAGCGAAACGCATTCCTTGCTCAATGGCAATTGGGTTGATGAGTTCAACAGTCATTTTGATGCGATCGCCTGGCATCACCATTTCTGCCTCGCCACCTTCATCTGTTGTGAAGTCGCTGATCGTACCGGTTACATCTGTCGTCCGCACATAAAATTGAGGACGGTAACCAGGGAAGAATGGCGTGTGACGACCCCCTTCTTCCTTCTTCAGAATGTACACCTCAGACTCAAACTTGGTGTGAGGTGTAATCGATTTTGGCTTGGCGATAACCATACCACGCTCAATATCATCCTTTTGCAGACCCCGCAGCAAGACACCTGCATTGTCGCCAGCCATACCTTTTTCAAGGCTCTTCTTGAACATTTCGATACCCGTTACTGTCGTAGAACGAGTGTCACGGATACCAACTAGTTCAACAGTGTCGCCGACCTTCACTTCTCCCCGTTCGATCCGACCAGTCGCAACAGTTCCCCGACCTGTGATCGAGAAAACATCTTCAACTGCCATCAAGAACGGCTTATCGATATCACGTTCTGGAGTGGGGATATATGAATCCACACTGTCCATCAGCTCGTAAATCTTGTCAACCCACTCGTTTTCACCACGTTTCGTCTTAGGGCTAGCAGTCATTGCTTCGAGTGCTTGTAGTGCAGATCCGGCTACGATCGGAATATCGTCACCAGGGAAGTCGTAGGAACTTAGCAGTTCACGAACTTCCAATTCAACAAGCTCTAAAAGCTCATCGTCATCCACCATGTCTTTCTTATTTAGAAAAACAACTAGCCGTGGAACACCAACCTGTCTTGCCAAAAGAATGTGTTCACGCGTTTGAGGCATGGGACCATCAGCTGCTGACACAACAAGGATGCCACCATCCATTTGTGCTGCCCCAGTGATCATATTCTTCACATAGTCAGCGTGCCCTGGGCAATCAACGTGAGCATAGTGCCGCTCAGCCGTTTCATACTCAACGTGAGCCGTGTTGATCGTGATGCCCCGCGCTTTTTCTTCTGGTGCAGCATCGATTTCGTCGTACTTTTTAGCCGCAGCCTGACCCAATGCCGATAGAGTCATTGTGATTGCAGCGGTTAGTGTTGTTTTACCGTGGTCAACGTGACCAATGGTACCGATGTTGACGTGGGGTTTATTCCGTTCAAACTTTGCACGTGCCATGACTTAGTTATTCCTCTTCCTGATTATGCGTTCCCTTTACTCTTAGCGATGATTGTTTCAGCCACACTACGAGGAACCTCATCGTAATGGCTAAACTCCATCGTGAATATGCCTCGACCTTGGGTCATTGACCGTATATCTGTAGCATATCCAAACATCTCTGCCAATGGAACCTTTGTGGTTACTTTGGCAAGCCCCTGCTCGACTCCCTGAGCCTCGATTTGACCTCTACGGGAAATCAAGTTACCCATAACAGGACCCAGAAAGTCTTCAGGAACCTCAACTTCAACCTTCATCATAGGCTCTAGGAGAACAGGTGAAGCCTTCATTACAGCGCTCTTAATTGCCATTGAACCAGCAATCTTAAACGCCATTTCGGAAGAATCAACGTCGTGATAGGAACCATCTACTAACGTTGCTTTGAGGTCAATCACTGGATAGCCAGCAAGGATGCCTGACTCACAAGCTTCCTTCATGCCTTGCTCTGCTGGACCAATGTACTCCTTAGGCACTGCACCGCCAACAATCTTCGAGATGAACTCGAGACCGCTACCAGGTTCCGTAGGCTCCAATTCAATCACTACATGACCGTATTGACCTTTGCCACCGCTTTGACGAACAAACTTTCCTTCAGCCTTGACAGCTTTTCGGATCGTCTCTCTATAAGCGACCTGAGGCGCACCCACATTTGCCTCAACCTTAAACTCCCGCAGCATTCGGTCTACCAGGATTTCTAGGTGAAGTTCTCCCATCCCAGCAATCACTGTCTGGTTCGTTTCTGGGTCAACATTTACCCTAAAAGTGGGGTCTTCTTCAGAGAGCGACTGGAGTGCCTTTGATAGCTTCTCCATGTCTTGTTTTGTCTTTGGCTCTACCGCAACCGAAATAACTGGCTCTGGTACAAAGAGTGATTCTAAGATTACAGGCGCATCTTCATCACAGATTGTATCGCCTGTAAATGTGTCCTTAAGCCCTAAAACAGCGCCTAGATCACCCGCCCTCATTTCATCCACTTCAATGCGATCATCAGCCTTTAGAATGATCAGACGAGAAACTCTTTCCTTTTTGTCCTTAGTAGAGTTCAGAACGTAGCTACCCTTTTTTAGAACGCCAGAGTAGACCCGAATGAACGTTAACCGACCATAGGGATCAGCCATGATTTTGAAGGCTAACGCTGACATTGGCTCTGTGTCGTCTGCGTGCCGCTCAACTGGTCCACCGTCAGCCAAATGACCTTGAATCGGTGGCACGTCAATTGGAGCTGGCAGGTAGTCAATCACAGCATCCAACATTAACTGAATGCCTTTGTTCTTAAAGGCAGAGCCACAAAGCATTGGCACGATCGTGCCATCGATCGTACCCTTTCGCAACGCTGCTTTAATTTCAGTTTCTGTAAACTCTTCGCCATCCAAGTATTTAGCAGTCAGCGCATCATCAGTTTCTGCAACAGACTCAATCAACTTGAGGCGATATTCACTAGCCAAAGCCTGGACATCCTCAGGAATGTCTGTTTCTTCAATGTCAGTCCCTAAATCATTGTTGTAGATAAAGGCACGCATTCGTACTAAATCTACAATGCCTCTTAAGTTACTTTCACTGCCAATTGGTAGCTGAATCGGTACAGCATTCGCTCGCAGTCGCTCACGGATCTGCCCGTAAACCTTGTAAAAGTTTGCTCCAGTGCGGTCCATCTTATTAACAAAGACAAACCGAGGCACTTTGTAGCGATCAGCTTGCCGCCAGACCGTTTCAGACTGCGGTTGTACGCCGCCGACCGAACAAAAGACTGCAATGACACCGTCAAGAACTCGCATGGAGCGCTCAACCTCGATCGTGAAATCGACGTGCCCAGGCGTATCAATGATGTTAATTTGATGGTCTTTCCAATTTGTGCTGATCGCAGCAGCTGTAATAGTGATGCCCCGCTCACGCTCCTGAGCCATCCAGTCAGTGGTAGCTGTACCTTCGTGAACTTCGCCAATTTTATGAACCACTCCCGAGTAGAACAAGATGCGCTCGGTGGTTGTGGTTTTGCCAGCATCAATATGGGCTGCGATCCCAATGTTTCGGACCCGTTCAATTGGGATGGTACGTGACACAACTGCCTCCTTTGCCTCTTCCGCAGCTATGACCGTGCTGCTACTTCCATAACTAATTTTAGACGTTCTGTACGGAACTCAGGGGAGTAGTTTCCACACCAATGCCCTAATAACGGTAGTGTGCAAATGCCTTGTTTGCCTCTGCCATCCGATGAGTCTCTTCACGCTTGCGAATCGCGCTACCTGTTTCGTTAGCAGCGTCCATCAACTCGTTTGCAAGCTTACCTGCCATCGTACGACCGGGTCGCTGACGTGAATATTGGATTAACCAGCGAAGTGCCAGTGCTGTACCACGTTCGGAACGAACCTCCATAGGCACCTGATAAGTAGCACCACCAACGCGGCGTGCTTTAACTTCAACTAGAGGAGTTGCATTTTTAACCGCTCGTTCAAATACCTCGATCGGGTCAGCGCCAGTACGCTGTGCGATCGCCTCAAACGCGTCATAGATGATGTGCGATGCCACGGACTTTTTCCCGTGATGCATAATACGTCGAACCATCATGCTAACCAAGCGAGAATTGTGAACTGGATCTGGTGGAACAGGACGTTTCTGTATAGCAGTACGACGAGACATAATGAGCCTTGAAAAAAGTAGAACGTGTTAGAGCCAGAATAGATTTCGCTGCCGCTAGAAGCAAGGGCAAGCGATAAAAAGAATGATTAGCTGCCAGACTGCAACAGCATTAACCTCAGTTTCACAGCGGCAGGCAATTGCGCCAAGCCACAAAAACATTACATTAACCAGGCTACCAAAAACTAAGTGCTACCAAAAAATACTGAGGTTTGATAGCCTTCGCCGAATAAAAGCCTATTTTTTCGGGCGCTTAGCACCATATTTAGAACGAGCTTGCTTACGGTCTTTGACTCCTGCAGTGTCTAGCGTGCCACGAATAATGTGGTAGCGCACGCCTGGAAGGTCTTTTACCCGACCACCCCGAATCATGACAACAGAGTGTTCCTGTAAGTTGTGACCGATCCCCGGAATATAAGCTGTAACTTCGTATCCAGAAGTCAGACGCACTCTGGCGACTTTACGAAGCGCTGAGTTGGGCTTTTTGGGTGTTGTTGTATAAACCCGCGTGCAGACACCACGACGCTGAGGGCAACTCTTTAAAGCAGGCGACTTGGTTTTCTTCTGCGTCTTTTGACGCTCAGTGCGTATGAGTTGCTGAATAGTGGGCATGGTACAAGACGTATGCGATTCTGTTGGACTAGACTTTTGCAAACTCTAATGGTACTAACAACACCGAGCTTATGTCAACAGAATCTTTTGAGCCGCTTGTTCTAGTCTGCTTGCCACTAAACAAAGAAGAACTAAGTAATTTAGAGCGCTGTTGGGTTACGACACCTTAATTAAGCGAAAAGGAGTTGCCGCAACCGCAGCTCTGGTTTGCATTTGGATTATGAAACCGGAAACCACCTCCCATCAAGTCTTCAGAGTAATCAATGGTAAGACCATTAACAACTGTAAGACTTTCGGGATCAACGATAACCTGAATGCCGCTACAATCGTACAACTGGTCATCTGGGTAAGTAACTGCATCAAAGGTCATCGTGTAAGCTAGTGCCAAACAGCAACTTGGCTGGACACTAAGACGAAACTTAAGATCTGGCTCATGACGTTTTGCCTTCAGCCTGGCAATTTCGCTGATGGCTGCATGACTGAGACGTATCATCGAAATTATTAAAAGTGACTACTCTACCAATACCTTACAGCAGCGCGAAGCAACAAAACGGTTATGGAAGGCGCTGTTAGATAAAGTAGTTTGCACAAATATTTAACTAACTCCCCTTTACCCTCAGCCTCCTAACAGAAGCAGTCTAAGGGTAAGGGGGTTTACGGACGTTCTACAAAATCGCACAATGCGTTGGTTCGTAGTATAAGGCTGTTGAACAAGTTAATTACTAGTGGTCGGCAGTTTATTGGGCACGAGCGTAATCGTCTTGAAAGCGAACAATATCATCCTCTCCTAAATATTCTCCATTCTGCACTTCGATCAAGACGAGTGGAATAACACCAGGGTTTTCCAGGCGATGGGGAGTACATTGTGGAACATAGGTTGATTGATTGCTGCTCAGGACGTGTTCTTGATCGCCACAAACAACTTTTGCTGTTCCTGACACTACAATCCAGTGCTCGCTCCGATGGTGGTGCATCTGAAGGCTTAAGCGATGACCGGACTTCACCTCAATGCGCTTAATTTTGTAGCCTCGTCCTTCTTCCAAAATTGTAAAAGAACCCCAGGGTCTTAACTCCGTAGCTGCAACTGTATTTTGGCTGCCATTCAGAGGCAATGTAAGAGAAGGGCTGTGATGGGTTTCTTGGGATTGAAGCATATTGGCTATCTCTTTCAAAAGTTTTCTACTAGGGACATGACTGGCTTCCGAATGGTGAAACCTTGATCCTATGTTGCTGAGTACCTGAGTAAGCGCTGTCGGCAGAACGAAATAGGTGTAGACAAGCTGATTATGCCGAGAATCAACCTAACAAATTCTTCGCGATGGTTCTATCTGTACAGGTTTAATTGACTAAATTCACACGTAATCTTCATGTAGTAGTGACGCGCTCCAAACTTAGCTTAGCGAAGAGGCTTTAACAAAAAGACTTAAGAGGAGACTCAACTATCCTGTTTGATGCGTGAGTCATAAGCTTGTATTAACTTACTCTCTGCAAAGCTAGCTAAAGCGCTAAAGCCTCACTAACTGCTGAAGCTTCAAGTGACTGAGTATTGTTCATGCTCGATCGCGTACTACAGTGAGGCTTAAACATCAGGCTTAACGACTGGGTTGCACAAAGACACCAATGCCATTGTGGACGCGGGCGGCAGTACGAGGCAGTCGATCGAGCAGTTGTCCACCCAGATACAGTGTGGTCGAGCTACCGCCGTCAAGGTTAAGCGCATTGACGGCACCTAACTGCTGCATGATTTGGGCAATGTTAGTCAGCGTGGCACCACTACCATCTAGATCGGTATGGACAGCGGCAATGAGCAACTTACCATCAGCAGTCTGCCCGATCGCGCTGCGACTTGCCTTCTCAATCACAAACGCATTGCTGAATTGTTCGGCTTTGGCATCCAGCACAATTTGACGGTTTTGGAGGAGGAGTGGTCCACCGCCGATGATTTGCTCATAACGGTTGAAGTCACCTGGTGTAATGGCAGTCTCCAACTGCAATGATGTGCCAACGGCTAGTGTGGCGGCAGCATTACGATTCGAGCGCACCGCTAACACATACCCAGTAGCAGGAATCGGAACAGTAGTGCTGCCAGCGGCACCAAGGGGTTGTTGGCTCACGACCTGGTTGTTTTGCACGGTCACGAGAATTTCGTTGTCTGTGAAAGGGCTGTAGCTGGTGCCCCAACCGCTGGTATAGCGAGCAATACCAGCTTGAACGTAGGCGCTATTAAGATGAGTGAGCGGTAACAGTTGTCCCTTTGAAGTCACAAGGGCTTCTTGGAGGGTGAGGCGAGCAATTTTGGTTTCACCCGTGGCGTTCCAGGCAATTGCGCCCCGTCCTAGAATGGGACCAGAGAGCCAGCGTCCATCTAGCCGAACAGCACCCAGCGGCAACTGATTATTGCGATTGAAAAACCCGCTATTGATTGCTGCTGCAACCTGAGCCTGTTGTGCGGTACGAAGCAGGGGAGCCGTGCCTGCTAGCGTGCCAGGGTTAGGCAGAATCGGCTTCAGGCTAATTCCGGGTTGACGGGGATCAACTTCCAGCCAGACTACTGGAAAGCGTGCGGCATCTACAGTAAGCGTTTGGGTACGCCAGCGAAGTCCTGGTGCCCAGAGGATATCGTGATCGACGATTGAATCAGGACGAATATCCACAATCAGGCGATTGGTATTAGGGAGGCTCCATACGCGAGGGCGTAAGGCACTAGAAAGACTCAGCCGAATCCGTGTCTGATTCGTTCCAGGTTCAATCTTGATGGCTTTAAGCCGATTGCCAATGCCAGGTTTGAAGCTTTGAAGGGTGGTGGCAGGGATCTGTGCATCCAGCGTTAAAACAACTTCCTGTTTCTGGTGGTCGACTTGCCAGGGTGCTGAACGATCGAGTTCAATGACAAGACGATCGCCCCAGGGCTGCTTCCCCTGCCGTATCGCTTTCACCGTGGCAGGTGGTGAGTTGATTTGCAAAACGGCACCATTGACCTGTAGCTGCCAACCCGATCGCTGTGCTAATTCAGTAATATCAAGATAGCGAAGTGCTCCAGTGAGTCGTGTTGGCAGCTTCAATGGTGCGGTAGTGGGGTCAGAAAACCACTGCACAGGTTGTCTCGTAGCATCGGCGGTGTCGAGCAGTTCGACTCCGATCGCTTGCGAGAGTCCTGCCTCAGTGATGCCAAGGCGTTGTCCGCCAGCAGACCATTGCGCCCAGGCAGCAGGCAACATACGACCGTTTAACAGAATCTGATTCCCCTGTTGGCTTTGTGCAGGCAAGGATGGGGCTTGGCTCACAAGATTGGGTTGACTCGGTAAGGATTGGTTCTGTGTCGGTTGGTTCTGTAAAGCTTGATTATGAGGGGTCGTAGCAACAGCACTTAGCTGTGGCACTAGACAGCTTAAGGTAAGCAATCCTGCGATGAAAAGGAGGCTTTGGGCATAACGCGATCGGTAGCATCGATCGCCTGCTGAACTGACTGATTGCTTGAACCGCTGATTGACATCACGTCTGATCACAATTTTCCTCTGGCAACAGGAGATATAAGGAAAGGCAAGTTAATTTTATGAACGTAGCAGAAACCGGGCAACGGTTTGAGCAGCTTATTGCTTTTTAGTGAATCACTCACCCAACCTAGCTGCCCCAACTGTCAGAGAATTATGACTAAGCTCATGGTGTCAATGTTGCCAGCCCAAACTAGGGGCTAATCGACTAACCTGCTTTTTACTTCTGTAGTTGTCAGCATAGTGTGTCGAAGCGTAACCGCAGCTACAGAAACAACTCCTACGTAAGCAACTTAAGGCAAGATTTTTTGAGCCTATAGCAACAGATTTAAAGGCGTTGCTATCGGTGAGGGATTGCAAGAGCAAGGTATTTTTTATAGAATGCTCGTCCTACGGAATGTGTACCCAACGCTTGATCGCGTAGTTGCCGTTATCTGGAAGGTCGCGATCGTAGTCAAGGTTGTAACAAATGCTGTTGGCGCTTGCAGCTAGCATGAAGTGTTGGAAAGGGACATAGCTGCTAACAGGCTAGTAGCCGGGTTGTAGTGCCGACTGAACGAAAGGCGATTGGCTAGCCTTCGTAAAGCACATATTCTATGTAGAATCGGATTGACGCTACTGATTGATATTTTCTTGTTGAGTTGGAGCGATCGCCCGTTCTGCTCAATTTTGAAGTTTTATCCTTAAGATCTTTTGACATTGCTCCTACAACTATCAAGTGCGAGATCAGCGATACGTACCAGATCAGCGCTGCTGAATACCACCACACCTTTTATCAACAAACGAACCGGGCCATCTCATGGATAGAACAACTGTGAATCACGATCAGAATCAGGGAACGGGTGTGTACGCTGGTCAGCCTTGGTTGGTAGAAGAGCGCGATGCCTGCGGTGTAGGGTTTATTGCCGATCAGCAGGGGCGTGTCAGTCACGCATTGATCGAAAAAGCGCTGGCAGCACTCACCTGCCTGGAGCATCGAGGGGGCTGTAGCGCTGATCAGGACTCTGGGGACGGTGCTGGTTTGATGACGGCTCTTCCTTGGGATTTGTTGCAGCAATGGCTCGCGGATGAAGGCATTCAAGCTGCTACACCTGCCCAGATTGGAGTGGGAATGGTCTTTTTGCCAGCGAAGGTAGAGGCAGCCGCGAGTGCCCGCCAGGTTATGGAGCGGATTGCCGTTGAAGAAGGCTTAACCGTTTTGGGGTGGCGAGTTGTGCCAACGCTGCCTGAGCTTTTGGGTAAGCAAGCGCGTGAGAACTTGCCTCAAATTGAGCAGGTTTTGGTGCAGTCTGAGCAGCAAGGTGAGGCACTGGAGCGGCAGCTTTATCTCACCCGTAAACGTGTTAATAATGCCATTCGGGCAGAAATAACTGTTTCTGCGCTGCAAACTACGTTTGATGACTTCTATTTCTGTTCGTTTTCAAGCCGCACAATCGTCTACAAAGGCATGGTGCGATCGGCAGTGTTGGGTGATTTTTACACTGATCTGAAGAACCCAGCGTACAAGAGTACTTTTGCGGTCTACCATCGTCGCTTCAGTACAAACACGCTACCGCGCTGGCCTCTCGCACAACCGATGCGGTTACTGGGTCACAATGGCGAAATCAATACGCTGCTGGGTAACGTTAACTGGATGGTAGCGCGGGATGCAGATCTGGCTCACTCCTGCTGGGGCGATCGGATTGCCGACCTGAAGCCTACCGTGAATCTTGACAACAGCGATTCTGCTAACCTAGACAACGTTTTTGAGCTCCTGGTGTGGTCGGGTCGCAGTCCGCAAGAGGCACTAATGATCATGGTGCCAGAGGCATATAAAAACCAGCCAGATCTAGTCAACTATCCTGAAATTACGGACTTCTACGAATACTACAGCGGTATTCAGGAACCCTGGGATGGTCCTGCGTTGCTGGTGTTTAGTGACGGTAAGGTCGTAGGTGCGACGCTCGATCGCAATGGCTTACGTCCTGCTCGCTACAGCATCACACGCGACGGCTATATTGTGGTTGCCTCTGAAGCAGGAGTCGTGGATCTGCCCGAGGCGGACATTATTGAGAAAGGTCGTCTAGGTCCGGGCCAGATGATCGCGGTCGATCTGGAGACGCACGAGATTCAAAAAAACTGGGAAATCAAGCAACGGGTTGCCAGCGCAAAGCCTTACGGTGAGTGGCTCAAGCAAAACCGCTACGACCTTAAGCATGAGCCATTTGCCGAGAATGTGCCTTACATTCCTACTGGAAACCTGCTGCGCTATCAGACTGCCTTTGGCTACACGGCAGAAGACGTAGAGATGATCATCCAGGAAATGGGCGCACAGGGCAAAGAGCCAACCTTCTGCATGGGTGACGATGTACCACTGGCAGTGCTATCTGCCAAACCACGCTTGCTGTACGACTACTTTAAGCAGCGCTTTGCTCAGGTAACGAATCCGCCGATCGACCCTCTGCGTGAAAAGCTGGTCATGTCGCTGGCAATTCAACTAGGCGAACGAGGCAATCTGCTTGAAGCGGGTGCGAAGTACGCCCATTTGCTCAAGCTAGAGTCCCCTGTCCTAAGTGATGCAGAGCTGGATCAGATTCGCCAATCTGGATTTGAAACTGCCGAGCTTTCGACGCTGTTTGAACTTTCGCAAGGACCCGATGGCCTACAGCGTGCGGTGACAGCACTTTGCCAGAAAGCCGCAGAAGCCGTTCGCACAGGTAAGAAAATCTTGATCTTGAGCGATCGCGCCGTTCAACCTGGTAGCCCCAGCCTGAGCGAGGATTACACCTATATTCCGCCACTACTGGCGATCGGGGCAGTACATCATCACCTGATTCGTCAGGGCTTGCGGATGAAAGCCTCGCTGATTGCGGATACTGCTCAGTGCTGGAGTACGCACCATTTTGCGTGCCTGATTGGCTATGGCGCGAGCGGCGTTTGTCCCTACTTGGCGCTAGAAACGGTTCGCCAGTGGTGGACTGACCCTAAAACCCAGAGCTTTATGGAACGGGGCAAGCTGAAGGCGATTACTCTGTCTGCGGCTCAAGGCAATTACCGCAAGGCGATCGAAGAGGGGCTACTCAAAATCCTGTCAAAGATGGGTATTTCGCTACTGTCGAGCTACCACGGTGCCCAAATTTTTGAGGCGATCGGCATTGGTGGTGACTTGTTGCATCTAGGCTTTGCGGGTACAGCTTCACGGTTGGGCGGCTTGAGCATAGCTGATCTGGCGCAGGAAGTGGTTTCGTTTCATCAGCGTGCGTTTCCAGAGCTGCATATTAAGAAGCTGGAAAACTATGGCTTCGTCAACTATCGTCCTGGCGGTGAATATCACATGAACAGCCCGGAAATGGCGAAGCATCTGCACAAAGCTGTGGCAGACAAGAGCTATGACCACTACACGCTGTACAAAAAATACCTGGACGATCGTCCTCTGACGGCGTTGCGCGATTTGCTAGATGTGAAAAGCGATCGCCCCTCCATTCCTTTAGACGAGGTGGAACCTGCCAGTGCGATCGTCCAGCGCTTCTGCACGGGCGGTATGTCGTTAGGAGCCTTGTCACGCGAGGCACACGAAACGCTGGCGATCGCTATGAACCGTATTGGCGGCAAATCTAACTCTGGTGAAGGGGGCGAAGATCCGACTCGGTTCCTGGCTCTCGACGATGTGGATGAGAAGGGGCTTTCGCCGCAGTTTCCTCACCTGAAAGGATTGCGGAATGGTGATACCGCTAATTCTGCTATTAAGCAGGTCGCTTCCGGTCGCTTTGGGGTGACGCCAGAGTATCTCATGAGCGCCAAACAGCTTGAAATCAAAATGGCGCAAGGCGCGAAGCCAGGAGAAGGGGGGCAGCTCCCTGGACCTAAGGTGAGTCCATATATTGCGATGTTGCGTCGATCGAAACCGGGTGTCACGTTGATTTCCCCACCTCCGCATCACGACATTTACTCGATTGAAGATCTGGCTCAGTTGATCTTTGACCTGCATCAAATTAATCCTGAAGCGCAGGTTTCAGTCAAGCTGGTCGCAGAAGTCGGCATCGGCACGATTGCGGCAGGCGTGGCAAAGGCAAATGCCGACATCATCCAGGTTTCGGGTCACGATGGCGGTACGGGTGCCTCGCCGTTAAGTTCCATCAAACATGCGGGTAGTCCGTGGGAACTGGGATTAACAGAGGTGCATCGGGTGTTAATGCAAAACCAACTGCGCGATCGCGTTGTGCTACGGGTTGATGGTGGCATCAAAACAGGCTGGGATGTGCTGATGGCAGCGCTGATGGGTGGTGAAGAGTTTGGCTTTGGCTCCATTGCGATGATTGCGGAAGGCTGCATTATGGCGCGGATCTGCCACACCAACGCCTGCCCGGTGGGGGTTGCCAGCCAGCGTGAAGATCTACGCAAGCGATTCCCTGGGATGCCGGAACAGGTGGTCAATTTCTTCCTCTTTATTGCCGAAGAAGCCCGATCGCTGCTAGCAAAGCTGGGTTATCGCTCCCTGCATGACATTATTGGTCGCGCTGACTTGCTGAAGGTGCGAGAGGGTGTAACAATCCCCAAAACCCACAGACTCAATCTCGATTGCCTGACGCAACTGCCTGATACTCGGGACGACCGCACCTGGCTAACTCACGAAACTGTCCACAGCAATGGTTCTGTTCTGGATGACCAACTGTTGAGTGAGCCAGACATTCAAGCTGCGATCGCCAACCAGACCAGCGTGACTAAAGACCTGGAAGTAGTGAATACGGATCGGACGATCGGCGCACGCATTGCAGGGGCGATCGCACGTCAATACGGCAACAGCGGTTTTGGCGGACATCTTACGCTCAACTTCAAAGGCAGCGTGGGTCAAAGCTTTGGAGCTTTCAACCTTCCTGGTATCACGCTCAATTTAGAAGGCGAAGCAAACGACTATGTGGGCAAAGGCTTGCATGGTGGCGACATAGTGATCGTGCCACCTGCGGCTGCAACCTATAACCCCTCCGACAACGTCATTATCGGCAATACCTGTCTATATGGTGCAACGGGCGGAACGCTTCTAGCGTATGGTCAGGCAGGTGAGCGCTTTGCTGTGCGTAACTCTAAGGCGCAGGCGGTCGTTGAAGGTGCTGGGGATCACTGCTGCGAATACATGACGGGCGGCGTAATTGTCGTACTGGGCAACACTGGGCGCAATGTGGGTGCAGGGATGACAGGCGGCTTGGCGTACTTCCTGGATGAAGACGGCAGCTTCCCCACCAAAGTCAATCCAGAAATTGTGAAAGTCCAGCGGGTGATCACGCCTGCCGGAGAGCAACAGTTGAGAGAGTTGATTGGGTTGTATGCCGATCGCACCGGCAGCCAAAAAGCTAAAACTATCTTGGCGAACTGGTCTGAGTACTTGCCTAAGTTCTGGCAGCTTGTGCCACCGTCTGAAAAAGACTCACCCGAAGCTAACCCCGAAGCTGCAACTGAAAAAGTGCTAACCCCCGTCCAGTAACACAGTCAATCATTTCTAGACTGAAAATCACCAGTAGAGTCGGTTATGCTTCGCAAGCTTACTCTACTGGTGATTATTGTATTTAACGTGAGTTCGGGATAAGGAATCGCTAGAAGCTCTGATTTTCTGCGGCTTGCCACCACGCTCTCGGTCAAGTTCTTGTCAATAAGTCTCACAGTTGCAAATACTTGCAGTAGCAGGTCTTATTGAGAAAGGGTGACTGGCTGGCTACTTAACTCAAGCTATTCATAGTAGGGGTTTTAGCCTTCGGCTTAACCCGAACTCACGTTATTTATGGAGAAGCTCATGGCTCTGACATAGAGCTTGAACAAGATTATGGATGCTGGATTGCAGAAGTAACTGACTCGTCAGGCGTTCTTGCTCATGGATCAAGCGGTGAAGACTCACTAATACGAGTCAAAGCTTTAGCGCTTCGGTTTTAGCTAACCGTCTTAAACATGGTGAAAGCGCAGCAGAGTTTAGTCATGTAGTGGCTCTGACCACTCGCCCCTCACTACGAACTACTGTTTTCAAAGGTGCGATCGATTCAAAAAGATCGATCGACCGCGCCTCATTCTGGGCTGGAATTTATGCGTTGATAATTGCTCGTTCCTGGTAAAGCTGCACAATGCGATCGACCACTTCGGCAATACTAAGATTGTCCGTTTGGATCTCGATCGCATCCTCTGCTTGACGTAGGGGAGCCAGCGCACGGGTGCTGTCTTTAAGATCGCGATCGTAAATTGCCTGCTCTAGTTCATCCAGGCTAATGATGTCCTTGCCCTGATTTTTCAAATCTTGCTGCCGTCGGCGCGCCCGTTCTTGCACTGAAGCCGTCAAGAAAAGCTTGAGTTCTGCGTCAGGAAAGACATACGTGCCAATATCGCGACCATCGATGACAATGCCGCCGTTTTTGCCATAGCGACGCTGTTGACGCACCAATTCGTTGCGGACAATTGGCTGCGCGGCGATCGCAGAGACCTTTGATGTAACCTCCAGGCTCCGAATCGCCTGCGTCACATCCTGACCATTAACCGAGACGTTGATGGCTCTAGATTGCTTCTCTATGGGCGTTAGCTGAGCATCAAGCTCAATCTCACACTGGCTAGCCAATTCTGCAATGCTGGGCTCATCGTCAATAGCAACCCCAGACTCTAACACCAGCCAGGTCAACGCACGATACATTGCCCCTGTGTCCAAATACAGCAGATCGAGCCTTTGGGCGACCTGGCGAGAAACAGTCGATTTGCCAGCACCAGCGGGACCATCGATCGCCACAATCGGCTTACGGCTTGACAAAAGCATATTGTCAATCAGGCGAGTCGAACCAAGGCGACCCGCGATTGCCAGTAAGCCACTTTCCTCAATCATCTCTAAAGGCTCCAACGTTGATGGATGAACTAATTCGATATACTCTGGCACGATCGCCGTTACAGGTTCCAGTATTGCTTGCACTGTCTTAAGCAATGCCTCGACAGATCGTTCGCCTGCCCGAAACGCTTGTTCAGCCTGACTCAGCCCACGGTAAAGCGCTGCCGCCTGTGCTTTCTGCTCTGGGGTCAAATACTGATTCCGCGAACTGTACGCTAGCCCACTCGGTTCACGCACAATGGGGCAGCCGACGATCGCCACGGGCAAATTCAAGTCCTCAACGAGCCGCCGAATAATTGTCAACTGTTGCGCGTCTTTCTGCCCAAAATACGCTCGCTGTGGTTGCACAATATTAAGCAGTTTCGTCACGATCGTTGCTACGCCTTGAAAGTGCCCTACCCGCGATCGACCACATAGAACAGACAGCATTGCTTCAGGCGGCACCACTTGAGTGGGTGAGGAGTAAGGAGTGAGGAGTAAGGGGGAAGCGTTTTGAGCGTTAAGTTGTGGGTGTTGTGTAGTCTTCGGTATTTCAGAAGCGCGAGACGTTCCCGAAGGGAATCTTTTGTGTTCTAGCTCCCGACTCTCAACTCCCGACTCCCGACTCCCGACTCCCATCTCCCCTGCACTTGGCGCAAAAATCACATCTACCCCAGCTTGCTCACACAATGCCTGATCTTGTTCCAGCGTCCGAGGATACTGCTGAAAATCTTCAGTCGGTCCGAACTGAAGTGGATTGACAAAAATACTTACTACAACCAGTTGATTCTCTTGCCGTGCCTTCTGGATCAAGCTCAAATGTCCTACATGAAGTGATCCCATTGTCGGTACTAACCCGATCGAAACACCTGCTGCGGAAATTGGTTCACCGATGACCGAGGGGTCGACATTTGTGCGATCGGAGGAGAGATGTTGACCGGAGCGATAGCGGTTGAGATAGCAACGCAAGCCAGCAACGGTTTTAAACAAACGCACCGTAACCCCCAAAAATGACTGATATTTGGTTGAGAAAGCAAACGCCTCACACCCCAAAGCTGACCACTGTTAAGCCTATCAACAAGACTGCTGCGGCTGCTACTCAAAATAGTAGTTAACGCCCCTGTCTCTTTTGATGAAGAACGTTAGGATGTCGTCTGTAAGCACGTTCTCACACAGTTATGAACTTTCTCACCCAAGTGTTACATCTGGTTGGTTCTGGTGCTGCCGCGTTTATCACTGCCCGTAATATGCGCGACCCGCTAACCCGTCCAAATACGCTGGCAAGCTTGCAACTAGCAGAATCCGGCTCTGTACCGTTTTTGGAAACCTTGCGCGATCGTGCGGCTACTGAAGGCGATCTTTGGCTGGCAGAGAAGCTAACCCGTCATGCTAACGATGAGCGTCGTCATGGTCAAATCTTTGCCCATGCCCTGAAGCAACTCAATAAGCAGGTGATTGACTTTAAGAATACGCCTAAACCAGTAGAAAAAGCTGGTGAGCCAAAGCGCAACCCGTTCTTTGATGCCTATTTTGAGGGCTATACCTCCACAGAGCTAAAACCAGAGGCGATCGACTGGATTGCCTTTCTGGCAAGCACATACATTCTAGAACTGGATGCCAGTAAAGACTTTGTGCGTATGGCAAATGTGCTGCCAGAGGATGAGCCTGTTAGCGCCAACCTCAAAAAGGGCATTTTGAGCGTTGCCAGTGACGAAACGGGACACGCTGCCTACCTGCGAGAAGGGCTTGAGCGACGTTTGACTGCGGCTGAAGTCGATGCTGTCATCGACTCTTGGCGTACGCGCAAAGTGAACGCTATGCTCGCGATGGTTGGCAATTTCATTCAAAAGAGCGGCAAATCCCCCTCCCTTGTTCAGGATGGGGTGCCAACCGAGATGTCAGAAGCCCCAGAAGCAGCACTTGCAGCTTAAAGAAGCAGGCAAGAGACTATCGCTAGGGAGGTTACATATAACCTCCCTACAGACAAAAGCTAGCTTCTGAAAGCCTTTAGCGATAGGCATCACGCTAAAATGTTGAAGGTGATTCTGATTTCCCTAAATAATGCAAGCTCCTCCACTTTCGCCACCAAAGCCTGGTCAATATTGGCAGTGGCAACAGCAGCCGATTTACTATGTCAAAGCTGGCACCCGTCAGGCAGAACGTCCGCCCCTGCTGCTGATTCATGGTTTCGGTGCGTCTACAGACCACTGGCGCAAGTCGATCGCAGGTTTGAGTGAAGACTTTGAAGTCTGGGCGATCGATCTTTTGGGCTTTGGGCGATCAGCAAAGCCCGATCGATCTTACAGTGGCAATCTATGGCGCGATCAGCTCCACGACTTTATTACGCAAGTGATTGGTCAACCCGTTGTCCTTGTAGGCAACTCTTTGGGCGGCTATGCTGCTCTTTGCGTCGCTGCTCAACGTCCTGAATCCGCAGCCGGGTTAGTGCTCATCAACAGCGCTGGACCGTTCACAGACATTCAGGGCACGACTAAACCTGACCCTATACGCGAGGTTATGGGTAAAGTTGCCCAAACGTTGTTTCGTCAGGATTGGGCAAGTTTTCTCTTGTTCCAGTATGTGCGCCAAAAAACACTGATCCGCAAGACGTTAGAGAACGTTTACTTAGATCAAACGGCTGTAACAGACCAGCTCGTCGAGGAAATCTATCAGCCCTCCTGTGATCCGGGTGCGCCCAAGGTGTTTGCCTCGGTCTTCCGCACGCCTCAAGGTGAAAAGGTTGATGTGTTACTGGGTCAGCTTACTTGTCCCTTGCTGATGTTATGGGGTGAAGCTGATCCTTGGATCAACGCTAGAGAGCGGGGCGAAAAGTTTCGCCAGTATCATCCGCAATTGACTGAGTACTATTTACGTGCGGGTCACTGTCCCCATGATGAGATACCTGATCAAGTGAATGAACTGCTGCGATCGTGGGTCAACACTAGCCTCTAAACAGTTGTACCTAAGCCTCTAAACAGTTGTACCTATACAGTTATGCCTCTAAGAACATTACACGTAACGTCCTTAGAGGCATTTTTCAATTCTTGATGCCCGTGGTCGCAATGCCTCGAATGAACTGGCGCTGACCCAGCAAAAAAAGCAGTACGATCGGCAACGTAGCAATTACAACTGCTGCCATAAGCAACGACCAATCATTAGTAAATTGCTCTTGAAACTCTGCCAGAGCTAGTTGCACCGTTTTTAGCTCTGGACGTGTGGTAAACACTAACGGTTTAAACAGATCATTCCACTCGCCAATAAAGGTAAAAAGAAAAAGTGTGGTCAAAGCCGGTCGGGCAAGCGGCAGCATAATGCGCCACAAGATTTGCAGCCGACTTGCACCATCAAGCGCTGCTGCTTCCTCTAGCTCGATCGGAATGGTCTGAAAATACTGTCTTAGTAAAAAAATGCCGAAGCCGTTGGCGATCGTTGGCAAAACCAGCGCACCGTAAGTATTGATCAAATGCCCCCACTTTAAGACTAGAAAAATGGGGATCACCAACATCTGAAACGGAATTACCAATGTTGCCAGCATGATGAGTAAAAGCGCCTGCCTGCCGCGAAACTGCAAGCGTGCCAGCGCATAGCCTGCCAACGCAGAAGTGACAATTTGCCCACCTGTAACTACTAGTCCTACAACAGTAGAATTTACAAACGCCAGCAGAAAGCTCCCTTGAAGCCATGCCTGACGATACGATTGCCAAGACCAACCAGAGACTTTGCCAGCCGTTGCAGGCGGCAAAAAAGAAGTCGCTGCCACAATGCCTAACGGCAACAACACAAGCCCAGCACCTAATACCAGCAAAAGGAAGCTGATCAAGGCAAATATGCTGGAACCATTTGCTGGTATTGAACGGACGGTTTCTGGTGGCATAACGTGAGAGAAGAACGCACTGGCACTATGTAGGCACACCATTCGATCAGCGTAATCTACGGATTCTCAGCTCTAAATGTGCTCTTTTTTACTGAATCTAATGTAAATAGACGCTGATAACGACTCTGAATTGCGATTTCCCCACATGGGAACTGAATCTTCCGTTAATTAGTCAATTCCCTTACAGGAAAGAGCTAAAGTGAGATAGGCACGAATTTTACACTTTCGTTGCATTGCGCCAAATTTCTTACCATAATCGTCCCAACGCCGAATCAGTATCGGCTGCATTCCTAAGGAGACAATAGACTTATGCCGCAGCTTGAGGCAAGTGCAGCAATCGATTTTTACAGTGAAGTCTACAAAGATGCCTACAGCCGCATTAACGCGATTGTGATTGAGGGTGAACAGGAGGCAAACGAAAACTACATTAGGCTGGCTGAATTAATCCCTGATCAGAGCGAACAGTTATTCAGTCTAGCGAAAATGGAGAATCGCCACAAGAAAGGCTTTGAAGCATGTGGACGCAACCTCAAGGTCACACCTGATCTAGACTTTGCTCGCCAGTTCTTCTCCAAACTACACGAAAATTTTCAGGCTGCTGCTGCCCAGGGCAACATTGTGACCTGCTTACTGATTCAATCATTGATCATTGAGTGCTTTGCGATCGCCGCCTACAACATCTACATTCCAGTAGCCGACGATTTTGCCCGCAAAATTACTGAAGGTGTGGTTAAAGACGAATACAGCCACCTCAATTTTGGCGAAGAATGGCTAAAAGCCAACTTTGAAACCGCTAAAGCAGAACTGGAAACGGCAAACCGCCAAAATCTTCCTCTAGTTTGGCAAATGCTTAATCAAGTGGAAAAGGATGCTCATGTACTGGGCATGGAAAAAGAATCGCTTGTAGAAGACTTTATGATTCAGTACGGTGAAGCACTGGAAAATATTGGCTTTACCACTCGCGAAATCATGCGGATGTCTGCTCTTGGTCTTTCTGCTGCCTAACGTTGTAGCCAGTGTGGGCTGAACACTTTGATCCTACTCATGTATCTATAAAGTGTTTTTGCTGCAATCCATCTGCTACTTAATAGCAATGGCAGCCAGCCCTCAATGATATTGCTTGCTCTAAGCAGCAGTAATTTACGGGAGTTAGTGGCGATCGCTACTAACTCCTCTCAGCATAAGTGATTGATTCCATTACTCTTTCAAATCGGTACTGGCTTATCTGCTAATAGATGAGTCATTCTAGGCAGTATCTTCTAACACGCGTTAAAAGATGCTCATCAAGCTACTTCCATCAAATTCTTAAGTTTGCAGAGTCGTTCATGTTTGGTTTAATTGGTCATCTCACAAGCCTAGAGCACGCTCAATCAGTTGCCGAAGAATTAGGGTACCCCGAATACGCTAACCAAGGTCTTGATTTTTGGTGCAGTGCCCCGCCCCAGATCGTCGATACTATCAAGGTTACAAGCATTACGGGTCAGACTATTGAAGGTCGATACGTCGAATCTTGCTTTCTACCAGAGATGTTAGCTGCTCGTCGTATCAAGGCTGCTACTCGCAAGATTATTAATGCAATGGCGCATGCCCAGAAGCATGGGATCAACATCACTGCACTGGGTGGATTTTCCTCCATCATCTTTGAAAACTTTAACTTACAGCAGGTTCGGCAAGTGCGGAATGTGATGCTGGAGTTTGAGCGCTTCACAACCGGAAATACCCACACTGCATATATTATCTGCCGCCAGGTTGAGCAGGCATCAAAGGCATTGGGTATTAATCTTTCTACTGCTACTGTTGCTGTGTGTGGCGCAACCGGAGACATTGGTAGTGCGGTCTGTCGCTGGCTTAACACTCGCACAGATGTGGCTGAACTCTTACTGATTGCTCGTAACCAGGAACGCCTCCAAGCGTTACAGGACGAACTGGGTCGCGGCAAGATTATGGGTTTGCAAGAAGCCTTGCCTCAAGCAGATATTGTTGTCTGGGTCGCCAGTATGCCGAAAGGTGTGGAGATTGACCCGGCGACCTTAAAACAGCCTTGTTTGCTGATTGATGGTGGCTATCCAAAAAATTTAGCAACCAAAGTTCAGGGGCCAGGTCTTTGTGTCTTGAATGGAGGCATTGTCGAGCATTCTCTGGATATTGATTGGCGCATTATGAACATCGTCAATATGGATGTTCCCGCTCGCCAGCTTTTTGCTTGTTTCGCCGAGTCCATGCTGCTTGAATTTGAGAAATGGCACACTAACTTCTCCTGGGGGCGCAACCATATCACGGTTGAAAAAATGGAGCAGATCGGGCAGGTCTCTGTGAAACACGGGTTCAGGCCGTTACTTGTCTAGCACGATCGTACCTTCCACCATTGAACCGTATCGCTTATAGACATGCCAAGCCTGGTCAAAAATGAGTTAACACGGCTCGTTTTTCCAGGCTATTGTCTGTTGTTTTAGTTTTAATGGTGCTACTTAACTAAGGTTGAGAAAAGAGCAAGCGTGAGTGTTGCAAAACGTTCGATCGTTGGTCACTGCAAGATAGCATCCGCCGTTTGAGAAAAAGGTGCCGCCAAACGCTTTTGTAAAAGTAATCTTCGCGGCTGCTGAAAAAGCCAACCGCGCCAAAAAGGATCAGCTTGCATCACCCGATAGCCTGCCTTCTCGTACAATCGCCTTGCCTGATGGTTGTCTTCTAGCACATGCAGGTAGAGGTCTTGAAAGCCGCCCTCTAGAGCGATCGACTCACATGCCCCTAAGAGCTTTTGTGCCACACCTCGCCTGCGCACGTCCGAGTATACAGCCAAATTTGAAACATACGGGTAAGGCAGACTGCGGAACTGAAAGGGGCTAGTTGAACGAAAGGTAATTTCCACCGTTCCTACCAGATCGCGTCTCGCAGTCGCCTCACCCGTAGATGGCAAGATCACAGCCACAAGACACACATAATCTGATGCCGAAGACGAGCGTAAACGATAGCGCAGATCTTCGTACACGCCTACTCGCAAAAGCGGAAGAAACCAGCGCATGAAGCCAACATTCGGATAAAAGCTATCTGAAAGAAGCTCAACGAGAGCGGCCAAATCCTTCAGTTGGGCAGCGCGGATCGAGAGGCTCAGCGGGTTAGAAGACAATCCGTACGTTGGTGGCTGACTACAGTTCAAAAGCAAATATAGAACGAAAAACTTAGCGATCACTACTTTACAGCTAAAAGAACAGTCACTTCTTTGTTCTAAACGCTAGAAACTAGGAGTAGTCCGTACTTTTTCTGAATCTTGAGCTAAAAATAACTGAATTATCAAACTAATATAGGCACCACTTACATAGCTATTGCAACTAAAGTCATTGCAATAGCTACGCAAGGAAGATTTCAAACTATTTGCCAATGCGGGGGGGTTCACGAAAGGCGATCGCAAAAAAGAGCACGCCTAACGCCAACGTAATGATCAAAATGTAAGCAACGCTTTCCATACCAAAAAATCCCAACCTTTTTGCAAAACCAGTCTATCGACCTAACTATAAAAGGGGCTAACAGTCTCTACATGACGATCGATAATGGTCAATCTTCAGCAGATTCAGTTGTAGCCCCTTAATTCTACGAACGCCTAAACGGCTTCTTTGCGGCGAGTACTCTTATCACCGAGCTTCTGATAGAAGCCCCACTCTACTTGCTCTTCGGAGAGGTCTGGATCAACACCTGCAAACACATCCCGGAAGATGGTACGAGTGCCATGCCAGATATGACCAAAGAAGAATAGCAGCGCGAATACTGCATGACCAAAGGTAAACCAACCACGAGGGCTAGTACGGAATACACCATCAGAATTCAGCGTCTCACGATCGAACTCAAATGGTTCACCCAGTTGGCTCGCACGTGCATAGCGCTTAACAGTAGCAGGATCTTTAAACGTTTGACCGTTCAATACCCCTCCGTAGAAGCTTGCTGTCACACCGTTTTGTTCAAAGCTGTACTTAGACTCTGCTTTGCGGAACGGAATATCAGCACGCACAATGCCATCTTTATCAGTCAGGACAACTGGAAAGTTCTCAAAGAAGTTAGGCAGGCGGCGCACTGATAGCTCTCGCCCTTCGCTGTCTTTAAAGACTGGATGACCCAACCAAGCCTGAGCAATGCCATCACCTTTGTTCATTTGACCCGTGCGGAACAAACCACCCTTCGCAGGGCTATTGCCAACATAGTCGTAGAAAGCAAGTTTCTCAGGAATCGCTGCATAGGCATCTACTAAGCTGCTTCCATCAGCAACACTTGTCTGCACGCGACGATCGATTTCTTGCTTAAAGAAACCGCTATCCCACTGATAGCGCGTTGGACCAAACAATTCGATCGGTGTTGTTGCGCTACCAAACCACATTGTGCCAGCAACGACGAACGCTGCAAAAAACACTGCTGCAATACTGCTAGAAAGCACTGTTTCAATGTTCCCCATCCGCAGCGCTTTGTACAAACGCTCTGGGGGACGAACACTCAGGTGAAAAAGACCAGCAATGATGCCAACAATGCCTGCGGCGATGTGATGCGCCACAACCCCGCCTGGGTTGAAAGGATTAAACCCAGCTGGGCCCCATTCAGGCGCTACAGGTTGAACGCTACCAGTTAGGCCGTAGGGATCAGATACCCACATACCAGGACCAAACAGTCCTGTCAGATGGAAGGCACCAAAGCCAAAGCAGAGCAAACCAGACAAAAACAAATGAATGCCAAACATCTTTGGCAAATCAAGTGCTGGCTCACCAGTACGAGGATCTCTAAAAAGCTCCAGATCCCAGTAAACCCAGTGCCAGCAGGCTGCTAGAAACAACAGACCAGACAGGACAATGTGAGCAGCCGCAACACCCTCAAACGACCAAAAGCCAGGATTAACTCCTGTCTCGCCAGTGATGCTCCAGCCACTCCAAGAGCCTGTGACACCCAACCGTGCCATAAACGGCATAACAAACATCCCTTGACGCCAGATCGGATTGAGAACTGGGTCACTCGGATCGAAGATCGCAAGCTCATAGAGAGCCATGGAACCTGCCCACCCTGCCACAAGTGCAGTGTGCATCAGGTGCGTTGCGATTAGCCGACCTGGATCATTGATAAGAACAGTATGTACTCGGTACCAGGGTAGTCCCATTGACTACGCTCCTCCTTGTGAATAGCTCTAGTTCGACGTATTCCTAAACATTTTTTAAAGCGCCAGACATTTAGTATCTCTACCAAGTCTGAGGCTCATTCAACCTCACGCTTCTCAATCTGGCTCTTAATTCGGCAGTCTGACAAGAGCTAGATTGCAGCCCACCAGAGATGTTTGTGAAAATGAAGACGTACAAAGAAGTGTAACCAGTGTGAGAACCGATTGCAAGCAAAAGAGAGTTATGCCAAAGTTTTGAGCAAGCCAGGCATAGTCTTGTAAACTTACGTAACAGCAAGGCGTTGAAGCTATCAAATGTTACCAAAGTTTTAGGGACGTAGATGAGGTTTAAGGAACGGTGTTAACGTCCCCAAACTTTTGGCTCTAGCGTACACAGCGTACGGTCTCTATCTTCTTAATAATGTTCTGCTTCTAGCTGAATGCAGGCACCAAGCCCAATTGGTATCTTCTGCTCACAACCATATCTCCCTGTAATCACCACAGCTACTTTTTGTAAACGGAATCTAAGGCATGACAACCATTAAGTTTTTGAAAGAAGATCGTGAAGTCGTTGTGGCAGATGGTGCAAACCTTAGACTAAAGGCGATCGAGAACCGCATTGACATTTATACCTTTGTGGGAAAAATGACCAACTGTGGTGGCTACGGTCAATGTGGCACGTGCCTTGTCGAAGTTGTTGAAGGCATGGAGCATCTTTCGCCCCTCACCGACACGGAAAAGAACAAACTGAAGAAGAAACCTCCTACCTACCGGCTAGCGTGTCAGGCTCTGGTGAATGGTGACGTAACTATTAAAACTAAGCCTTCTACAAAATGAAGGCTTTTGAACTTGGAGTGTGATCGCCCTGAATCCAAACGCCTTTCTGCCTCAGAAACCGTAGTGTGCGCTTCTTACAGAATGACTACTTAAACAGACAGAATGACTACTTAAGTAGAGCGTTTCTACCAGATCAACGTGTAGTTCGTTCACAACCCTATTTTCAGTCAGGAAGATCGCACAGTGGTATCCTGTTAGTGTCGATGCAGCGCTAGTCGGGTAATTTTATGCAAGTCAATGAGTTAGGGTTTATTGCAAGCATCCTATTCGTGCTGGTTCCAGCAGTTTTTCTACTCATCCTCTACATTCAGACGGCAAGCAGAGAAACCAATAAAGACTCTTAAGAGTGCCATCTGGCAGTCTTTGAATTCATTCGCAAAGTGCTAGGAGCGACAGTTCCTGGCACTTTGTGTTTTGATTGCTGTTGCGACTGGTGTTACGAATGCAGCGTCGGTTGAGATTAGTTTGATCGTTTGTGCAATCGACTGAGCCTACTGCCTTCTGTTTATCTTTGGGTGTGGTTGCACTGGCATCACAAGCAACTGTTGCATGAACACGGGTGCTTAAAGGAGCGTTTCATCAGCGCCTGCAAGAGGAATAAAGCTGGCAAAACTTGATGCTGGGTCTTTAACCGCTGTGTCCTGAAAATTGCTGAGTAATGACTGTAATTTCATGCGGTGGATATAGGGCCAGCCACCAGACGCTTCAATATCCTTTAGTAAGCTGTAGAGTGCCTGACGATTATCAGGTAGAGAATCCTGAAATAGGCTATCACGGATCTCTTGATGCAAGCCTTCTAGCAGCCTCAGTAAAGACAACAGGGCTAAATTATCACCTTGACGGTCACGGGCTACCTGCCGAATAGTCTCAGCAATGGACTGGAGACTAGCTTCAAGATGCTGTGCCTTGACACAATCGCGATCGCTCATCAAAGTAAAATCCCTAAACACTACCTAATCATCTAGCTAGTATCTGACATTAGTCCGTCAAGTGCATCACCTGCCATCCTGCCCTTTAATGCTAGTAGCTGCAACTGCTGGTATTAAGTGCAACTGTCAGCGCTAACTTTATTGTGTAGATCAAGTAAAAGCTACATTGCCGTGTAAAATTCAGAATGAAGTCTTAGTTCGATCGTGTCTAGGAATTAAGCCTTCAGTAAGGCAGAGATATACTTCATCCTGTCTCACTGAAGACTTGGGGCATGCTCCCAGAGATTTAGGTACTGGGTTCTAGTAGAGTCTTCTTGCCTGTTGTCACAGTTGTCGCTAAGGCAAGGCTCCCGTCTTAATGGGTGAAGCTCGTTAAGATTCAGCTTTTGGTTTCATTGTCAAAAAATATTTACGTTGATATTGAGGTTTTCATGAAGTACCGCGCTTTAACCGTTGCACTTCTGGCATTATGCGTCAGTCTAATGACTGTTTTTTCTACACCCCCCGCTTTTGCTAGAGAAGCCCTAACGTACGATCAAATTCGAGGCACGGGCTTGGCTAACAGTTGTCCAGTGCTAGAAGCAACATCTCGTGGTTCAATACCGATCGAAGCTGATAAGTCCTACACACTTACCTCTCTTTGTTTGCAGCCAACGAGCTTTCTCATCAAAGAGGAATCTACAAACAAACGGCAAAAAGCAGAATTTGTTTCCGCTAAACTAATGACCCGCTACACATCTACTATTGAGTCGGTTGAAGGCAAACTAAACCTAAACCCTGATGGTAGTCTTACGTTCGTTGAACAAGATGGTATTGACTTTCAAGCCATTACTGTGCAGCTTCCTGGTGGTGAGCGCGTTCCGTTTTTGTTTACCATTAAGAGCTTAGTCGCCACTACTCAGCCTGGGTTAGGTAGTATCAGTACGGCTACTGACTTCGAAGGCTCGTTTAAGGTACCCTCTTACCGCACGGCAAACTTCCTTGACCCAAAAGGTCGTGGTTTGACTGCTGGTTATGGCAATGCGGTCGGTCTTCCTGCTCAGGGAGATGCTGAAGAATTAGCAAAGGAAAACACAAAGCAGTTTCAGCTTGATAAAGGTCGAATTTCGCTCCAGGTTGCCAAGATTGACAATGTAACAGGCGAAATTGCCGGCACTTTTGAGAGTGAACAGCCATCCGAGACAGACATGGGTTCTAAAAAACCCAGCGACGTCAGGATCAGTGGTCTTTTCTATGCTCGTGTTGAACCAGCGGCGGTCTAAGCTTTGAAAGCTTGTTCCTGAGTCTTAGATGAAGCGGGTTTTCACTTCATGTTGCTAATTGATCTACTTTTTAGGGGGCATAGAGCCCCTTTTTTTGAGCTTTTACATTACACTTTTTTACTTGAAATTCTGCTTAACGGTAAATAAGGGATCTGTATCTATAACCAAAAAAAACAATGAAAAGTGCTGCTGCTTTGCCTTTCCGTAGAATCAACGTTGTCGTCGTATAATTTCAGGAAGTCGATTCTTTGCCGAAACTCCAACTTGTAACAATATTGCAACCGCTAGTGAACAACCAGTGATGAGCCGCTTTGACTTTATTATCAGATCCGTAAAAATGCCGTTGCTGTGAATCTGTGTGAACGAATAGTGTTAATCAACAGCAGTAGAACGTCAGCACACCAACTTGGTTTCTCAGAAAAAACTCTGAAGGCTCTGGTCGCTGGAGTGCAGTTCAACTGAAGTCATTGAGTTCTTTAGTCGAATGGTTAGTTGTTTGCAAGACCCATTCCTAGAGTGATTTTTCCGCCCAGTGTGCCCTGCTGAACATTAACTAAGACGGCGTTTGATTCTTCCTGATATCACTTGCTCTACCGACTGAAATTCGTCATGCTAACGACAGTAAACTGTGAATTGAAAAGCGAGAGTTTACAACTTTTGCGGGTCTATCAACAATCGCCCTGTCCTCAGGTGCGAAATCAACTGGTTGAACTTAACATTGGTTTAGTTAGAAAGGAAGCGCATCACTGGATTCACCAGTGTACTGAGGGTTACGAGGATTTGCTACAGGTTGGCTCGATCGGCTTGATTCGGGCAATCGAACGTTTCGACATCTCAAAAGGGCACGCTTTTAGTTCCTTTGCCATTCCCTATATACGGGGTGAGATTCAACACTATCTGCGCGATAAAAGTCCTTCTGTTCGCATTCCCCGACGTTGGCAAGCGCTTGAACGGCAAGCAGCCCTAGCAGTACGTGATTTGCAGGTCAAGCTGAAGCGTCAACCCATCGACTCGGAAATTGCAGTAGCGATCGATATCACATTGGCTGAGTGGCAAGAGATTAAACTGGCTTGCCGTAACCGTGCCATTCTTAGTCTAGATGCACCCGTCCGGGATGAAGACGAAGGAGCATCGTCACTAGGGGAATTAGTACCGGATACACAATATCGCAGCTTCCAACTAGCGCAAGAAGACCAGTTGCGCCTACAGCAGTCGTTAGTGCAACTAGAAAACCGAACACGTGAAATCCTAGAGTTCGTCTTTCTCCACGACTTGACCCAAAAAGAAACTGCCGAGCGTCTTGGTATTAGTGCTGTTACGGTTTCTCGTCGGGTTAAAAAGGGACTAGAGTCGCTCCAAAAACTGATGGTCGGGTCAGAAGACTAACGTCATTGTTTGATCAACATACTTTTGTCTTCAGCTGGCGTTTAGAACGCAACCTTTCATAACAGAACATAACTCGGTTCAACAGCGTATCGCTGCGCTTTTACTGGTTCATGCGTTCTTGCTATGTAAATGCCAACATTCTTGAGCAATCGCCCAATCTTCTTGAGTGTGGATGACAAGGACACGGACTGTTGAGCCAGACATCGCAATGTCTTGGTCAACGGGTGTCTGCTGATTCTTTTCTAGATCTAGCTTGAGCCCTAGAAAGCTGAAAGCTTCGCAGGCAGCAGCCCTCACTGCTGACGAGTTTTCGCCAACCCCAGCAGTGAAAACCAGTGCATCTAGTCCGCCTAGGCTGGCTAGCATGGCTCCAATGTAAGAGCGCAGCCGATGAATGTACATAGCGAACGAAAGTTTGGCCCGCTCGTTGCCTGTGGCGATTGCAGCTTGGATTTGGCGCAGATCGCTTGATATACCGGAAATGCCCTTCAAGCCTGAGTCTTGATTAAGCATCTGGTTAAGCTGATCTGCCGTGCAGCCCTCTTGACGTAGTAAGTAGATTAAGATGCCAGGGTCAATGGCACCTGATCGGCTGCCCATCATCAGACCGTCCAACGGTGTGAAACCCATAGTCGTATCGATGCTGTGCCCTTCACGAACGGCTGCTAGCGAACAGCCATTACCTAGGTGGCAGATAATCAACTTTAGGGCGGCAGGATCAGTCTGTAGAATCTGTGCGGTACGGTGCGTGCAGTATTGATGGCTGATGCCATGAAAGCCGTAGCGCCGCACGTCTTTAGTAAGCCATTCGTAGGGAATGGGGTAGGTAGCCGCTTCTAAAGGCATATAGGCATGGAAGGCAGTGTCGAAAACAGCAATTTGTGGTGTTGAGGGCAAGATACGTTCAACAGCTTCAATACCTTCTAGGTTGGCAGGGTTATGGGCAGGAGCAAGCACGGCTAGTCGAGCGATCGCTGCCTTCACTTCATTAGTTACGTAAGTGCTAGCGAGATACTCCCGTCCACCATGAACGACCCGATGTCCAACGGCATCAATTTCGGCAAGTGTTTCGATCACTTTTGTTTTGCCCTGCCAGAGCGTAGCGAGCAGATGGGCAGTGATGGCAGGGCGATCGTCTGCTGGCAGCCCTTCCTCACGTACTGCTCCATGAGCTGTTTTGACTTTAATTTCAGCAACATTCTGCTGATGCGTCCAATCGACGTGAGCATCCCAAAGCGGTGGCTGTGGCTCAGAGAGTTTGTCCTCTGTTAGATCATAGAGACAGCTTTTTTGGCTGCTTGATCCAGCATTTAGCACGAGTATTTTCATGAAAGGCTCAAGTAAATAACAAGGTTAGAAGTCTTAGCCATGCTGCTTAAGCTGCTAGCGGTAGGGTAAACCAAAAGGTTGCACCCTGCCCAGGCGCACTAATTGCGCCAATCTGCCCACCATGAGCTGTAATGATTTGCCGACAAAGATAAAGACCTAAGCCGATACCAGTTGAACGACGGGCGCGTGTGCCACGAGTGTAACGGTCGAAGAGGGAATCACATTCGTCTGGGGTCATACCAACTCCATTGTCTTGCACACTACAGCGGATCATGTCACTGGCGATCGTTGCCTCTAGCGTTAAATGTAGTCCGGGTGGATTATGCTTCAACGCATTGGTAAGGAGATTCTCAAACACGCGCCGCAGCATAGTGGAATCAGCAGTAACCAAAGGGAAGGCAGCGGAAATTTGATTGTTCAGCGTTGCCTGGTTCTCAAGCAACAGCGGCTCTAGATCATCGACGATTGCGCGTACTAGATTGCTTAAGTTGAGCTGTTCGCAGTGCAGATTAATGCCCCAAGTTTCGCTGGAGTGTGCTTCTAGTAAGGAGTTGATCATACTAAGCTGACGATCGCTGCTTTGCACCATCCGCTCCAAAATCGAGCGTTTAAGCACAACCGTATCGCCTGGTTTCTGCTGTAGGTTTTTGAGTACCATCATCGTGCCCATGATGGGTGTCCGCAGATCATGAGAAACAGCATTCAAAAAGTCGTCTTTGGTTTGACTAAGTTCCTGAAGTGCCAGCATGTTTTGTTGGAGTTGAGCTGTACGTTCCTGCACCTGTTGTTCCAGGCTGCTAGCAAGGGTTTGCACTTGATGGTACAGCTCTGCCTGCTGAATCGCGATCGCCACTTGCACTGCCAATTGCTCTAAAAGCTGAGTCTCGAAAGCTGTCCAGTGACGGGGGCGGTCACACTGATTGGCAACCAGTACACCAAAGAACTCCTCGCCGAGGATAATGGGCACTCCCAGGCTGGCTTGAATGTGGCAGCGCTTGTAATAATCTGCCAATAGGGGTGATACGGTTGCGGTTGCAGTATCGTCGATCGCTTGCACTTGCCCTTGAGCAAACAGCGCTCGAATTTCGCGCAGGTAGATGTCATCGGCAATCCAGGTAAGAATTGACCCCCATTCGGCTGCGGCAGATTCTGCAACAACTTTGCCATGCCATGCTGCATCAATTTGACCGATGAAGACGCGATCGACGGTCAGAAATTGACGAACTTCGGCTACGGTGGTCGTAAGAATTTGATCGAGATTGAGCGATCGCCGAATGCGGAGAGCGATTAACCCTAGCAGACGATCGCGGTCAGCATTTGCCTGTAGCTGGGCGATCGCGCGTTTGCGCTGCGTAATGTCGCGCACAATTGCCAGTACCTCATCTTTACCACTCACAACCAAGCGGGCTTCGTAGTCACGCAATTCGCCTTGGTTACGTAGTTGATACTCAAAAATCTGGATTTCGCCCGTTGTTAGCGTGCGTGTAATGTATGCCATCCGCTGCTCCGCCGTTTCTGGAGGTAGCACTTCGTAGATGGTTTTGCCGATCATGTCACTGGCTGGAGTGACAAAGTCATTCTCTTGCTCGGCTTTGCAGTCTAGATACATACCGTCCCGACGGATGCGGAACATCATGTCGGGGATTGCATTTAAAAACGCCAGGTTGCGTGCTTCACTGACTTGGAGGGCTTCTTCCGTGCGTTTGCGATCAGTGATATCGAATGAAACCGTGAGCAGGCAGGAAACGCCTTTAAGGCGAATGATTTCTGCAGAGAGGAGTGCTACGCCAATTTCACCCGATTTGCGACGGAATTTTATTTCTAAGTTACGAACTGAGCCACACTCTTGAAGCATTTGCAGCATGGTGGCACGTGCTCCTAAATCGACCCAAATGTTTAAGGCGGGGATTGTAAGCCCAATGATCTCTTCCCGCTGGTAGCCTGTAATCTGTAAGAAGCTGTCGTTAACGTCGATGACGCGCGATAGGGGAGCGGCTTGTAAGGTTGTGAGGGTCATTGCAGTGGGGCTACGCTGAAAGACGATCGAAAATTTTTCCTCGGATTCGCGTAGTGCTTGTTCCGATCGCTTCCGTTCGGTGATGTCTAGAATGTAGCCTTCGTAATGGGTTACGTCTCCCGCTTCGTTGTAAATCAAGCTACAAAAGTCATAGACCCAGCGAACGTCTCCATCCGCCTGTACGATTCGGTAATCTTGTTCAATAGCGGTTGCTTTGGCAGCGACGCTTGCCGCCACTTCAGTCTCAACTCGAGTCGCATCATCCGGGTAGATAATATCGCCATAAAGGAGTTTGCCAGACGTGAATGTCTCTGGCTCGTAGCCAAACTGATGCACATTGGCAGACACATACTCAACTGGGAAGCCCGTTTCTGCTCGCCAGCGAAAGACAACCACTGAACCTGACGCAAAGAGGCGACGTTCACGATCGCTGGCTTGCTCTGCCCGTCTACGCTCCGTTACATCCGTTAAAACTGACAGGGAGCGTAGGGTTGCCCCGTCTGAGTCTCGCTCAGCGATCGCAGACAGCAACACGTCCATGATTTCGCCGTTTTTCTTCACAAATTGATAGGGTACGTCAGTACACAGACCGGTGCTGAAGTAGGCTGGCAGTACAACTGTTTCAGCATAATGACGTGAGGCTGGAGTCATAAACTCTACGGCTTTGCGCCCCAATACCTCACTGCGTGTGTAGCCGAGTGACGAGAGCCAGTGCTCGCTGACGCTGATTAAACAATCGCGGCGATCGGTCGATTGGAGCATTGCGGGTGTGTTGTTGTAGAGCGAGCGATAGCGATGCTCCCGCTCGCGCAGTGCTGCTTCTGCACGTTTGCGATCAGTAACGTCACGCTCAATACCAAGTACTTCTCCTGCGCCACTCACAACCAAGCGCACTTCGTAATCCCGCTGTTCTCCAATCTGTGAACCGCGGTCGTGGGTAAGCTGATACTCCAGCGTTTGCAGTGTGCCAGAGTCAAGGGTACGGGCGATCGCGTCTAAACAGCGCTGGGCGATCGCGTCAGGGAGAAATTCGCGCAGATTGCTACCGACAACGGTTTCGCGGCTAAACCCGTACTCGGCATCCTCTGCTGTGCCCTTGAAGTCTAGGCTATCGCCTTGTCGATTGACCAAAAACACGCGATCGGGCAGTGCCTGCAAAATGGCTTTGTACCAAATATGAGGTGGCTCTGGTTCTGGTTCTGGAGACTTCAAATATTTCGCCAGAATGTTTTGAAGTCGCTCAAATGCCGCCTCATCCCGGCAGCAGTCCCGCATTGCCTGTAAGTCCACCGTGTCAAGAATCATCGCCAATTCCTGCAAGTAATGCTACGTTCTATCCCTATCGTTGAAGCACTTGGAGCCTGGAAGAGAAGGATGTGTGGGAGTTGTTCCTACTCACTAGTTCTCCTGCCCTAACCTAAATGACTGTTGCTATGTCGCTTCAGTTACATCTTCCTGGTAAAACAGGAAGTGCGATCGTTTTCAAAGGAAGAATTTAAGCCTCTTGAATCGTGCTGGGCTAATTTCAAGCGCTTGCTCGTTGCCTACGCTAACCATATGAGGAAAATAATCGTGCGTTTAGGCGCTGAACAGGTATCATCACGGCTACTTAGGGCAAAATGCTTTGCTGATTGTCTGTGACTTTAAAGGCAACTAATGGCATATCTATGCGTCTCTAAGTGTAGAAGAAGGGAAATAAATCCCGATCGTGATAGCCGCAATCACGGTCTTTTTGCTGAAAATCGGCATATTTCGCTGTCTTTTTCTTTCTGGAACCTTCAAACTCGCTGAAGGTCTATAAAACTAACGAATCGTCAATGTATCTTTGGAGAACTTTCTTATGTCTTATGTCAATGCGTGGAAATCTGGGACAGCCATTTTAGTTGCTCTCGGTATGACTACGGGCGCGGTTGCACCGATCGTGATCACTGCTCCTGCCTCTGCCCAAACCGCCTTTCCAGACGTGCCTTCGAGCTACTGGGCAAGCGGGTTTATTCAAGCACTCGTTAACCGCGGCGTTATTGCTGGGTTTCCTGATGGCTCGTTTCGTCCTGAAGAACCCGTAACTCGTGCTCAATTTGCCGCCATTGTTAGCAAAGCCTTTAACAGACAGCCTGTCCGCCAACCTGTGCAATTTACCGATATCCCGGCTGGCTTCTGGGCAACAAATGCTATTCAGGCAGCATATACAACTGGCTTTTTGGCAGGCTATCCCGGTAACGCCTTTAGACCAGACGAAAATATTCCCCGTGCTCAAGTGCTGGTGTCGCTGGCGAACGGGTTGAACTATGCTGCCACTGCTCCTGTCGATAGCGTTCTAGTAGCATATAGCGATGTAGCCAACATTCCTGAGTACGCTCGTCCCAGCATTGCTGCCGCTACTCAACGGCAGATCGTCGTCAACTACCCTGACGTCAAAACCCTAAACCCAAATCAAGCAGCCACACGTGCCGAAGTTGCAGCGTTTGTCTATCAAGCACTAGTGAGTGCTGGGCAAGTGTCAGCTATTAATTCGCCCTATATTGTTGGCGCAGTACCACAAGGTGTACGCATTCCGGCTGGAGCATCGATTCCTGTGCGCTATGAAAGAGCTGACAGGATTTTGCTGGCTCGAAATGAACCGAATCCTGTTCCTGTAACCCTTAAGGTGTCGCAGAATATTGTGGATGCTCAAGGCGCAGTGCTGATTCCGGTCAATAGCGCCGTGGTTGGGCAACTGCAAATAGCTCAGGGAGGCGCTCAATTCGTTGCTAGCCAGATTATCTTGCCAAATGGTACTGAGCTTCCTGTGAGTGCTAATTCTGAAGTTATCACCCGGACTGAGAGTGTAAGCAGAGGGACGAATGTTGGCAGATTGATTGGAGGTACTGTTGTAGGGGCAGGTGCTGCGGCTGGTATTTCTGCTGTCACGGGCGATCGCGTCATTAAGGCTGAGGAGGTGCTTCCTGGTGCCGCTGTTGGTGCACTGGCTGGCTTCTTTCTTGGTAGGGATAAGGTGGATCTGATTGCCATTAACCCCAATACGGATCTGAACTTGACGCTTGCGTCAGACCTTGTGATTCGTTAAGAGTAAGACTACGGGTTGAAGCTCCACGGATTGAAGCTCCATTGATTGAGGCGATTCTGTTGGGGTACAGCCATGCTGTGCCCCAACTTAATGTTGGCAGTTGTTAGGGTTGGCGGCTGGTTGAAACAGCTTAAACAAAGCTCTGTGTGCAGTCAGTTTTTGGGTTTTGTGAAAGGCTTCCGTCACATCCAGGGCTAAAATCCTTATTGCCAGAAGCAGCTTTCATCCTTCACTGCCCTCAAGGTGCTTGTTGTTCTGATAGCGTCAGCTTGGAGGCTTCAGCGATCGCCAACCGCACCATCACCGTTGTGCCTTGTCCATGGGCTGTCAGAGCTGCAACAATGTTCTGATCCACACTATTGACCTGGGCAGGGCTAAACACGTAAATTTCACCCTGCATTTGTGTGACTAAGGCACGCGCAATCGCTAAACCTAGACCACTTCCAGGTATCGCTGTTTGAGCCTGCACGCCCCGGTAGCGACGCTCAAAAATATGCGGCAGATCTTTGGGTGGAATGCCGGGTCCAGTATCCGAGATCGCAATTTCTACCGTTCGCTTTTTGCCTTTTCTCACACCTGCCTCTACTAAAACCAGCCCTCCAGCAGGCGTGTACTTCAGGGCATTGTCGATCGCGTTACTTAATACTTCTTGCAGTAGCTGCCTACTAGCAAACACAGACGGCAGATCGTTGGGAATGTCAGCCAGGAGAGTGAGCGATCGTTCTTGGGCGATTGCCCTAGCAGATGCCAGTAGTGGTTCGAGTGCCATTGCTAGCGGGCAAGGCTCCAGCACGAAGGCTGTTCTTGAAAGAAAGTCGGCGGCTGGTAAGAGTGGCAACGTTTGCGACTCCTGCTGCCGAGAGCCTGTTAGGTGTTGGTCTGTCGCTACATCTTGCTGTTGCTCCTGCAATCTCCCGCCAAAGGCAGGAGGTAATGTCAACGGCTGCGGTTTCAGCGCATCTGTCTCAGCAACTGCCCATTCAAGCTGCTGGGCTAAGTCGCGTAAGCGAGATGTTTCATGTACAAGGCTAGCGGCAACGTCTCGGTTCGCATCTTCTGGCAACAGTCGCTTAAGAATTAACTTGCCAAAAGTCTGGAGCGTAGTCAATGAGTTGCGGAACTGATGCAACAGATTATCTAACAGGTCGTGCTGCTGGGCTTGCAACCGCTGTCGCTGCTCGTGCTCAAGCCACTGGTCACGCTGATCGAGGACACGTGCGATCGCTAAAGTCTCAGCAATCTGGTGAATTTGTGCCTGCTCCGATTCTGTCCACAGGCGATCGTTGCGCTCTGTCACTAATAAACCCAGCACTGCCGTTTCATGCATAAGTGGCATGACAATACGGCGCTCAGGCACCAGCGCTGCGTGGTCTGACTGCGAATGTTCTGGCTGTGGCTGTTTGGGCTGTGGCTCAGTATCGCTGCTAGCACGTGGCGCACGATCGCTCTTAGTAAAAGGCTCTGTCCCTGCTACTTGTACTGACGCTTGATCCAGAGTCGCAGGGAGTGGTGCTGCTTGCGACAAATCAGAATACGGTTCTGCCAGTAGCCATAGAGGCGATTTAGCTGTGTCGATTGTAGACGGGAGTGATCGTACTCCCCCTTGCGTCTGCCAATCGACAGCCGTCTCTGGATAAGCAACTACAGGTATAAGCTGCGTTTCTGCACCCTCTACTAATTCCTGCGTTAGATACACTACGCTTAAAGATGCCCCTAACGCCTGTGTCAGGAGTATTACCTGCGCTCGACAAAGGGCGACGAATTCAGCACTAGTCAGCATCAGCATGAAGCGTTTTCTAAAAGCAAGCGGTAACGCAGCAAGTTTACTCTCAAGCATAACTCTGTTATCTAGGTCTCAAGCACTGCATTTAATAAGGAAGTTTTCTCTTAAAGACTTTTACTCGATTGATGCCGTAGTGCAAGCAAGCGTCTTGCTTACAACGTAGTCGCGATACCCGCCTTAAGTTCGTTAATCTCTTGTGTGGAGCTGAAGACTGAGCAAGCCCTTCACGACGCAATTCTACAATCCTGCTTGTTTAGCGGCTCTAGGTACACTGAAATCTAGACACTAAAATCTACAATCGCAATTTCTTCAGGTGAAACCTTGCTCCTTCTCTTCGCTACAATGCTGGATAATTTGCTGAAGCAGAAGATGCTTGCTTGAGATGCCTTGCTAAGTTGTACAAAAGGTTGCAGTTTAATGAAGTAGGGTTTACTTACGTGAAAAGACCTGTAGCGACGGCTTTTCACCGTTATTCAGTAACTACCGACTACCAAACATGAATGCATTTCTGAGAAGATTTAAATCTTTGTATCAATGGGTTAAAAGAAGTTGAAATTCTAGCCCCGAATCGCTATACTTGCGTCGTCTTTGTAACTATCACTACACTTGATCGACAACAAAGGGGGTAACGGGATTGGCAAGGAGACGTAAGCGGAAAAGCCGTAGACGGCAGGAGGGGCGGAGAATTCTGGAGAATGTGCCTCAATTTAGCATTGAATGCGGAGAGGACAAACCAGTAACAGCCGCTCGCAAATTTATTCACTCAGAAGGTATTGCGCCACCGGCTTTACTGCTTGTGAAACGTAATGAGCATACTACAGATCGGTACTTCTGGGCTGAAAAAGGGTTGTTTGGGGCGCAGTATGTTGAAGAAAACCATTTTCTGTTCCCCAGCCTAAAAGTGTCGGATGAAGAATCTGATGAGCTTCCGGTCGTCGCTCAGACTCGTTGAGTTTCAGGTGATAGTTCTGAGCGCGATCGGGCAGCTTCTGCTCGCTACATTCAAAACCTCCAATACTCAAGCGATTACATCAGAAGCCCCGGCTGAATGCATTCAGCCGGGGCTTAATCTATATGGTTTACTTGTACAAAGACAGTGGAAACGTTCGCTCCACCAGATTATCGAGCGTAGTCCGGCTACATCTCAGACTCAACGCGCTTCAACGACATACGCTTCTGAAGTTCTGCTAGTTCATCACGATGAGCTGTTACAGTAATCACGCTAGTTGTCTCTGCATTCAGGGCATCATTGCTTTCTACTTGCAGCAAAACCCTCTCAGGGCGTGCGGACTTGCGCCAATAAAAAACGCCAGCGAGTGGTGACAGCAGCGGTAACGCCAACAATCCAGTAGAGAACTCTGAGAAAAGATAAGACAGCATTAGCGAAAGGCAAAGTAAACCGATCGCTGCTAACAGCGTTAGAAAAATAGCTAGTACCACACTGGGTCGAACGAAGCCTTCAAACGTAACCTGAAGCCTTGCTGCGTCTGTTGCCACAATCTGGTAGGCACGCTGCGTAAAGTAAGCTTGTAATTGGTTTAAGAGCGATAGCTCTGACTGCTCTGAGGTCAGCCTCACTACCTCAATACGATCCTTTACCGAAGCCCTGATAAAGAACAGCAAGCCAATCAACATTAATAAAGCCAACACAAAGGTTGACGGCAGTACAGAGGCACTCATTGTTGCAAACTTGTTTAGAACAGTTCACCTAACAGTCTATGCCTAAGTTCTGCAACTAAGCCAATCGAGCAAATGCTCATGCACTTCTACCTCATTAGGACTCGACTGGCTTACAACAGTGAATGAACACAAACTGAAGCGTCAAAGAGGCGATCGCAACATCAACTGCGCTAGCAACCCTATTGGTTAACTGCTCTAATTAGTAGTAGCAGCTAACCCTTTTGAGTGAGCCATCGTGCTGTGGTCTTTGACATACTCGTACCAAAGACGAGTCAAATCTTGAGCCTGTTGCTGTACCTCTGAACGGATTTGGTACATCCGGCGAGGGCGACCCCGACCTTCAACCTTTTTCCAATAACCTTCAATAATTTGCTCGTCCTCTAAGAACTTCAGCGCACTGTATAAAACTGTGTCAGAAAGACGATAGCTCGGGTACTCGGTCTCTAGTAGTTGAATCAACTCGGTGCCATAGGAGTCACCACGCGATAGAACGGCGAGTACGTAACATACTGCTAGCTCTTTGTTGAGATAGAACGGCGGCGGCGCTTGAAAAAATTGATAGATATCGTCGAACTTCATCTTTCCCATCCAAAATAATCACAACTTTGTTCACATTGGCTGCAAAGCGCCGCAAATGAACCGCAGACAACATAACCACACTATCGACCACCCCCCCTTACTCAACATCATCCAAAAGCATTAAATTCGTGCTCAACGTAAAAAAAAGTATGCCTTTGGATGTGTAAGTCAGGCTCTTGCCTTTCTTAACCTAGTTGCCGGGTAAAGCAAATGCCGAGTAAGCGACAAAGGCAACCTGTGGCAGGCTCAAAAAGCAACTATAGAAAGTAGAAACCTCGATTGCAAGAACAACATCAGCAGCCTTATTCGCTTTCGATTTCCCTTGTTGCTGACCAAAAAATGCCCGAATTAAGAAGTTGAGCCTTCAAGCAGACTTTCGTTCAGAGGTCAAAAACAAAAGCAGGACAGTGGTCAATTTAGTCTCTGACGATTAGGAACTACAAACTTGCACACCCTGATTCTAGATCCTAATCTGAATATTGTTCACTGAAAAAGTATCAAGCTTACGCTCTTAACAGTAGGTCGATTTCGTACCTAAGGTGGCTGAGAGGGTGACAGCCAGAAAAGTGTCCCGTTGTAGAAAAAGGTGATTAGCTAGTCGATTAAACTTTTTTAACATGCAGTGGCATCACTTTTTTGCCCTTAGCCGCTGCTTGACTGATGTTTCAGCTACAAGTAAGGTGGGTCTGACCTGTCAGGGTTACTTGACTAAACCAGAGCGTAAGGCGACAACGGCTGCCTGAACACGATCGTCAACCGCAAGCTTATTCATAATGCCGCGAATATGGGTTTTCACCGTATTGGGGCTAAGGTAAAGTACAGCGGCAATTTCAGGGTTACTTTGACCTTGAACCATTAGCTCAAGTACCTGTTGCTCTCGCTGTGATAGCTGACCAATGTTGCTGTTGACCGTCGGCGGCTGGAGATGTTCGATGACGCGACGGGCAATCTGTGGGTCAAGATAGGTTGCACCCTCTTGGGCAGCCGCGATCGCAGCAATCAGCCGTTCAACATTTGTACCTTTAATACAGTAAGCGTCTGCACCACTTGACAGTGCTGCAATGACTTCGGTTTCGGTTGTATGGGAGGTCAGCATCACAACGCGCACATCAGGCAGTGCTGCTTTAATCTGCTGTGTTGCTGCAATGCCATCCAGTCGCGGTAAGCCAATATCCATTACAACGACATCAGGTTTGAGCTTCAGTGCAGCTTCAACGCCCAAGTAGCCATCGCTTGCTTGCCCAACCACTGTAAGTTGAGGGTAGTCTTCCAGGCATTGCTCCAACCCTAGTTGCATCATCGGGTCGTCTTCGACAATAAGAATCCGCAGTGGTGGAAGTGCGTGTGAATGAGGCAATGAAGATACTTCCGACATAGTGTCACCGCAAGATTAAGAAGATGCAGCTAGCGTATCAGGGTTGCACTAGGAGATGCCGCAACTATAGCTTGACTTAATCCTTTTTTGAACTGGGTCAGCGCTGGCGTGAGAGACTGGTAGAATGACGCTCTTAAGCATTTTGAACGATTATGGTTAACCGGTCAGGCTCCTCAGCAACAAACCTGCAACAGATTGGCAAAGGTTTCCGTCTTACTGGTTGGGTTTGCTTATGGATTCAGGTTGTGCTGACTGTTGTCTCTAGCGTTGTCCTGATCTTTGCTACCTTGTTCAGTCCCAGCCGTTTTGCCAACCCAAATAATCCAAGTTCTAGTAGCTTCAGTACTTTTGCAGGCGTAGCGCTAACCACTTTTAGCATTTTCACCCTTTGCTTTAGTATCTATTGGGCGTTTCGCTACGTGCTGGTTGGTAGGCAGTTAGTTAACAAAACAACGCGTCCAAAGAAAGCTGAAGTAATTCAGATTCTACGCACTGGCTTGTATGTCAGTTTGGGAGGAATGCTAGTAGCAATTTTTGGGGCAGAGGCAATTACAGGTGTGTTAGTAGGCAAAGCTTCTGTAAGCCAGGGTTCTGGCTTTGCAATTAACCCATCTCAGGTCGTGCAATCGCTCGATATGTTTACTATCTTGGCGAGTCTTCAAGTCATCTTGGCTCACTTTGTTGGTATAGCTGGCGCACTTTTGCTCTTAAACAAGATGAGCCGACAGTAAGAGTGATTTCTTGAGACTAATTTCAGCAGAATACAGTAGTTAGTAGGGAAATAGATTGAAGCTAAGTCGCTCAGACTCGATCGATTCCTTCCTTTACCTGAAACCGTGTAAGAGCGCTGCGGCTTGAGTAGGGACTTTTTTGTCTGAAATCATTCAATGCTCAATCTTAAGCACTCAAAACTCTGTCACCCTTCCAACCAGTCGAAAATCTGCTCTAGCTGCTCTAGCGAAACCAAGCCATATTGCCAGAGGATCATTGGTAACGGACCTGGATCTTGCTCACGGTAGCGCAGCGCCATGGCGATCGCTGCTGCCGAAAGAGCTAGTTCCTTCTGCAAAAAATTAATGAGTTGAGTAGTGCTACGGTCAGATTCCACGGCTGGACTTTTTACCCCTGAATGTGAGTCTATTTGGTGCATTAGCTAGGCGATCGACTGTTAGCTTTCAAGGCTCGCTATGACTCAGATGCTTTAAGGGCAAGGGAGGCGCAAGCGAAACAGGGCTACGTGTGGCACTATGCTACTGAAAGCAAGTCGGTAAGGCGCTAACCGAATGACTCACCTGATTGGGTGGTTTTTGGCTGCTTACCCTCGTGATTTTACGTACTTGCTACTTACTTAAACCACAATCTTCAGCAAATGAACGTAGAGTTTTGTTGTTAAGGCGCGGTTGAGCGCGATCGCCCTCTAGATTTAGGGTCAGAAGCAACGAGCTTCTCCCTCGGATGCTACATCTAGAGTATTAATTGATTATGAAGATTTAGCGGTGGCAAGGCTTGTTTGCCATCAATGCAATGGCACTATGACGGCAGCACTTTAGCAACAGCCTTTTGCTACCTTCGGCAATACGCCTTCAAAAGGAGTGAACACCGACCCTTGCGATCTTGCTTACGTCCTTACAATAACCATATGCCATTAAACTGAAACACTATAGTGAGGGGACTATGCAGCCAACCAACCCCAATCAATTTACCGAAAAAGCCTGGGAGGCAATCGCGCGCACTCAAGAGCTTGTAAAGCAGGCACAGCATCAGCAGATTGAGTCAGAGCATCTTATGAAGGCACTGCTGGAGCAGGACGGACTTGCCAGCAGTGTCTTCAATAAATTGAACTTGAATGTGCAACAGGTGCGAGAGCGAACGGACGAGTTTATTCGCAAGCAGCCGAAGGTTTCTGGTAGCAGCACGTCCATGTATCTGGGGCGTAGTCTAGATGCTTTGCTTGATCGTGCTGACGGCTATCGCAAGCAGTTCAGTGATGAGTTCATTTCAGTAGAGCATTTGCTGCTTGGCTATGCCAAAGACGATCGCTTTGGCAGAAGCTTATTTACAGAATTTAGACTGGATGAGGCAAAGCTAAGAACGGCGATCGACCAGATTCGAGGGAGTCAAAAGGTGACAGACCAAAACCCGGAAGGTAAGTACGAGTCTTTAGAAAAGTACGGACGCGACTTGACGCAGTTCGCACGGGATGGCAAGCTCGACCCTGTGATTGGTCGCGATGATGAGATTCGCCGTACGATTCAAATCTTGTCGCGCCGTACCAAAAACAACCCTGTGCTTATTGGCGAACCGGGTGTGGGCAAAACGGCGATCGCTGAAGGTCTTGCTCAACGAATTGTTAGTGGTGACGTGCCAGAATCGTTGCGCGATCGCAAACTCATTGCGTTGGATATGGGCGCGCTGATTGCGGGTGCAAAATACCGGGGCGAATTTGAGGAGCGGTTGAAAGCAGTCCTTAAAGAAGTCACGGAGTCGAGAGGGCAACTAGTGCTCTTTATTGACGAAATTCACACTGTGGTTGGCGCTGGTGCCACACAAGGTGCAATGGATGCAGGCAACCTGCTGAAGCCTATGCTGGCTCGTGGTGAACTTCGCTGTATCGGTGCGACGACGCTGGACGAGTATCGCAAGTACATTGAAAAAGATGCTGCGCTAGAGCGACGCTTTCAGCAAGTGTATGTCGATCAACCCAGTGTCGAAGATTCGATCTCGATTCTACGCGGCTTGCGTGAACGCTATGAACTGCACCACGGGGTTAATATTTCTGATAATGCGCTGATTGCAGCAGCCACATTGTCTGCACGCTATATCGCCGATCGCTTCTTGCCAGATAAGGCGATCGACCTGATCGACGAAGCCGCTGCCAAGCTCAAGATGGAAAAAACGTCCAAGCCAGAAGAACTGGATGAGGTCGATCGCAAAATTTTGCAGCTTGAGATGGAGCGCCTGTCGCTACAAAAGGAAACAGATGCCGCTTCCCGCGATCGTCTCGAACGACTCGATCGTGAGTTAGCTGATTTGAAAGAGACACAGAGCGCTTTGAATGCCCAATGGCAGGCGGAAAAGGGTGTTATGGATCACATCCAGACGCTCAAAGAAGAGATGGATCACCTCAACATTCAGATCCAACAGGCAGAACGCGACTATGACTTAAACCGTGCTGCTGAACTGAAGTACGGCAAACTGGCGGATTTGAATCGCCAACTGCAAGAGGCTGAAGGTAAACTTTCTTCGACCCAATCTAGCGGCAAGTCTCTTTTGCAGAAAGAAGTCACTGAGGCAGATATTGCCGAAATTATCTCCAAGTGGACGGGCATTCCTATCAGCAAACTGGTGGAATCAGAAATGCAAAAGTTGCTGCACTTAGAAGACGAACTACACGAGCGTGTGATTGGTCAGCAAGAGGCAGTGACAGCGGTTGCCGATGCTATCCAGCGATCGCGGGCAGGCTTGGCAGATCCCAACCGACCGACTGCTAGCTTCATCTTCCTGGGACCTACAGGCGTTGGTAAAACCGAACTTGCCAAAGCGCTTGCAGCGTACCTCTTTGATACCGAAGACGCGCTGGTTCGCATTGATATGTCTGAATACATGGAGAAGCAATCAGTATCACGTTTGATTGGTGCGCCTCCAGGTTATGTAGGCTATGACGAAGGTGGACAGTTGACCGAAGCGATTCGTCGTCGTCCCTATGCTGTCATTCTGTTTGACGAAATTGAGAAAGCGCATCCCGATGTCTTCAACGTGATGCTGCAAATTCTAGATGACGGGCGCGTGACGGATGCTCAGGGGCATACGGTGGACTTCAAAAACACTGTGATCATTATGACGAGCAACATCGGTTCGCAATACATCCTGGATCTTGCAGGGGATGATAATCGGTATGACGAGATGCGATCGCGGGTGATGGATGCGATGCGTACCAGCTTCCGCCCCGAATTTCTCAATCGCATTGACGAAATCATTATCTTTCACACCTTGCAGCGATCGGAACTGCGGCAAATCGTTAAGCTCCAAACCTTGCGGCTGGGTACTCGTCTTGCCGATCGCAAAATGTCGCTCAAGCTTTCTGACAGTGCGCTAGATTTCCTGGCAGAAGTCGGCTACGACCCTGTTTTTGGTGCCCGTCCTCTCAAACGCGCCATCCAGCGTGAACTCGAAACACAGATTGCTAAAGCTATTCTGCGGGGCGAGTTTACTAGTGGTGATACTATCTTTGTCGATGTGGAAAATGAGCGACTAGCATTCAAACGCTTGCCGTCAGAAGTGCTAACAATACAGTAAGCGATCAAGGGGTGGACAACAGTTCACCCCTTTTTAGTTTCAGGCGATTGCCCTCTCTTGCAAAGTTCTCCACCCGCCTTTCCATAGCCGTTGAAGAGAGAGTTAAGACAGATTGAGGTTCCCAGTTCGGCTTCTGGTAAGGGTTTTACTTAATCCCTTAGCCTTAATCCTTTAGCCTTTTGCTATACCTGAGATAATAAAAGTACCCTTCTGCACTGATAGCCATGTTTGCGCTCGTCTCCCGTGAGAACATTCAACTGCGTCCTGGTACAGTGCTGCGGCTTCCTGCCACCTGGGATGAGTATGAGAGTCTGAGCCAGCAGCGGGGCGACGGTTCGCTACCTCGACTCAAGTATCGACATGGAGAAGTGCTTTTAATGTCTCCTTTGCCGCACCATGGGAAAGATGCTCATATCATTGCCAATATGATTACAACGTTGCTGGATCACTTTGAGCGTGAATATGATGCTTTTACTCCGGTAACGATGAAACTGCCGGAGGAAAGCGGAATTGAGCCAGATTACTGCTTTTACATCAATAACTGGGAAGCGGTTTTAGGTAAGAAGCGCATTGATTGGCGTGTCGATCCGCCACCCGATTTGGTGCTTGAAATTGATGTCACCAGCTATTCTGATGTTGATGATTATTTGCCTTATCGAGTGCCAGAAGTGTGGCTTTATAGGCGGCATCAGCTTTGCATCCACCAGCTTCAGGACAATGCCTATTGCCTGGTAGCTCAAAGCCGTTACTTTTCGATGATCGACCTTCAGCTCATTGTCGATCGCTGCCTGCAACTTGCCTACGATCGCAATACTAGCGCTGCGATCCGTGACCTGAGACAACGGTTACAAAACAGCACCACGTCCTAGCTGTTGTCGGCGATCACACCACAGCCCGATTCCATCTACAAATTCACCTTGTAACTGTGCAGTCATGTGGAGTCTTCAACCGATCGCTACAGAGTGAAGGTAAAGGAGCGGCAGCAACAAACGTAACAGAGGCTGCCAGTGCTGCGCTTGAAAAGTAGCCCATCATTCCCAGGTTGCAATTGGCTTCAACACGGCTGGAATTTCAGCGTCAGCCGGAAACTCTAGTTGGGTTTCTCGCAAGCCCAGGTAGCCCGATTCGGTAAAAGACAGTAGCATCCGCTGGAGCGCTAACCAAACTTCCGCTTCATACTCCCAATCACGTTGCCGATATGCCTGAGCCGCGATCGATCGCAATGCCCAAAAATAGCTGTTCCGTACAACCGAACCCCCTTTCTTGTATTCCGGCACATCTTCGCGGTGCAAAAACACAATTTCATCCTCGATTCTGGCTCTCATCAGTTGTAGCCCCCATGATTTAGTAAAAAGTCGTTTGGGAGCCTTTCCCCCTTTCCTCAAAAAGCATTTTTAATTTAATTACGTCCAGTTACCTAGGGACACAGATCACATACTTAGGGACACAAATTACATACCGTCAAATCTTCATGTCAGGGTATATCTTGCCTTCGCCTAACCATGCAGAAGCTTACTTTCCTTACAAATTACTAAGTTGACAGGTGCTTCAATGCTCACTTGTTGACGTTTGAGTAAATGGCAGAACGGCCTCTACAGACCGCTCTACCCAGATTTAAGGCATCTTAAATATATGTACGTAGCGGCCTTTTATAAAGAGCCTTAGAAGCTAGGAAGCCAATTTATGTTGCCTCTATGAAATTAGTTTAAGTTGTAGTGGCAGATACAGGCATCTCTAGGCAGGTATAACCACAATAGTTGTGTCAGTTTCCTGGGTGATTGAGAAAGTGTGGTCTAGCAATGTCCTAACAAGCAAAAGAGTCTGTTGTGGACAAGTTATCTCTTCGGATGGTCACTAAACGATCACAGCTTTGAGATACTAAGAGCGCAGCCTTGACAGTATTGATTTAAATCACAAAGATTCAACTGGTAACAAAATGGCGCACTGCCCTTTATGCTCTGATATTTTACTGCGGCACATTCGTTCTAGTCAGCCATATTGGCTGTGTCGCCGCTGTCGCTTTGAAATCTTAGGGGAAAGCTACCCAATTCACGATCGCAGCAGCGTAGCACTACCGCTTATCCCTGTTAAACAATTGCTAGCATCTCAAGTCAATGTATCGCTCGATTGCCTTGAGCCGCCGCTGCCTTCCGTGCCAACTAAAGTTTAGTAACAGGTACATACTGCTTTATGGAACGTAACTGAGCGGTATAAAGCCCGTTAAATAAAGCTGTTGCCTTGCTAAATGGCTCTGCCGTTGAGTAAATTTGAGCTAAACCTTAGTGAACTCACCAGCACCTCACGGGTCTAATCTCCGTAGAAAGCCTGATTTACCACCCTAGACAATGGATCATACTGTAACTGCAATGCCCTAAGAAGCCAATGCAGCATCTGTCTGACTGCGATGAATGAGGCAGATGTAGTCCATCGTCACCATGAGGTTTGCCCAAGTGAATCGCTTTTATACAGAGCTGCCCAGAGTTTTAGTTGTAGATGACAACCCCTCCAGTCGGCTCACGGCGGTTGCACTGCTGTCGGTCGAAGGTTACGACGTTGTAGAGGCTGATAGTGGTCCCGTAGCCTTAGACTCTGTTGTTGCAACTAATCCTGACCTGATTTTACTGGATGTTATGATGCCCGGTATGGACGGGTTTGAAGTGTGCCGTCGTCTTAAGCAGGATGAGCAGACCCGCCTGACCCCTGTTGTTTTTGTGACAGCGCTGGATGATCGTCGCGCTCGGCTGAAAGGCATTGAAGCAGGCGGCGATGACTTTTTAACTAAACCGTTTGACCAACTGGAACTGTCTGCCCGCGTCAAATCGCTCGTTCACCAAAAACGCCTCAACGAGGACCTTGACCACGCTGAACGAGTCCTCTTTTCGATCGCACAAACTGTAGAAAGCCGTGACCCTAATACAGGTGACCATTGCGAACGGCTCGTCGCGCATGGCAAAGCCTTTGGTGAGTTTTTGGGACTGTCGCGCATCGAAATCCGCGATTTGATGTGGGGCGGTTACCTGCATGACATCGGCAAAGTTGGTGTTCCTGATGCTATTTTGCTGAAGCCAGGTAAATTTACCCCAGAGGAGTGGGTGCTAATGCAGCAGCACGTACTCATTGGTGTAAAAATCTGCCAACCGTTACGAACCATGCGCGGCGTATTGCCAATTATTCGCTACCATCATGAGCGCTGGGATGGCACAGGCTACCCTGACGGTCTTAAAGGCGACCAGATTCCTCATCTAGCGCAAATTTTTCAAGTCATCGATATCTTCGATGCACTTACGAGCGAACGCCCTTATAAGAAGGCTTTCACTCCGATCGAAGCAGTTGGCATCTTGGAGGAAGAAACGGCAAAGGGCTGGCGCAATCCTGCATTGATCGAGCAGTTTAAAGAGTTCATCAATACAGTCTCTTTAGAAGCAAGCGAATCATTGTCTGGCGCAGCGTTGCTTGAGCTAGCCTCGCTGCCTCACACAGCCTAGCAACAGCGCTTGAATCGTTATCCAACTTAGAATATCCAACATCAAGACCGCTGACTTCTTTCAGAAAGTGATGGTCATATCAGTGGTGACGTTTTTCATGTCAGTAGAGTGAATGGTATTCTGTAGAGCGTTAAGGGGCAGAGTGGTAGCGGGATCGATGCATCAGGTTTCACGGCAAACGGTTCCACTGCAAACGACGTTCTACAGCAAACTAACTGGCGCAAACAACAATGGTAGCGGTGGCAATTTTGGCGGCTGGGCGTGGCACTCGGATGAAATCGGACTTGCCCAAAGTGCTGCATCGGTTGGGGGGTAAAACGCTAGTCGAATGGGTACTGGGTAGTGCCTCAGCAGTGGATGTCGATCGACGACTGGTAATTGTAGGCTATCGGAGTGAACTGATCAAACAGGCATTTGCTCAGAGAGACGATGGCAACACCCTTGAATTCGTAGAACAACGTGAACAACTGGGCACCGGACACGCAGTACAGCAGCTTTTATCGCCATTGCATGGGTTTGAGGGCGATCTGCTGATCCTTAATGGGGATGTACCGTTGTTGCGTCCCCTAACCCTCAAGCACCTGTTGCAGACCCATCGAGAGCACCAGAATGCAGCAACCATCCTGACTGCTCAACTGCCCAACCCCAAGGGCTACGGACGAGTATTTTGTGACGATCGAAATGTAGTGCAGCAGATTGTGGAAGACCGTGATTGCACAGCGCCACAACGACAGAATTGCCGCATTAATGCTGGGGTTTATTGCTTTCGCTGGGCTGACTTGGCAGCGGTGTTGCCAAAGTTGACGGCTGATAATGATCAGAAAGAATATTATTTGACAGATGTTGTGAACTATCTGTCTCCGGTCATGGCAGTGGATGTGGAGGATGAACAAGAGATTCTTGGCATTAATGATCGCAAACAGCTTGCTGCTGCGTATGACATCCTGCAAAGGCGTATTAAGGATGACTGGATGGCGGCTGGAGTTACGTTAATCGACCCAAACAGCATTACGATCGACGACACAGTAGTACTAGAGGCGGATGTAGTGGTGGAGCCACAAACCCATCTACGTGGCACGACAACGATTCAGGCTGGTAGCCGCATTGGTCCGGGTAGCCTAATTGAAAACAGCCGCATTGGTAAAAATGTGACGGCGCTCTATTCGGTGATTAGCGATAGCACGGTAGCAGCAGACACGCGCGTTGGTCCCTATGCTCATCTGCGGGGACACGTAGAAACGGGCACTGGCTGCCGCATCGGTAATTTTGTGGAGTTAAAAAATACGACGCTGGGCGATCGCACGAACATTGCTCACCTCTCGTATCTGGGCGATACGACTGCTGGCAATCAGGTGAATGTGGGTGCAGGCACAATTACGGCGAACTATGACGGTGTGAAGAAGCACCGCACTCAGATTGGCGATCGCACAAAAACGGGCGCAAATAGTGTGCTGGTAGCACCTATTACAATCGGCGAGGGCGTAAACATTGCGGCAGGTTCGACCATTACTGAGGATGTGCCGAATGATTGCCTGGTGATTGCCCGCGCTCGCCAGGTTGTGAAACCCGGCTGGCAGCTGAAAACTCAAACGAATGAGCCGACTTAATGCTTATTTAATAGCAATGCAAAACGCAATCGCTCAAGCCATTGATTAGTCAGCAGTGAAGGCGATCGTTCTAAAGTAAAGCCTCAGCGCATTCTAACGGTATGCGTAACCATTAGAATGCCGTTTGAGAGCGGTACTTTAGGCTTTGTGCTTTTTGCCTGGTTTGATGGAGGACTTTGCACCACTGATGACATCTTTTAGCGTGTCAACGGCGACCTCAACTGCTTTTTCAGCCGATGCTTGAGTACCTTCAGCGGTATCTTTCGCTTTGTCTGTCAAGGATGTAGCGGCATCAACTACGCCTGTATCAGCATCGTCAAGCGCATTGTGTACGGCGCTCGCTACGTTTTTGATAGCACCTGCCGCATCTTTAAGGGTGTGCCGAACCGTGTCTAGTCGATCGCTAGCTGCTCCTTGTTCAACCATTTTGGTAAGCGTGGCTTGTGCGCCCTCGGCAGCAACGGCTCCAACCAGTGCTGTGCCTAGAGTAGCAGCGTTCTTGCCAGCTTTACTTAAGGGGCTGTTACCTGTTTTGTGCTTCTTCTGCTTGCTTTTCTTATCTTTTTTATCTTTCTTGTCTTTCTTTTTCTTACTCATTAGTCAAAGAATGGATGACACCATTTCAAACGTCCATTCTTAAGCTTGCCTTAACCAATGCATAGTTACCTCTGCTTTGAGTAGGAGAACTAGATTAAGGGTGTGATCGCCAATCAGACAGAAAGCTTGCGCTGGTCCCGTTCAAGTACTGGACGATGCTTAAAAGCGGTTCTTTTTACTCTTTTAAGAAAGCTATTACTATTCATGCGATTGTTTGCTGCGGTAAACCTCACTCTCCAAGTAGAAGAGATCTTGAAAAGGGATAGCGATGATTAATTTAATTCGATCTACAGCTTTGGCGAAAGGAAAATTGATCATGAAAATTTCACCGGAAATTACCTACCGAGGTATTGATAAGAGCGAAGCGATCGATAACTTGATTCATGAAAAAATCGCTAAGCTCGAAAAGGTTTGTGATCACATCAGCAGTTGTCATATTGCAGTTGAAAAAGACCAGGATCGTCCGCGCAACAAATCGCCTTATCGGGTGCGCCTTGATATTACGGTTCCTCCTAACCACGAAGTTGTGGCACAAAGCAATCTTGCGATTGCTAAACAATATGTGGGTCTGGATACGGTGGTTCGAGATGCTTTTGATAAGGCATGGCGGCAGCTTAGAGACCTGAGCAGACAGCAACGTGAACACGACACTGCCCTAACAAATGACGGAGCGGAGGATACAGCAGCACTCGTTACGAAGCTCTTTCCTGAACAAGGCTATGGCTTTCTCAAAACGTTGGGCGGTGAAGATATTTACTTCCATCGCAACAGTGTGATTCACGGAGATTTTGATCGGCTGAGCTTAGGTACAGGTGTGCATTTTGAAGCGGTTGAAGGTGAGCAAGGCTTGCAAGCAACAACTGTAAAGATCGTTGATAAGCCAGGTGTGCGTGCTGGCAAGGCTGATGAAGCGTTGATTGAACCACCTTTAGGCTGGCAATAAAAACCTACATACACGCACTGGCTTGAAAGCATTGCCTAATATGTAACCACGATCGCCTGATAACGCACTTACGGTTACTAGGGATTGTGAATTTAATCAATCCGCAAACTGTACGGGCGGGTTTAGCAGACCCAACTACATCCTGCAATGGATTTCACAGTAAAACCCGCCCCTACCAAAGATCGAACTTATTTCATTCCCATTCCCAAGGGCGATCGCGCGTGCAATGCAATTGCCAGTTGTGCAAAGCGGACTAGGACTCTTTTTTGACGATTTCATCAAACCATTGCTTGAAAACCATGATGTGTTTTGGGCGGTACTGTGGGTCAAGGGTTGCCAACTGCCAGCGTTCCTTCACACTGTCATGGATTCTGTCTTTAAAGAAGTGCTGGTCAAGCTGTGTCGATCGGTCTTCTTTGTCAATCAAACTGCGATCGATTCTGCCTGCCAGTGCAAAAATTCCTTTAACATTGTCGGCAAATTGGATCGATGGATCGACCTCGATACCTTCTTCGACGACATAGGTTTGTTGCTGCTCTCCGTTTCTTCCATACGTGGTTAAATGTTCATTCGGATTGCCAACAAATTCCAAACCCAACCCTAATGCTTTGATCTGATCCATCATCCACTCGAGGGTAATGTCAGACAGCCCCCGGTTCTCTTTTGTACCGCCACCGACACAACCGTGGGTGCCTGTAAACCAGATTTCAGAGACTTGCTTTTTGTGGGTTAAAGCGTCTTTGCTCACGCTGTTCGGTAACATGTGAGTCACCTCGAAGGCACTACGATGTTCATCAATGGCAACCGCATGGAGTGCCTGTTGAATTTTGGGGTTCAGTTTGGAATCGTGAAATTGATATTTCTCGTTGACCCGACCGCTTATGAGGGGAATGGTTTTGGGAACGCCTAACTTGCCGACGGTATCCCAACAGCCAAGCAGTGTAATGGGGATCTGTGTTCCGGGCGCTGAACCTTGTGGGTAAACTGCATACCGCATGCGAAAGTCTTCTGCCTCTGGCTTTGAAGGCGAAAGATCTCGGTTACGGTAAAGTGCGTAGGCATCTTTGGTTTTACGAATGTAGGGACGTGCGAGCAACCCGCATTTATAGATAAATCCGGCGAGGCTTCTAGCGGTGTAAGCCCCCCGACTGAAGCCAAAGAGATAAATTTCATCGCCTGCTTCATAGTTGAAACAGAGGAAGCGATAGGCGTTTTGAATCCGTCGATCGATGCCCCAGCCAAAAGCACCTCCTAGCCAGCGATCGAATTTTTCTGGTCCTGTGCCAATGCCCTCGCTGTAATGCACGATTTGAGGAACGCCATCACTAGCGACTGCTTTAACGGCTTGGGCGATTTTGACCACGTTCGTTGGGTATTTGCAGTCTAGGTCTTGCCAAGTGCCATCGCAGCACACAACCAAACGCTTGTTCGGCTTCATCGTTCTACCTCTTAGATCTGTAGCTAGGGCTGGAAAAAGGAATTTTAGCGGTTAAGTGACATCAGAATTTATACCAATGCGGTAGCCTGAGAGCACTTCTAGCTTGGTGCTTGGTTAGGCGATGATGCTAAGGATGATGGCGAAAGTTACATTCGCTAGCAGAATCGAGAATAATCACTCTATATAGAAGTTTGCCCAGTAAAGCTCTCAGAATCGGGGTCTTTACCAACCTTTACGTTAATACCACGACGGTTCAAGATGATCGCTCGTTGCTTACTTAATCCACTATCAAATCACGCAGAAAGTAAAAGCGATCGGTCTGCCAATCTAATCCTTTACTTCGCCCTAAATGACCTATTAAAGGTGAAGAAAGCTCAATCAAAATTTCATGCATCTCTTTAGGTTGTAAAGGCAAAGGTGGAGTTGCGCTAAAGTATAATCCCATGAGCGTCTCTACTCCAATTGAATCAGAACTTGTGTCCTCCAAGTATTTCTTTGTCAATTGAACTAGAAGCGATCTAACACTAATTTCCCTAAGCACTTTGTCAATGTATTTTTCGACCTCATCATTAGATTGACCTGGTTTTAAGTAATCTTTGAGTTTAAATAGATCAACCGAACCGTAATGGTTGTTCTGTAATTTGACAAGTTTTTCAAGTGTTTCAGGATTGATGATTGTCATACTGTGTACTCTTGCAGCATCTTTAAGTTGCTCAGTCAATTCACCAGGACCAATAATCAATTTAGTTGCCCTGCGGAATTGCACTTCATCTTTTAAACGTAACGTTCCTAAGTTTAATAGTTGAACTGCTGTATCGTTAGGAATTTTCTTGCCCGATTTACACTCTCCAACTAACGGATATGGCTTCGAGCAGAATAAATCTAAACCTCCTGCTCCTCCTTTGTGCGAGTAGTCGATTGTAAACCCCAAAAACTGAAGACTAGTCCGCACTATATTTTCAAAATCTGTTCCAGCTTGATAGTTGGTTTTACCTTGGTCACTTTCTTTGCTACGCTTACCCAAGTCTGAAATATTCTCAATCCAAGTTGAATCTGAGTTTTTAGCTTTTGACGATATAAATGTTTTCCAGCCTAAAAATAAGCTTATTTCTTCGCTAAGTCTTTTGGCTGTAGGCTCAACAAAAACTAGTTGAGAAACTATATTGTGAAGTTCTTCCAGTTCAGGATGTAATGGTGATTCCAGATTTTCTAACTGCTGCTTGCGTCGGGCGAAGATACGATCATTGAAAACTGGAGTGTATTCATTAATGCTAAGGGAAGTTAAAAGTTTAACAAACTGCCCTTTAGCACTGACAGAACCTTCAACTGGCTCAACTAATGAATATACTCTAAGATAAATTAAGAAGACGTACTGCTTTTCTTGAAAAAGTTCCTGTAATTCTTTTATAGGTATTGCTACTAGACGTGATAACGCGCCTAAGGAGTCAGATCTACTGATGGGCTGGCAAGCCGAGCACTTAGCCCAAGCCCTAATCGATACCTTCTTCGGATCCAACTCATCATCAGGTGAACAAAGACCGAAGTTCTGTCCAGGGTAAATGTACGCTTTAGATATAGCCCCAATAGAGCGTCCTTGTATTAGAGATGCAGCTTCATTGTCAGATAAATGCAATGCGGACGCAATTGAAATTGACATATCTTTCAATCAATTGTAGTAACCAGCTCAAGTGAATCATCAAGACTAGAGACACTTGCTGTAGTAGGAATACTGATTGGGAGCTCTTCATTCGGTATATTCTTAGGAATCCTGCCAGAAGGCTTACTCAAGATTTCTCGAATAAGGGGATTATCAATCACAAGCCTTTTCTGATCAAGGAATTCAAAGATTTGATTCTCGCTCACTTCATAATCAGCCATTCTATTGTAAACGAACAGTATAGAAAGGAGTGGTTTGATATATTCACCAGCTAGCAAAACCCACTCACCTTGATGGGTAAGCAGTAAAGATCTCAAGTATTCTTGAGCTCTGGTAGCACTGCTAGAAATAGGTTTAGATCGTACTAAGCAGCCACGAGTTAAATCAAATTTTTCGTATTCAATTAACCGTTTAAGAGCTGCGGAAACACCAACTCCACTTGACTGCTGAACAATTGAGACTCCAATCTTTACAGGTTTTCTCTTTTCTTTTCCAACTATTCTAAAGTCAATATAACCCCTATCATTACCTTTTGCCTCTACCTCCTGAATATCCTTTATTTGGACTTCTTCAACGGTTTGACCAATCAGTGAACAGAAACTTAAGTGTAAAGCTTCAACCAGAGTAGTTTTGTCCTCTAGATAATTTTCTAATGCCCACTCTAGATCAGTAAATTCTTTCTCATACGCAGACTCTACAGGATTCTTAGGAGGAATCTTTAATAGTGTTTTTTCTGCAAAACTTGGAACTTTAAACTCATTAGCACACCACTGTAAAACCTTTCTAAAAGTTGGTCTTTCTTGCTTGAATTCTTCTTTAAGCTTACTTTCTTCAAAGGGATAAAGCGGGTCAGGTGGAATTAAGTCTTTGCTACAATAAAAATCTTTTAACCATTCAGAAATCAATGCAAAAACATCACTAACACTTAAATAATTCAAATCAATTACTTTTTCCCCTATGCGATCTATAACAGCATCAGCCTGTGGCATAACTTTAACCTGATCACGCCAAGTTTCAGGATACATTGCTGTTAAGACAACACCACTTTTCAAGCTATTTGAGACATCCTTTGCAAGGCTAGCTACTACCATTGCCTTTGGAAGAGTTTGCTCATTATGTCCTATGCTGTCTAGCTCATCGAAGCAAACTACTAATGTTTTGTATTCTCCAATTAGATTTAGAATTTCACCCACTTTATCTAAAGATTCAGCTTCTGGCTCCTCAGAAGAGGAGGATGGGAAACCCATCTCTTCGGCGTGCAACTGTGATAAGCCTTTGCCAGCAAGCCAATTAATGGCAAACGTTGCATGTGGTTTTGAGAGTGTCCAAAGGATAGCTTGGATAAGGTAAGGATTGTCTATTTCTGGTTTTGTTTGCAGAACTCTGGTAACAATCTGGTTGATTAAAGAAACAGGTTTCTCGCCTTTAGCTAGCATTTCAGCCATCTTCTTTGGAAATGCTACATCCACAAGCTGTTTTGGTTGAAACTCCTTTTTGTAGGCATCGCTTACTAAAGCTGTTGCTAATTCTTGCCACTGCATCACGCTTTGGCTACCAGTGCGCTTAAGGCTATACGCTAAATTCTGTAAAAACTCTTGCTTTATTCGATCTAAATTGCTGAATTCGCTCATGTAAACAAATAAAGCACTACCTTCAAATTGAAGACGATGCCGAATTCGGCTAATGAGGTGGCTTTTCCCTAGTCCTTTTTCAGCCCTGATAGTGATACCAATGGATGAGCGCTGTCCTGTACGAACCTTATTGATAGCATCGAAAACCATGTCAGATGCATGAGCATTCAGACTTGGAACATCAGGAAACCCTTTTCCCCAAACGTCTTGCTGCTTTACAAACAAAGGTCGGTCGAATGGATTGTGACTGGCAATTGTATTATGAAGAACTTCAATGGAAGACGGGAAGATATTTGTAGTGCTCATGGCATTAGGTTAGGGGAAAGCAATGAATAGGAGAGAGCTTTGGCTTGGTTAAGCTAATCGTTTCGCATAGAAGCGAAGACCGCTTACTTTTGACGTTATTGAGTCTTCGACCTTATCTGAAGAGCTATCCTCAACGCTGCCACCTTGAAGTTGAAGAATATCGTTAGCTTGCATTTCCAACACCCATTCATTAAATTCAGAACGAGAAACTCGACCGCCAATCTCGCGACGAATACGATAAATCGGTACTAAGTTGTCCAGATTGTATTCACGATTGAGGCGATCGTAGACTTCAAGCGCAACGGTCTTAAATTCGTCGTAGGACGCGATCGTGTCTTTTTTCGCTTTGCCATTTGTGGACGCGATCGTTGTTACAGTCTCCATCTGCTGAAGCCATTTCAACAACCCTCTTACTAGCCAAGCTCCCGTTGTTGTACCGTCCAGCTTAAAATCAACCGTTTTAAGTTCTTCAGCCAGTTGTTCCACACCTTTCGCTTCCAGCGATACTAGCGAGGATGACTTTTGCTTTTCGACCTTAATCGCGCCATCTTCTACTAACTGCTTGAAAGGTGCAGCTTTTTTGGCACGATCGGGCAGTTTCCCCTTTGGTAAGGCTGTCTTGTCTGCACCTAACTCCCACAAAGCCAGTAGCAAGCGAGTTGTCTCCTGGGTCTTCGTTTTAGACGATGTTTCTTTAGAAGGAGTCTGCACTGACATACGATCAATCCTGTTTTTATTAGGGTGAGTTGTTGCGCCTTACTCATGTTTCCCCTAAAAATCAGCAAGATCACGATCGCACACTATGAACTTCATGAAATGCCTATAGTTTGACTGTTAGTTGTGTAGCGATGCCACTGAAAGTAGTCCAGGCTACATCTACTTACGCAAGCTGACTGCGATCGCTCAGTTTGCCATCCCAAATCCTCGGCTTCTTTATCAGGTTCAGCCAAACAATCAGGATTAAACAAAGAAGTCGGGGATCTTTATCGGTTTTGTGTGGCGATTATTAACTGACTGCAAACTCGCTAAACTGCCGCATATAGGGCGACTGATACGCCAACACAATATCCTGCTTAGGGATGCCGGACTCCACCAGTTCATTTGCGACCCCAATCTCAGTCCCGTCATACTGAATCCAGATCTTTTCGCCCTTAATGTCTACATGAATCAGGCAACCAAAGACTCGGCGACGGCTTTCCCAGCCTGCATTTACCACCTGATAATGATCGCGCTCCACATCAAAGAGCGTTTGACGCTCAACCTCACCATAGGCAGGCTTAATCTGAGCGTGTTGCGCTAATACCTGTTGCACCGCTTGCCGATACTGGTCTAGTTTTGCCATTGCACAATCACCTCCGGCTCAGGATCAAACACCAGCAGCTTTAACTGATACTCTTGGATGCTCAGTTGCGGCAGTTGTCGTGAGAAAAAAGACTCATAGACCTCCAACGGCACCGCCAAATAGAGTCTTCGTTCCGGCTCCTTTATTTTAAGCGCTACCCGATAGTTCAAAAACTGCCCTAACGCGGTATGAAACTCAGACACCGCAGATGGCGCAAGAAAACTTTTGACCTCGACTGCAATTTGTTCGCCCTCTCGCTGGGCACCCAGCAAGCGCTCTGCACCTAAATCAACCTGCAATTGCCCATCGACTAGATCGATTGACAGTGGATCATGGGTAATTGTCCACCCGTCTTTTTGCAAGGCTGCTTTAACTGCATCATGAAAAATATCCCTCGCAGACATTGCTTAAGCCTAGACAGATTTCTTATTCGTTACTTTACGAGGAATAAACCGCGTATATCTCGGCTCAATCCTAATTTCAACCTAACAACTCATCCTGGGATTCAGAACCATTTTCTGAGTTGTTTTTAGCATCACTTCCAGCTAGCAAAACGTCAGCTACTTCTGGGAAATGGCTTCGCATACAGCTATTACAAACACCGTGAGTAAACTCCACATCTGAATACTTTTCGATGAACTTCTCGACACTAGACCAATAGCCCTGATCGTCACGAATACCCTTACAGTACGAACAAATGGGAATCAGCCCTTCCATCAGTTCGATCGTGTCCAACGCTTTTGCCAGTTGCGAAGAGACGCGCCGTAGCTCTAGCTGCATCACTACTTGACGGGCAAGCGCTTCTAACGTTTTCTTCTGAGCCTCCGATAGCTCTCTGGGCTTATGGTCAATCACACACAACGTACCGATTTCTTGCTCATCCGGCGTAGTAAGTGGTACGCCAGCATAGAAACGTACGTTTGGCGCACAGCTAACCAACGGATTAGTAGCGAAACGCTCATCTTTAAGCGCATCGTTCACAACCATCGTGTCTTTGCTTAAAATCGCGTGGGCACAGAACGAAACATCACGAGGGGTTTCGTCAACACTTAGCCCGACTTTAGACTTAAACCACTGGCGATCGACATCGACTAAACTAATCAGGGCGATCGGTACATCACAGATAAAAGCAGCTAGCGTCGTGATGTCATCATAGACTTGCTCAGAAGGAGTATCCAGAATGTTGTATGCCCTGAGTGCTTCGAGCCTTTCAACTTCTTGGTTAGGGGTTCTTGCTTTCATGGCATGACCATACTGGAATGCTTAACACTATTCTAGAGAGCAACCCGAAGCAAAGTTGTTGGGGAAAGAAAGAGTTGACAGCACTTAATATTAGGCTTGCCAAGTAATAATAGGCACTAAGAAACGCCAGTATGGGTCATGACTAAGCACAGATAACCTTAAAGATAACAACTAGAAAATAGAGTCCCCCTTAGGCAAGATAGAGTGATCAATCTAGAGTTATCACTTCTTAAGGTTCATCATTAAGCGTCAAAGCGTAGAGCTTTTCCACGTACTTCAGCATTAATGGTGCCGCGATCGTAAACAACCTGACCACCCACAATCGTCACCACTGGAAAGCCCGTCAGACTCCAACCTTCAAAGGGACTCCACTTGCACTTAGTTTGCAACTCCTCGCGCAATACGGGGCGGTAAGTATCTAGATCAACTAGCACCAAGTCGGCATCGTAGCCAGGGGCGATCGCACCCTTCTTCGGAATCCGATACGCTTTGGCGACCGCAGTAGACATCCAATTTGCTACCTGGGCAACCGTGCAGCGTCCCTGCTTTGCCTGGGTTAGCATCAACGGCAACGACGTTTCTACACCGGGCATTCCAGACGGCGAGTTCGGGTAAGTCTGGGCTTTCTCCTCTAGCGTATGGGGCGCATGATCAGTCGCAATGAAGTCAATTACACCATCCAGGAGCGCTTGCCAGAGAACTTCGTTGTCATGGGGCGATCGTAACGGTGGGTTCATTTGTGCCAACGTGCCGATCGTCTCGTAAGCGCTAGTGTTCAGCAACAAATGCTGCGGCGTGACTTCTGCCGTTACCCAAGCGGGTTTCTCCTGTCGCAACAGATCCGCTTCTTCGGCTGTAGACATATGTAGGATATGCAGCCGTCGCTGATATTTTTTAGAAAGCTTCAGCGCAAGCTGCGTCGCCTGGAGTGCTGCCAGATTGTCTTGAATTTGCGAGTGAACGGCTGGATCAGTGATGCCTGCAAACTGCTGTCGCCGTTCTGTAATCCGCGCTTGGTTTTCGGCATGGACGGCAATCAAGCGATCGCCATAGGCAAAGATCTTTTCTAGCCCTTCCTCTTGATCGTTCAGCAACGGACCATGCATCGACCCCATAAAGATCTTGATGCCTGGAGTGGGGTTTGCCTCAAGCAAATCGGGCAGTACCTCTGGCGTTGCACCAATAAAAAAGCCGTAGTTCACCAACGCTTTCTGAGCCGCGAGTTGCAGTTTGCTGTCCAGCGTTGCCTGTGTGGTGGTCAGTGGCTTCGTATTTGGCATTTCCAAAAAGGAGGTCACGCCACCTTTCGCGCAAGCACTGCTAGCGGTAAACAAATCTTCTTTATGTTCCAGCCCTGGTTCGCGGAAGTGTACCTGCGGATCGATAACTCCTGGCAACAAAGTCAAGCCCTGTGCGTCAATCTCTCTAACTGCCTCGTTAGTGGAGACGGGTGGCGGTGTGTCTGCATTGTGGGCATCGATAACTTGGACGATCGTGCCTTCTTGTATTTGCACATCGCCATTCATAAAGTCGCCATTAGGCAGCAAGATGTGAGCGTTTCGGATCAGAAGCGAAGAATTAGCTACCATGCTAGTCACAGTGATTTGTTTAGAGCGGAATCGTTCAAGACAGAAAAATCACCGCCATAATGAGCTAGATGCCAAAATAAGCGATGAGATGGTTTACAGTTGCATTTATATTGTGATGGATTAACGACACTGCCTCTACTGCACGGCAAGTATTAGATGCCATAACAAGCCAGCTACTTTTTTGCTCACATTTTTGATTTTTTTACATTTGACTCTCTATGACACGCGTACAAAGTAAGGTATCAGATGAAAAGCCACCTCAGAAAACCACTGAGAACCCCTGGTTAGAGGGACTCAAAACGATTGGACTAAGCGCTGTGCTAGCGTTTGGCATTCGGACGTTTGTAGCAGAGGCGCGGTATATTCCCTCTGGCTCGATGTTGCCGACGCTGCAAATCAACGACCGCCTCATTGTCGATAAGCTGGGCTATCACTTCAAAAATCCCGAGCGCGGCGATGTGGTGGTGTTTTCACCCACTGATACGCTAGAAAAACAAAATTTTCACGATGCGTTTATTAAGCGTGTCATTGGCTTGCCAGGCGATAAGGTCGAGGTCAAGGGTGGACGGGTGTTCATCAACGACCAGGCTCTCAGAGAAAGCTATATCGCCGAAGACCCTCAGTATCAATATGGTCCTGTGACGGTGCCCCAGGACGCTTATCTGGTGCTGGGCGACAACCGCAACAATAGCTATGACAGCCATTATTGGGGCTTTGTCCCGCGTGATCGTATCATCGGGCGAGCGATCGTTCGCTTTTGGCCCATGAACCGTTTGGGCGAAATCACACCCGAACCCAACTATCAGTAAGGCTAAGGGCTAAAGGATAAAAAATTTAGCCTTCATCCTTTAGACTTTCCAATAGCCTTTAGCCTTTTCCTACCCAGGTTCTCACCACCCGTCCAGTAATATCTTGCTGGAACCAGGGTGTGTTGACAGAAAGTGATTTGAGTGATCGGGCGTCTACTGTCCAAACCTGCTGCGGGTCGAAGAGCGTTAGTTCGGCAGGCTGTCCGGGGGCGATCGTGGCAGCTTTTTGCTGTAAGCATAGGGCTGGACGACTGCTGAGACTACGCCACAGATCCAGTGCTGTCCATTTGCCGGTAGCGACTAACGCTTGCCAGAGTAATGGCAATGCCACCTCTAAACCGATCGTGCCAGGAGGCGCTTCGGCAAAGGCAACGGTTTTTTCTTCGTAGGTGTAAGGTGTATGATCGATGGCGATCGCGTCGATCGTGCCGCTTTGTACGCCTTGAATCAGCGCGTCCTGATCGTCAGGGTTGCCTAGCGGTGGTGCAAGGTGCAAATTCGGGTCATAGCTGCCGATCGCCTCACTGTTGAGCAGCAGATGCATCCAGGTAGTACTGGCAGTGATAGGCAATCCCCGCGTCTTCGCTGCCTGGACGAGCGCTACACCCCGCGCGGTCGAAAGGCGCATCAGGTGAACAGGCGTGCCAGTCGTTTCAACGCATTCCAAAAGGGCTGACAAGGCAGTGGTTTCGGCGATCGTAGGAATCCCTGGCAAACCAAAGCGTAGCGCTGCCTGTCCTTCACGCATGACCCCGTTACCGCTCAAGGCTAGGTCAGAAGCCCAAAGTGCGATCGGTTTGGCGATCGGGTGCAAATATTCCAGCAGGCGACGAACCAGCAATAAACTGGTGAGCGATCGACTATCCGCAAAGCCAACAATCCCGGTCGCTGCCAGTTCACCCAACTCGGTCATTTGTTGTCCTTGTACAGCCAGGGTCAGCGCGCCCCAGCAGTAGAGGTGGGGAATGGGGAGCCGGGAGTTGGGAGTTGGGTCTGACGCTTGCATCCATGCTTCCCCTGCTCCATCGGCTCCCCTCACTCTCCCCTCTCCCTTCAGTTCTTGCCAGCGGTTCTGCACCCAGGCAACGCTACCTGGATGATCGATCGCGGGTTTAGTATCTGGCAGGATGGCGATACGGGTAAAACCACCCGCACTGGCAGCTTGCAAGAGTGATTGCAGCGTCTCACGTTCCTCAAAACCGGGTTCACCAGAGTGACTGTAAAGGTCAACTAAACCACTGCCCAGCACCAAACCACGACAATCCTGCACTTCAGTTGCGTCCGAGCTGTCTGCGATCGCATCACCAATCGCCTGCACAATGCCGTCTGCAATGAGCACATTCGTAACGCGATCGGTATTTGAAATGGGATCAATTACTCGTACTTGTTGAAGTAGTTCAGTAGGCATGGGTAAGAGGAGAGGGGTGAGGAGAATGAGTGAGAAGAGTTTTGACTGAAAAGTGAAGAGTCTTGAGTTGATTGAGCAGTCAGCGGTCAGCCTTTAGCCTTTGGCTTTTAGCCTGACTCCCGACTCCCCCTTCTGCCCCCTACCCTCTGCTTTCTGCCTTCTGCCCCTACAACGCTCCTGCCGCTGTTTGATCCAAAATGCCATCCGATAGATGAACGGTAATATTCATTGCCATCAGAACAGGTTGAATGTCGGTTGTGGCGGCATAATCGATAACGCTGACCGCACCGTTGCCTTGCTTAAAGTTCCAGAAATGCTCTGGACCAAGACCCAAAACGTAGCAGAGAATCGCTTTGTTTACGGCATCGTGGGCAACGACGAGGGTGGTGCCGGGTTCAGGTCTACTGGCAGCGGTTTGCACAATTTGATCCCAGGCTGCGATCGTCCGCTCCCACACTTGCTGGAGGTTCTCGCCTTCCGGCATCTGCACCGTTTCGGGCGATCGTTGCCATTGGTGCAACGTACCGGGATACCCCGCCTCAATTTCTGCTTCTAGCTTTCCTTCCCATAGCCCGTGGCTGATTTCTTTCAGGTTAGCTTCCAGTTCCAGCGACACATCCGGATGGTGTTGGAGAATGACCTCAGCAGTTTCTTTGGGGCGCAGCATCGGGCTACTAACGGCATGGTGAATGGGGATCGCTTTAAGAAATGCCGCTGCCCGCTGCGACTGTGCCCGTCCGTTCTCGTTCAGCGGTACGTCGATGTGACCCTGAAACCGCTTTTGGCGGTTCCAATCTGTCTCGCCGTGACGCACCAGCAAAAAACGCGCTCCCTGCTGCCCAGATTTAGGTTTTGGCAGCGGTTCGCCCAGATGAGCCGTTAAGTTAAGCGACTCGATTTGCACCGCGTCTCCGAACCCGCCTGCAAAGTTCAAAACGCTGATGCCGCAGTTAGATTGATGCACCGACTGATAGCGATCGCTCGGCAGCCCGATCGCGGTAGAAATTAACGCCCGATTGATGCCGCTATGTGCCACCACGAGAACAGTTTGCCCTTCGTGGCGCGGTAATAGCTCCCGCCAGAACGCTTCGGCTTGCTCAAACAGTGCTGGCACTGGGTAATAGTCTGTTGCACCATCCGTATCGGGTGCAGCCATCTTTAACTTGTGGGGTCGCCTTTGCCAGTTGCGGTAGCCCTCGGGGTCTTGCTCGGCAATCTCGCTAAACAGCTTGCCTTCCCAATCGGTCAGGTTGATTTCCTTCAACTTATCAGTGGTTTGCAGTAATGCAACAGGCGGCGTTTTAAGACGAGACAAAATGCGATCAGCGGTATCCTTTGCTCGTCGCAGAGGGCTGCTGTACACCGCATCAAAAGACAGAGCACTGAGGGCTACACCGACTTGATCAGCCGATCGCTGCCCTGCCTCTGTAAGGGTCGATTTATCACCATGACCCTGAACACGTCGTTCAACGTTAAAGCTACTCTCGCCGTGACGAACGAGGATGATGCGGGTAGTCAGAAGTTTGTCCTCCAGTAAATTGTTAGTTATTAGTTGTTTGCGGGAGCAGGGGAGGCAGAAGGCAGAGGACGGAGGGCAGAAAATGAAGACTTGTTTTTACCTTTTACCTTTTTACTTTTACCTTCCTCTCTCCTCTCTCCTGAAGAATTTTACCCCGTCTAGCGTACAGCCTTTGCCTATCTAAGCGACAATCGTTCTACAGGATCTGTGATCCTCATTCACAATGCAAAAGTGCAGTGCAAAGGTTCTAGCCGTTTTTAGTTGATAGCTAACGGCGAACGGCTAATCGTTACGTTGGAGAATGCATGACAATTAAGCGGATCGTTCTGGTGATCTTGACAGTGCTGGCGATCGCCCTCATTGGTCAAGATCTGCTGGCAAGCTGGAGTCAACCCCAGTTCCAAAGTCGGTTGGAGCTGTACCAAACTAATCTGGTGCTGCAGGCGACCGAGTGGCAGGGCGACGATCCAGGCTTAGTGTCGGTTCGCAAGGGCATCATCGGTGCTGAACCCGTACAGGGAGCCACAAAGCAATACCAAGAGCTACGCCAATCTGCCCAGAAAAACCTGGAACGAACTCAGCTTTTGCTGGCTTCTCCGACTGCCGATCCATCCTTAAAGGTATCGACACCCAAACTAGAACGCCTGATTACCGAACTCGATCTCAGGCTGGGTGTCCTTCAGGTGCAGCAAGGGCAGACTGCGACAGCACAAAAAACCTGGGCAGGCGTAATTCAGCAAACAGACGGGAAAGCTAACCTTGAGCCACTGAGCAAAACGGCTGGCGTCCTGGCAGGGCTTTGGAGCGATCCACCCCGGTTGTTCCCTGATGCCGAACAAACGCTGAAGCAAAATCTGGATAGCTGGTTTCGCTATCGGTCGCTCGCCCAACTGTACAAACTACAGCAACGACAGGACGCACTGACAGATCTTCAAGCAGCGCAACAGGCAACAGCAGAACGGGCGCTCACTAATTTGGCGATCGTCGGCGGCATCCCCACCATCAGCGGTTTGCTTGGCACCGTTATTCTGCTTTTTTTGCTGGGGCAGTGGGTCGTGCGACGCAAGCAATCTCTACTTGCACCAGAAGGAATCGCTGCGTGGACAGTGCCGTGGGATGGCGAAATTGTCTGGCAGGTATTGATCTTTGGCTTCTTTCTGGTGGGGCAAATCCTGCTACCGCTAGGGCTTGGCGTGTTTCAGCAAGCAGTGGGCTTCAATCCGGCGACATTGAGCGAACGCGTCAGAGCGCTTTACATCCTGGTGAATTACCTACTGTTAGCGGCTGGCGGCTTAGCAGTACTGTACTTCTCGATTAAGACATTCTTGCCGCTACCCGATGGTTGGTTTCAGGTCAAGCTACGGAGCCGATGGTTCCTTTGGGGGCTTGGTGGTTATTTCGCAGCGCTACCACTGGTGATTCTCATCTCGCTGGTCAACCAAAAAATTTGGCAGGGGCAGGGCGGCAGTAATCCTATTTTGCCGATCGCCCTGGAAGGCAAAGACCAGGGTGCCTTTGTGCTCTTTTGCATCACCGCCGCGATCGCCGCTCCCATTTTTGAAGAACTTTTGTTTCGGGGTTTCTTGCTGCCTTCACTCACTCGCTATATGCCTGTTTGGGGCGCGATCGTCTTGAGTAGCTTTATCTTTGCTCTCGCGCACCTCAGCCTCTCGGAAGTGCTGCCGCTAATGACATTAGGGATTGTGCTGGGCTTTGTCTACTCGCGATCGCGCAACCTCCTCGCCTCTATGCTGCTGCATAGTCTCTGGAATAGCGGCACACTTCTCAGCCTGTTTGTCTTGGGCAGCAGCACGCAATAGCGATGAGGCACATCTGTGAAAGACTAAAGCGAAGATAAACTTTTGTTACTTGAAATCTTCCTGATGTCGTTTGTAGAGAGTCTGGGGGATGAATAGAGCAGAGCATTACGGCAAACGAATTGTGCCGCTTAGTTTCGTTTGTCTGTCAGAAGCTAATTAAGCTTGCTTTTGCAAGTTTGTATAACTCTGATGGCTCATTGCAGCACTCAATGATGGGTGCAGTTTATGGCGGTGAGATCGCGGTCAGCAGGAACGATAAGACGTAGGAACTGAGTACGAAGCAAGCCTTACATTAGGCTTTTTTGCAGAAGCACACATTATGTATGCCTTGATTGAGATGGCTTTAGATCCATCATTTGAGCCACTTTAGATTGCTGCATTGATGTTGCTTGATTGGCTGTGTTCTAAATTTTCTTTCCAGCTAGCCTTAATGAGTTAAGTTTTCTAGGGAATACTTTATTCCAATAATTCGGGGGAGTAGATTAAATATGACTTCAATCCGGGCGTGATTAAGTCGATCGAAAATCAGCCTCACAAAGTGCTGAAGTTGGTTTTTGGTATGGTCTGAGACGAGAGCATCAATTTTTGCATTTTGGAGAGAACGACTATGGAAAGTTACGGGTCGACAGGGCTTGAAGGCTTACTTCATAAAAGCTACACAGTGAAGATTAGCGAGTACATTGGCAGCGGTTGGGCAACACTCAAGAAAAATCTAGGTGGGTTTGTTGGCTTTACACTTGTGGTTTTCTTGATTAACATTGCGATCGCTAAAATTAACCAATCTGCCTCTCCTGTCGGTACATTGATCAGCCTTTTGATTTCTGGTCCTTTAAATGCAGGCTTTTTCATTGTGGCATTCAAGCTTTTGAGAAATCGCGCTACAACGTTTGGTGATTTCTTTAGAGGTTTTAATAACTTCCTGCCGCTTTTTCTGGTTAGCCTTATTTCTAGCGTGATGATTGGCATTGGATTTGTGCTGATTATCATTCCTGGTATTTACCTGGCAGTTGCATACACCTTTGCGCTGCCTTTAGTGCTTGAAAAGAAGATGAACTTCTGGGATGGAATGGAGTTTAGCCGCAAGCTGATTTCCAAGAATTGGTTCTCCTTCTTTGGCTTTGCTTTTGTGTTGGTATTACTAAATCTGGCGGGTGCTTTGCTGCTGGGTATAGGTCTGCTAGTGACGATTCCGCTCAGTGTTTGCGCTATTGCTGCCGCCTATGCAGACATCGTAGGTTTACCCTCTTCCACCTCTGATTTTTAGTGACGGCTTACAGTAGAAGCGCCTCTACTAGTCAGATTTGCTTAAAGAAAGTGGATAGTTTTTGACCAATCGCCTTCTACTTCATCTACGCTCAAGAGAGAACCCCGTAGATGCTTGTGGAAGGTTTTTCCTTTGGTTTTAGACGCAACAAAACTCACGCTGCCACAAGGCGATCGCACAACTGAGGCGATCGCGGCACCATCTCTAGAAATTGCCATCCTGGATGTGACTGGGATGAAGTGTGCTGGCTGTGTTCGAGCCGTTGAGAACGAACTGAAACAATGTCAGGGTGTGGCGACAGCAACAGTCAACCTGGCGATCGAAGTGGCAACGGTTGAATACGAGAGCGGTGCGCTCCAGCCCTCTACTTTAGCGACAACGTTAACCGAGGCAGGGTTCCCGTCTCAGCTTCGGGTGTCTGACAGTACGCTTAATCCTGCCGATCCCCAAAACAGCGATCGCCTTGATTTTCAGGCACAGCGGCAGATAGAGTCGCAGCGACAGCTTTGGCGATTAGCGATGGCGATTGCTCTGTTGCTGCTGTCAGGCATTGGACATCTTGACCAATTGGGTCAGTTGAATCTACCTGTTTTGTCAAACCTCGGCTTCACTAATATTTGGTTCCATTGTGGGCTGGCAACTGTTGCGCTGCTTATACCAGGGCGATCAATGCTGATCGACGGTTGGCGTGGACTGCGACGCAATGCTCCCAACATGAATACACTCGTCAGCATGGGCACGCTGACTGCCTATATCACTAGCTTAGTAGCGCTACTAGTGCCCCAACTAGGCTGGGAGTGCTTTTTTGATGAGCCTGTCATGCTAGTTGGCTTTATCTTGCTGGGTCGCACACTTGAACAACAAGCAAGAAATCGTGCTGCCAGTGCTTTTCAATCATTACTTGCCCTCCAGCCTAAGGTGGCACGGTTGATGAAGGGGAGGAGTGAGCAAGAGAAGGGAGAGCAGCGAGAGGAAAGGGGGAAGCAAAAGGAGCAGGGGGAGCCATGCAATCAAAACTCTTACCCTGATCGCTCCACACTCCTCACCTCAGATTTCATCGAAATTCCTGCCGATCGTGTTCGTCTCGGTGAATGGCTTCAAGTGCTACCAGGAGACAAAGTGCCTGTGGATGGTGAAGTGGTGATTGGGCAGACCACTATAGATGAGTCGATGCTGACGGGTGAGGCAATCCCTGTTCTAAAACAGCCTGGAGACTTAGTGGCAGCAGGGACACTCAATCAAACGGGCACGATCGCGCTGCGTGCAACTCGTACAGGCAAAGAAACGACTCTGGCACATATTATTGCGCTGGTTGAAGCAGCCCAGACCCGTAAAGCCCCGATCCAAAATCTGGCAGATACGATCGCGGGCTATTTTACCTACGGCGTGATGACGATCGCCTTCCTCACGTTCTTGTTCTGGTATCTCGTTGGCAGCCAACTCTGGGGCGACGCTCTGATGCAAATCGGGCAACACGCCATGAGTACTGGACACACGATGTCGCACTCCTCACTCCCTACCCCTCACTCTTCACCCTTCGTTCTCAGCCTCAAACTGGCGATCGCCGTCCTTGTGATCGCTTGCCCCTGCGCTCTGGGGCTTGCCACACCGACCGCTATCCTGGTTGGGTCTGGCATTGGGGCTGAACGAGGTCTCCTCATTCGTGGGGGCGATGTGCTGGAGCGCGTGCATCAACTGGACACCGTAATCTTCGACAAAACAGGTACGCTTACTACTGGTAAACCGATTGTCACAGACTGTATTGTGCTGGAAAGCGGTCAGCGGTCAGCGGTCAGCGGTCAGCAGCGAGAATGTAGCTATCAGCCGTCGGCGGTCAGCGGTCAGCAGACAGATTCCAGTAGTGGTGCCCCTCACATTGGTTTTCCAACGCAAGCCCCATCCCTCACACTTGCTTCCTCTGCCTCCTCCCCTGCCTCCACTGATCCCTTTTCACCCCTTCACCCCTTCACCCCTCACACTCTTCTCCAACTAGCTGCCAGTGTAGAAAGCGGCACACGCCATCCTTTAGCGATCGCCATCCAGCAACAGGCTCAGCAGGAGTCATTGGAGCTTTTGGCAGCAAGAGCTTTCCTCACTGCGCCGGGACTGGGTGTCGCTGCGATCGTTACGCTAACAGAAACAACGGTAGATGTGTCTGTGGCGATCGGTACTCAAGCGTGGTTAGCGCAGCACGGTGTTACCGTTAACGAGGCTGCTAAAGCAGCAGCTCAGCGCTTGCTTCAGGCTGGAAAGACAGTTGTTTATGTGGCTGTAGACGGCACTTTGGCAGGACTCATTGCTGTCACCGATACACTTAGACCGGATGCAATTGAAACAGTCGCAGCACTGAAGGCAATAGGGCTAACAGTCATGCTACTGACGGGCGATCAGCTAGATTCGGCATGCGCGATCGCCCAGCCGCTTGCGCTTAACCCAGATCACATTTTGGCTAGTGTGCTGCCAGAGGGCAAAGCTCAGGCGATCGCGGCGCTTCAGGCACAGGGGCACAAAATTGCGATGGTCGGTGATGGCATTAACGATTCGCCTGCCCTTACTCAGGCTGATGTCGGTATTGCCTTGCATTCTGGCACTGATGTTGCGGTAGAAACAGCAGGCATTGTTCTGATGCGCGATCGTCTAACCGATGTTGTCGAGTCCATACGGTTAAGTCACGCAACCTTTAATAAGATCCGTCAAAACCTCTTCTGGGCGTTTGCTTATAATGTTTTAGGGATCCCTTTAGCAGCCGGATTGCTGGTGCCAAATGCTGGTCTTTTATTAAGCCCTGCCGCCGCAGGCGCTATGATGGCTCTTAGTTCCGTTAGTGTTGTGTCTAACTCCCTGTTGCTGTACCTCACCTTCCCTACATCGAGCCGCGCTGAAAACGCCAGATGATTCGCTGTAGTTTCGGTCAGACTTGCTTTTGCACTACTTGTATCAAGACTGCCCGTGTCAAGTAAACCAACAGTCTCTTAGGTCTCATGTCTTCAGAATCTTATCAAAGTCATTTGCTGATTGTTGAAGATGATAACGGACGGCGCAGTATTGCGCTGGACGGCTCCGAATACTCTATTGGCAGAGATCCATCCTGCGATATCTGCCTTGATTCGCTCTTTGTTTCTCGCCGTCATGCAACGCTGCTGCGCCTTCCAAATGGTGATGGCACCGTTAGCTATCGCATTGTTGATGGCGACCTTGAAGGCAGACCAAGTTCCAATGGGTTTTTGGTCAACGGCTATCGTCTTCGTACACACAACTTGCAAAACGAAGACGAGGTTGTGTTCGGACCGCGGGTGCGCATCATTTACTATTTGTGTCAGCGCGATAGCGTAGTGACGATGCCAGTCGATGAGTTTGACATTACGCTGATTAGCCCAGGCATGATGGACGATGATGGTGGTATGTCTAAACGTAAACGTCAGGTGTTGAGCCTCCTTAACGCTTGGCAAAAGCAACCACGACGATCAGTCTTAAAGCTTAAGCGCAAGCGATCGGAGCAGTAATTTCAGTTGCCATTAGCAGTCTAAGGCACGGAGCATGAACGGGGGCTGGGGGCGTTACCCCTAACCAGAGCTTTTACTGGTTGTTGCTCAGAATGATTTGCGCTATCTACACTCAGCGTCCCGTTCAAACTGCATTACTTTGCTACGGGCTTATCTAAGCTTTGTAAGCACCTGGGGCTGTGTTGCTCTTTGATTCAGAGGCAGTGCGTTTAGGTATCCGGCTTGGAATATTTTGATCAGCGGTAAATCTAGGCTGTGTTCTGCAACAGGCGCTATGATGGCGAAGTAGTGCTGTTAGCTTCCATCACTTAAGCTAGGCTAGAAGTGTAGTGAGCTAGTTTAGAAAGCTTCAGGAAATCGGTCTAGCCAGCGCTTACCTCACCACGTCACGTATTGTTCAATGCCTTCAGAACCGCATCAAAACCATTTGCTGATTATTGAGGATGACAAAGGACGGCGAGAATTTGTCCTTGATGGTCCTGTTTATTCGATCGGGCGAGATCCAAAATGTGATGTGCGGCTCGTTTCGCAGTTTGTCTCGCGCCGTCACGCGACCTTAGTGCAGCTCCTCAACGATAATGGCACCTATTATTACCGCATTGTGGATGGCAATCTTAAAGGCAGAACAAGTGCCAATGGTCTGATGATCAACGGACGCAAGCTTCAGGCACACGATTTGCAAAATGAAGATGAAGTTGTCTTTGGACCACAAGTACGCGCTATCTATTATTCTCTTAAGCGCGATGCCATCATGACAGTGCCACCCGACGAGTTTGACATTACGCTGATTAGCCCAAATATGATCGGCGATCCAGAAGATTAGTGCATCGACCGCAGTGGTTGCCTAGTTCCATCAGTCATTGCCTTAAACGCTAGCGTTTACAGCGCTGGTGTTAATGCGGCGGGCGATCGCAGTCAGCCGAAAATTGCTGGAGGGCACGAATGTAATGCCACGGCGTTCTGGCTTGACGGTCCCCTGCGTGGTAGCAGTCAAGGTATAGCAAGAGAGGACAGTTGCCAGCACCAGCTTCATTTCGTACAGCGAAAAGGCTGCGCCAATGCAGCTTCGTGAACCGCCGCCAAAGGGCAGAAACTCATAGGGCGAAAACTTTTGCTGCAAAAAGCGGTCTGGCTGAAATTGCTCTGGGGCAGGATAGGTCTGTGAGCGACGATGCGCCAGGTAAATGCAAGGAATTAGAATGGCTCCTGGGTCAAACGTATAGTCTCCAATCTGCACGGGTTCTTTGACCTTGCGCGGCTGGGAGATGAGCGCGATCGGGTAGATTCGCAGCGACTCTTTGCAGACAGCGGTTAAGTAGGGTAACTGAGCGAGGCGATCGGGGTCTGGTGCGTTGCCCAATGACTCAAGCTCTTGCTGTAATTTTGCTAATACTGATGGCTTTTCATGCACCCAGTAAAACGCCCAGGAGAGAGCTGATGCAGTCGTTTCATGCCCCAGCAGCAAAAGAGTCATTAACTGATCGCGTAATTCTTCGTCGCTCATTGATTGACCCGCTTCATCTTGAGCTGATAGCAGTAGCGTCAAGACATCGGCGCGATCAGGATCAAACTGAACGCGACGCTGCCGAATTTCGGCATAGATGAGCTTGTCAATCTGATACTGCTGCTTGAGGAACGCACCCCACGGACTCCAGCGCCCTAAATCTCGTTGCAGCATTGGGAAGAAAAATTGGCTGGAATACAGCGGCGATGTAACCGCTTCCAGCAGTGCGTTTAACAAATGTTTGAGCTGATAGTAGCGCGGTCCTGGCGTCATGCCAAAGACGACCCGCAAAATGATCTGAAGCGAAATTTCAGACGTAGATTCTCGAATCGAGAAGGGTTTATCTAAAGTCCAGTCTGCAATCACTTGACGGGTCAGATCGCAAATGAGCTGACCATAGGTGCGCATACGATCGCCATGGAGCGGTGGCATCAAAAGCTGTCGCTGTCGCTGGTGCCGCTCGCCATCTAGCATGATAAGAGAACGATCGCCCGTCAGCGGTCGAAACACATGGGTCACTTTACCCAACTCAAACTGACCGGCTGGAGCTGTGAAGATTTGCGCGATCGCCCCTGGATCGCCAAAAAATACGACAGGCGGCGACTGCCAACCCAACACGCGCGTTGTGAACGTATCACCATAACGTTGGGCGCACTGCTCCAGAAAGCCAATTGGTTGGGCGACTAACGCCAGCGTTTGCAGCAGTGAGGGGGTGGTCAATCCATCGGGCAAAGTGCTTACACTCATCGCGAATTAAAGGTAGAAGGCAAAAGGTTAATCAATCAATGGGCTATCGGTTTCACTACACGGTACATGGGCAGCGTGAACTGCCAGTCGTGTTGTTTCTACATGGTTTTATGGGCAACAGCGCCGATTTTGACACAGTAATGACTTGTCTAGCCAACCAGTTTTGCTGCCTCGCGGTTGACTTGCCTGGTCACGGCAACACGATCGTTGAGGGTGAAGATACTCTTTACACCATGCCGCAGACGGCTAACGCGATCGTCTCCTGGCTCGATCATCTCAATATTTCTCAATGTTTTTTGGTTGGCTACTCAATGGGTGGTCGGTTGGCGCTGTACTTAGCGCTTCACTTTCCCCAGCGTTTTCCAAAAGTGGTGCTAGAGTCAGCCTCCCCTGGACTCAGAACAAAAGCTGAACGGGCAGCACGGTTGAAACACGATCGTGCCTTAGCAGACCAGATCGAAGCCGCATTTCCTTCCTTTCTATCCTACTGGTACAGTCAGCCCTTGTTTCATGCCCTGCGTCATCATCCTGTGTTTATGCAGGTGCAAGAGCGGCGATCGCACAATCATCCTGCTTTACTGGCAACATCGCTACGCTATCTCAGCACAGGGTTACAACCATCCTTATGGGAACGCTTGCAGCACCATACACAGCCCCTGCTGTTGCTAACTGGGGAGGACGATCGCAAGTTTTGTACAATCAATCAAGCGATGGCTGACTGCTGCCCTACCGCTCAACTACGGATGCTTCCTGCTTGTGGTCACGTCCCTCACCTCGAACAGCCTAATGCATTTACAGATGCCCTGCAAACATTTTTCAGCTAACGCATGATGGCAGACTGCCCTGCAAACATTTTTCAGCTAACGCATGATGGCAGACGTTTAAGGTTCCCTCTTGTCGCTTTGATCCTGCCTGTAAGTGCTACCAGAATTTTGTCTAAATGTCTGTCTGGTTCGGTGCGCTTTGGATAAAACAGTACAAAGTCAGGATGTGTCAGGCAGTTGGAACGATTATCCTGGTAATCATGAGACACCGCACAAACGCATGAAGAAAGTTCTGTTCATTCTAGGCGAGCTGGACGACGATGATATTGATTGGGTGCTAGAAACCGCCGTCCGGCAAGAAGTCGTTGCTGGAACGGTGCTAATTCATGAAGGGCAACCGATCGACACCCTTTATATCTTGCTTGAAGGCGAACTTAGCGTTTCGGTAGCCGCTATGGACGATCGAGAAATTGCTATCCTGTCCAGTGGCGAGGTGGTGGGAGAAATGTCCTTCATTGATACCCGTCCCCCGTCTGCAACCGTCACCGCTGCCAAAAATTCTCTTGTTCTCTCTATTCCTAGAGAACAGCTTGCAACCAAACTGCGTCAAGACATTGGTTTTGCATCACGGTTTTACCGCGCTCTTGCCATTTTTCTTTCCAATCGGCTGCGTGTCACCGTCAATCAACTTGGCTATGGCAGCAATAATCAGTCTGAAGTCACTGACCTACCCAATGATGAGCTGGCACGAGACGCAAAAGACAATGTAGCGCTAGCAGAAACTCGGCTTGATTGGCTACTGAGACGATTGAAGGGACGGTGAAAGGCTGAAGGCTAAAACGGGCATGAGAAACTTAAAACGTTTTCTCCTGGCTCTACAGCATTGCCGCTCTCAGAAGCCAGGCTTTTCCCCACCCTCACTCTCCCATGCCATCACCCTTTCATTCTCCTAATCCTTTATTCTCCCACCCCTTCACTCTGTTATCCATCAGCAGCCCCTTTAAAGGTTTCTGTAACTCTAGACTCCCTTTGCCACTGGAACCTTTCAATCTTTTGCCAAGTCTTTAAACCATCTAATGCGTATGTTTAGGTGGCGACTTATGTTTAATTTCAGTCGATGGCAGTCTAAAACGGCGTTTGTAATTGCTTTAGGAATGACAGCACCGGCGATCGCGCCGCTGGCGATCGCCGCAACCGCACCTCCTGCTCCTTATACAGTGGCGCAGCTTTTTCCCTCGCAGCAAGCCCCCCGTCGAGTCGCGATTCCGGTTGGAACACGGCTGCCGATTCGGTATGATGGCGCTGAAAAAGTTGTCGTTTCACCAAACGAAACTACGCCTCTCACGTTGGTGCTTGACAGAAATATTCGCTCCTCTTCTGGCGAAATTCTGGTGCGATCGGGTAGTCAAATCAAAGGTGAATTAAGACCTGCTGACGGTGGTTCTCAGTTTTACGCCCAGCAGATCACCTTGACGGATGGTACGGTATTGCCGATCAACGCAACCTCTGAAGTTGTCACCAGAACTCAAGAAATTGTGCCAGGAACAAATACCGGCGCTGTACTTAAGGGAGCCGCTATCGGTGCTGGTGCCGCTACCATCATCTCTGGCGTCACTGGCAGACGACGTATTACCCTTGGCAAAATCCTTGTTGGCGCGGGTGCTGGCGCTTTGGGTGGCTTAGTCTTCGGCAAAAAACGAGCTGATGTCATTGTGGTTGAACCGAACACTGACCTTACGCTGATCTTGAATGATTCGCTGGTGCTGCGCTAGCACTACCGTCCTCAAAATAGGTTGCAACCCAGTCCACCGAGAAGACGTTAGACCTGAATAAAGCAGTGTTTTTTGAGCGGCTTTAATCTTTCAAAAAACACTTTGCTATCACCCCTACAGCTATTGAAGAAAAATTAATTGACTTTTAAGTAGGAGGGCTAAATTAAGCACCATTTAGAGACCGGGTTTCGGCTGTGCTTAACCCACTGACATCTAGGGCTGAGGTCACTTCGACTTCACTCAGTGCCTCTTGCGAAGAATTCCGCCTAGCTACTTAGAAGTCCCAGACATTAATTGTAGAAGACGAGACTTTGTAATTCTAGGTGTGAACGGTAAGAAAGCTTGTTTTCTCTCTATCTTCAGGTTTTGTGGAGTGTGTTGAGTTACATCTAGAGGGAGATAGAAAAATAGGTTGCTCCCTGTAGATTAGTAACTGTACTCAAAGTTTTGAAGTGAATGAATCAATACATTCACTGAGATGGAAAGTACATTTCTTAACGCAAAATACGGAGATCATTATGAGCTTAGAAGATAGAGTTAAGGCAACTGCCAAAAATGTTGAAGGGAAAATTCAAGAAGGTGTTGGTAATGTGACTGGCGATCCTCAGACTAAGGCTGAAGGTCAAGCAAAACAAGCTGAAGCCGAGGGTCGTCACACAGTTGAAGATGTAAAAGATAACGTCAAAAGGATGATTGACTAGTCTATAACCTGGTCGCTACTCAGGTATGACATCTAAAAGCGTAGGCAGCAAATTTGCTGCCTACGCTTTTACGTTTCTATCTACAGGTATCGTCAATTGGAATCCAACTTAGACAAAGATGTGGAAGAGAAGATTCAAGACATCTTCTTTTACTTGGAATCCAACTTAGACAAAGATGTGGAAGAGAAGATTCAAGATATCTTCTTTTACTTAACTGATCAAGGTTTGGCAGGCAGTGTTGCAAATTCCTGATTTCTTTACGAACTTGGGAGTTTTGCTTTAAAGCAATTTTGGCTCTGCATCCAGTATTTCCATACTGCTCATTTCTAACGGCAAAAAGACGGTCATTACTTCGCCCTGTTGTGGCCGATCGCGCACAATAAGCTTGCCACCTAGTGCTTGAAATAAGCTTTTTGTCACCGCCAGATTAAGGCTAAGGGTGCCCGTTTCTGGTTGAAACATTAGTAGTTGCCCAAGCGATCGTAACAATGGTCGATGCTGCTTTTGAGCTGCCATTGCTGAGTCTGTTTCAGACTGAAGCTGCACCTTAAGCTGATTGCCTGCGGGTACCACCTCTACTTGAATATGGCTACCCACGGGCAGGCTGCGCGTAAAGCGTTCGATTAAGCTGGTCAGCGCCTGGTCTAACATCATTGGATCGCTTACAACGGTCGGCATCTTCTGAGGCAGCACAATGTCGAGGGTAAGCTGTCGTTGGCTTGCCTGTTGTTGCCAACGCGGAATGCTTTGCTTAAACATTTCGGCTAAGGGCGTCCGCGTGAGCGACATCTTACTGGGGCGCGACGATGAGGTTTGCAGCTCAACGGCACGAAAGATTAAGCCAAAGCGATCGATTTGTTCGCTACATTCACGATCGATAATGCTCAGACGCTTCACTACATCAGGAGGAAGATCAATTCGCTTTAGCAGCGATCGCGTGAGGGTGCGAATGGTTGTAAGAGGTGTACGAATTTCATGAGCCAGGGCTTGCAGCAATTCAACATCCAGACTGGCAGCATCAGGCAACGGCATCGTCTGGTAATGCGATGGCGCAGGGTGTTTACGAACGTTTTGACGATCGCCTTGACGCTTGCTGGTTGTCTCTTGACGCTGTGCAACGGACTGCCCCTCGGTTTTTTCGCTGCGTGTTTCTTCTAGCGGCTCTGGTAAATGCGCCAACATCAAGCGGCTAAACCGCATTACAGTTGCATAGTCTGGCGCTACAGGAGCAAATTGCGCTGCTAAGGCATCTAACTGTTCGATCTGCTCAGAATTCATGAGCAAAATGCGCGGGCGAATCGCATTCCACGCTTGTTCGACAACCGTTGGCATAAACGAAAACATGAACGCTGGTTCGCCCAGCAGCGATTCGCCCAAAACCACAACCAGGCTGAAACGGGACGTTAAGACCAGGCAAAATTGCTCGGCTGCCAGTGGATCGCCGGGTAACAAAGGTAAGGCGGACGTTGTTTCTAGCTGGGAAGCGACGGACGTTTGTTGATCACTTGCTGGAAGCAGTTGTAACGGCAACCAGGCTGCAACATTCAGCGGATTTGCCGTTAGCGACCAGGTAGAAAAATTGCAGACTAAGGCGGGATGACTAATAACTGGGAGCGGTCCCGACAGCACAAAACCTTGCGTCGTTGGTTCAGTGTCACTCGCTTCAGCCGTTGCCACCACGTTTTGCAGCAGTAGACTTAAGGCGGCGATCGCCCCAGACCATTCTCGCTCTGCTCGCACGCGCTGTAGCGCCGAACGGTGTGATCGAAATGTTGCGATCGACTCCATTGTTGCTGCTGGCGCTGAATAGTCCATCCAGGTTGGATCGTTCAACGCCAGAATTTCACTTAAAGTTGGTAGTAACCATTTAGGCACAATGTTCACTTCTACTTAGGGATAACCGTCGTTGGAATACCCTTCTGCATAACTCCTACTATGACCATATCTGGATTATTGATCAAAGAGGAGCCGTGGAACCGAACAATGAGGTGGCGATGTCCGGTGAGTGAGCGTTAAGAGTCAGGTTGAGGCAGCAGCCCTATACGTCGATAAATGAGTCGCATTGAGCGCCGCATTTCCGGTAGCTGTTTGGTAAACAGAAGGGAGCCACTAATGCAGAGGATGCCGCCAAGCAGGAGCGTGTTAGGCGCGCCAATGTGTGTGGCAAGACTGCCTGCTACTAAATTACCGAAGGTGACGGTGCTGGTAAACGCCATCATGTAGAAGCTCATCACTCTGCCGCGCTTATCATCATCAACGATCGTTTGCAGCACGGTATTACCGGAGGTGTGTTGCAAGACGAGACCCATACCAATGAGCAACACTGCTAGCATAGACAACCACAGCACGCGAGAAAGGGCAAAGACAATCAGCGCACTGCCAAAAATGGCTGGGGCGATCGCAATCAGCTTACTTAGCCCTAATGCATTCGGTCGAGCGCTTAGATAAACAGCAGCAATCAGCGCCCCTAGCCCAGACGATGCCATCAAAAAGCCCAGCGTTTCGGGTCCGCCGTGGAGTATTTCGGAGGCAAAAATGGGTGCCAGCGTCATGTAGGGCATTCCTACCAAACTTACCAAGGCAATCAGCAGGAGAATGGAACGAATTGGCTGCAACCCGAAGGCGTAATCGAACCCTTCTTTCAAGCTGTACCAGATGGTTTCTGCTGGTTTGCTCGCTACTGGTGGTTCGGGCGGCAGGCGCATAGCTAACAAGCCAGCAATCACGGCAATGTAGCTCACGCCATCAATCAGAAAGCAAACGCCTGTATTTGTTGCAGCGATGATTAAACCCGCGATCGCAGGACCCACCAACCGTGCACTGCTAAACATGGATGAATTGAGGGCGATCGCATTGCTTAAGTCGTCTCGCCGATCGACCATCTTCACAACAAACGACTGGCGCGCTGGCATATCAAACGCATTGATGCTGCCCTGAAATGCCGCCAACACCACAATCTGCCAGACTTCGATCGTGCCGGTCAAAGCCAGAAACGCCAGCGATAGCGACTGCATCATGGCAAGAACTTGTGTGATGATGATCGTCCGACGACGATCCCACCGATCGACCCACACGCCTGCAAAGGGAGTCAACACAAAGTTGGGAAACTGATTGGCAAAACCAACTAATCCCAGCATTAGTGCCGAACCTGTTAAATGATAAACCAGCCAGATCGTGGCAGTTTGTGTCATCCAGGTGCCAATAAGCGATGCACCCTGTCCTAAGAAAAAAAGCCGATAATTGCGCGATCGTAGGGCGCGTAACATCGGCTTTAAACGTTCAATTCCGAAATTCATTGCGTTTCATTTAATAGAAGGAAGTAAGAAATGAGGAAGGACGAGAGCACGTTTTGAGTTGAACGCTCATGCTTGATCAATCCTTTCAATTTCTCCATCACCGTTATTTCGTATGCGTAGTTTCTGCTTACGAATAAACTAGCAAACTTTGATTAAGGGTTTGTAACACTTGAGGATGAATTGAGGTGTTTACTTCAACGCACTTTTCTAGCCAGAGGAAATCCATTCGCTGGACTTTTCCCGATAGACTCCCTGCTTAAGTAGAGACGCATTTAGACAACAGCAGAAGTACTGCCTACGAGAGATTGGCGATCGCGCGGTTCAGCAACTCAGAAAAGTGTTCACGTTCGCTGTGAGACATATCTTGCATCGCTTGTTCACGCAATTCCATTGCGATCGGCGGCAAAATGGTTTCAAACTTGTGACCGTCTTCAGTTAGCCAGATGCGCCAGATGCGTCGATCGTGAGGGTCGCGTTCTCGCCGAATCAAGCCTCGGCTTTCCATCCGATCGAGTACCCCCGTAAGCGTGCCACCGACCTGCTGTAACTTTTCGCCGAGGCTAGAAATAGCTAAACCATCTTCTTTCCAGAGGCAGCAAAGCACGACCCAGTGAAAGATGGTCAGATCAAACTGATCCAATCGCTCTTGAAAGCGACGTGCCAAAAGCTGCGACAAGAGCTTGATCCGGTAGCCAATGCCGTGTGGTGCTAGGACTGCATGGAACGGCTCTGACGTGGGTGGTTCCGTTGATGGCAGGACCATCTGGCTGCACCTTATTTACTTAGCGTGCTTACTATTTAGCATACTGCGTCTGCATGGCACTAGCAATGACCTACTGAAGCTGTTTGCCCTACGCCATTACAGTAAAAATCGAGGTGGGGTTAGCCAAAAGAGAGTACTGTTACCGATCGGTGTTTGTTCCGGTAAGGTTAGCCCCAGCACACCCGCTTTTTTAAGTGTTAACACGCCATTCGTTTTTCCCCAGAGCAGTGTTTCTGCCCAAAGACTCAGGTTTGGTTCGTGCCCTACTAATGCCAGCGCTTTGGTTTCGAGCGATCGCCAGCTCTCTAACCAGGCTAACCACTCATGCAAACTACCATCCGGTGCTAGTGCAGGTGTTACTTGCAAGGTCGGAGCCAGCTTTGCCTCTAGCAAAAGGTCTGCCGTTTGTCGCGCTCGCACTAGTGGGCTAGTCAGGATGATATTAAACTGGAGTGACAGCGCATGAAGCCGCTTTGCTACCTGTCGTGTCTTCCGGAACCCTTCGTCAGTTAGGGGTCGCTCATCGTCATTAGCATGGGTTCCGTGCTCTCCAGCAAGACCGTGACGGATAAGGTAAAGATCGAGTGCTGGCATAGAAGGCGGGAGGCTAAGGGATGAGGGATGAAGGCTAAGGGATGAAAGGGATGAAGGACACGCTCGTTGCTTGTGATGAAAGCCTATCCTTAAGGCTACAGAGGGAAAGTAGAACTATGACTAAAAAAGCAAAGCTCTAGAGAATGTTTAGCCTTCTCCTCTGCCTCACTTAACCATTTGGATAGTGCTGATCGGGGTTAACTAACCGCAGCAGCTTTTGCTTCACCTGGGCATCAAAAACACCCCATTTCATCTTGGCGTATTCAGAGCTTTCGGTAAAACCAGACAGAAAGCCAAGGGGGATTTCAAACCCACCTGCCTGCGATCGTCCGCCGCCAAAGAAACGTCCTTGTGCATCTTGACCAAAGGCTTCTTTGATAAACTCGTCTGGGTCAAGCGTCAGTTTGTCAGTACGAAGTGAGCCAACGACGACTTCTAACTCTTCATCCTCATCGTGGACAATGCCATAAACAACCGCCGTGTGAACGTTTTCTTCAGTAACGAGAAAGTCTGCTGCCTGGGGAATGGCATCACGATCGTCATAGCGAAGATAGCCAACCCCCGCGATCGAAAAGTTGTTTTGCACGATACGGTTCTTCAACGCGCGCTCGATCACATCCATCACTTGGCGCGACCGAGACGACTGCAGGACGGCATTCAGCAGTTGAGCGTCGTAAAAGCGGCTCAAGTATGCGGCTGCCAGAAAATCTTCTTCGCCCGCCTGCCGTAGCGCATTAGTATCAGACCGCAACCCATGCATCAGTGCCGTTGCACATTTAACGTGTTCACTAGTATTGCTATCCAGCTTGAGCAGTCCTGCCTGGAGGTATTGCGTCAGGATGGTGGCTGTGGCACGGGTGTAGGGACGAATATCGACAAACTCAGCGTTAAGGTCTCCTTGCATACTGTGGTGATCAATCACAACCGTAATGGGAATGCCCGCTTGCTGCACAGACGGCAATAGTTGGCTGGTGGTTCCCTGGTTGTCGAGCAAAGCACAGCCTTGATATTTCGATAAATCTCGGCTCTTTAAAACTTGCGGCGTGAGGCGCTGCACCGGTAAATTGGTCAGCTTGACGAGAGCAACATTTTCCTGGTGGCTAAGGGTGCCCGCATAAACCATCTCGCACTGAATGTCGTATTTCTGAGCAATCAGCTTGTAAGTCCAGGCAGATGAGAGCGCATCTGGATCAGGAAAATCTTGAAGAATCAGGAGTTGACGATCGCCCCGATGCCGCTCTAAAGTTTGGTGAAGTTCTTCTACCTTCTGACTTTGCTCTGAAGACCGAGGCACGTCATAGGCAAACGGCTGAACTATTTGGTTCGCTCCTGAATGGTTAGATGATTGACTGCGTAGAGATGGCTGAAGCGGTCTTGCAGCAAACTGGTCTGTCTGCTCGACAGTATTTGGAGCCACCTGGACGCTCAAGGGATGTGTTTCCGTGAGCAATAACAGACTGTCGAGGGAGGGAGACGAATCGTGCATATGGGGTTAAAAGGTGAGTGAAGCTTTGCTTCGGCGCGTACTCTACGACCCTTACAGAGATTGGCAAGGGTCAAACTATGGGTACTGTTTCGATCTTCGCAAAAAAAAGGTGAAACGTCATAAGCCAAACGCTATATCTCTCGACTGGCCAACCTGATCCCAGGTCAGCCCAATGAGCTAGATTGTGGCTGGGATAACATTAAGCGTTTTGATGCCGTTTTCTGAGTCTACTGCTACAGCGCTACTTCTAACGACTTGCTTCGACAAGAGCACACTCTTGAAGGGTCGATCGTTAGATACCGATTACGTACTTGCGCCACTCTTGATTGACTCCGTTCTTGAGATGCTTGGTTACTTCAAAATATAAACCGCTGTAAGGTTTGCGTGGTGCCACATCGAGCAACATATTAGCTTCTTTGGGAGTACGATTGCCCTTTCTAACGTTGCAACGCACGCACGCCGTAACGATGTTTTCCCAAGAATCGCCGCCGCCTCGCGATCGCGGAATCACATGATCAAGCGTTAAATCATCGCCAATATAGCCACAGTATTGGCAGGAATGGCTGTCTCGGTGAAGGAGGTTGCGGCGGGTTAGCGGAATTTCTTTATAGGGCACGCGGACGTAGTGGCGCAGCCGGATTACCGTTGGCAGTGGAAAGCCAGAATAAATGTACTTGCCGTTGTGTTCAACCTGCTCGGCTTTGCCTTTAATGAGCAAAACCACTGCCCTACGCCAGCTCGTAATGTTGAGCGGTTCGTAAGACGCATTCAGCACCAGAACCTTGCCCATTGATAATTCTGTTGAAACAAGAGTTTCACAAATGGTAACACATGTGATAGAGGAGCGTAGCAGTCCCGCTAGGAGCAGGTGATCGGTCAGCAGGTGCGCGTTTAGTGTAGATTGCGATTAAGCAACCAGCCCCCTATCAAGCTCTCTCAGTTTATGTCTCAACTACTCACGCCCTTGAACACCTATGCCTGCTTTAACGGCACCGTTAGTTTTTATAGCCATCCATCCACTACTTGCAAGGGGGAGATGAAGTTTACAGTTTATTTGCCGCCACGATCGCAGTCTGAACCTTTGCCCGTACTGTACTTTTTGTCAGGACTGACCTGTACTGAAGAAAACTTTATAGTGAAGGCGGGAGCGCAGCAATTTGCAGCAAAATATGGCGTAATTCTGGTGGCACCCGATACCAGCCCACGTGGTGCAAACATTCCTGGTGAAGAGGACGACTGGGATTTTGGCACTGGCGCTGGCTTTTACGTTGATGCTACGCAAGAACCGTGGCGATCGCACTACCAGATGTACAGCTACGTGACCCAAGAACTACCTGCAATTATTGCTGCTCATTTCCCTATAAAAACAGACCGTCAAGGCATCTTTGGTCATTCTATGGGCGGGCATGGAGCATTAGTCTGTGCGTTGCGAAACCCGGAGCAGTATCGATCAGTGTCTGCCTTTGCGCCGATCGTTGCTCCTATGCGTGTGCCCTGGGGACAAAAAGCCTTTACTAACTATCTCGGAGTCGATGAGGAAACGTGGCGATCGTACGATGCCAGCGAACTTGTGCTAACAACTCAACTCAAACACTCAATTTTGATTGACCAGGGTACGGCTGATACGTTTTTAGAAAAACAGTTAATGCCACAGGTGTTTGAGCAAGCATGCGCGAAGTCAGGACAACCACTAACGCTACGAATGCAAGACGGCTACGACCACAGCTATTACTTCATCTCCACCTTTGTCGAAGACCACATTCGCCATCATGCCGAGATTCTTTGGAGTTAATGAAAGCTCGTGTTTTGCAACAGTAGAGAGCTTAGAGAACTGTTAGAAGTGCTACAAGTTTGAGACATCTAGCTCATAGAAAGCAACATGAAAACGCCAAAACAAGTGCTTCAAGACTGGGTTGCTGCTTACAATGCTCGCGACCCTTATGCCCTGGTTGAGCTTTATCACGAAGACGCGGTGAACCATCAGGTTGCTTTTGGCGATCCTCTTAAAGGACGCGAAGCACTACTTGAGAGTTTTGTCGCTTTCTTTGGTGCCTTTCCTGATAATTACACTCATGTTGAAAATCTCTTTGCAGATGATGAGTGGGGAATAGTCGAGTGGAGTGGTGGTGGTACCTTTCTGGGCGAACTTGATGGCAGCCCACCTACTGGTAAGCGATATACCCTGCAAGGCTGTGGCTTCTTTCATATTCTTGATGGCAAAATTCATTTTCAGCGTGGGTACATCGACAAATACACCTGGTTTACTCAAATTGGGCTACCGGTTTCATAAGCGTGCAACGGTTGCACTGACGATCTTAGGATGAAGCTCCCTACTTGAAGAAGTCGGGGCTCTGATGCCTACAAAAAAGGCTGATCGATTAGCATTTGCTATCTCGATCAGCCTAGAAGTTAAGGAGCGGTCAACTTAGCAATAGTCACTAAGACTATTTGGATTCAGTAAAGTCAGCGTCGATCACATCATCGTCAGCGCCACCAGAGGGAGGGGTAGGACCACCCATGTCAGGACCACCTGGAGGAGGCGAACCTGCATCACCACCGGCTTGCTGATAGAGGTTGCTGCTGATGCTGTAAAGCGATTGTTGCAGTTCGCCAGTCAGCGTCTTGATTTGGTCAAAGTCTTCTTTAGCGATCGCGTCGCGCAGATCCTTAATTAGACCTTCAACTTTGGTCTTATCCGCCGCAGGCACCTTATCACCCAGTTCGTTGATTTGCTTCTCAGCTTGGTAGGTCAACGAATCCGCCTGGTTTTTCAGGTCGATCTTTTCACGCCGCTCTTTATCAGCAGTGGCATTTTGCTCGGCTTCGCGCACCATGCGTTCCACATCGTCCTTCGGCAGGGTCGAGGCACCCGTAATGCTGATGGACTGTTCCTTGCCAGTGCCCTTGTCCTTAGCGGTGACGTTAAGAATACCGTTTGCGTCGATGTCAAAGGTGACTTCGATTTGCGGTACGCCACGTGGTGCAGAGGGAATGCCATCAAGACGAAAGACACCCAAGTCTTTGTTGTCGTTCGCCATTTCGCGCTCACCCTGGAGAATGTGGATTTCCACATTGCTTTGACCATCGACCGCCGTTGAGAAGACTTCTGACTTCTTGGTGGGGATAGTGGTGTTGCGAGGAATAATCTTGGTCATCACGCCGCCCAAGGTTTCGACACCAAGAGACAGTGGGGTGACATCCAGCAGCAGAATGTCTTTGACTTCGCCTGACAGCACACCTGCTTGTACAGCAGCACCAACAGCAACCACTTCGTCAGGATTTACAGTTTGGTTAGGGTCTTTGCCCAGAACTCGCTTCACCAGTTCTTGTACAGCCGGAATCCGGGTGGAACCACCGACCAATACCACTTCTTCAATGCTGCTTTTATCGAGCTTGGCATCACGGAGTGCGTTTTCAACAGGGATACGGCAGCGATCGATCAGGTCAGCGCAGAGTTCTTCAAACTTCTGACGAGTCAGGGTTGTATCCAAATGCTTGGGTCCGTCCTGAGTCGCAGTGATGAAGGGAAGGTTGACTTCTGCCTGCGTCACGCTAGAGAGTTCGATCTTGGCTTTTTCTGCTGCTTCAGTCAGACGTTGCAGCGCTTGCTTGTCTTTGCGAAGGTCAATACCTTCTGCTTTGCGGAACTCTTCTGCAAGATAGTCCACAATTTTCTTGTCAAAGTCGTCGCCACCTAAGTGGGTATCACCAGAGGTTGACAACACTTCAAACACGCCATCGCCGACTTCCAGGATCGATACGTCAAATGTACCGCCGCCCAAGTCAAAGACGATGATGGTTTCGTTGCTCTTCTTATCCAAGCCGTATGCCAGCGAGGCAGCAGTCGGCTCGTTGATAATCCGTAGCACTTCAACACCTGCAATCTTGCCTGCGTCTTTTGTTGCTTGACGCTGCGAGTCGTTGAAGTAAGCGGGAACCGTGATGACTGCTTGAGTCACCGTTTCGCCGAGATACTTGCTTGCATCTTCGACCAGCTTCCGCAACACTTGTGCAGAGATTTCTTCGGGTGCAAACTGCTTGCTAGCAGCGGGACAGTCCAGCTTCACGTTGTTGTTAACGTTGAGAACTTTGTAAGCAACCTCGGTCGCTTCGTGCGTAATCTCGTCGTAGCGACGACCAATGAAACGCTTCACTGAATAGAACGTGTTTTCGGGGTTCATGACCGCCTGACGCTTGGCGATTTGCCCGACGAGACGATCGCCATTCTTCGCAAAGGCGACCACAGAAGGAGTAGTACGGAACCCTTCAGCATTGGCAATGACAGTGGGCTTACCACCCTCCATCACTGCGACGCATGAGTTGGTTGTACCTAAGTCAATTCCAACAACTTTTGCCATGAGTGCTTCGGCTCCATCAAATTTACAAAAACAATTACGGGGGTGGCAGCTAGCCAATCAAGCCAGAGCAGGTAAGCGCCATCAGTTAAAGTCAGGCGGTCAGCAAGAACGCTCTTGATATTACTAAGAGGCACACAACGCGCCTTCTACTCTCTCTATACTGATTGCGATTGATGCTCTGATGAAGGCGTATTTACCGAACCTACGGTTGGACGGTTGAGAAGAAAGGATAAAAGATGAAGGCTAAAGGCTTAATTGCTTTTTATACTTCATCCCTTATCCTTTAGCCTTTCCTATGCAGCTTTCTCAGCCCAAACGTCATCAGTGTGTGTCGTTTGCGTTTCAGCAGGCATGTGATTGCTGTCGGCTTCTAGCTTGGGTTCGGTGATCGCGTCAGCCAAGTTAACCTTCACAACTTTGGGGCGATCGCTCACTACTTTGGGTAGCGTCAGGGTCAGAATGCCATCAGTAAAGTCAGCTTTAACCTGATCGTTTTGGATGGCAACTGGTAGGGGCACTACACGGCGGAAACTACCGTAGCGGAACTCAGACCGGAAAAACTTGCCGTCTTCATTCTTAGTTTCAGAGCGATACTCACCAGTGATAGAAACGCCTGCGCGAGTTACCTGAATATCTAGATCTTTGGCAGCAATGCCGGGAAGTTCAGCACGAAGCACAAACGCTGCATCAGTCGCTTTGAGTTCGATCGCGGGTGTCCAAGTGTGAGCAGCAGGAGCAGCCGTGCGATTAGCTGGAGTGAAATCGTCAAACAGTCGATCGAGTTGACGACTCAAGGTTTCGATTTCTTGCCAAGGTTGCCAGCGAATGAGTGACATGGTGGAAGGACCTCTTGAAAGCGATGGGACTTGAGAAAGAGTGCGCTGCGGTAAGCGAGGCGAAAATCTATAACGTTGCAACATTAATCGTTGAGATAGTGAGAAAGGCTGGCAATGTTGTTAGTAAAACGATGTCTTTAGCAGTCAGCTTTACTAATAGCGCCAATGAATCTAATGTAGGGCAGCAAGGGCGTTACAACATTGGGGTAAACCGTCAAGGCACAGTTGTAGTTACCGATAAAGACTTATTTTCGAACCATTTTATACAGCGGAGAACCGTCTTTTTAGTTGGGTTTTCCGTCGCTTTTCGTAGAGTAGCTTTGGCGACTGAAGTCGCAGTTACACGGACACTAGCGTAGCCATGCCCGAAGGGCTATAAACTGCCCCTAGCTTGACAGCATGCAAGAAACGCAGGTTCTAAAACCCTTAACTTTCCGTAGTCCGTGTCGGTGAGCTTTATCTATGTAATCGCGGTTTTAACCGCCAGACATTTTTCAAACAACCTCTTCATTGAAGGGCAAGGACAGTTCAAGTTCGGTAGTAGCTAGTAACCAGAATGATGAAAGCCGAACAATCTGTAGGAGTAATCGTCTTTGGCATGGCTACGCCAAGGCAATGCCGTGCCTTCAAATGAAAAGCTCGACTTGATTTAGTCCTTTAATCTGTGCCCTTTCGTAGCGTTCTCTAACGGTATTAGCTCTGGCTGCCCGGAAATGTTATCTGTACCGTAGTTTGCTGCTCTGGGATACTGTCGATCGTAATGTCGCCGCCGTGCAACTCGATCAGTCGTTTGGCAATAGCAAAGCCCAACCCCGACCCTTGCTGCTCGTAAAACTTGCGTTCAAACTGCATATAGGCACCCAGGCTAGCAAGCTGTTCTGCGGTCATGCCCCGCCCACGATCGGTAATTGTCAGCTTCAAGCCTTCGTCAACGATTCTGGCTGACAGATGAATGGGAGTACCTGCCGCCGAAAATTTGAAAGCATTGCCAATTAGCTCTTCCAGCACTTTTTTGAGCTTTAGATCCGAGATCTGGATTTTGGTATCTTGCAAATCTAAATGCAAATCGGCTTCACGTCCTTCTTGTTTGGCGATCGCCGTTGCCACAGCCATGATCAGCGCCGCAGGAATGCGCGTCTCACCACTACGCAGCAACGCGAGGCGCTCGTCATCACGGGCGGTAATTTCCAGCTCAGAGTAGAGCAAAAAGTTTTGGATGAGCCGATAGAGCCGCTCGGCAGCGCTATGGATACCTTGCGTTAGTTCGAGTATTTCCTGCCGCTCAATGTTTTTGTAATCGTCAATAATCACCTCGGCAAGCCCCAAAATGCCGTTTAGAGGCGTTCGTAGTTCGTGGGGCAATGACAGTGCAATACTGCTTCTCAAACTTTCGAGCTGTTGCTGGGACTGTTCAACTAACACTGCCTGTTTAGTAAAGCGGCTGTTGATCGCAGTCAGCAATTCTTTTGCATCACAAGGCTTGGTTAAATAGTCATCTGCACCCAATGCCATACCGTGACGAAAATCGGTCTTTGCGCCTCGTGCTGTCAGAAAAATGAATGGAATGGCAGCCGTAGCAGTGTCCTGCCGCAAAGCTTTCAGTACCTCATAGCCATCAAGCTGCGGCATGGTCACATCACACAGAATCAAATCGGGCAAATGCTCCTGTGCCTGTTCAACACCAATTTTGCCGTTCTCAGCACCTAGGACGCTGAAGCCTTCAATCTCCAGTAACTCTAGAAGCGGTTCCCGAATGAAGCGATCATCTTCAATGACTAGAATTCTTTTCATCGCTTGCTCTCAATGTCACGATTCATGTAGGGGCATACCAAAATCCGACATTGCTGCAATATTCCTGTACTTAAATAATTTGTCAACCGTACTTAGTGATTGAACGATCGACAGCAAACTGTTCAGCCATGTTTAACCACGTGCGCGATTTGGTTTTGCCTACTCAACCACTATCAGCGGTTCTATCTTCTATTGTGTGTTGATTTTGAATGCTTCGTCGTCCGTGTATTTAGCTGATTCACAATTGTCGTCCGTGTGACTGTTAGAGTAGGCTATGAGCCTTCAGTTGATGCAACGCATGGGGATACATTCCGCAGAAAACCGCGCCGATCGCCAAACCTTTGAGAGCCTGACTGAAGCGGTAGAGGTGCAGGCTTGGGAGACATTGCCTGCGGCTCAACAGGCGTTGATCGCTCAGGCAGTTGCTCCTGACATTACCATCAGTGGTATTGCTTATCCTGATACGCCAGCAGCTCTGGCTACTCTGGTGCAGGCAGATGATCGCCAGCCGCTTTTACCCTGTGGTACGGGTAGCAAATTGGCATGGGGCGGTCTGGTAGGAGGGCAGAGGGCAGAGGGCAGAGGGCTGAAGGCTGAAGAGAAGAGGGTACCGCTGCTGCTGGTGAGTACAGAGCGGTTAAAGCGACTGATTGACCACGCGATCGGCGACTTAACCGTAACGGTAGAAGCAGGAATGCGCTTTGCAGATGTGCAGGCAACGCTGGCAACCGCAGGACAGTACTTACCAATCGACCCTGCCTATCCAGACCACGCTACGATCGGCGGTATCATCGCGACAGCCGATACAGGTTCGCTCCGTCAACGCTACAACGGTGTGCGCGATCTGTTGCTGGGCGTGTCGATCGTCCGAGCCGATGGGCAGGTTGCCAAAGCGGGTGGACGCGTCGTGAAAAACGTTGCAGGCTACGACTTGATGAAGCTTTTTACTGGCTCTTACGGTACGTTAGGCATCATCACTCAGGCGACGTTGCGGGTATATCCCTTGCCCGAAGCATCGCAAACGGTTGTGCTAAGTGGAGAGGCTGCTGCGATCGCGCACGCCACCCAACTGTTGCTCAGTTCGTCTTTAACCCCTACCAGTGCTGATCTCTTGTCTGAATCGCTCGTCGCTGCAATGGATATAGGAAAGGGCACTGCGCTTGCCGTCCGCTTTCAAAGTATGCTGCCGAGCGTACAGGAACAAACCAATCGGATGGTTGAGGTCAGCAAGGCACTAGGTCTGACGATCGCCTCTTTCTTGGGCACTGATGATGCGGCTTTATGGCAACGCTTACGAGAACGGATGACTGCGGCTCCCCCGATCGATGCTATAACCTGCAAAATAGGGATACGCCCCTCCGCAACGGTGGCATTGTTAGCCATTCTTACTAAGCATCACAATGAGCTAGCGATCGCACCGCCGTCTGGGCTGCTGCCTTCTGCACAGATCCATGCTGCTAGCGGGCTGGGGCTGCTGCTGCTCGATGCTGCTACGCCTCCAGAAACCCTTTTAAACATTCGCTCATGCTGCCAGGAAAATGGCGGGTTTCTCTCTATCCTTCAGGCTCCAGTGGCGCTTAAACAGGCGATCGATGTCTGGGGTTACAACGGCAATGCACTGTACCTGATGCGCCAACTAAAACAGCAATTTGATCCATACAACCGTTTGAGTCCCCACCGATTTGTAGGCGGAATTTAAGTCATGAGTGCTAGTTACGAAAAGTTTGAGTCTGAGACTAAGGACGCTGAGGGAACAGATAAAGGATCAAGGTTGAAAGGGGATGAGCTAGGCTCGAATTTAGACTTTAGCCCTTCTCTGTTAGCCTTTGATGCGCACAATCCCCCTGATCCTACCCTGATCGACGCTTGCGTTCACTGTGGATTTTGCCTCTCTACGTGCCCTAGCTATCGGGTGCTTGGCAAAGAGATGGATTCGCCGAGAGGACGGATTTACCTCATGGATGGGGTGAATGAGGGACAAATTCCCCTGTCTACTGCAACGACGCAGCATTTTGATTCGTGCCTGGGCTGTCTTGCCTGTGTGACCACCTGCCCTTCGGGGGTGCGCTACGACAAGCTCATTGAGTCGACCCGATCGCAGGTCGAACGCAACCAGACACGATCGCTCCCTGAAACTCTCTTGCGTCGTCTCATCTTCTCCACCTTTCCGTATCCCGATCGGCTACGGCTCATGCTGCGTCCCCTCGGTCTATATCAGAAAACAGGCTTGCAGCGCTTGGTGCGATCGTTAGGCTTCCTGAAGTCGCTTTCACCCCAACTGGCAGCGATGGAGGCGATGTTACCACCTATTTCTGCCCAAGCGTTTCAAGATCCTTTACCTGAGGTGATTCCAGCGCAGGGCAAGCAGCGCTATCGAGTAGGCTTGCTGCTTGGCTGTGTCCAACGGCTCTTCAACCCCGAAGTGAATGACGCGACTGTGCGCGTGCTAACTGCTAACGGTTGCGAAGTGATTGTGCCACCGACCCAAGGCTGTTGCGGTGCGCTCACCCATCACCAGGGGCAAGAAGACCAAACTAAAACGCTGGCACGTCAGCTCATTGACAGCTTTGCCGGTACAAACCTAGATGCCATTATCATCAATGCGTCTGGTTGTGGGCATACGCTTAAGGAGTACGGCAGCATTTTGCAGGATGACCCTGAGTACCGAGAGCGAGCCAAAGACTTTGCTGCGAAAGTGAAGGATGTGCAGGAATTTCTTGCTGATGTCGGGCTGACTGCCCACCTCTCGCCGTTGCAGGACGAGCCGCTAACGTTAGTCTACCAGGATGCTTGCCATATGCTGCACGGGCAAAAGATTAGCGTCCAGCCGCGCCAGCTGCTCAAGCAAATTCCAGGTGTGCGGCTACGAGAACCAGTGGATGCTGCACTGTGCTGTGGCAGTGCCGGTGTTTACAATATCTTGCAGCCAGAGGTGGCAGCAGAACTCGGTCGGCAAAAGGTCGAAAATTTGCTTCAGACAGGTGCCTCGCTCATTGCCTCAGCTAACATTGGCTGCTTTGTGCAAATTAGCAGGCACCTACAGCTTCAGGGCAAAACGGTACCTGTGCTGCATCCGATGCAATTGCTAGATTACTCGATTCGGGGCATTCAATTGACGGCTTCCCCATCCGAAGCGATCGCCGTTTCATCAAGCCGCACTTGACGATAGAGCGTGTCGATCGCCAGCGAGAAGCCGATGCTTTTTAAGGTTGTAGTGTCGCCTGCTTCATAGGGATGCAGTACCCAAAAGCCTTCAGCGTTGCGCCGAAAGCACTCTACGTTGATCGCCGTTGACTCAATCAGCACATATTCTTGCAGGGTTTCTAGCTTACGGTAGCGGGCAAACTTGCTGCCCCAGTCATATGCTTCGGTGGATGGCGACAGCACCTCGATGATCAGGCAAGGATATTGCACGAATTGATTGGAGTTCTGATCGCGGCGATCGCACGTCACTACCAAATCTGGGTAATGGTAGGCGCTGGTTGGCGATGCCTGTACTTTGACATCCGCCATGTAAAGCTCACAGCCCTTGTCTTGCAGATAGCCATCTAATGCCGTTGCCAGGTTAAGCGCAATCCGATTATGAGGCTTCGAGCCTCCTGTCATCGCAAAGACTTCTCCATCCACATACTCGTACCGATCTTCCTGTGTGGGTTCCCACTCCAGCTATTCTGCGGGTGTCATCTGGTATGACTTAATTTGAGCAATCATGATCGTTACCACTGTGGGTTAATTGAAATTGGAAGTACTGCTAAATCTCAGCAGCAGACCAGGATGAAACAGTTGTAGCAGGCCTACCTTACAGAGGAAAGCGTCTATAGCAAGTGAGAGTTCAGGAACGATCATTGTTCAGTATGTAGACAGAAGTAGGTCAGGATACTGCCAGAACCTTTATGTCCTGAAGAGGAAAATTAACCATGTTGCTGTTTGAAAAAGCTAAAGAACTACTACATTATTCTGAAAATGAGCAAGCGCAGGATGAAGCAATTATTGACCTGCTGTATCTTGTTATGCTGAGTGATAAAGCAATTAAGCTGAGTGAACAAGACTTCGTGACAGATTACGTTTCATCGCTCGATCTACCTTCCAAACATTCTTGGGAGTTTTATATCAATGCGGCGCTGCCAAAAGTTCGTACTGCGCTTCAAAGTCAGGAAAAAACCGAAGCACTACTCCTTGATATAAGCGATCGCCTCAAACACCACAATTTGCGGAATCTAGCTTTGGAGGTTGTTCAAGAACTGATACAAGTGGACTCAACTATAGCGGTAGAAGAAAGTGCCCTTGTCGAAAAAATTAGACAACGATTTGGTTTCTAATAGCTTCAATTTTAAGAGCGCAATGATCTGGCGCAATCATCAGGGTACTTGCTAAAGCACCCGCAACGTACTGGCAATGCTACTGACTGCTTCCATGACCCGAATTTCGTCTAGCGCCGTGCGGAAGTTGCCCTCGCGGACATGGTGAGTGACGACGACGATTTCTGCCAGGTCATCGCGCAAACCTGTCTGCACGATCGACTCTAGGCTGACGTTGTGGTTGCCAAAGCAAGTGCCCAGTTTGCCAATCACACCAGGGAAGTCTTTCGTGAGAAAACGGACATAAAAGCGCGTCACCAGGTCTGCCATGGGGGCGATCGTGCAATAGTCTTGATGCGAACAGGCAAGTAAAGGATCGAGCAAGGGCAGCCCGTTCGATCGTGTAGTAGTGCCCCGCTCTACTTTAAGAATGGCAGCAATATTCAGGATGTCGGCAACCACTGCACTGGCAGTTGGACCCGCCCCCGCACCAGGACCAAAGAACATTACCTGTCCGATCGGCTCGCCCTCAATCACGATCGCATTGTAAACACCGCTAACACTTGCAAGCGGATGGCTGGTGTGTACTAACGTTGGATGCACTCGTACCTGTAGGGTCGCCGTTTCTGTGGTTGGGGTTTCAGTCGTAAGATCCTCCCGCTTTGCCACTGCCAACAGCTTGATCACGAAGCCTAGTTTCTCTGCATAGGCAATATCAGCAGCGCTCACTTGCCGGATACCCTCACAATGCACGTCCGGTAACTTAATGCGACCACCAAACGCTAGGGATGCCAGAATTGCAATTTTGTCGGCTGCATCTAAACCATCGACATCGGCAGTTGGGTCAGCTTCGGCATACCCCAGCCGTTGAGCATCGGCTAGAATGCTGGCAAAATCGCCTCCCTCGGTCTGCATCCGCGACAGAATGTAGTTGGTTGTGCCATTAATAATGCCAGTGACGGTATGCAGGCGATTGGCGCAAAGCGATTGTTTGAGCGGCTCAATGACCGGAATACCACCGCCGACTGCGGCTTCTAGCAGCACATATACGCCTGCTTTTTCTGCTGCTGTAAAGATTTCGGCTCCGTATCGCGCGATCGCTGCCTTGTTTGCCGTGACTACGTGCTTGCCGTGGGCGATCGCTTTCAGGATGAGCGATCGGGCTGGTTCCAGTCCACCCATGACCTCGACCACAATGTCTATGTCTGGGTCAGTAACGATCGCGTCTAGGTCAGTGGTGATGATACTTGGCGGCAGATCAACAGCACGAGACTTTTCGAGCGATCGAACTCCCACCCGATACAGCTCTAGCTCTTGCACTAAGGGATGACGCTGGGACGGGTTAAGCAAAATCTGCACAGTTCCCGTTCCAACTGTTCCCAAACCCAATAGACCAATTTTGAAGCCCACAGTCTCAACCTGCCGTGCAAGAGTTCACACTTATTGTAAAGGAGAGGGGAGAGGAGTGAGGTGTAAGGGAAGTAGGAGAGGCAGGGGAGTCGGGGAGTAGGAGAGGCAGGGGAGGCAGAGTTTTAAGTTGATTCCAACCACAGCCTTTTGCCTTTTGCCTTTTGCCTTTTGCCTTTACACCCCCCTCTCTCTTCACTTGCCCTACAACAGCGTTGCGATTTCTTTCAAGTAAACTCGGCTAAACGGCTCGTCTTCGCCTAATTGATACTGCTCAATCAATCCATTGCGATGAATGGAAACGGTGTCCTCTTGTTTAATCACAACGACAGAGTCCTCGAAGACATCGCGTGCTAGCATCTTTTCTACCTCAGTAGGCTCGTCTAAAACAACGATGTTGCTGCCGTAGTAAAACATTCCATCGCGCTCAAGGACATCTTCGCGGTATTCGGCAATGAGCAAATCGAGCCGAGGGTTGCGTAGCAAGTTTTGGACGTTGGTGTTGTAGTCTATATGCTGGTGTTTTTCAGAGCGATTGATGAAAACACCTTTGGCACAAACGGCACCGATCGTCCAATCCGGCTGGTGACGCAGAATGTAATCCGCGATCTCTTGCAGTTCTGGTACAGAAATGCGGTTGCAGCTAATGATCGGAATACGAGCCGCTTTGCCTGTTTCAAAAAAGGTTTTGAGAAGGTAAGCGGGAACATCAACACTTTCGCCGATCGCAGGTTTCAGGTGCATATTGATGCCAGGAGCCGCATTAATCTCGATAATGCCAAAGTTGCCTTTCTTCCAGGACTCCGAAAGGTCTTGGGCGATCACATCAATACCCAGACAGGTCAGGCGAAAATGTTGGGCAATATCTTGCGCCAGAATGATGGTATCGGGATGCATCTGACGGGTGGCATCAATGCTTAAGCCACCTGCCGAAAGGTTAGCAACCTTGCGAAGATAAATGGTGCGATCGGCTTCCAAAACCGAATTGAGCGACAAACCTTGCTCGTCTAGATAGCGCTCCATTGCCTCATCGCACTTAATTTTGCCCAGTGGTGAGGTGGGTGTATCAACTCTGGCTGGTGTGCGGTTTTCGCGGTCGATCAGTTCGTTGATGGTTGACTTGCCATCCCCTGTTACTGATGCAGGACGGCGCTCAGTTGCGGCTACAAATTTACCAGCGACACAAAGCAAGCGAAAATCTTTACCTGCAATGCTTTTTTCAACAATGATGCGAATGGACTGATCTTCGGGAACGGCTGCAACAGCCCGCTCGAACGCTTGCACTAGCTCCGTTTCGTCCATAATGCCCGCCGTGACACCAATGCCCTTGTGCCCAACGACTGGCTTCACTGCAACGGGATAGCCAATGCGATCAGCGGCGGTCAACGCTTCTGCCTCAGTGTAGACGATGCTACCGTGAGGTACAGGAAAGCCTAGCGTATGCAGGAAGGCTTTGCAGTCATCCTTGCCTGTGGTGAAATCTGAATCAATGTGGCTGTCATGGTCAAAGGTCGTAGCAATGCCTCGTACCTGCTTTCTGCCATAGCCGTACTGCATTAACCGCTCATCCCACAGATAAAAGGTAGGAATGCCGAGATCATAGGCAGTTTGAAGCAGTGCATAAACAGTAGGACCACCAAAAACGGAGTCGCGGAAGGTCTCTTGCAGTACCTCAATTTGGTCTTCGATCCAAAAACGTCGATCGCGTGTAATCGCTTCAAACCAGTCCCACACGCAGTAAACGATCGCCCGACTCGTCCGTGCATGTACTGCCTGTACCGCAATCCGGGTACGACTGCCCTGCTGCTTAACAGCCCACTGAGTTATGTGCAGATCCATCTCTAGCTTGCTAACTTCAGCAACCGTGCGGGCAAACAGATGCGCGTAAGATTTGTGTGTTTCTTTAAGCAAAAGGGGATAACGATTGCCAATCACTGCAACATATTCTTCCAGCGATCGAGGCGGGTTTGCTTCTACCAGAGCAAAATCGAACGCTGCTGCTGCTGTGCCAAGATCGGGATTAGGACCGATGTAGTGCCTGAGATTGAAGATGTCAAAGGCATCTGTCGTACGGGCATTCACGCGAACCAGATCAACACTTTGATCCACAACCATAATAAGTATCTCCAGTAGACCGTTACTACCCTAGTCCTATCGTTCTCACACGTTCTTCTATCGCAGGTTACGATCTGTAGCAGTTTTGTAAAGCATTAACAGCAAACCATTTAAAGGTACATCTTAGGAAATACCACTTTTGAAGGGTGAAACAATAGCGTTCAATGTATAGAACAGAAGGATCGCTTTGTTATTCAGTCATGATTTTATGAACAAGACAGCCACGAGCGAAACAGTGTTGAATCTAAGAATGGAAGTGCATAATCTTGCTGAGGCTGCCTTCCATCGACACTTAATTTCAGGATATGGTGACAGTGAATATCCTGATTCGTATCAGATTGTGTATGAAGGAAAGCCCAAGCATTTAACCCTCAATCAGGCACGTACTTTTCTATCTCGCTTAATGCAGCAACCCGTTTAGTAAGTAGCTGGGTGTAATTGTTTGTAAGCTGCATTTCGACTTCGCGTTCAACTGAGTGCTTACGCCCAAGTTTCAATGCTCTCAGTCTTGTATAAGTGGGTTGAGTGCAGTCGAAACTTGGTCTCTAAGTAGTGCTTAATTTAGCTCCTACGTGCTTCCGGTTCATTTACTGAGCCGGTTTTTTATTATTTACTTTTTCTCGATCAACCCTAGTGTGACGATCGACTCGTAAACCTACTGCCTTTAGAAATATCAGAGAGATAAAGTTAGGTCGCTAGAGCGATTTTCCATCGGAAAAGTATCAAAATCTACCGAACGGTGAAGGCAACTGTGCAGAGCACTGTGTTTTATTAAAAGACCACCTCAACACAACGCGGAGACACTATGACAGGACACGAGGCTCAAGGATCGGCGGTGATGGCGTCTCAGGAAGATGCTGCCGAAGCGCAGGAGAGTGTTGCACTTCCAGAAACGCATGGGCAACTAGTCATTATTGGTGGAGCAGAAGATAAAGAAGGCGATTGCACTATTCTGCGCGAATTTGTACGTCGGTCTGGTGGGTTACAGGCACGTATTGTTGTGATGACCGTTGCTACAGGGTTACCCGGAGAGGTTGGAGAAACGTACCTTAATGTCTTTGAGCGTCTGGGTGTGGAATCAGTTCGGGTGGTTGACACTGCCAGACGAGAAGATGCTGATGATCCCAAAGGTCTAGAGTTGATTCAGCAGGCGACAGGCGTCTTCTTTACAGGTGGCAACCAGGCCCGCATCACAGAATGTCTGAAGGACACACAACTGGATGCAATGCTGCACAAGCGGTTTGCTGATGGTGTTGTCATTGCTGGGACGAGTGCTGGTGCAGCAATGATGCCCGACATGATGATTGTGGAAGGCGAGTCTGAAACGAACCCACGGATGGAAGTGGTTAGCATGGATCGGGGTATGGGCTTCTTACCGGGCGTTGTAATCGATCAGCATTTTGCCCAACGTGGTCGCTTAGGACGGTTGCTATCTGCGATCGCCCAGCAGCCTGTCAATCTGGGTTTTGGCATTGATGAAAACACCGCGATCGCGATCAATGGCAAAGAGCTAGAAGTGATTGGTGCAGGCGCAATCACTATTGTGGATGTGGCAAACCTTACCCACAATAATGTGGAAGAACTCTTACGAGACGAACCCTTGGCTTTGTGTAACGCAACGCTGCACATTCTTCCCCACGGGTACAAGTTTGATCTAGAAACGCGCTCGCCAATGGAGCTTAAATAAGCTGCTAGCTGAAATGCGATCGTCCAAGTAAGTGATTCTGACGGCATCTGGTTTGACCAAGAACACCAAATGCCGTCAGTCATAGCGCCACCCAAGCGCGAAAGCTACTTGGCTAAGCTTTGCCTTATTACAAGTTTTTGGTCAAGGTATCAATACAGAGGCTAAGGCAATCCATCCTACGTTTTGCAGTTCAGCGTGTCGCGCGTATTGCGTCCAGTGACGGGGTTTTTCCCTTTTGCTGATTGGCATAGGAGAGTTTGAGCATCCTGCCGCACATCAACATCAGTGAAGTCAGCACCGTCTACGATCGCCCCGCCAAATTTGGCATTGAAGGCAAACGCCCCCTCTAGATTGGCATTGGTCAGGTTAGCGCCTGTAAACCGTGCAGCATCTAAGGTAGCGTTTCGTAAGTCGGCACCCTCAAAGTTTACGTCCTCCAAGTTGGCACCAAAAAAACTTACGCCATGTAGGTCACTATGGCTAAAGTTACTGCCCCGGAGATTTGCTTTTGTAAAGCTAGAGTCGGTTAAATCTTTGCCAGAAAAATCAGCGCCGACCAAAAAATCTCGGTTGTAGTCATCTGCCAACGCAGCCATAGGGCTAACGAGCCAGAGACTAATCACGATCGCGCTCCAACAGATGAGGCTTACCGTAATTGTCCGTCGCTGCTGCCATATCTGTTGCTTAACCAGTGCTGCAAGCCATCGTTTAACGTGCTGACCGATTGCCGTGCCCAATCGTTTGATGCTCATTGTTGCTGCTTACTACCGAACCCAACTGCGATCGCAGTAGCGCCTTCATCTTTGCTCACCGCCCTAAGCAGACGCTTTGTTACTGGGTGAGTGAATACGATCGCTACTCCTTCGATCCTACCTGAATCCGTTGCGCTTCTAGTCTGGCAGCAGTAAACCGAAACAGTAGAGCGCTTCAGCAACGTGAGTTTAGCGCCGGGATTGTCGATATTAAAGTATTGAAGAAAGACTTAGTATCTCGTTCTGTTCCACCGCTCATGCCTCAAAAGCCAAAGCTTCAAATAAGTCGCAAGCGCAGTACTAACGCAGAAGCCTCAGATATTGGTTCCTTAGGAGAAGCTTTGGTAGCTCAATGGTTGTGCGATCGTGGCTGGCTTCTGTTGCAGAAACGCTGGCACTGTCGATGGGGCGAACTCGATTTAGTCGTTGGTCAGCCCTCAGCACAACTACCAACACAGCCGATCGCCCTAGCGTTTGTGGAGGTTAAAACCCGCAGTCGAGGCAACTGGGACAGTGATGGTGCGCTGGCAATCACCGCTCAGAAGCAGTCAAAACTTTGGAAAACGGCACAACTCTTTTTAGCAGATCATCCCGACTGGGCAGAATTACCTTGTCAATTTGATGTGGCGCTGGTCTGCTGTCGGTATCAGCCTCAACCAACCGTGCTGTCAGATGATGTAAGCCAAGCGAGGAAGGCAATCGCTGATTACAGCCTGACGCTTCAAGACTATATTCCTGCTGCCTTCACGCTCGATTAGGATGTATCAAATAGGACGTATCAAAACAGTAGAATCTCTAGCGATACGTCCGCTTCTCTACGCATTACGCCAACGTTTCTGGGCAGTAGCCTAACCCCTGCACAAACTGCTGACGAAACGCTTCAATCTCCTCGCGCTCTGGTGTGCCATGCGAGACGACTGCAACCTGATAACGATGCATCACCTCAACTGGTGACTGCCCCGTTTCCAAACCCCATAGTGCCATTTGGACGCGAATACCTGGGTCACATGGAATGCCCAGTTCATGCATCAAAGCTCGGAAGTCGCCATGCTCATGAGGCTCCAGGCAACGGCTCATTTTCACCTTTACAATCCACCCGTCAATTTGGTGGATCACGGTCATAAAGCTGACTGGAAGCCGACTTGAGCAGTGTAGATACTCTACAACCCTTAATGTAAGGGACGCATTTGCAAGATAATACAGATAGTCCACCACAGTTTTTGACCAGCAACCGCTTACACCATCTATAGTCGCTAAACGTATCAGTAAATACCAGGGGAGAACCCCCCGAAGTGGAGCGTGTTATCACCCAATCCGAAAGGAGGAGGGGTAGGGAGTTAGGGCTAAAGGCTGAAGGATTAACTGGTGGTTAAAGCCACGTCTACAAACCAAAAAATCTACGTAGGTGGATTACACCAAACCAGCTTGCAGTCTCTGTAAGCAGACTTATAGGTGTAGCCGAAATGATAAGTGTACTAAGCGTTACTTCTGACTACTTCTACTAAAACTAACTTGCCTGTAATGAGTTCTGACCGCCTGCTGACTGCTTATGACTATACGTTGCCTGAAGGATTGATTGCTCAAGCGCCGTGCGTTCCTCGTGATCAGTCACGGTTGCTGGTGGTACAGGATACCGTGCAGCATTGCCATACGATCGTGCAGACGTTGCCAGATTGGTTGCGATCGGGCGATTTGTTGGTGTTGAATAACACTCGCGTGATTCCAGCTCGGCTGCACGGGCACAAAACAAGCGGGATGCCTGTAGAGGTGCTGCTGCTGGAGTCACAGGCTGTCGACCCATCCAAGGGCACTGTGCACGGTACGAGCGATCGCTGGTTGGCACTGGTAAAACCGGGTCGGCGGCTTAAGCCGGGTGCGACGATCGTGTTTGGGGGGCAGGAGCCAGCAGACCAACAGCAAGAGGCAGGCAGCTTAAGTGCCACGGTTCTGTCGATTGATGCGGCTACGGGTGGACGCCTTTTGCAATTTAACGTGCCACCGGAAACCACGCTCGACGAGTGGATTGAGCGGCTTGGGCAAGTACCGCTACCACCCTACATCACTGAGTCCGAGGCACAGCCAGAGCAGTATCAGACGGTCTATGCCGATCGCCCTGGTGCGATCGCGGCACCGACAGCAGGGTTACACTTTACGCCTGCTTTACTAGAACGCTTGCAAGCACACGGTATTAAGCAGGCTTTTGTGACGTTGCACGTTGGCGTGGGCACCTTTCGTCCAGTGGAGGCAGCGGCAATCACTGACCATACAATGCATGCTGAATGGGTAGACGTGCCACCAGAAACAGTAGCGAAGATTCAGGAAACCAAAGCAAGCGGTGGACGCATCATTGCAGTTGGGACAACCGTTGTGCGATCGCTCGAAGCAGCAGCACAAAGCGGCACGATACAGACCTTTTGCGGCAAGACTAATTTGTTCATTTACCCCGGTTACAAATGGCGAGTCGTTGATGGATTGATGACAAATTTTCACCTACCGAAGTCGAGCTTGCTCATGCTGGTCAGCGCCCTGATCGGACGACAGCGCTTGTTAGATCTGTACCAGGTGGCGATTGCAGAGCAGTATCGCTTTTACTCCTTTGGGGATGCGATGTTAATTTTGCCAGAGGCAGGAGTGGGGAGTAGGGAATAGGGGATGGGGATTAGGGAGAGTTTTGAGTTTTGAGTTCCACTGACTCTTCACCCTTTCACCCTTTCACTCTTTCACCTCTTTCACTCTGGCAACGCATGACAAAGCTGACGGAAGTGTTCACCGCGTTGTTCAAAGTTTGGGTACTGGTCAAAGCTCGCGCAGGCGGGAGAGAGGAGTACGACGGGTGTCTGGTGCTGTTTGGCAAGTGCTGCCGATCGCTCGACGGCTCGTTCCATTGTTTCCACAATCTCAACGCTGGAGTAATTTGCCTGCTGTAAGCGTTCGGCAAAGGCAGGGGCAGCGTTACCAATCAAAAGTACCGCAGTCACGTTGGCTTGAATGGCAGCGATCCAGGCAGCATCGTCGCCCTGTTTTGCTTCGCCGCCTGCAATGAGGATAGTGGGATGCTTGACGGCAGTGAGTCCCACTTCGGCGGCATCGTAATTAGTTGCTTTGCTGTCATTAATGAAGTCAATGCCGTGCCAGGTGCGAATATGTTCTAGGCGATGGGGTACGCCAGAGAAGTTAGCAATAGCATGGGCGATCGCGCTTTTATCAATGCCTGCCAGTTTTGCGGCGGCGACTGCCATCAAGAGGTTCTGTCGATTGTGCGCTCCCGGCATTCGTAGCAGACTGATCGGCAAAATTAGTTCGGTAGCCGTTCGTACCCAGGCATCTTCAATGTAGACGCTGTGAGGGGAGTTGCCAATTAATGCAGCCTTGCCGTTAACGCTTGTCCAGCAGGCGGTTTCGCGCACTGGATAAGACGCTTGTTTACCTAAGTTCCGCAAGTACGGATCATCGCCGTTGAAGACCTGATGGTGAGACTGGTTGAGTAACTGAGCTTTAATAGCGCAGTAGCGTTCCAGCGTTTTGTGGCGACTCAGATGGTCGGGTGTGAAGGTTGTCCATACACCGATGCGGGGTGCGATCGATGGCGATGATTCGATCTGATAGCTACTGAGTTCAGCGATCGCCCAGTCTGGCTTTTTGTCACTGAGCGCCACTTCACAGGCGGCAAGCCCAATATTGCCAAAAGCCGGAGCAGCTAATCCTGCGGTTTGAAAAATAGCGGCAATGAGTGTGGTTGTGGTTGTTTTGCCATTAGTGCCTGTAATGCCAATCCAGGGGCAAGGCTTCAGATGTTGCCACGCTAGCTCTGTTTCGCCGATCGTTTCAATGCCTAGCTCTCTGGCACGTACTAGCCCTGGTAGATCCCAGGGCACACCAGGGCTAACGACAAGCCGCTGGACAGATTCTGTGTGCAATACTTCCACACGTGCCGGAGTGAGGGATTCGCCCAACTGTCCCGTGATGCCTTCAGCGGTCAATACCTGCTGCTGTTGCTGTAACCCATCGGAACTGCCGGAATCACTGACCGCTACCTGCCACCCCTCACGCTTGAGTAGTCGGGCGGCTGCGAGTCCCGATTTTCCCAGACCGATCACATAGGCTTTGGGCATAGCTTGCGGTGTTCCTGCGTTTGCATCCCTCATGGTACCGCTTAACGGACAGCAAGCCGCTGGTTAGGAGTGAAGGCAAGCGATCGATAGCAACACATCACTCGCGATCGCTCACCTTTACTAACGTACGAGCTAACGATACATTCGTACTTACCATGAGCAGTGCGATCGTTAACTGCTACGAACGATCGTTAGCCTACAGTTACTTCAGCCGTGGTGACATCGGTTGCGCCACTCACGCTTCTGGCAATCTGGACTGCTTTGTTAAGGACATCCTGACTGGGCACTTTCCCCTTCAACACAACATTTGTACCAAGTTGCGCGACCCAGAGTGTTTCCACGTCGTCTAGCGTAGAATCTTCATCAAAAGCGAGGGCAACCCGCTTGGCAAGACCGCTCTGGTCGTATTCGCCGTTTAACCCCACGCGCTCAGGTGCGATCGTACCAGTTGCGGTTTGTTCTGCTGCTGGCACCTCTGGCGTTACAGGAGCCGGAGCTGGATTGACTTGAGCGCCCGCAGGCTTTTCCTTACCAAAAATTCGTTGTAACCAACCCATAGTTTTCCTCCCAAAAAAATGCCTTCTCAACCGCAGGTAACTAACTGATACCAATTAAGTTAAGAACACACACATTCTGTCGGTGTACAGCGTTGATACGCCCCTACCCAACGAGTGATCTATAGCGATCCCGCTCTAAACCCACTAGGAGTATGTCTTGCTGAAGGAAGGATTTTCTCTAAATAGACGAATGGTTAGTTGCTTAATTAAGGTGAGAGACGGAATTTCGAGGGAAAACCTGTCAACACGGGGCACAAAAGTTGGCAGTGATAGGGCTGTCTTCAGCTTTTGACGATCGCCCCAAAGTCCGCCAGGACTCTTGCATGATTGCGGAGTACACCCAGTAAGTACAGCCGATTTTGCTTAATGGCTGGGTCATTATCCATCACCAGAACGCTATCAGCACCGTCAAAGAAGCGACTCAGCGTGGGTGTGGTCTTGCTAAGGGTTACGACCAGGGTTTGGTAGTCTTGCGGTTGCGCTGCCATAGCGGTGTGTAGTTGGCACAAGGCATCGTAAAATGCTTGCTCCGACTGCTTTTGAAATAGCTTTGGCTGAATGACGGCAGTGGGGTCAAGGTGTTTGGTTGCCAGGTCGCTTTGAGCAGCGAGGCGAGAGGCTCGGTTGACCACCTCGTAAATCGTTGCCAGGGTGCCATCTTGCCGACGAGCTTGTAGGAAGAGGGCACGATCGCGCACGTCCAGCAAATCTTGCAGCGCCCGCTCCGTGTATTCAGCATCGTTTTCGCCCAGCACTGCACTTACTAAGTCATAGTCTACGTGCTCGTCTTCTTGTAGCAAGGTGCGGGTGCGCTGAAGCAAGAAATCTCGCAACTGCTGCCTCAGCTCGTCCAAACTTGGCTTCATGACTGCAGCAAACGAGGTCTTGAATGCCTCAGTGACGGCTTCGACCAGAGTGGACAAATTGAGGGGCAGCTTGGCATCCCAAATAATTTTGACGATCGCGTTAGCGGCACGGCGCAGCGCAAAGGGATCAGAGGAACCAGTTGGCACCAAACCCAGCCCAAAAATGCTGACTAATGTATCAACGCGATCGGCAAGCCCAACGATTTGTCCTGTCAGGGTTTGAGGCAGTGTGTCTCCAGCACCTTTAGGCAGATAATGCTCGAAGATGGCAGTGGCAACTGCTTCTGTCTCGCCACTGGCGATCGCGTATTTTTGCCCCATCACGCCTTGCAGTTCGGGGAATTCGCCCACCATTTGCGTTACCAGATCCGCTTTACAGAGCAAGGCTGCACGCTGGATATCTTGCTGCTGTTGCGTATCCTGCTGTAAGCGTAGCTGGTCGGTAATTAAAGCAGCGTTTTTGCTAATGCGATCGACCTTTGCCCGTACCGATCCCAGGCTTTCCTGAAAGGTAACGGTTTCGAGCTTGGGTAGGTAGTTTTCAAGGGGAATGGCGCGATCGGCATCAAAAAAGAATTTGCCATCCGACAGACGGGCACGGATGACGCGCTCATTGCCAGCCGCAATAATGTCAGACTTGGCGGGATCGCCATTAGAAATAGTGATGAAGTAGGGCAGCAGCTCGATCCCATCTGCTTGCTTAAGCACTGGGAAGTAGCGCTGATGGCTCTCCATCTCGGTCGTGATAACTTCGGGCGGCAACTCTAGAAAGTCTGGCTCGAAGGTGCCAACGACAGCGCTGGGCCACTCTACTAGATTGGTGACTTCGCGCAGCAGCCCAGGAGTGATAACGGCAGTCCCACCAATTTCGGCAGCGGCAGCTTGTACCTGGTGTTGAATTGTTTCTTGCCGTTGGGCTAGGTCTACCGTAACAAACGCAGACGCAAGGGCAGCTACATAGGTATCAGCATGAGAGAGGGCGATCGGTTGGGGATGGAGCACGCGATGCCCCCAGGACTGTCGATCGCTGGTGCAAGTTTCGGAACCACTAACCAGGGCGATCGGCAGTACGGCATCATCTAGCAGTGCCACTAGCCAACGGATTGGGCGCGAAAACCGTAGGTCGCCATCGCCCCAAACCATAAACCGCTTGCCCTGAAGTGCAGTAATCCATGCGGGTACAAGCTGTTGCAAAATGTCGGCGGTGGGTTGCCCGGCGATCGTTTTACGCACAAAGGTAAACTCCCCTTTTTCCGTCGGGCGAATTTCTAGAGACGAGAGCGGTACGCCTTGCTTCTGGGCGAAACCGATGGCAGCTTTCGTGGGCTCACCGTCTTTGAAGGCAGCTTGTGCCGGGGGACCTTTGACTTCTTCTTCTTGATCAGGCTGCTGTAAGGGCAACCCTTTAATCAGCACTGCCAGCCGTCGCGGGGTGCCATAAAACTCGATCGCCGTTGGAGTCAGGTAATGGTCTTGCAGCGTTTGCGGCAGGCGCGATCGCCACTGCGCTAGCGCTTCATCTACAAAACTGGCGGGCAATTCTTCAGTTCCAACCTCGAGCAAAAACGTTGCCATAACTCCCGAACCTAGCACCAGACAGCTTTTAATTTCATCAGTTTACCGTGCTAAGAGACGGCTGGGCGGTTTGTTGACCGACACGACTTGACCGCTCACTACTTTGTCGGCTGCACCGTTGGCAGGGGCGATGCGTTTGCTCCAGGTAGCAATGTGGCGCATGCTCCTAGCTGCGAGGCTTTGAGACCAAGGTTTGAGGTCACAAGCGGCGCGATCGTGTCTTGCTCAATCCAGCCGCTGACTCCTGGCTTGAGTGTGGCGGCAACTGGGGCTGTAGCTGGCGTATTTACACTGGTAGGCGCAGGTGAAACGGATGTGGGTGCAGAAGCGGATGCGGGTGTGGAAGGCAAAGAGCAAACTTTGAGCTTGAGCCAATAGCCGCGATCGGGTACTGCCTGTCGGCTTGAGATTTGCAGCACAGCTCCAACGGGAAGCGTTCCTAAGCGCACACTGGCACTCTTTGGTAATGTCGATTGCCCTGGCTGGCTCCACAGCGTCAGCGGTGTTTCGGTCGCTGTAAGTGTAAGTGTTTCGGCAGTCGTGGGTGTTGCCTCAGCTGTAGGTGTTGCCTCAGCCGTGGGTGTTGCTTCAACTGTATTGCGCTGTACCTGAATCAGTGCCCCAACCGTTAACGTCTCTACGTTAGGTGCTGGACTTTCTGGTGAACTTGTAGGCGCTGGTGTTGTAGCGATCGGCTCTGGTGAGGGGCGCGTTCGTGATCCCAGTAGCACCTCTGTCCACAGTCGCAAGCCTGGAAAAGCAGCATAAGCGATCGCGCCTCCTATCCCCAGCACCACTAGCAAAGACAGTAAGGCTAAAAAGGGGTTGGTTCTTGGCTTGCGGGTTGGTAGAATTTGCGTTCTGGCTTGCGTTTGGGCAGCAGCAGAGACCTTCTGTGTTCTACCTGTTGTTGTATCTATGGTGGGGTCCATGTTTCCGCCCCCATTGGCACCCAAGTCAGGCACATCCATAGCTAGATTGAGCGGCGCGTTGGTACCAGCAAGTTTGCTAGGGCTGACCTGGCAGTGCAACAGCCCAATCGTGACGTTGTCATGTCCATTCACATGATTGGCGATCGCTAGCAAGCGCTGACTTGCTGTAGCGACATTGACCTTGCCGTCTAGCAGCGGTAGCAATTCGCTCTGCCAGTATTCATCGACGCGATCATAGTCACTCAAGCCATCAGAGCACAACAAAAACACGCAGTCCTCATCCAGCACAAAGCGCTGCACAGTCGGGTGCAGCAGAGTTGAGGCATTCATCCCCAACGCCTGCACCAATGAGCCAGATCCCGGTTGTTGGAGCGCTTGACGGTACAACGCATAGCCCAACCGTACCTCCCGCGATGCCAAATCATCATCCAGCGTGACCTGATGGCAGCCAGAACGGCTTATACGGTAGATACGGCTATCGCCAACGTGGGTGAGATACAGTTCGTGGTCACGAGCCAGGGCTGCCACCAATGTTGTGCCCATGCGCTGTCGTTCTTGCCGCTGTTCGCTGTCGTTGCGCTGGCTGATGATATCGTTGGCTTGCAGTGCGACCCGCTCCAATTGCACCATTAAGACTGTCGGTGCTGTTGTGCTGCCTTGTAGTACAGACTGTAACTGGTGTTGTACGGTGTCGATCGCCAGGTTAGAGGCAACATTGCCACCTTCATGCCCACCAATACCATCGCAAACCACGACTAACGGCTGCGTTTGCGTTGGATCAACATCTGCCCAAAGCGTGCCACTGGGGGGATAGCAAGCATCCTCATTGCGTTGTCGGCTGGGTCCTTGGTCGGTCACAGTGGCGATGTGCAGCTGACGAGACTGCGATCGCCCTCGGTCAGCTAGGGCGCGATCGAGCAGTGCTACAAGCTGTTCTGCATTCCGTATGTCCCCCTGCTGCATCAACTGGCAGAGCTTGCCCACGAATGCCGCAATGTCTGGTTTCGCTGTGGGTTGCCACCGCTGCCAGAGTTGCCCTAATGCTGCCAGTGTAGCTGGTGTTCGACCCTCTGGCTGCAATGATAAGAGTCGTACTAACGATCCCTCTACTCGTAGCAGTGTTGGCTGCAACAGCGACGCTGCCACGCCTTCGCCTGCAAGCGGTTCCCAAAGCTGTGCGATTTGCCAGAGCCAGTGAAGCTGACGCAAGGCGCTAGCCTGCTGCCAAACAGCCGTTAGCTCGGGCATCAGTTGTCCTTCAAGCGGCTCTAACGATGCACTCATCACCCCTTCTGGGTAAAGTGGCGCTTGCTCCAGCAGCCAAATGCCACTATTGCGTTTTTGCGGTAAGGTCACTACCCCATAAACCTGCGGCACATGCAGTTGATACGACACTAACCGCAGGTAGGGTTCGAGGTCAGGTGAAATTTCAGTCGGTGCCTCTGGTAATAGCCCAGGTTTTGTATCCAGCACAATACGAGGCTGTTTGACGCTATAGCGTTCCGCCAACAGTTCACCCAATCGACAGGACTCTATGCCTTTACCGATCGCCCACAAGTAACGCTTGGGCAGAAAAGTATGGCACTGCTGGCAAGACCGTTGGCGCTCCGAATTGGGAGCCTGGCAGGCGTGATTGGGGCAGTAGATTGTTGTATCGCTGTGCATGAAGCGTCCTTGCCAGGTCTATTTACGCCTATTACAGCGTTTCTTCAATGGATCAGCCATAGTCTATGCCAGACATGACTGCGGCTCTCCCCATGTTAAACCCAGTCGGGAAGTCGGTGTTACTTAAGTATGTCGGTAGTGTTGTTCAGCGCATCGGTGACCCTAAGGACATTGCCATGATCGTCATCAGCAAACCGAGTTTGTGTTCTTTGGCATCAACAGCTTGTAACTTCTGCTTTGTGCGATCGCACTGGGGCTGATGTATTAAATAGGCAAGGCAACAGGGTTTAATGAAGATTTATTGATGCGTTACGCTATCGCTAACGCATCCTACAAGATCGGGCGATTGCTCTTGAGCAGATATACAGCAAGGCTGCTGTTAATTCACCTAAAACCGGGAGATAAACAGCTAAACTCTGTACGATAAATTGTTGGGCTGCTTCTCGTATCTGTTAAGACAGTGGTTTGAAAGTTGCCTGTTAAAGTTGATATTTTACTAAATTGCAAGGTTGTCAGTGAGGTCTGATGAATTGGCTGAGTTTGCAGAAGCGCTTATTCAACTTGACCCAACCCAAGAGAGTGGCAGAAAAGTACCGCTCAAAATTGGTTCACTTCTTTACACCCTACATTTTCGAGTCTCCAAAGATTCGGTTTCAAGTGCTGTTGAGCCTATTGGAGGATCACCAGAAATTGAACCAGGGCATAGCGGTTTAGTTCAGGTTGTATTTCTCGATCGTGTTCTAGACCCTGCTTTAGAAGTCGGATGCCAGTTCTACCTGTATGAAGGTTCAGTGTTGATAGGTAAAGGTGAATTAACCCGAAGATGGCAAGGTGAATTTGAAAGAAAACCAAATAATCTAAATCCAACAATCGATGAGGTGAGAGCTTGGGCATATGATGAAGAGGCTTGGCTAATGGATCAGGATGAGGACGTAATCCTGTGCAGACCGCGATACATTTCCGTTCTCAAAGAGTTGGTTTTGGATCAAGGTTGTGCTGAAAATAAAAGGAAAGAGATTCTTAAGATGCTCAAGCTTCACGGCATCTCCTAAATATCCTGAACATACTACATGCATCCCAACACTACGTTGGAGCCGAATGAAGAGAGTTTATCGGTTAGAGTTGAAGAATACTGCATCGGCTCAACTCTGCCGTTGTGTTGCTTAGCGCGATCGCCGATCTTGTAGGATGTGTTAGCGCTAGCGTAACGCATCAACGAATCGTCATAAAAACCCCTGTGAAATCGTCTCTCATCGTCATGTGATCGCCCCAAAAAGTAGAGCGATCGCAGTTCTTGTGACTGGAGGAGCGATCGCTATTCACCTTGTGGCGGCGTTGCATCCGGTAGTGCGCCACTCTCCTGCATCAAGCGAGGATAAATCAATAGAAAAAAGACCATCCAGACCACCACTGGCACTGCTACCAGCACGGTCAACCAGATCGTGTGCATCAAGCCCCAGCTGCCACCAATCAACACCGCACCCGTTAACAAAATTGACCAGGGTTGGCACCACCACGGTTTGTACGCCCAGACACTGCCTGCTTTAGACATGGTGATCGATTTTTTAGAAAGGTCACATTTATCGTAGTGCGTGATGGAGAGGAGGAAGTTCTGAGTTTTAAGTTTTGAATTGCGTTTCTGCCTTCTACCTTTTGCCCTTTGCCTTCTACCCTTTGCCTTTTGCCTTTCCCCTTCCGTCATGAGTATTTTTGCTAACTTACCCTAAAATGGTGGGTGGTAAGTAGATATACACAGACGGGAAAGCTATGGCTGCTGGCGAATCTCAAGTGCAAGGTCCTCTTTCAGACCGCGAACTCCAGGTGATTGAACTGGTTGCCTCTGGCTTAACCAACCAGGAAATTGCCGAAAAGCTAGAAATTAGCAAACGTACCGTCGATAACCACATCAGCAACATCCTGACGAAAACCGAAACTGACAACCGTGTGGCGTTAGTGCGGTGGGCGTTGCAGTGGGGTAAGGTCTGTATTGATGAGGTTAATTGCTGCGCGTTGCCAAACGCCAATTTGCCTAAGCTTGGTAATGAAGCTGTGTCGTGATCGCATGCTTTAGCTGACCTGCTAAGACGAGAGATTAGGGATGAAGGTAAACGCTTCTCTCTTTGGTCGATCGTGCAGCGTTAGTGCTTATGCTCGTAGGCAGTGCTAGTAAAGCTTAGTTTTGAATCATTGGGAGAGATGGATTGGACGATCGCCTTCGTTGCCCAGGGCTGCCGCTGGCTGTCTATCGTGAAGTGGCTGCCCATCTTTGCCAGGTGGATGGCATTACCGTAGACCTGCTACCGCAGCAGTCGCAGCAGTTTGACTATCGCCTGAGTCAGATTGATAGTCTGCGGATTCAAAGCATTGCGGATGCAGACTCGATCGATTCTGAGCAGGTGAAACGAATTTTGGCGTACTATAGCGATCGCTATGGTGCTTGGGAAGCAGTCAATTTAGACAACACATGGGTTTAATTCAAGCGCAACGGGGCACGCGAGATATTCTGCCGAGTGAGATTGCCTACTGGCAACAGGTCGAGGCAGCGGCTCGAACAATTTTGCATCAAGCAGCGTTTGAGGAGATTCGCACCCCTATTTTTGAGCAGACCGATCTGTTTGAGCGCGGCATTGGTGAAGCAACCGATGTTGTGGGCAAGGAGATGTATACCTTTCAGGACAAGGGCGACCGATCGCTGACCCTTCGTCCTGAAGGCACGGCTGGCGTTGTGCGTGCGTTTATCGAGCATGGCTTGCACGCGCAAGGAGGCGTACAGCGTCTCTGGTATATAGGTCCGATGTTTCGTTATGAGCGTCCGGGGACAGGACGACAGCGACAGTTTCATCAGTTGGGTGTGGAGTTGCTGGGTAGCGGTGATGTCCGGGCGGATGCCGAAGTCATTGCGATCGCGGTCGATCTGCTGCAAGCGGTTGGACTCAATGATCTACAGCTAGAGCTAAATTCGCTCGGCACTCGCGACGATCGCATCCAGTACCGCAGTTTGCTGGTGGATTACCTGATGCCTTACAAAGCGGATCTTGATCCAGATTCTCAAGATCGTCTCACGCGCAATCCGCTGCGAATTCTGGATAGCAAAGATGCTAAAACGCAGACAATCCTGCAAGGGGCTCCGCTGTTGGGTCACAGCCTTAGCGTTGCGTCTCAGGAGCGGTTCGCAAAAGTGCAGCAGCTCTTGACCAATTTGGGCATTGGCTACACGCTGAATCCGAAGCTAGTACGAGGGCTAGATTACTACAGCCACACCGCGTTTGAGTTTCAGTCTAAGCAGTTTGGCACTGTTGGTGGTGGTGGACGCTATGACGGCTTAATCGCTGAATTGGGCGGTCCCGAAACGCTCGCGATCGGCTGGGCGATCGGGCTGGAACGACTGATTGGGCTTTTGCAGCAGCTTGCACCGAGCCAACCAACCGCGATCGATTTTTACATCGTTTCCAGAGGCGAGGCGGCTGAGGCACAGGCTTTGAAGCTGGCGCAAACGCTGCGTCATGCAGGCTTCGTCACGGAGCTTGATCTCAGCAGCAGTGCCTTTGGTAAACAGTTTAAGCGTGCCGATCGCAGTGGTGCAGCGGCTTGCTTTATCTTGGGCGATGCCGAAGCCGCCAATCAGACGGTGCAGCTTAAGTGGCTGGCAACCGGAGAGCAACAGGCAATCGCTCAGGCTGATCTACCAGCGCTTGCCGACACACTCCATGAGCAAATTGCCCGTAGCCGCAATGACCGATCCACCACCACAGTTTAGTCCAGCTGAACTGCTCGCATGGCAGCAGGGCATCGACGAAGCTAACAAAAACAATATTCTCTGTCACTGTCGGCAGTGCGATCGTGAATGGATTGCTTCGACTAACGAATCCTGTTCCTGCGGGAGCGATCGCGTGGAGCATATTGCCTGCTGGCAATTTCCCGATGATTAAGACCAGCTTCCTTTCTCCACGCTGTTAAGATCCCCTGCCTACGGCTTCCCACTTTGTAAAGGGGATTGAGGGGTCTCTCAAGCTAGTGCGTCAATAAGGGTATCAAGCGCGATCTCAGTCTCTTTCGGCTCAGACTCTTCTAGGCTCAAAAACGCGCTTCGTATTCCACCAAAGCACGACTATCACCAGAGAAATCGCTAGAACCGCGCAACAAGATTTGATCGTTGAGACGGTAGCGGATGCCAAACTGGGTGGGTTCGTTAGACGTAAGAACTTTCAAGGCAGAGAGGGAGAAACTGGGGGTAATGTCGATCGCGGCTTCGGCACCTAGACCAAGAGCGGACGTACCACGGCTTGAACCACGTGCTCGATCGGGGCGAGTCACAGTAGGAAAGAGCCGAAATTCGCTAAGTCCCAGCGCATTGCCAATTACACCCTGAATATTGCTCAACAGAGCAGACCCAGCCAGGTTAGCGATCCCCAGAGCCGTGTCGCCTCGCCCTAAAGTATTCACGAAGCCAGCACCCAGCAGGGACACAATCTCAGTTTCACTACGAGCGGGACTGCTGGTGAGCGTAAGATTGTCTGACAGGCGGCTAGCGGGACCCTCTACCTGTGCCTGAACCCGCACCGTTTGCAAGGAGCCGTAGGCAGAGGCTGTAATCGTTGAGTCGTTGATTTCGGACGACAGCGTTGATGTGGGCAGGCGGCTACTGGTCACCTCTGCCACAGATGTAATAAGACGCACATTCAGGTTGGGATCAAGCCCCTGATTCTCGACAAACTCAGCAGTTTGGGGGTAGCCACGCGCCAGCGTGAACTGAGTTGTGAAGAGATTAACTTGACCCGATCGAAGACTAATCAGCCCCTTTGGTTTTAGCTCGTCCAATGTGCCGTTGATCGTGAGATCTCCAGTCGCGACGAAACTTAGTAGGGGGGCACTTACAACCCGGACGCGATCGCCCAACGAAATCAGCAAGTTGTTAAACGCAATGACAGTCGCGTTATCACCTGACGCAGCATTTCTGCTAGTAGCATTCCCGCTGGTGGCATTCCCGTTAGTAGTCGCGCCATCATTATTGGTAGCTTCAGTGCCCTCCGAACTCGCCAAAAGTACCTGCCCATTTGACAGTTGAATCGTGCCACCAATGACAGGACTCAGCGCAGTGCCTGTGACTTGAACATCACCACCAACGCCGCCCTGATATAACCCTTTCAAATTTAGAGAAACCTGATCGAGAGAGACGTTGAGAGGCGTTTGCTGATCGGGATCGTTCGGCGACAGAGTGGCAAAAATCGGCAGCACGCCAGCCGCAGTGACCTCGCCCCGCGTGAACTGCCCCGTTACTTTATCTACCCGCAGGCGATCGCGGTCAAAGCGAATGGTACCCGTTACATTTGTCAGCGGTTCGGGGAGTGCTCGTGCTTGTAGCGTCGCTTTTTCAAAGCTGGCAGTACCAGTGGCGATCGGCTGCTGAAGCGTGCCCTGCACTTCTACATTGACTTGCCCAGCGCCATCAACCCAAGCAACTTGATTATTCAGCAAGTTGAGCAACGCCAGCCCTTCGTCTTTCACATTGATGCTGAGTTGAATCTGGTCGTTATCCGGTTCCACAGAGGCAAAGGGTAGCTTTTGAGGCACGCTACCCGTGAGTGTGACTGGCTCGGTGCCGCTAATCAACAGACGACTGCCAAAGTTGAGACGAGCATTGCTATAGCCAAAGTTACCCTGTGCCTCCTGAACATCAGTCCCATTAAGTACACCGTTAGCTAAACTTAGGAGTCCAATCACCTGCGGATTACTTTGGCTACCCGAAATCGTTGCAGTGGCATTCAGGTTGCCTTGCACATCTAGCGGCAGGTTAAGTAACTCCGTTACGCGATCGACCGGAATATTTTCCATGCGGAACTGCCCCGACTGCGTTGCGCCGCCTACTTGCCCCGAAAACGCAACTAGTGAGTCATCTGATTGAAAACGTAAGGGCAGCAGCGTCAGGACACCATTCTCGAACGTGCCGCTTGCCACAACCTGTTTCGCTGACAGGTCACTGCCCCACTGCCAGTCTTGTCCACTTAGGTTGAACTGGGCATTGATGCCAGTCCGTAACGAACCTGTGGCTGTGACTTCGCCGCTAAATGCCCCTTTCAGCTCACTAAGTTCTGGTAAGGGTGATGCCTCACGGGTCGCTTGTGCTTGTGCTTGCAGCGTCTGAATTTCAGCGATGCGGCGGATTCGATTGAGCAGAGCGGTACGGGATAGTTCAACTGGTACAGTCTGGAGGTCAGCAGCCGTACCATAAGCAGGCGAGTCTGCGCCCCGTGCAAGGTCAGATAAATCGAAGAGCTGAAGCAATTCCAGCACATCCTGAAGTTGCCCTTGCGCGACTGTTAACTTCGTCTTGAACTGCGGATTGGCACTAGCAATGTTGGCACTGGCATCCAACTGAAAGATGCTTTGCCCGCGTCGCAATTCGGCTCCGCTTAACGTCGCGACACCATTGTTCAGGCTAATCCGCCCACCAAATTGGCTTGCCCGGTAGGTGCCGATCGCCGGATTAGTAATTGTCAGCTGCCCATTAGCGTTCAACTGGCTGAGATCTCCGGTTCGTAGTCGGCTCCGACTCAGCGCTACAGTGCCGTTTAGCTCACCCCCTAAAGGGAAAAAGACGGCTGTAGCAGACGTGTTGAGGAACGAAAGCGGAAAGTTTTTCGCGTCCACCAGCAGTAAATCGCCCTGAGTTCTGCCTGTTGCAATGGCTTGATCGCGCTTGATGTCAAAGGCAACAATCTGGTAGTCAGAACCAAGCGTGAGTGCAATGCGGTCACGCTGCCCGGTCAGGTTTAAGTTCACACCTTGCGCCACCCGCAAACTGCCCCGCAGTGGCGATTCAAAGGCGGTGCCATTTAAGACAAACTGGCGTAGCGTTAAGCCTCCGTTAATGTTGGGGCTGGCAGGGCTACCAACTAGCCGCCCTGCAAAGTCTACGCGCCCAGAGTAATCGATGTTGCGAGGAACGGGAAGCGCGATCGCCTGCAAGCTGTAGTTGCTGGTGCGAACGTTCAGATCCAGTCCGGTGACTGCTGGTCTGCCCGTTAACCGTGCAAAAATGGCACCGTTGGCGCTAAACCCTGGAGCCGTTGCTCTCTGCAAAAGCACTTTTTGTCCATCCCATCCAAACTGAGCGTCGATCGGTGCCGCAATGACCGAAATGCCCTGCGATAAACGTCCCTGCCCCTGAGCGCGTACGCTGGCTGGGCTAAAATCTGACAGCGAACCAGAGAGCGCGATCGCCCCACTAAAGAACCCGCGCAAGTCTTGAGAAAAGCGATTGAGCTGAATCTGAGAACCTGCCACCAACGCCTGCCAGCGTCCTCCTTGTGCCCGCGCCTGGGCGCTCACGCTACTGCCTGCGATCGCCAGGTTCGTATTCTGGAGCGTGGTGATGCCGTTAGCAATAATGATTTCGCCAGTGCCAGCATATTCTGCTTCGGGAGCCTGCCAGCGAATAGCGGTACGAGGATTTGCAGTGGTGCCTGTCACTACTGCCTGAGCGCTAACTCGACCAATCGCGATCGGTAGTGCCCTGCCGTTGCTGTAAGCGCTAGCGATTGGTTCAGCGGGTACATCTCTTGCCTGAAGGCTGAATGCCAGTTGCACTGGATCTCTGAGGCTAACCCGTCCTGCCCCTGTAACCTGTCCACCCGCTGCGGGTGATGCTTGAATGTCTGGGATCGCCAGTGCCAACGTTGCCGTACTTAGCTGAAACTGGGCACTATATTTGCTTAGGTCAATACGATCAACCCTGCCCGGTTTGGTATTGCGTGCTACCCCTGTAATCACCGGCTGCTGAGTTTTTCCCGTTACTTTCAGGTCTGCCAGTACTTCGCCTGATACTGGTACGGGCAGCTTCAACTGAAAGGTCTGTACCAAGCGAGCCAGACTGATTGGCTTTACTTTCGCCGCGAGATTAAAGCCTTTGTCAAAGTCCAGCGTACCGTTTGCCAGTAGAGGAATCTTGCCCTTGCCAAAGAATGCCGTAGTATTCTCTAAGGTCAGCAACCTCCCTACAAGTTGCAGCGTACCCTTTGCCTGGGTAAAGGTATAAGGGACTTTGGGAATAGCCAGCGTGGTGCCTGTAAACGTTGCCGTGCCCATCACATACGGCTGTTTTTGGTTGGGACGAAACTCTACACTGACGTTGCCATTGGCGCGACCGGCTGGAAGGTTAACAGGAAACTTGACCAGGCGATCGATTTCAGCCAGGGCAAAATTCTGCCCCTGCACCTGCAAATTAGTTCGTGATGGCGATCGTAGCGTTTCGCCGTTGAGCTTTAGGCTGCCACCGGTGTTCGATTGCCCTGCAAGTTCATAGGCAATGCGTTGATTTTGGTCAAAGAAATTAGCGCTGCCGTTAAGTTGCGAAAGGTTTATGGGTGCTGCTTTACCGCCGCCAGCCTTAGCAATTGGCACCAGCGTTGCTCTAGCATCCTTAAAGCGAATGGCTTGAAACTCAGTTTTGACAGGTCCCTGGCGCTCCTCGTCCGAGATTTGCACCGCGATCCAACTGCCATCTCGTGCCTGCTCTAGATAAAGGTTTGGTTTATCGAGCGTAATATCCAGATTGAGATTGCGGGTAAGCAGCAGTTGAATAGGGTTGAACGCGACATCAACGGCTTCAATCGTGACGCGATCGGGATCAGTTGCCGTGGGTGGCACCGACGATCGACCAAAGCGCAAACTGGTCAGCGAAACTCGTTCCACCCCACCCAACTGCACGGGACGCCTTAGTGACTGACTCAGATTCGCCTCAATTAACGGAGCCAACCTCTCGTTGACAAAAAACCAGCCATACCAGGCTCCTCCCGCCACTCCTGCCAGCAACGCAACGCCCAGCGGCAAACCAATTCGCCTCAGCAAACGTGACCGTGAGCGTCTGTTGGAATTAGAGCCGGGATCGCTCCCCGGACTTGGCAAATTCGTCATTTGCGAGGGGTGAGGTAACTACTGGAGCCAATATACTGCCTACGCCTGCGAATCTCCCATTCTCTGAAAACTTTTAATTTAAGAATTTTGCAGAGGGTCGGAAGTCGGAAGTTTCACAGATGAATTTTCGAACCTTGCACTTGAAGCACTAAGTTTTGAGCTTGAAAGTCTGAGTTCTGAAGTTGAAACACTGAGTTCTGAACACGAGGTATCAAGTTATGAACTGCAACATCCGAATTCTAGGGTCAAAATACCGATTTCTCCGTACAGGGTTGAGTTTTGGCAATCAAGACTTATGCCGAGCCGATATAACTAGTTGTGCGTTCTATGCGTGCGATCGTTCGAGCACGTACCTGGATGAGTTTGACAACGTGTCTTTTGACATCAAGGTGAATGCTGTTCCAACAATAAGAGCGATTATTTGAGGTTTTGCACCATGCCTGTTTGTTGGGGCAGGGTGTGTGAGGAGTGAGTCAACTTAACATATGAAACGACGCTTACTATTACCCACCGTGTTCCTGCACGGAAGCATTCTGTTGGGCACAAGCGCTCAAGCGGTTGCAATGCCCGTTGCTGCCAATGAAGAACGCACGGGCTCAAGACAGACTGTGAACAAGCCGCAAACGATTCTGCGATTGAAAGAGTTCGATCGCCCTTTAACCCGTGCTGTATGGCTGTTGGCAAAACCAACCGTTTCAACTGCCATTAGCCAGTCATTACAACTGGATGAGCAGACACCCTCTGACAATGAAGCAGAAGAAGATGAAGCGGAAGAAGAGATTGTAGTTGAGGGTAAAAAAGTACCTGCTAACACTGCTCCTATTTACACCATCACTGGTGAGGAAATTGACAAACAGGGGGCAACCAGCGTTACAGAGGTGTTGCAGAGTCTACCCGGATTTGCCATCAATGACGCTGGGTTTGGCGCAGACATTCATACCGGCTTTTATTACCGGGGCACAACGACTAACCAGAATACGTTTTTGTTGAATGGTAGACCGATCGGTAGCAATGTCAATACTTACCACGGTGCTACTGACCTAAATACATTTCTGACGGGTGGCATCGATCGCATTGAACTCTCCAGCGGCACAGCGTCTACACTCTATGGTTCTGAAGCGTTTGGTGGCGTAGTCAATATTCTCACTAAAGAAGAAATTGCACCCATTAAGTTCAGTGCGCTGGCGCAGGGTGGTTCCTATGGGCAGCAGAATTATCGCGCGGGTGTTGCAGGCACCCTGAATGCATTGAGCTATGCCATTGGCTATGAGCGCTTTCAGGCTGATAATGATTACCTAGTGCCCAGAGGGGCAGCAAACCGTGGACCCGATGGACGGTTGTTTAACGGGGATACCAAGTTTGACAACTACTTTGGTCGGTTAACCTACCGAGTTGATTCCCGCCATACTTTGAGGCTGGATGCTTACGCGAACACTAGTCGTAAAGGGCTTTTGTACTTTGGGTTTCCGCTCCAGCGCGATCGCTTGGAGCATGACGGCTTAAATATCGGGTTGTCATGGAATGCCCTGATTGGCGGTAGTGATGATTCGATTCTGACTGCAACCATTGGCTACAACCGGGACAACTTCAACACCTTTGGTCCGACGCAAAGCGTCTTTTTCCGTCGAGGTGCCTTAGAATCTCAGGGCTTGACCGCAAGAGTTGAGCACAATTGGCAAATTCTAACCTTCTACAACCTGCGCTACGGGCTTGATTTACGCAGTGAGTTTTTTGAGGGCGAAACGCTCAGTACTGTGCCGAGCCTGACTCGCTTCAACGCGGCAGAGAAGCGCGATCGTACCAATACAGCCCTGTTCGTTCTCAACACCTTCAAAATCCTTGCTAATGTGCAGCTTGAACTAGGTCTACGCCAGAACTTCAACACCGAGTACGACAGTTCAACTAACCCTAGCGTTGGTACAAGGTGGGACATCACCTCAGACATTGCTTTGCGAGGCAGTTGGGTCTCAGTGCGTCGTAACCCAGGCTTAGACCAGTTGTATCTCTTTGATACCGTTCACAACTGGTTGCCAAACCCAGACTTGGAACCAGAGACAGGTTCCGCGTGGACAGCAGGGATTGACTTTAAGGTAACGTCCAGTCTCTCTGCCCAACTCACCTACTTTGGCAACCGTTTGGAGAATCGCCTTAGCGTCGTGGCTGGACGCTGGCAAAACATTGGTCTGGTCAATACGAATGGGTTTGAGGCAGGTGTGCGCTGGAAACTAACGCCGCAACTTTCGGCACTGTTCAACTACACTTACACCGATGCTCGGACTGAATCAGGTGTGGAGCAGGGCTTGCAGCTAAGTACCATTCCCTTCTCAGTCGCTCAAATTGGCATTGGCTACGACTGGAACGGGTGGCAACTGAATTTCTATGCCAACTACAATAGTGGTTCTCGACGTGCTTTATTTGCCGAGACAGGCGTAGACACGCGTAGTTTTTCGTCTTCGTGGCTCAACCTGGATTTGAATGCGCGAATTCCGATCGTCCAAAATGTTGCCTTTCTGGTTTATCTCGAAAACTTAGCTGATGTCAGCTACGAACGAGTGAACCGTATCTACCAACCGGGTTTGACCTTTCGCGTCGGTTTATCTGCCGCTTTTTAGCCCGCTCTCTCTGCTCCTGTGAGAAACCCTCTCCCCTCACCTCTTCCTCCCTCAAATCGGTAGAATGAGGAAAACGAATCGAGAGCAAGCACCATGATTCCTACCGTCATTGAGCAATCTGGTCGAGGCGAACGTGCCTTTGACATCTACTCGCGGCTGCTGCGGGAGCGGATTGTGTTTCTAGGGCAGCAGATTGATGCCGACCTGGCAAATTTGATTGTGGCTCAGTTGCTCTTTCTGGATGCTGAAGATCCAGAGAAAGATATCTATGTCTATATCAACTCCCCTGGTGGCTCGGTTTCAGCGGGGATGGGCATTTACGATACGCTGCGGCACATTCGTCCAGATGTCTCGACCATTTGCGTTGGGTTGGCTGCTAGCATGGGCGCGTTCTTGCTCAGTGCAGGTACGAAAGGCAAGCGGATGAGCCTACCCCACTCTCGCATCATGATTCACCAGCCGTTGGGTGGCGCGCAAGGTCAGGCAACCGACATTGAAATCCAGGCAAAAGAAATCCTGTATCACAAGCAGCGTTTGAACGAAATGCTGGCAGAGCATACCGGGCAGTCGATCGAGCGTATTCAAGAAGATACCGAGCGCGACTTCTTTATGTCTGCCGAAGAAGCAAGAGATTACGGTTTGGTTGATCAGGTGATCGACCGTCGCCCCTCCGCAACTCATCCAGTGACTGAGAACTAAAGCGTCCAGCGGTTAGCTATTAGCTTTAGAACTGTGCAAAGTGCGAAATTAAAAGGTCTACCATTTTGGGTTGCCATGTTTGATTTTGCCTTTAGTCATACGATGTACAACTAAAACCCGCATTCCAGCCCTTCTTCCAAAAAAGAGGGGCTTTTGAGTCTTTTCAGCTCCTTACTTTTTACCTAGAGAATAGATGGGCTGTGCTTCTTCAGTGAATTAGCGGCACGATCAGTGTGCTGAGTGACAGCGCTGTGTCAGAATGGGGCAACTTTGTAAACTTGAACGAATGTCAAACGTGCTAGAGCAAGCTCAGGAAGCGTTTCGCCAGGAAAACTGGTCGTTACTGACGCATTGTTTACAGCAGTTGTTGAGCAAGGCTCCCGCTCATGTGCCTGCAACTGTCGATCACAACCCGTTGCTGCCCACAGCGGCTGAGATGGTGGTGCTGCTGGAACTGGCGATCGCCGCTCTTGAGGCGGGCGACTTTCAAGACCGTTGGGAGATTGCCAAACTGCTTCCGATCTTTGGCGATCGCGCGATCGCACCGCTCATCACCCTACTTCAGGACGATACGGCTGATCTGGAGGCACGCTGGTTCGCTGCCCGGATCCTTAGTGGCTATAGCCACCCTGATGTCATCAGGGCATTAATGGATTTGCTGCAAACGACTGACAGTGAAGAACTCAGCAGTATGGCAGCCGAGTCGCTGGCAAATTTGGGTACGACAGCGATCGCTGCCCTAACAAACCTCCTGGCGATCGACGATACACGCCTCTTTGCAGTGCGGTCGCTGGCACACATTCGTCGCTCGGAAACAATTGCTCCCCTGCTGACAGTGGTGCGTGATCCTAATCCGGCAGTCCGAGCGATCACGATCGAAGCCCTGGGCAGTTTTCATGATTCTCGTGTGCCGCCCGTGCTGGTAAACGCGCTTCATGACGAGAATGCAACAGTCAGACAGGTTGCGGTTGAAGCGTTAGGTTTTCGCCACGATCTGACTCTACCACTGGCGTTAGTCACGCTACTGTCGCCACGCCTGCGGGATACCAATGCGGCAGTTTGCCAGCAAGCGGCGATCGCGCTGGGACGGCTGGGCACCGATGCTGCCGCAGAGGCGCTTTTCGCTGTGCTCAAGTCTCCGCAAACGCCACTACCCTTGCAAATCGAGGTTGTTTGGGCACTCACCCGGATTGGCAGCGCGATCGCCCTAGATTATCTTCGACAAGCACTGCCTCTGTTGCAGGAGCCAGCAGCCCAACCGCTCTGTCAGGCGCTCATTACTGCTGTTGGGCAGTGGGAAGTCGCCGAAACCAAGCCCCAGGCAGCTCAACTGTTAATGGCTACCCTTGCCACCCCGCTTGTAGTGGATCAGCCTACGCTCAGACAAGCGATCGCGCTTGGTCTCGGTCAATTAGAGCAACCAGACGCGCTCGAAACTCTGATGCAGCTTCTGGCAGATGAAGCGATGGGTGTACGGCTCCATGCTATTGCGGCTCTTAAAGCTCTCGATGCTCAAACTGCCCGTCAGCGGCTAGAACAGTTGGCACATAGTGACTTGCCGGAGCCGCTGAGACAGGGTGTGGCGATCGCGTTACGAGAGTGGTAGCCAGGAAGAGTAAAGGAGTGAAAGGGCGTGGCTTTTTTGTGTGGAAGTGCCTGTTACAGACGCTCACCAGTTACTAGGCTTAAAACTAACGACTCATCAGCAATCCTTTAACAGCGCCTTTTTGCCCAGATACTTGCACGGACACTGTAGAATGCGGCAAACTGACGCTAGTCAGATACATTGACTGATTCCGCCCGTGCCAGTTTGCCCCTGGCACCCTTCTTACTCCTCAAGATGAAGATAAATGCCGCTTTCCAATACCCATCGCCGAACCAAGATTGTTGCCACCATTGGTCCAGCAACTAGCAGTCCAGAGGTTCTGCGCGAGCTGATCGAGGCAGGTGCAACAACTCTACGCCTCAACTTCTCCCACGGAACGCATGAGGATCACCAACGCAGCATTCGTCTCATTCGCCAAACCTCGTTTGAGTTGAACCAACCAGTCGGCATCTTGCAAGATTTGCAGGGACCAAAAATTCGACTGGGACGGTTCAAAGATGGGTCGATTATTCTTAACAAGGGCGATCGCTTCACCCTTACCAGCAAGCTTCTAGAAGGCACTCAGACTATTAGTTCGATTACTTACGAACCGCTAGCAGACGAAGTGCCAGAGGGTTCGGTCATTTTGCTGGATGACGGCAAGGTGGAAATGTTTGTTGAGAAAGTCGATCGCGCCACACGCGAACTTCACTGCATCACGGTCGTTGGTGGTGCCCTTTCTAACAACAAAGGGGTCAACTTTCCGGGCGTTTATCTCTCCATTAAGGCACTGACGGATAAAGACCGCAAAGACCTGACCTTCGGGCTTGACCAGGGCGTTGATTGGGTTGCCCTCAGCTTTGTGCGAAACCCGCAGGATGTGCTGGAAATCAAAGAACTGATCGCCAGTGCGGGCAAAAATGTGCCTGTGATCGTCAAAATTGAAAAACATGAAGCGATTCAAGAGATGGAGTCGATCCTCTCTATTAGCGATGGCGTGATGGTGGCACGGGGTGATCTGGGCGTAGAACTCCCTGCAGAAGACGTACCCGTGCTGCAAAAGCGGCTGATCTTGACGGCAAATCGTATGGGCATCCCAGTCATCACCGCGACTCAGATGCTAGACAGCATGGTACATAGCCCCCGCCCCACTCGTGCTGAAATTTCTGACGTGGCGAATGCCATTTTGGACGGTACGGATGCGGTGATGCTCTCGAACGAAACTGCTGTGGGTAAACATCCCGTTGAGGCGGTGGCAACCATGGCACGTATTGCGGTGCGAATCGAGCAGGAAAAATGGAAGAAGGCGATCGAGGACAGTGGACGATCGATTCCCAATGCAATCAGCCATGCGGTAAGTCAAATTGCCGACCAGTTAGATGCAGCGGCGATTATGACCCTCACAAAAACAGGAGCCACTGCCCGCAATGTCTCTAAGTTTCGCTCCGCTAAACCCATTTTAGCGATTACGCCTCACGTCGATGTCGCGCGGCAGCTTCAGCTTGTTTGGGGTGTCAAGCCACTACTTGTCCTGGATTTGCCCTCAACGGGACAGACGTTTCAAGCTGCGCTGAATGTGGCTCAAGAGAAAAATCTTCTGTGTGAAGGCGATCTCGTTGTCATGACTGCTGGCACCTTGCAGGGTGTTTCTGGCTCCACCGACCTGATTAAGGTGGAAATGGTTACCGCCGTGCGTGGTAAGGGTGTGGGTATTGGTCAGGGCATGATTAGCGGTAGAGCAAGGATAATCCACAGCAGCACGGATATGAGCCACTTTAATCCGGGCGAAATTCTAGTGGCACAACATACGGGCGCTGAATTGATTGATACCATTCGCAAAGCGGCTGGCATTATCACTGAAGACGGTAGCCTCTCCAGCCATGCGGCTGTGATTGGGCTGCGCTTAGGTGTACCTGCGATCGTCGGCGTGAAGAATGCGACCTCAGCCATCCGCGATGGCGAAATTGTCACCCTCGATCTACAGCGAGGGTTGGTCTATTCGGGCGCGGCAATTCCCAATCAGGTTGAGCCAGCGCTACCTGTTTAGAGGGCTGAGGGCTGAGGGACAAAAGGCGGTACTTCGTGCCGCCTTTAAGTTACTGTGCTAATTTGCCCAATCTTTTGCCCAAGCAAGGGTTTTGTGCACTTGCTCTAAGGTCGCCGCTTCGCAATAGAGCCGTAAAACTGGTTCTGTGCCGCTAAAGCGGATCAATAGCCAGCTTTGGTCGTCGAGGCGAAATTTGTAGCCATCAACAGAAAGGCAATCAATGACGCGATGCCCGGCGATTTCAGTTGGTGGCTGGGTTTGGAGCTGGTTCAGCAGCTTTGCCCGTACATCCATACTGGCAAGGGGCAGGTCAATGCGATCGTAGCTAGAGAAAAAGCCCGTTCGTTCTTGTAGCTTGCGGTAGAGGTCGCTCAGGTCTAACCCAGAGTGGACGATCGCCTCCAGCACATACAGCGCTGATAACAGGGCATCGCGCTCGGGGATGTGGTTACCGTAGCCGATACCGCCTGATTCTTCGCCACCCAGCAGCACCTGGCTTTCCAACATGCGATCGGCAATGTATTTATAGCCAACGGGCGTTTCAAAGACCGGCAAGTTGTAGAGTGCTGCTACTTTGGGCATCAGGTCAGAGCCACTGATGGTCTTTACCAGTTCACCGCTGAAGTTACGACGAGCAACCAAATGCTCAATCAAAACTGGGATGAGGATTTGTGAACTGAGAAAGGTTGCCTGTCCATCGACAGCTGCAATGCGATCGCTATCACCGTCAAACACTAGCCCCACTGCCAAGCCAGCCGGATTTTCCTGCCGATAGGCGCGAATATGCTCAAAAAAGCTGGTTAGATAACGCGGTAACGGTTCAGGTGCGCCGCCACCAAACAACGGGTCGCGATCGCTATGTAATTCTCGAATCGGTGTTTTGAGCAGTTGTTCCAGACCACCTGCCGCCGCTCCGTGCATCACATCCGCAAAAACGGTCAGCTTGCCCTGCTGAATGGCTTGCCGAATGGCTGCAATATCTACCTTTGTTTCCAGCCCCTTGCAGTAGCCTTCCCAAGGATTGAAGGTCTGTAGCTTACCCGGTGTGCCCTGAACCGTTTTGCCTTCCGCCAGTAGCGCTTCTACTTGCTGCGTTACCGCAGGCGGGACAGAGCCGCCAAACGCACCCTTAATTTTTAAGCCAGAATAGCTGCCAGGATTATGGCTTGCAGTGATGACCAGTGCGCCCAAGGCATTGTGTTCTTTCGCAGCCCAGCTAAAGGCAGGTGTGGGCGCGTAACCATCTGACAGCAGCACATCAAAGCCAGCCGCTCTCACTGCTTCAGCCGTTGCCAGCGCAAAGTCTTCGGACAGGAAGCGCCGATCGTAGCCCACAATCACTAACCGCTTGGCAGTTGTGCTGCCATAGACGTTCGCCAAGACATGAGCCGCTAATGGTGCTACTAGCGTCAGGCGATCGAAGGTGAAGTCTGCGGCAATTAACCCCCGCCAGCCATCAGTACCAAACTTGATCGGATTTGACATAACCGACGTTGGAGAAGGGTGATTCATGGACAGACAGCCTCATGTTCGTTGTGATTCTTGCCATTTGAGTGTATGCGTAGAATAGCCCCTTCAGCTACCCTAACCCTCTTTTTAGACGAGTCGTACGATCGCCATAATCACCGCTAGCATAGGTTTTCAGCTTGGGTTGTCGGGATTCCGTTCTAACATAGGTTTACCAAACCTTCAAGCGACAGGGCTAAACCTAAACTCTGAGTTAAGACTTGCTATTTTTTCCGGTTTGCTGCCGACTGTCTTTTGTCGCTGCGCTTGACACTCGTAACAGTTGCATTGTATAAATTCCCTTTTTGCACGCTGCGAATCAAACTTCCCCTACCTGCGGCTTCCCCTTTATGAAGCGGAATTAAGGACGATCTAGATGGAAAAGTGACAGCCAGCACTTGTTGCATGGATACTGGGGCGATTGCCAGGTAGCTGTGTGCGCAAAACAAGTACGCAAAACAAGTACGCAAAACAAAGCCCTGAAGTTTCCCCCAGGGCTTACTGCTGCTATCCAGAGCAGACGGTTAATTCGGTTCGCTTATTCTTAAGCGTTAACCTTCGGCTCCACAATACTGGTTGCTTCGTACGCCTTCTCCAGATTCATCACCCGCTTTGCCTGAGCAGACAGCGCACTGGCATCCAACCAGTTTGCCAACAGTGCATCGGTAGAAAACAAGCCCCCACCATTAATGGCAAAGAAAAGGAAGCAAGCTGCGTAAACGGCTGATAGTTCCAGGTACGGAATGCTAAAACCAGCGACCAGGATGTGGTGATACATTGCCACACACATGGTTGAAAACAGACCCAGTGCCGCCGGACGAGTGAGTAAGCCAAGTGCTAATAACGGTGCGCCAATGAGTTCAGTTAAGGCAGCGACGTAGCTAAAGAAAAGGGGGAACGGCAAGCCAATAACCTGGACATACGCTTGAGAAAAGCTCTCAATATTAGAGAGTTTGTCTAATCCGTTATGAACGATCATCATGCCGACTACCACGCGAAGCAGTGCAAAGGACGTTTGCGAAAGCAGATTAACGTTCACATTGGGCTTGAAAACAGCGGCTAGAAGCGAGTTTTTAGGCATGATTTGATTTTTGTGATAATGACGAATGGATGAATTTACGATACATATGTTAATAAAGCTAACGCATTTCGTTAAGTTTTGCTAATGGTTGAATGTATTCGCGTAGATGATTCTCATAATCTGGTGCTGCTGATGATCGCTGCTCTACCTTAAATAAGGCTTGACGGGTTGCTTCTCTAGGGATGCTGAGAGTAGTGGCATACCGATTCTCTTTTTCCGCGCTATAAACGCTATAAATCGAGATCCCCCTGCCTGTGTCTTCCCTTATCCCCATCCATACCCTCTCTCACCGTCACCCACCATGAGTTACAAAATTGAAACAGATGGCTTTCTCAACGACCTCGATCGCGTAGTTAGAGCACGACGACAGATCTCAGAGCACCTTAATAATGTTGCTGAAACACTTACCCAAGCTGAATCTGCTAGCGAGAAGGCATCGGGCAAGCTGGGGCTAGAGCGGGAGATTGAGGATCTGGTGATCGCCAGCAAAAATCTGCGGCAGGGTGCCTTTCGGTTGCTGGTGTTAGGGGATATGAAGCGGGGCAAAAGCACGTTTTTGAACGCCCTGATTGGTGAGAACTTGCTGCCTAGCGATGTGAATCCCTGCACGGCACTCTTGACGATTCTCAAGTACGGTGCTGAGAAGACGGTGACGGTGCATTTTAACGATGGTAAGCCGCCAGAGCCGATCGACTTCAAGAGCTTCAAGCAACGGTATACGATCGCCCCAGAAGAAGCAAAAGAACTGGAACAAAAGCAACAGCAAGCGTTTCCTGATGTCAGCCATGCGGTTGTAGAGTATCCGCTGCCACTTCTGGAGAAGGGAGTAGAAATTGTAGATAGCCCCGGCTTAAACGATACCGAAGCACGGAATGAGCTTTCGTTGGGCTACATCAACAACTGCCACGCTATTCTGTTTGTTTTGCGGGCATCGCAACCCTGTACGCTGGCAGAACGGCGCTATCTAGAAAACTACATTAAAGATCGAGGGCTATCCGTTTTCTTCTTAATCAACGCTTGGGATCAGGTCAGAGAAGGGCTAATTGATCCGGATGATGCAGACGAAATGGCAGAGGCAGAAACAAAGCTGCGAAAGGTGTTTCACGCCAATCTGATTGACTATTGCCAGGTGGATGGTGCTGATCTTTACGAAGAACGGGTGTTTGAAGTCTCCGCCATTCAAGCACTGCGGCGACGGATCAAAAATCCTGCTGCTTCACTCGAAGGCACAGGCTTTGCTGAATTTATGGGGTCACTGAACACGTTTTTGACGCAGGAGCGGGCGATCGCCGAATTCCGTCAGGCGCGCACGCTGGCTCGTCAGGCATTTGCGCGAGTGCAGGAGGCGATCGCGCGGCGCATTCCCCTACTGGATCAAGATGTAGAGGCACTCAAGCAGCGGATTGCCTCAGTCGAGCCGCAGTTTGGTCAATTGAGCGGCATTCGGGATGAATTTCGAGACGAGATTCGGACAATGAGAGATCGGAAGGCACGAGCGATCGCTGATTCCTTCAAAACCTACGTTCTAAATCTGGAAAATACCTTTGAGCAAGACTTTCAGCGCTATCAGCCAACCGAGCTTCAGTTTCTAGATTTCTTTAACGAAAGCAAGCGAGAGCAGTTCACCGCTACCGCGCAACAGGGCTTTCAGCAGTATGTCAACGACAAATTCTTTGCCTGGACGCTGACTGCCGAAAAAGAGTTAAACGAAGCGTTTGCCCAATTGTCTACAAGTGCTGCCCGTTATGGTTCGTCTTACGTAGAAGTGACGGATCAAATTACAGAGAAGCTGACGGGGCAGAAAATTGAGACCCGCCTTGGGTCTACGCCCGATGACGATAGCCCTGGCTGGGCAAAATGGGCAATGGGTTTGTTCTCGCTGGCAGCAGGTAACTTCGCGGGTGCGGCACTGGCGGCATCTGGGTTTGACTTCAAAAGTATCTTACTAAACTTCTTTACAACGGCAGGCGTGTCGATCGTGGCGTCTGCTGTCTTTGGTGCCATGCTGGGTCCAATCGGCTTTGTGCTCATTGGTCTCGGTGTTGGCGCACTGCAAGCCGATCATGCCCGTAAACAGTTTACTAAAGCCATCAAAACTGAACTGGTGAAGCAGTTGCCTCAAGTCGTGCAAGCGCAATGGCAACCGATTTATAGCGCTGTACAAGAGTGTTTTGATGCATACGAACGCGAAGTCATCAAGCGGATCAACGACGACATTCAGGCGCGTAAGGCTGAACTCGATAATCTTTTGAAGCAAAAGGAATCGCGGGAGATCGATCGCGAACTGGAACTATCTCGCCTAAACAGTGTGAAAAGCACTGTGTCTACCGAATGCCAGGGTTTAGAGGCAGAGTATCAAGCGCTATTGCTTCATTAAGAGAGACAAACTACTACTGAGTCTGCCCCAGGTGCGAAACTTGCCTGGTCGGTTGTACAGCGTTATTAGGCTCAACAGGAGCTAGCTCAACCTTACCAGGCTCCACGCTGTGGGTCAGGCGCAAGTAGGTACGGACTCTGGTAAGCAACTCGTTGAAGTCGATTGGCTTGCAGATGAAGTCATTTGCCCCTAGCTCAATGCCGCGTATTGCGCTGGCTTCATCATGTGCAGAGATTAACAAAATCGGGATGGACGGAAGGGTGTCATCCTGACGGATCTGTTGTGTTACCTCATAGCCATTCATTCCAGGCATCATGACATCCAGCAAGATTAAGTCGGGTGGTGCAGCTTTAATCTTACGTAGTGCAATACTACCGCTAGTTGCCACATCGACTACAAACCCTTCCATTTCTAAAATTGTTTGCAGTAGAAATAAATTATCTGGAACGTCATCAACGGCAAGGAGACGATAGACTTGCGAAGACATACGAAGGGAACCTGATTATACAAATGCTGTTTTGCTTATGTATACAGTTCTACTCGGTAGTGCCAACCGTCGAGGTCTAACTAGGGATGTATTTCCGCTTCAGGCAGCTAAATCGTTAGATTCTCTTAAGATGAGCGTTGCTCTCAACCTGATGATCGCCACCCAGCTATCAAAGTAGTGTGATAGCGGTTACTTCGGGTGGGCAAAAGAGGCGACCTGGCAGGTAAGTACCAAGACCGCGATTGACATAGAGACGATTGTTGCCTACATTGTGCAATCCCTGTGCCCATTCCCAGTGTTTAGAAACTCGAGCGCATTCTTTCATCCAGGGTACAAAGCGTCTGGCTTGTTTGGGTAGTTTGCAATAGGTTGTTGAAATAAGCTGCGACACATTGCCGACGCCAGGAAGCACGACTTGACCACCGTGGGTATGCCCAGAAAGTTGCAGATCTACACGCCACTGTTGTAACGGGACAGCCGTATCGGGATTGTGCGACAGGACAATGCGTGGAATGCTGGGATCGATCGCCTTCAGCACGGGCAGAGGATTAAAGGATGGCGACCAAAAATCAGCCAACCCTACGATCGCCAGTTCGGGCCCAAGGGGGTAAGCAACCTCATTCCACAAAACCTGAATGCCAATGCTAGTAAGTGCTTTTGTCACTTCCGGTCGTGAGCGGCGATAGCAAATATCGTGATTGCCCAACACGGCATAGATGCCTGCTCGGCTTTGCAGCGCTTTTAACCAGGGCACCAAGTTATGAATAGCAGCAGGATCAGCGGTGACAAAATCGCCTGTGAGGACAACCAGATCCGGTTCCAGTGTATTGCTGGCTTCGATCGCCGCCTCAAGCAGTTTTTCAGAGAGCCGAATCCCGTCGAAGTGAAAATCTGAGAACTGTGTCAGCGTCACGCCTTTGAGCGAAGTAGGTAAGTCGGCGATCGGCAACTGCAACCGTTCGACTGTCAGGGGACCTGTCAAGAGTCTATGCATACGCTCATTTAGCAGAGTACCTTCAGGCTAGCAGTTGTTTAAAGTAGCGTGGCAGTTGGCTTAGACAGTGAGTTTCGTCCGTTTTACCGTCTCAAGACGGACGGCAGCCGTCAAGAGAAACAGGGCTGTGCGCTGGTGTTGGGCTGTTCGTTCCGTTAGAGCCGTTACGGCAGGCATGAAAAGGGCCGCAGCTTGATTGATGACAGCTGTTTGGTAGGAGACTGTTTGATAGGAGGCTGTTTGATAGAAGGTCTGAGGCAGCGACTCTGGCTGAATAGCCGGTAACTGTCGCCCGGTCGGTTTGGTTTGTTTGGTCTGGTCAGCGATCGACATGACCAAGATCACCAGCATGAACGAGAGCAACAGCCCCAAACTCAAGCGCTGCTCTGGGTCAGAAAGAGCACCAGAGGAAATCTGCTCAACCGTGGGCGCGTTCGTTAGCTGCCAGTTCGTTCGGGGAGTAATGAACTGCTGAAGTTCAGCACGTTTAGCTGTGTACAGGTTTAGATTATCAGTGGCAAACTTTAACTCCAGATTAAGTTCAGCATATTGACGGGCTAACACTACCCATTGTTTGATTTGTTGCTGAACGTGCCCTTCGGTTTGTGCGATTATCTGCTCAGTCAAAGTCAGTACCCGCACCTGAGTTGCGGCTGCTACCCATTCCAACAGATTTTGCTGCTGCACGATCGCGGTATAGTCAGTCGTTTTCCCTGTTTGGAAGTCTGCGATCGCCTGCGCGAGTTGACGAGCGATTGGCGCTTGTGCCGCCTCGGTCATCTGGGCTGAAATCACCTGATAGCGATGTTTGAGAGGTTGCAGCGTGGCGCTATCTGGCTGCGGACGGGCAAGCTCGACGGCTAGCTGATCGGCGAGCGTCCGCAATTGTGCGAGGAGTGACTGATAGCGATCGTTTCGGGTCAGCGTTTGCTCTGCCAGATCTGCATCCGCTGATGACAGAGGTGATTGCCCCGATCGCTGCTGCAAAATGGCAAGCTGCGTGCGTGCTTCGATTAGACGAACTTGTAAGGCTTGGCGCTGTTGCACCAGCACATTGCTTCGCTGAGACAACTGTTGCCCCAGTGCTGTCGGTTCAGTGATGCTATGCCGCTGCTGGAGCCTTTGAAGGTTTTGCTGTGCGACCACCACTTGTTTTTGGATCTGGGGTAGCCGCTTCTCCACAAACTTTAGTTCGCGACAGAGGTTCGTGCGGCATTGCTGGCTGTATTGCAGGTAGGCGTGCGACACTTTTTCGAGCACTGCCTGCACTTTTTGCGGGTCAGGGTCTTGATAACGGATCTCTAGCGTTTTGTCGTCGTCGCGGTGCGTGATGTCTAGCTTCTGCGCCAGCGTATCGTAGTTGAGGTCGGCATACTGCGTCTGGAGCTGTTGCACCACTGGCGCGAGCAACTTGGGACTCCACAACACCTGAATCTGGGTTGCGTAATCGACGGTAGGGGTTGATCGCGTGGCTTGCGCGTTAGCTTGAGTGGCAGGAACCGTTGTTTCAGCACCTGGCTCGACCAAAAGCTGAAACTTGCCTTCATATTGGTCTGTCTGGTTGGCTAGCTGCACCAAAGTAGTGCCTCCTACCAGGGCGATCGCGGCTCCTGCCAGTGCCCCGGTACGCCGATTGAACAAGCTGGGACGTTCTCGTGTTGCCTCTATTAGTGGTGCTTCGGGGCTTGCAACTAGTTCCAGCGACGACACAGGCGCGATCACAGGCTGGTCGAACGATCGCACCTCGATCGCTAAATCAAGCCAGTCGGTGGAATCGTTGTTGGCAATGGAGGTGGAGCGCATACGTCTTACCAAGATCAGGGGACGATTCAGGTGTTAGTCATCTGGCAGCAGGGAACGATCGGAAGGCTAAAAGACAGTTTGAGGAGCCGAGTCTAAAGATGTTCAACAGGAGCCGCACCGTTTGACGGCTTGACATAACGCTGATAGTGATAGCTGTAAGGGGTCATTGCCTCAACAGCACCATTTGCCACCAAGCCCAGAACATTGGTGGACGAAACCTTCAGCTCTTCCATGGCTTGCGCGACTGAGGGACGCTTCGTTTTACCCACCCGCACGATCAGCACTAGCCCGTTCGTTTGCGAGGCGACTAAGCTACCGTCTGCCAAACCAACCAGTGGTGGGGTGTCGTAAATGACCAGATCAAACACCATCTGAAAGCGTTCCATCAAGACGCGCATCTTACCGGATGACAGTAGCTCAACCGGATCGATCGGGGTTCGTCCTGCTGTTAGCACCATCAAGTTATCGCGGGTTGGTGATGGCTGAAGGGCAGTCCTAACATTGATGTTGGTTGTGATGACATCGCTTAACCCGCACTGGTTTGACAGCTCCATAATATGATGCACTTGTGGATGGCGCAGATCGGCATCCACTAGCAGTACCCGTTGTCCCATTGCTGCTGCCGCGTGGGCTAAATTAACCGCGATCGTCGATTTGCCATCGCCTGGTTCGGCTGAACTAACGGTGAGCGATCGCACCGTGGCATCTACACGCTGCAAACGAATGTTTTTGTAGAGCGAGCGAAACGCCTCTATAAAGGGTGACGCACCGACACTGGATGAGGTTTGTGCGGGTGTAAACGTAGCCGGAATCTCTGGTAAATCTAGGGATGACGAGGATGGCGCAACAGGTGGCACATGGGTAGACAGACGGCGCTTGCGCTTGATGAACGGTAGCTTTGAGAGCCACGATCGTTGGGGAGTCGCGCGATCGCTGTCGAGTGGAATGAGACCCAGCAAGGGTAGGCGGGTTGCCTGCCGAATATCTTTGGTCGTATGATATGCATTGCTGCTGGTATCGGCAAGAAAACCAGCGAGAATGCCCAGCGCGAGACTTAAAAAGACCGCAAGACCCAAATAGTTCAGCGCGAGGTTAGCGGCTGTGTTCAATGGTTCGCCATTCGCATCGCGAGCCAGTTGTGGTGGTGACAGTAACTCCCAGGGCACTTCTTTTTGTGCCGCATCAATTTGCAGTGCTTCCCGTTTCCCCAAAAATTCGTTCAAGCTGTTGGTGGCAATGGTCAGTTCTCGCTCAATATCGGTGTACTGCCGCGCTAATGATGGGTATTGCTGAATTTTTGCGTCTACTGCACTTTTGGACTGAGCAACAGCGCGATCGCGTGCCTGCTGAATTTGAATGTCGTCATTGACCTTCCCCAAGACTCGCTGAGCTTCTTGATCCAGCAGCGTCTTCAAATTTTGCTGTCGATCGCGCATTGCCTGCAAGGTTGGGTTTTCTTCGCGCGATCGAGCGGTTTCCAGGGCAACCTGGCTCGAAAGCTCTTGATACTTGGCTAACAACGTCTGATATTGTGGCGCTTCAGCTAGTATGGAAACCGTATTGGCAGCATTTGCGTTTTGTTGCAGCGCTGAGAACCGAGCGCGGCTTTGTGCCAGCTTAGCTGCATTGTCCATTTGCTGCTGCTCTAGATTGCCGGACTGGGTAGCAGCTTGTTGCCCCTGGATGTCTGGGTTAATGATACCATAGCGTTGCCGGAAGCTCTGTAGCTGCCGTTGGAGCGTATTCACTCGCTCCTTCAACTGTGGCAACTGAGCGTCAATAAACTTGACACCTTGCCCAATATTGGTTTGTCGCTGTTCTAAGCTGTACTTTAAGTAGGCATCAGAGAGCTGTTTCAAGACATAATCTGCGACCTGTGGATCAGCATCTTGATACGTCACTTGCAAAATTTTTGTGCCAAGTGCATCTTTTTTAGCATTCTTAGACCGCGATCGGTCAATGGCAATCTGGGATGCAATGCGATTGTAGTCAACGTTAGGAAACTTTGCTTGCGTCTGCTGAACGATCGGACCCAATAGCTTAGGGCTTTGCAGCACTTGAATTTGGGTTGAGTAGTCTAGTGCCGTTGGTGCAGTTTGCAAAGACTCCCCTGGTTGCTGTTGCGGGTCGAGCAGCAAACGCTTATATTGCTCCTCAGCGGTGACAGGCTCGACCAAAAGCTGGAACGAGCCGACATACTGGGGTGGCTTGCGACTTGCCGCCCACAAGCCTAGAGGAATCGTTGCCGCTGCGACCGCGATCGTGACTCCCAGCACTGTGCTCAGCCGTCGCCGAATGATATCGAAGGGTTGAGTCATGCTAAACGTCGATTCATCTGTTTCTACAGCCAGTGAGGCTGGCTGCAGCAATCGACCAGACGTTCTAGAGGGATGGAGAGAGGAGTGTTCAGTTTCCATGGGCACCGTATGCATTCTTGCGTTCACATCAGAAGCAGCGACACGAAGGCGCATCATTGCAAGCGTTTCAACTTAACCAGCGTTGTACCAAAAGCACCGCTAACTAATGCACCATTGGCAACAGGTTTGCTTAGGGAACACCAAAGATTCTTAAGAAGTTTGACAAGGAAAATAGTGGGCTAAGAACGGTGCCAAGCGTATCGGTGACGCTGGTTAAGCCCGATCGCCCAACCACAATAATGTCATTATTTCGCATCGCCGGATTGGTTTGCTCGTTGATGCCCTGAGCAAAGTCAACTGATATATCTCGACGTACCACTGTCCCGTCCGGGTTGAGACGAATCAGCTCGACGCGACCCTTGCGCGCCCGTCGATTGTCAAACCCGCCCGATGCTAGCAACGCCTGATTCATCGGTGTATTAGGTGGCACCTGTACAACGCCAGGTTGCTTCACCTCGCCGACGATGTTCACCCGAATGGTATCGGGCGAGAAACTCGCGCTGGCAATTTGAGCAGCGTCTGCCGGAGTGAGGTCGGTTGCAGTCGGAATCGAAATGGTGTCACCCGATTGTAAGATAACATCCTGTTTGAGGTCGCCTGCTTGCACAAGCTGCAACAGATTAATGTTGATGGTTTGTTCTGCCCCCGATCGCGTGGGTCGCCGAATCTGGATACGTCGGATGTCTGCCAGTGGCTTAATGCCTCCTGCTACCTGAATGGCTTGCGTAATAGTGGGGGGTTTATCAAGGTTGCTGATGTTGCTGCCTGTTGTGCCCTGTGCGCCAGCAGTGCTCGCACGAGGGTTAGTACCCGTTACGAGATAAGAACCGGGGCGAAACACTTCACCTACGATCGCCACATTGACGGGTCTGCCTTTCTCGCCAGCAAAGGTTGTGTCTGCCAACAGCAACGACTCGGCTGGATTAGGATTGGTGGCAGCAACGACCGAAATTGAATCGCCATCTCGCAGCGTTACGTCCTGCTGTAAACTACCATTTTGCACATAACTCCACAGGTCAACCGTAATAATCTGGGGAGCACCAAGTCGCTGCGGACGGCGAATTTGCACTTGCCGAACATCCGCTGCCTGAGTAATGCCGCCGGCCGTTTGTAGTGCCTTGGTCAGTGTGGGAAACTGGGTGCCGCCAGCCTCGCTAGCTAGCGGGATGGTATAGGTACCCGGACGGCTGACCTCGCCCAAAACGCCAATAGATAAAGGGCGTGGAGTCAGCAGCGTCACCGTCACTGCCGGTCGCTTAAAAAAGCGGGCATACCGTCTAGACAGTTCAGACTCCGCCTGCTTTAAGCTCATCCCCCGTACAGAGACAGAGCCTAAAAGCGGCAGATTGACCGTGCCATCGACTAACACTTGCCGTCTGCCATTCTCACCGCTATATTCAGGTACATCAAAGAGATCAATCTGGAGTCGATCGCCTGCGCCCAGTACGTAAGAACTCTCTTCAAAAGGAACCATGCCTGGCTGTACTTGGCTAACAGGAGGCAGGAAAGCGGGAGTTGCACTTAAAGCTGGAGAAGCAACAAGCGCCAGCATCAGGACAGCAAAACCCGCTTTTGGTGTAATAAGTTGATGACGCATAAAAATCATGCAAACGCTCCGGCAATGAAGTAGACGTTGTGAGATAACAGTCAAGGGACAGTAAGCCTTGCTAGATTGTTACTTCGTAAAACTACTTACTCTGTAGACCGACAAACACCGGATAAAGTTCTGCGATTTCACGCAAGCCCTACACATACTTTAATTACTCGTAGGCAATTAAACTGTTCGAGCGCCGTACGTTCAAATACAGGTACAACGCGTGGCATATCCACTTTTCAAGTAAAAGCGACCGGAACCGGAAGAAATGCCGGAAAGCTTCAACGGCTTACAACTCCATGCTTAATCCAATTAGGCACCAAACTCCTACCCGTATCAGTATTAGAAGCGCAAGAGTCTTTGTCATGCAGCGAGAGGCCTGCGAGAATCTACGACTGCTTCTAAAGCAACAACTTAAAGAAGGGGTGAAGACGGGTGATTGTACTGTAACTATCCTGATTACATTTTGTTGCGTTGTAAGCAGGAGTAGCATTAGGGTGAGTGCCAACTTCCCCCGCTCATTAATGTATATCGCTGTTCGCTAACTCTGTAAATGAATAAATTAGTGAGCAGGTAACTTAAAGAATGCATAAAGATAAGTGATCTTTCTAGTAGATGTCCTGATTACACTTCGTTACATAGTAAGGAATAGCAGGTTAAGCAATAGATTCAGTGCCACTCTACCAAACGTTCATCTTTCTAATCATGTTTAATGTCCCTTCTGCAGAAAATTAATTGATGATTCAGGGTTTATTACAGTGGGAAATCGAGTTTTTCTCTAAACGTGATTTCAACAGCCATTATCTTCCGTAAAAATACCTTAGCAATGGATTCAATTAAAGACAAAACACCAAAATTATTTTAATTATTCATTTTGCTTTTATGAAGAATTTAACATTCTATTAGAATCGTTCAGCCTAAATAAAAAGCTCGTCACTAATGTTCATATTTCCACTAGATAGCGTCTCCATTCTGATTCTTTAATTTTTATATTTGCTTGGAGTAATCACTGGAGCTATGTCTACATGAGTTTGAAGCAAAAGACAATTAAAGGCGTGCTTTGGATTGCTATTCAGAATTGGGGAAATCAAGTAATTTCCTTTGTTGTCTTCTCAATACTTGCTCGATTACTGGGACCAGAGGCATTCGGACTGATTGCCCTTACGACAGTCTTTCTTGCATTTATGCAAATCTTTGTTGATCAAGGGTTTGGTCAGGCAATTATTCAACGACGTAATTTAGAACCAGAACATCTAGATACAGCTTTTTGGACAAGCGTTGTGATGAGTGTGCTGATGATGGGTATAACCTGTGCAATTGCAGGCTATGTTGCTGACTTTTTTAAGCAACCTGCTCTCACACCCGTTATTCGTTGGTTATCGCTATCTTTTCTGTTCACTGGGCTCGATAGCGTGCAATCCACAATTCTTAGCCGCGACCTTGCCTTTAAAAAATTAGCTATTCGATCGTTAATTGCCACAATTCTGGCAGGAAGCGTTGGTATCGTCATGGCATTTAAGGGCTTTGGAGTATGGAGCTTGGTGGGCCAGAGCTTAGTGAATGGTGTGGTTAGCGTAACCATCTTGTGGGGAAGCACCAAATGGCGACCAGGATTTAGCGTTTCTGTAAGACACTTCAAAGAACTGTTCATGTTTGGAATCAACGTTGTAGGAGGTGGGATCCTTAATTTTCTCACTCGTCGCTCTGATGACCTTTTAATTGGCTATTTTCTCGGTCCAGTTGCCTTGGGTTACTACACTGTTGCTTATCGGATTCTGCTAATCACCAGTCAACTAATGATTAGTACGATGCAGCGAATTGCAATGCCAGTCTTTTCTCAACTTCAGCAAGAGCCAGAACGTTTGCGACAAATGTTTTATAGTGCAATACAAGTTACTAGTCTAGTTGCATTCCCTACATTTTTAGGGCTGTCGGCTTTAGCTCCCGAGCTCATTACTGTCTTGTTTGGTCAGAAGTGGTCAGCTAGCATTCCAGTAATGCAAGTTCTAAACCTGATTGGTCTGCTATATGCGGGTTTCTACTACAACAGCTCACTAATTATGGCGATGGGCAAGCCTGCTTGGAATTTAGGGCTGAACTTTTTGCAGGGGGTTGGCAACGTCATATTTTTCCTAATTGCTGTTCGTTGGGGCATTGTTGCCGTTGCTGCGGCTTATGTTCTTCGTGGTTATTTGACAGCACCCATCATGGTTTGGGTTGTTCATAAGGCATTGCCTCTTAACCTAAAACAGTATTTTCAGCAGTATGCAGCTCCCCTATTTGGATCTTTAGTGATGGTTATTGTCATATTTGGAGCCAAGTATGTACTGGTAGATGTAGTAAGCGTCAAGGTTTTACTTCCTATTTGCATCGTTCTTGGAATTGCTGTATATGCTGCAACCATTTTTGTAATTGCACCAAAGCTTGTACATCGAGTGATTGATCTTTTCCGCTCTGCTCTACCACAATCTCGGCTGAAGAAGGTTTAAGTCAGTAGTCTTTCATATAGTCCATAGAGGAGAAAGATGAAGAAATTCATTAAGTTAATTATTCCCAGCAGCATAATTGAGCCTACTATCCGCACTGTTCGTGGCTTTCAAACTTCATTACTCTATGCCTTCTTACGTCTGGCTACAAAGTCTCAATTTTTGAGCTCTTTATACTATGCTCTTTTCTCAAATGCTTTTGCGAGAGAGCACCGAGGCTGTATTTATGGTCAACTAAAGTATCTTGAGGATTGCGAGAATGCTCAGGGCAGCCAGTATCTGTTACGACGAAATGTTCATCGGCTAGAGAAGGGTCTACTGATGAGGCCGAGGCGTAATTTATTCGCAACAGATTATATTACAGAGACTTTTAGAGGTTATGAACAAGCTCTGGCGAAGCAATCAACTTGTGCTGCTGATGTCGGTGAGATAGGTTGGGCCCATGATGTTTTATCACAATATTTTACGATCGTTTCTTCACATCCGGTTGTTGATGGGTTAAGGGATCAGTTTTCAACGCTGAAGCAGATCGAGCAAGTTGAGCTTCCTCGCATTCCCTATAAGCGGAACTTAAACGAACCTTGTTCTGTTGATTATGACGATTTTCTCAAGCTTTCATATCGTCGGCGCTCAGTACGATGGTATCTGCAAAAACCTGTTTCGCGAAATTTGATTGATCAGGCAATCACGATCGCGGCTTTATCGCCTAGTGCCTGTAATCGACAACCGTTTGAATTTCGCATTTTTGATGATCCAGAGATGGTGAAAAAGGTTGCTTCTATTCCAATAGGAACTAAGGGATTTAGCGATAATTTTCCAGTCATTATTGTTGTTGTCGGTAAGTTGAGAGCCTATTTCAGCGAACGAGATCGACATGTAATTTACATTGATGGTTCGCTCGCTTCCATGTCATTTATGCTTGCCTTAGAAACGTTAGGGCTTAGCTCATGTCCCATTAACTGGCCTGACATGGAATCGAAAGAAAAAGAGATGTCCGCACTATTAGGGCTCGAATTTGATGAGCGTCCAATCATGCTGATTTCAGTTGGTTATCCCGATCCAGATGGCATGGTTGCGTACTCGCATAAGAAGTCTCTTGAGCAGCTTCGTAGATATAACTAGCTACCACACCACTATCCAGCAATATGTACAGATCAGTTTGCTCAGATTTGTACAGTAGTCAACAACCCCCTCATTATTCACACGGAGTCCTAAAATGATTGTTGAAATTCGAGGCATACACTTCGAAAATAAAGGGTCTGAGTTGATGCTTTATGCTGTTGTACAGAAGTTATCTGAGTGGAACAATGACAATACTGTTGCTATGCGCTTTAAAGCTGAAACTTTTCGAAAAAGGGCGGAAGCTGGGCTATATCAGCTACTATATTCAGATCGGAAAAGCCATTTTTCCAATCAGGTTACTGAATCAATTGTTAATTTTCTTCCTAAGTCACTAATTAGTTCTCTTGGTATTACGACCTATTCAAAAATTAATGCAGTTCTAGACGCTTCTGGTTTTGCCTACTCTGATCAATGGGGTGCAAAGAAGTCAGCAGTAATGGCAGATTTGGCTAAAAGAATGAGCAAGCAGGGTAAGAAGGTAATTCTGCTACCGCAAGCCTTTGGTCCTTTTGATGAGCCAGAAGTAAAAAGTAACTTTTTACAGGTACTCGAAAACTCCCATCTAATATTTGCTAGAGATCCAATTTCTTACAAATGTTTGGTTGATTTAGGAGGTTCTTCCTCACATATTAAGATGGCGCCAGACTTTACAAATTTAGTTAAAGGGCGCGTCCCTGACTATTTCGAGAGAGATAAAAAACGAGCCTGTATTATTCCAAACGTTCGGATGATTGATAAAAACTCTGCGAATGTAGCAGATAGCTACCTTCAGTTTCTGGAGATTTGTACAGAGCTTCTCGTGGAGGCAGAGCTGAACCCTTTTATCTTAGTTCATGACTTTGCAGATGAAGAATTAGCACTACAGCTACAGGAAAAATTCGGAGGGTCCCTTGAGGTGATCATAGAACAAAACCCTCTAAATCTTAAAGGGATTCTTGGCAATTGCTATGTAGTAGTCAGTTCTAGATTTCATGGTCTAATTAGCGCACTTTCCCAGGGGGTTCCCTGTTTGGCAACTGGTTGGAGCCATAAATATCGCATGTTGTTTGAAGACTACGCATCTCCAGAATGCTTAGTTTACTCTTTGGATTCACGTGAGGAAATTGAGAGCAAACTCAAGCTAATTATTGAAGAACCAAGCCGATCTGGGTTAATTGCTCGGCTGCAGACGACTGGCATGGAACAAAAGGCACTAGCCTCTGAGATGTGGACTGAAGTCTACAAAGTATTAGTGGCTTAGCAAAGCTATTGACTATTTGGCATCTGAAATAACTTCTATAATTTGCTACAACTGAGGCTTGAAATTCTATGGAAAGTAGCGTCCTCAATTCCTTCGTTACTCCGTTTGTTTCAGTGATTATTCCGGTGTATAACGACGCATATCGTTTGAGCCGTTGCCTAAAGGCGTTGGAACATCAGACTTATCCCAAACTTTCCTATGAAGTAATTGTGGTAGACAACAACTCGGAGGAAAACATTTCGAGTATTACGGAACTGTTTTCTCAGGCAATTCTAGTTAAGGAAGAGCGTAAAGGGTCTTATGCGGCTCGTAACAAAGGGATTTCGATCGCTAAAGGTACTGTTCTTGCTTTCACTGACTCTGACTGTATCCCTGTACTTGACTGGATTGAGAAGGGGGTTCAGTGTCTTTTGGCGAACCCCAATTGTGGATTATCTGCTGGAAAAATTGAGCTTTTCTTTAAGAACCCAAGTAAGCCAACAGCGGTTGAAGTGTATGACTCCATAAACTTTTTGCGACAGGAGCACTATATTAAAGCCTTACACTTTGGCGCAACCGCAAACGTCTTCACCTTTAAGCAAATGTTTGATGTCGTTGGACTATTTAATGCTGACCTTAAATCGGGAGGTGACCAAGAGTGGGGCAACCGAGTATTTGCAGCTGGATATACCCAGGTTTACGCTGAAGAGGCTTGCGTTGCCCATCCTGCACGGCATGAGTTGAGCGAATTAAAGCAGAAAGTTACTCGCGTTACAGAAGGACATTACAACCTAAAGAGTCAAGATAAAGGCTTATACCTGCCTTATTTGAAGGAGATTTTCATTGACATCAGCCCTTCAATAAAAGACATCAAAGATATTGTAAAAGCATTTCTTAATCAGAATTTGCATGGACTTGAGAAGAAAATGGAATTTATCTATGTAATTTTGTCTCTGAAATATGCGAAAGCCGGGAAAAAAACTCAGCTTTACTGGATGTACTTAACAAAAAACAAGCAAAATACATCGAGCACAAGAACTTGCCAGAGTTAGCAAGTTCACCTGCACTCAAACTTTTGTTTCTTATTACAAAACTTGTCTGATTTTTACAGTTTTTACGAGTAATAGAACTGATCACGATTATCGAAGCAGAAAGGATAATTAGTCCCCCGTTGAATAAAGCCATGAATCTTACAAATGATAGTCAAGTATTGGTTAGTATCTTAATCAATAACTATAACTACGCACGATTTGTTGGTGACGCGATCGACAGTGTGCTAGGTCAAACCTATAAGAATATTGAGGTCATTGTTGTTGATGATGGCTCTACTGACGATTCGCGGAATGTAATTGAGAGCTACGGCGATCGAGTTACGGCTATCTTCAAACGTAACGGTGGGCAAGCCTCTGCTATGAACGCTGGCTTTGCTGCCAGTAACGGCGAGATCATTTGCCTTCTAGACGCTGATGATCTCTTTCTACCAGAGCGCGTGTCCGAAGTCGTCAAGCTGTTTACAGTCAACTCAGGTATTGACTGGGTTTTCACTGAATCTGCTCCTATTGAAACCAAAGAACTGACTGATACAGATCTCAGCGTTGTCTTTCAACGGGTTTCTAACTGTAGTAGTTCTAAGGCTTCACCCAAAAAAATTGATTTTAGAGCTAATATTAAAAATGCTGAAATGCCGCATTTTGCACCTTCTACCTCTAACTTATGCTTCTCCAAAACGATTCTAGAAAAAATCTTTCCATTGCCTGAAATTAAAGGCTTTTCGGGTATGGCAATCACTGACATATACATTAAACTCCTGGCGATCGGGCTGGGTGTAGGTTGCGTTACCACTCAAGAGTTGGGCATCTATCGCTTTCACGACAATTTCTATAAAACCTTAGACCCGATTAAAAAGCGGCGAATGTTTGCTGAGATTTATACTACCACTGGTTACTGGATGGGTAATCGCTTCGCAGACTTTAGCAAAATGAGTAAAAAACTACTTGCTAGAGGTTTTGGTGCATATTTAAGCAGTGATTATTTGAGAGGCAAAAGCACCGACGCTGACTGTGAAGCAATGGTGGCAAACTATCTAGAAAAAGCGCCTCTTTTTACAAAGACTGAAGTGCGCTTTATGATCGCTTACTGTCTCCTTCGCTGGCAACTCAAAGACCTTGTAGTAAAGTTTAGAAAACCCAATCTGATGCCCTTAAATAATTAGGTTTGCCCTGCTGGCTGAGCCAACTTATGCATCAATTGCCCCCTAGATAGCTAAAACTATGAGTGACTCATCTAACCTCTTTGTCTCTGTTATTATTCCTGTTTTTAATGACAGTGAACGGCTCAAGCTTTGCCTGCAAGCGCTAAAGCAGCAAACATACCCTGAAGACTGTTACGAAGTCATCGTAGTAGATAACAACTCCCATGAAGATATTAAGAGTGTTGTTACCCAGTTTAACCAGGTTCTACTAACGCATGAAAGCCGTCCTGGTTCTTATATTGCCCGGAATACTGGCTTAACGTTAGCAAACGGAGCGGCGATCGCTTTTACCGATGTGGACTGCATTCCTGACCCAGCATGGATTGAAAAGGGTGTTGCAGCCTTGCTCAGCACACCAAACGTTGGTCTGGTTGCCGGACGCATTGACCTATTTTGTAAAGATGCCAATAACCCTAACCCAGTTGAACTGTATGACAGCATTGCGCTGAGTTTCCCTCAGGACAAGTTCATTGAGGATGGAAAGTTTGGCGTGACCGCTAATCTTTTTACCTTTAGACGTGTAATTGATGCTGTTGGGATGTTTGACGAGACGCTGATGTCTGGTGGCGATCGCCAGTGGGGCGAACGCGTTTTTGCAAAAGGTTACGAGCAAATTTACGCCGACGATGCTCGTGTTCGCCATCCCGCTAGAGATTCGTGGGATGACCTTCTGAAGCGATCAATTCGAATTATTGGCGGTAAATATGACTTGATGCGGCAGAATACAACGTCCGATTTAGAGGCATTGAAAGATTTAATTCTTTTTCTCAAACCGCCCTTCAGAAGTTTCTTTCGGATTTGGACAGATCAGCGGCTACATGGAACTAAGCAAAAGGTTCAGTTCACAACTGTCATGCTGCGTTTGCGTTGGGTAGCGATTCAAGAACGATTAAGGCTACAGCTCGGCGGCGGTATTTCCGATCGCGGTTAGGTTAACCACTTCCTAAGTGTTCACTTTCAAGATTTTGGAGAGTACCAGTATGGAGTCTACACCACTTGTTAGCATCATCGTTACCAGCTATAACTATGCTCGCTATCTAAGGCAGGCAATTGACAGCGCGTTAGAGCAGACTTATACCAACATTGAAGTCATTGTTGTAGATGATGGTTCTAAAGATGATTCTCCTAACGTGATTGCTAGCTATGGCGATCGCATCATTCCAATTCTTAAAGAGAACGGTGGGCAGGGCTCAGCCTGGAATACTGGCTTTGCTGCTGCAAAAGGAGAGATTGTTGCCTTTCTGGACAGTGATGATGTTCTTCTTCCTGACATTATTCAACGGGTGGTTGAAGCCTTTAAATCACATTCTGGTACTGCAAAAGTACAGTATCGCTTACACTTGACTGATGCAGACTGTAATCTCATCGGTCGAACAACACCATTAATGCGGCGAAAAATGCCAACAGGGGATTTACGACCAAAGATATTGAAATTTCCAAACTATAATTGGCCCCCCTCTAGCGGTAATGCATTCTTGGCTGAAGCCTTGAGACAGATTATGCCAGTTCCAGAAGATACTTACCGAGTATCGCCTGATCTTTACGTTAATGTCTTGATTCCCATCATGGGCTCAATTGCTTCTCTAGAAGAGCCAGGAGCGCTCTATCGAAGGCACGGTAAGAACAACGGGGTAACAACTGGTAGCGTTGTGCAGTCGATCGATCTAGTGGAATTTAGGCGAAATCTCGTTAATACCGCAGAGCTACACAAAAAGCGTAAGGAGCTAGTTGGGGACAGTTCCTTGAACATTGAAGATCGGGACAGCAAATTTCTGATTGGTCGCATGGTCTCTAAGAAAGTAGACCGTGACAATTATCCGTTTAAGGACAATGTGTTTTCTATCTGCTTAAACGGTATTATTGCTTGCCTGGTTGAGCCTGGTCTATCTATAGCTCAGCGGTTATTAACCTCGATATGGTTTCTTGCAATGCTGGTTGCACCAAAACCACTTGCATGTCAGTTTGCAAACAGCTTTATTTTTCCAAGCAACAGACCGCCTCTAGTCACTAAAGCTATTACATGGGCTCGTAAGATGCAAAGAACTAGGGCTCAAGCCTAGTTGAAGTACTTGCTCGACCCAATAAAGACCCTTTTTAGAGCTTGTGGAGAACCTTACAATGGAGTTGAAGCTGCTTGTCACCATCATTATTAACAACTACAACTACGATCGCTTCCTCTCTCAAGCCATTGATAGTGCACTGAATCAAACCTATGCACATGTTGAAGTGATTGTAGTTGATGATGGTTCCACCGATGGCTCAAGAGACATCATCGCTGGTTATGGCGATCGCATCATTCCAGTCCTACAGGAGAACGCTAAACAGGGCACAGCCTTCAACAATGGCTTTGCTCATAGTCATGGTGACATCATCATTTTTCTAGATTCTGACGACTATCTGTTTCCTGAAGCCGTTGAGCGCATTGTTGCTGTTTGGCAACCCGACATTGCCAAAGTGCATTACCGCTTAAGTGTGATTGACGGCGATGGCAATTCTCGTGGGTTTTCTTATCCCCAAGGTAGTGCTCCGTTAGCAACAGGGGAAGTATGGCGCAGCTTACTCAGAACAGGAACCTACTGTGGTGTACCAACTAGTGGCAATGCCCTTAGCCGTAAAGCGCTATCACAGGTAATGCCGATTCCATTTGAATACCGCTTAACCTCCGATGATTATCTGTCTGTGCTAATACCGCTATACGGTAACGTTCTAGCCATTGAAGAACCTCTAGGGTCTTACCGGATTCATACCAATAATCAATGGGCGATCGCTACTGTCAGCAGCGATCGCTATCGTCGGTTTGTCAAGCATGACTTGCAGCGCTGTGAGCTCATCACCCAGCGGGCAACTGCAATAGGTTACGAGGTCCCTGAAGATTTAAACCTGCGCTTCTTTGGACGTGCTTGGTCTCGTTTAGCATCCCTACGCTTAGATCCTCAAAATCATCCGGTTGAAACAGACCATGCGCTTTTCCTCAGCTACTCAGGTATTCTCGCACTCTGGAGATTCTCAGCCTACAACGTCCAGAAACGGCTGATTTACAGCCTGTGGTTTATCTGGGTTGGGGTGATGCCGCGCCCCTTAGCAGAGCCAGCTATTACTTGGCTCTTTGCACCCCAGTTTCGCCCCAAGTTCGTTGGGCAAACACTAAAGAAACTTCGTGCTTTAGTTAGCTGATTTACGGATTTAGCGGTGAAGAAAGGAATGGGTAACTATTAGTTTGAATCATCAGCCTGATCTGCAACATTAATCGCGGAGTTTGCCATGCAAGAGACGTTTCGTTTAGGGGTGGTCTTCACCCATCCCACTCAGCACCATGCTCCTCTGTGGCGCAAGCTCAACGAGCAACCGGGCGTGTTAGTGAAAGCCTTTTATTTGTGCAATGAGAACCAGGTTGGCGGCGATCGTCATCTCGGCAGTTCCGAACCCTGGGATGTGGATCTGGTTGGTGGCTATGAGTGTGAATTTCTGAAGACCTGGAACGGTAAGATTGCCAACAAGATTGACAAAGGCTTGTTTAACCCTGGGTTAATCTCGCGCTTGACTCAGCAGAACGTCGATGCAGTGTTTTTGCCCAGCTTTTTTACTCCTTCCTATCGGTTAGCAGTGCTACTGTGCAAACTGCGGGGCATTCCTCTAATTATGCAAAATGATGCCACCATTATCACTGATGATCGCTACGATCGCTCACGAAAAGTGGTGATGTCAGTACTCTATCCTTCCATGTTTGGGTTGGCCGACCATTGGATTTCGAGTGGTGATCACAATGAAATTTACCTGCGTCATTATGGTGTTCCATTAGAAAAAATAGTACGAGGCTGCTATCCCGTCGATCGCGATCGGTTTGAGAAAGCTATTGCTAGCCAACCCGAAGAAATTCAGCAGATTCGCAGCCAGTTGTGCTGGCATGACGACACAGTTCTCTACGGGTTTGTGGGCAAATACATTGATCGTAAAAATCCGTTTGAATTCATTGATGCCATCTCTAAAGCACACCAGATTGATTCACGCATTCGCGGCATTATGATTGGCGGTGGTGAATTAAAGTCTGCAATTGAGGAACGGCTTGCCAGCCTAAACGGTGAAGTCGTCAACGTAGGCTTTGTCAATCAGAGTAAACTGCCGCTGCATTACGCTGCATTGGATGTATTTGTCTCCAGTTCTCGAATTGATCCTCATCCGCTTGTTGTTTCAGAAGGCATGGCAGCAGGCTGCCCGGCAATTCTCAGCGATCGCTGCGGCAACTGGGGCTACCGCGATACGGTCGTACATCGCCACAACGGGTTAGTCTATCCGTCTGGTGATGTCAATGCCTTAACTGAAGCCGTGCTGGCACTGGCAGATGATAATACACGATCAATTTATAGCCAGCACGCTAAAGAAGTGTTCTCTAAGCAAGACCTCAATTGCGAACTGAAAGCGTTTCTGGAACTAATTGGGCGGATTAAACAGCAAATTCACACGGGTATTAACGTTGCACAATCCTCTTCAGAAGTTTCAGCCAACGCCTAGCAGGTTTTTAGCTGAACCAAGATAGGGTATTACGACAAGCGCTAACTCACTGATAACAGTTTATCGATCGTCATTAATTGGCAAAAAACATGCGAGTTGCAATTGTCCGCAGAGTTCCAAAGGCTTCATTCAGCATGGATGTTTATGCGGATGGAATCGTTAATGGTCTGAAAGCGGTTCGACCTGATTGGGACATTGTTGAACTCGTACCACCGATCGCTAGTACCAAAGGCAAATCCTGGTTAGTTGGACTGCAAAAGTACTACCAGCGTTATTGGTCTTTTCCATCAACGGTCAGGCAGCAAGATGTCGATCTGTTCCACATCATTGACCACAGCGATGGACATTTGGCTTACTGGTTGCAAGGAGCCCACAAGCCAATAGTTGTTACTTGCCATGATCTGATCAACTTCTTGCAGCCCGAAAACATTAGCGATCAAGCCAAGTTGCCGCTTCTTAGCGCTGCCGTTTGGAAGTATGCCGTTAAAGGCATTCGACACGCAGACCATATTGTTACCGTTTCAGCCCATACCGCCAAAGATGTAATACGGCTGATGACTGTCGAAGCAGAGCGTTTGACCGTCGCTCCTAATGCAGTGGAGGCACTATTTCAACCATTGCCTCCATCGGAGTTTGCCTGGGTTCGCCAGCAGCAGCAAATCTCTTCAGAAACCACCTGTTTATTAAATGTCGGTTCCAACCATCCCCGTAAGAATGTAGCGGCTGTTTTATCTGCCTTAAATACCCTGAAAGATCAGGGCGTTTCTGTACATCTATTCAAGACGGGTGCAGACTTTACGGCTGAACAAAAGACGTTTATTCAGTCCCACAATCTAAAGTCATTTGTTACTTATCTAGGTAAACCAGACAAAACTGCCCTGATTCAAATCTATAACGCGGCTGACATTCTGGTAGCCCCTTCGCTGTATGAGGGGTTTGGCATGACGATTTTAGAGGCAATGGCGTGTGGCACTCCAGTAGTCACATCGAATGTCACTTCGTTGCCAGAAGTTGCGGGGGATGCCGCGATCGTGGTGGCTCCTAATGATATTGCTGCGATCGTGCAAGCCGTTGACCAACTACGGGAAGATGACAATCTGCGTCACTTATTGATTGAAAAAGGACTGGTGCGGGTCAAGTCTTTTACCTGGGAGAAGACGTCTGAACTGATTGCTGACATATATGAACAATTGTTGGATAAAGCACCATGAATCTCAAGGTTTTACTTTCTGCTTACGCCTGTGGACCGCATAAAGGCTCTGATCCTGGAATTGGTTGGAATATTGCCAAAGAGTTGACTCAGTATCACGAGGTTTGGGTGATTACTCGTGAAGATAATCGGGTAGCGATCGAAACCGAGTTAGCTCAGCACCCCATTCCCAACCTCCACTTTGTTTACTACGACATTCCCGTCTGGATGCGCTGGTGGAAGAAAGGACTGCGGGGGGTCCAGTTGCACTACTACCTATGGCAGGCCGGTATTCACTCTGTTGCTAAAAAACTTCACTATGAGGTTGGTTTTGATATCATCCATCATGTCACCTACGTCAAGCATTGGGGTCCAAGTTTTCTAGCGCTGCTTCCAGTACCCTTTGTGTGGGGTCCAGTGGGCGGAGGAGAGTCGGCACCTGAGACGTTTTGGCACGACTTGACCTTGCGGGGCAAGGTGTATGAGACGGTGCGAGATTTGGCTCGTTGGCTGGGTGAGAACGATCCGTTTGTCCACTTAACGGCTGAACGGAGTGCGATCGCACTTGCAGCAACCGGAGAAACAGGTGAGCGCCTGTCGGCATTGGGCTGTCAACGAGTCGAGCTTTGTGGAGTAGCAGGCATTCCCAAATCAGATTTTGAAACGCTGGCAAAACTCGGCTCTATTGATCGCGAAACATTCCGCCTGGTCTCGATCGGCAGGCTGTTGCACTGGAAAGGCTTCCATTTAGGTCTCAAAGCCTTTGCCAAACTCAACCTACTCAATGCTGAATACTGGATTATTGGCGAAGGCCCCGACAAACAAAATTTGGAGAAACTTGCACAAGACCTGGGCATTGGCGATCGTGTTCGCTTTTGGGGCTTGTTGCCGCGTGAACAAACCTTGCAAAAATTAGAAACCTGTCATGCGCTCGTTCACCCCAGTCTGCACGACTCAGGCGGGTGGGTTTGCCTGGAGGCAATGGCAGCAGCCAGACCCGTTATCTGTCTCGATTTAGGCGGACCCGCGACTCAAGTTACCCATGAGACGGGCTTTAAGGTGCCTGCCCCTGAACCAGAACAGGCAGTGCAAAACCTGGCAGACGCAATGATGTATTTGGCAAATGACCCTGATCTGGGTGTGCGTTTGGGGCAAGCAGGGCAACAGCGAGTGAAGAATCTATTTGATTGGGAAGTTAAGGGACAAATCTTCACTCAACTCTACGAAGAAATTCTCCTGCTCAAGAAAGATTTAGTCCGCCGTTAGAGAGATCCATCAGTATGCGTATCCTGAGCATCCACAACAAATATCAGATTCGGGGTGGTGAAGATGAGTCTCGCGAGTCGGAAGAGCGACTGCTGCAAGATCGAGGACACCAGGTAGAAGTATATGAGGAGAGCAACGATACCTTAGCCATGATTGGGGCAGCACGGGTTGCGCTCAAAACTGTTTGGTCTTCTGAATCCTACCAGATTGTTCGACAGCGGCTGAAAGCGACTAAACACGACCTTATTCATGTGCAGAATTTTTTTCCGCTCATTTCTCCGTCAGTTTATTACGCCGCCAGAGCAGAGGGTGTTCCCATTGTTCAAACTCTTCGGAACTATCGCCTTCTCTGTCCCAACGCTCTCTTTTTCCGGGATGGAAAGGTGTGCGAGGACTGTTTGGGCAAGTTTGTCCCTTATCCAGGAGTTCTGCATGGCTGCTACCGAGAGAGCCGAGCAGCAAGTGGTGGAGTCACCGCTATGATCACGGCGCATCGGGCAATGAATACCTGGAATGAGATGGTAGATGTTTATATTGCTTTGACTGAGTTTGCACGTCAGAAATTTATTCAAGGTGGGCTGCCGTCTGAAAAAATTATCGTCAAACCTAACTTTGTTAACCCCGATCCAGGTGTGGGAGCGGGACAAGGTGGCTATGCGCTCTATGTAGGTCGGCTCTCGGTTGAAAAGGGGTTGGATACGCTGCTGGAAGCCTGGGAGCAATTAGATTATCCCATGCCGCTCAAGATTGTAGGCGATGGTCCTTTAGCCAACCAGGTCGTTGAGGCTGCGAAACGAATGCCTCAAGTGGAATGGCTCGGACGTAGACCCATGTCCGAAGTTCATGCTTTGATGGGAGAAGCCATGTTCCTGATTTTTCCATCAAAGTGGTATGAAACCTTTGGTCGCGTCGCCGTCGAAGCCTTTGCTAAAGGAACCCCCGTGATTGCTGCCAATATCGGCGCAATCGCCGAAGTAGTTAATGCCGGGCGCACCGGATTACACTACCAGCCAGGTAATACGGCTGATTTGGCTGCTAGAGTGAAGTGGGCACTAGCAAACCCGGCTGAGATGGCTCAAATGCGCCTTGCTGCCCGTGCCGAATTTGAAGCAAAGTACACGGCTGAGAAGAATTACCAGCAGCTAATTGAAATTTACAAGCAGACGCAACCAGTTCCTGCTCTATGGTAAGTAGTCAATGTCATCTTCCTCAGCCAATGTTTCAAGGTATTTCAAGTCCTGCATTTTGTGGTTGCGCTCCGATTTACTTGACGTTACTCAAAGTAGTCATAATGCAAAAGCTACAGAAAAGTAACCAAAACTTCATGCGTTGTTTCCTGATAGTTACCAGAGCGCGACTAATAAAGAAGTAAGTAACAACAGAGGAACTGATGGTCGCAGGAACAAACTATCAGCCGCAGGGCGGTGGCATCGTCAAAGGTTCAACGCTCATCTTGATTGCCTTTGCAGCAACATTCTTCCCTCGGCTGCTTAATTCAATCGGGTTTCCCCCTGCCATCAACTTTGTACACTTCGCGATCGTTCCTCTCGCCTGTGTCATTGTTCTCTTTCAAACGCGGGTTAAAGACAAACGGCAGATTACGATCGCAGACTCTCTTCTCGGTGGTCTTTTCGCCCTCTTTGCCATTACGACCGCAAGTGCCATCTTGAATGGAGCAGGTGTCATTAATGTCGTTCTAGATTTTCTGCTGCTGACTGAGCCATTCATTCTACTGCTGGCGATTATGGCAGTTCCAATCAGTGAGGGCTATTTCAAACAGTTTAGAAAATGGTTGCTGGGGTTTGCGTTTGCTCACCTCTTTCTAGCGCTAGCTCAGAAGGTTCTTCTAAGTGTTGGCATCCTCCGCCACACTAGATTAACTATGGAAGACAACATTCAAGGAGTCTTCTATCTGTCGTCTGGTGGTCACGTAGTGGGAGCTACCGTTTCTCTATGCTTTTGTCTCTACTACTTTGTTAGCGCTAAAAAAGCTCCAATGTGGCTTCGGGCATCTGTTTGCTTTGCCACACTGATGCAGATCTTGCTGGCTGATGCAAAACAGGTTATTCTAGTCGCTATTGTGGCGTGGATTTTGCTCATTTTGAGCCGCTTCAAGAACATCGGAGTGGCTCTGCAATATATTATTGTTGCGGCTGTACTACTTTCTATTTTTTGGTGGTGTATTCAGAATGTAGAACTCTTTAAAGCCTATAAGACATGGATCAGACCAGAAATTTATGGTCCCGATGGAGATGCCACCATTCTTAAGTCAGGTCCGCTATGGATTATTCCTACCTATTATGAATCAGTCTTAAACTGGTTTTTAGGGTTAGGACCAGGCCATTCGATCGGACGTTTAGGCGGCTGGATGCTCAAAGACTATCAGAGCCTTTTAGAACCACTTGGCGCTACGACTCATCCGGTAACGGATGTGATCTGGGCGACTTGGAATGGTAATTACCTTGACTCCAGTATGTTTTCTCCATTCTGGGGATGGGCTGGTGTTTGGGGCGACTTAGGCTATTTGGGTCTAGCCGCCTACATGTACCTGTGGATCATTGTCTGGACACGGCTTTGCCCCGACGATTTCTCCCGATTCATTGTGCTGAATGTACTGGTAAATGGGCTAATTTTCACCTTGATGGAAGAACCCGGCTTTATGCTCTCTGTGGCTGCATTGCTTGGGCTGCAATGGCAAGAACGACAGCTCGCTCAACAGCGACGACACCGGGAGAAACTGGTTGCCTACGCTATGCAAGCAACAAGTTACTTAAGCCATGATGATCTACTCTATCTCAACGAGCTTCAGCAGCGAGAGTAATATCAACTTACGGCGGTGCCACTGGGTCGTAACAAGTCGCTGTGTGTTATGTCGCTTGCTGGTCAGCATACCCAGTGGCGTTATCAGGTAACAGGCATCGGGCAGTAGGTACGGAGACCGAATCCCCCTCAATTCCCCTTACGAAAAGGGACGTCGCAGGCGGGGATCTTGCTTTGTAACGTGTAAAAAGGGCATTGGTATTAGAACAGCAGCAGAATCTTGCAACTGTTGAAACGTATGAGAGTTGATCGCTAATTACAGATAGCAGCAGTGCTAATGACTAACGATTGAAGTTGAGCCTCTGCTGCAAAAATCTGTATTACTTTACACAATCTTGATATTGAATGTCTTCTATACCACATAGCTCCGCATTAGTACTGATGCTACAGTCTTAACGAAGAATGTACGTACGCGAGCAATCCAAAAGAGTACAACGCCTTACTCAAACTTTGTAACTACGCTCAGGTTCTTGATCATGAGCTTTGCTTTAAGGCTTTGTGGCACGAAGAACTTAACATCACGTTTTTCTTATAAACAGGTTTAAGCGCTTTTAGCCGTCTGCTATTCCCTCAAACTCGCTTTGAGGATCATTTTTTGCGCTTACATATTCCCGTTTCTTCCACGGTCTACCTGTTTTATGGCACCTGCCACTCTTAATCTGAGTGGTATCACGATCGCTGCTGACAGCATGAACCGTTTTTTTAACTCCTGATGCCTGTGCCTCTGCACTCTTGCACCTTCTCTGATTACCCACATCCCCAACACATGACTAGGAGATATTCTGATGCCGCTTAGTACTGGCAGTATTGCGATCGTTGGTTTTAACGCTGATGGGAACGATAATCTAGCCTTCGTGTCGCTGGCAGACATTCCTGCTGGTGAAACCATTTACTTTGAAGACAACGAGTGGAACGGCACTAGCTTTGTTGATACCAACGAGTCTGCGTTTAGCTGGGCTTCAACGGCTCCCATTACGGCGGGCACGATCGTCAGCATTGACAACATTGGTACGGGTACGATCACAGCCAGCACAGGCACAGTCGTCACTCCCGTTACTGGACGAGGCAGCAATCGAGGACTTGCGGCTGGCGATGAAGTGCTTTATGCGTATCAGGGTTCGCCAGGTATACCGACCACGTTTCTAACTGCTGTGGCAAATGGTGGTTTCAGTACCGCAAATGGTTCTCTAACGGGAACAGGGCTGACGGTTGGCACAACGGCTCTTGATCTCAGCACTGTTGACGATGATGCCGATATTGGCGCTTACAACGGTTTACGCAGTGGACAAACCAGCTTTAGCGGTTATTTGGCTTCCATTAACAACGCCGCAAATTGGCAAACTCAGGATGCTACAGGCGATCAAGGGATCGATGGGACAGCTCCAGATGTACCCTTTAGTACCACTGCTTTTACGTTTGGTGCTGGCGATGGCGGTAATCCCACTGTTAGCTTAGCAGCTAGTTCCAGTACGGGCGCGGAAGCAGGGCAGACAGTGATCACGTTGACAGCAACGGCTTCCAGCGTTGTGACGGGCGATCAGACCGTAAGCTTAGGCGTGTCCGGCACGGGCATTACCGCTGGTGATTATGCGCTTAGTGCAGGCACGATCACAATTCCCAATGGCGCAACGACGGGCACTGTCACCTTTACCATAGTGGATGATGCGATCGCTGAAGGCACTGAAGCTGCCGTCTTGACCCTCAGTAATCCCTCCGCAGGCATTACATTGGGCACTACCGCCTCTCAAAGCATTGCGATTGCAGACAATGATGCCAGCCCGACTCAATCCGGCATCTTACAGAAAGTGGGTGGCTTTACTAGCGCGAATGGTGCCGAAATTCCAGCGTTTGATCCAGGGAGCGATCGACTCTTTACCGTTGCAAGCAGCACCGTCGAAATTTTCAGCGTCAGCAACACTGGGGCACTCACTTTGACGGGTGCTTTAACACTAGGCTTTACGCCTCCTGCTGGCACCAATGCGATTCCCAACAGTGTGGCGGTCAAAAACGGTATTGTTGCCGTCGCCTATGCGGTGGTAGACGCAACCACTAACGCCCAGCAAACGGGACGGGTCAGCTTCTACAATGCCGCTGATGGCACCTTTTTGAATTCGGTGGCAGTTGGCTTCTTGCCCGATATGCTGACCTTTACACCTGACGGCACGAAGGTTCTAGTTGCCAACGAAGGCGAACCAAATAGCTACGGTCAAGCGATCTCCGGTGATCCAGAAGGGTCGGTGAGCGTCATTGATTTAGCAGGCGGCGTTGCCAGTGCCACGGTGAGAAATGCCTCGTTTACCAATTTCAACAGCCAGATTGACGCGCTGAAGGCAGCAGGGGTGAGAATTATCGGTCCAGGGGCAACGGTGGCTCAAGATGTGGAGCCAGAATACATTGCCGTTGCACCCGACGGTCTGACTGCACAGGTGACGCTCCAAGAAAACAACGCGATCGCCATCCTCGACATTGCCAGCGCCACCATCACCCAAATCATTCCACTGGGAATCAAAGACCATAGCCAACTGGGTAATGGACTGGATACCAGCGATCGCGACGGCGGCATTAACATTCGCACACAGCCTGTCGTGGGGCTGTATCAACCAGACGCGATCGCTAGCTTTACAGCGAACGGTCAGACTTACTACATCACCGCGAACGAAGGCGATGCCCGCGACTACACAGGTTTTGCTGAAGAAGTGCGCATTAGTGCTGCGGTGCTCGATCCCACTGTGTTCCCAAATGCTGCCACTTTACAGAACAACGCCAATCTAGGACGGCTCACTGTTTCGCGCACCACCAGCGACAAAAATGGCGATGGCGACCTCGATCGACTTGAAGTCATTGGGGCACGATCGTTCTCGATTCGAGATGCCAACGGTGTGCTCGTATTTGACAGCGGCGACCAGCTAGAACAGATCACGGCAACCCTGGCACCCACGCTCTTTAACTCCGATGGCACCGCCGTCACGTTTGATACCCGCAGTGACAACAAAGGTCCCGAGCCAGAAGGCGTGACGATCGGCGTGATCAACAACCGCACCTATGCCTTTATTGGGCTAGAGCGCATTGGCGATGTCGTCGTTTACGAAGTCACCAATCCCAGCAAGCCCGTCTTTGTGCAGTACATCAACACGCCAGAAGATGTGGCACCAGAAGGACTGACGTTCATCCCAGCAGCAGACAGCCCCACTGGGAAGCCCTTGCTGGCAACCGCAAACGAAGTCAGTAAAACCGTGGCGCTGTTTGAAATTACGCCCCCCGTGCGCATTAGCGATATTCAGGGAACCAGCCATACATCGCCGCTCAATAGTCAAACCGTGAGGGGCGTTGCTGGCATCGTGACGGTGGTGCGATCAAACGGCTTCTACCTGCAAGACCCCAACCCGGACAGCAGCGATGCCACCTCTGAAGGCATCTTTGTCTTCACCTCGTCTGCACCGACTGTAAAGGTTGGCGATGCCATTCAGGTTAGCGGCACCGTCAGCGAGTTTCGCGCCGGGGGAGCATCCAGTGCCAACTTATCAACCACGCAAATTTCTAGCCCCACCATCACCGTTTTGTCGAGCGGCAATGCTTTGCCAACCGCCACAATCGTGGGTAACGGTGGACGTACCATCCCTACCAGCGTGATCAACGATGATGGAACGGGCAATGTGGAAACCAGCGGCGTATTTGACCCCGCTACCGATGGCATCGACTTTTACGAAAGTTTGGAAGGAATGCTGGTGCAGGTCAATAACCCGCTTGCGACCTCACCCACGGCAACGTTTGGCACCTCGCAGGAAATTTGGGTGCTGGCAGATAACGGTGCCAACGCGACTAGTCGCACGGCTCGTGGCGGTAGCCTGATTACAGCTAACGACTTCAACCCTGAACGCATTCAAATTGACGATCTGGACAATGCGCTGGTGTTGCCTGAGGTGAATGTGGGTGCTCAACTCAGCACGATTGCTGGAGTCGTGAATTATGACTTCAGCAACTATGAAGTCCTGGTTACTACGGCACCAACGGTTGTACAAGCATCGCCCTTGCAAAAAGAAGTGACGAATCTGGTTGGCAGCGCCACCGATTTGACGGTCGCCGCCTTCAACGTGGAAAACCTCGATCCAGGCGATGGTGCCGCGAAGTTTAATGCCCTTGCCAGCGCGATCGTCACGAACCTGAAAGCGCCAGATATTATCAATCTGGAAGAAATTCAGGATAACAACGGTCCCACAAACGATGCCATTGTGGATGCCAGTCAGACGTATCAAACCTTGATTGACGCGATCGTGGCGGCAGGTGGTCCCCGGTACGAATTCCGTCAGATCAATCCGGTGGATGACACGAATGGAGGCGAACCAGGCGGCAATATTCGCGTGGGCTTCCTGTTCAATCCCAATCGCGTCTCCTTTGTCGATCGCCCAGGCGGTGCTTCTACAACAGGGACAACCGTAACCAACGACAGCGGAAATCCTCTACTCTCTGCCAGTCCTGGTCTCATCGACCCAACCAACCCTGCGTTCAACGCCAGCCGCAAACCATTGGTCGGTGAGTTCGTCTTCAACGGACAAACGGTTTTTGTGGTTGCCAACCACTTCAACTCCAAAGGCGGCGATCAGCCATTGTTTGGGCGCTTTCAGCCACCGACTCTCACTAGCGAAGCCCAGCGGCTTCAGCAGGCGGCGATCGTCAAAAACTTTGTGCAAAGCGTGCTGGCTGTAAACCCCAACGCTAACGTCGTCGTAGCAGGTGACTTGAATGACTTCGAGTTTTCCGCCCCAGTTAACCTGGTAGAAAGCGCGGGTCTGGTCAATTTGATCGAAACTCTGCCTGCCAATGAGCGCTATACCTACAACTTTGAGGGCAACGCTCAAACCCTTGACCACATCTTGGTGAGCGGCAATTTGTTCAATCAACTCAATGGGTATGATGTCGTTCACTTTAACTCAGAGTTTGCTGACCAGATTAGCGACCACGACCCCTCCGTTGCTCGGTTCCGGTTTAACAGTGCCCCGACTACTCTTGCTTTGAGCACCACCAGCATTGATGAGAATGTTCCAGCCAATACGCTAATTGGCAATTTCACCACAACCGATCCCGATCCAGGTAATACCTTCACCTATAGTTTGGTTGCTGGTGCAGGCGATAGCGGTAATAGTGCCTTCACAATCAACAGCAATCAACTGCAAATCAACCTTTCGCCCGATTTTGAAACGACTTCTAGCTACAGCATTCGAGTGCGAACCACTGACCAGGGTGGCTTGAGTTTAGATAGCGTCTTGACCATTGCAATCAACGACATCAACGAAATCTTTGACGATGCTCGTAACAACACCATTCAAGGCACAACTGGCGTTGACACCATTTTGGGTCGTCATGGCAATGACAAGCTTTACGGTAATGGCGGCAACGACATCATCTTTGGTGAAGATGGCAACGATGAGCTATTCGGCGGCTCTGGCAATGACTACTTTGACGGTGGCTCTGGCAATGACAAAATCTATGCCTATGATGGCAACAACACCATCTTTGGTCGTGATGGCAATGACACCATTACGGTTGGCTCTAGTATCAACTTCATTGATGGCGGACCCGGTAACGACACTATTAACCTGAATGGTGGGCAGGATACGATCGTCCTCACACGCGGCAACGGCATTGATACCATTAACGGTTACTCTGCTGGGTCAACTCGCTTTAATTTAACAGGCGGTTTGACCTTCAATGATTTGGCGATCGCACAAGATGGCAGCAGCACCTTAATTAGTGCAGGCGACGGAAAATTAGCGTTTCTGTCTGGAGTCCAAGCCAGCAGCGTGACTGCTAGTAGCTTCCTCACCGCGTAGCATTGAGTGACTTAGCCCCCGGATACTACATCTGGGGGCTTTTTGCTGGTCTTAAGCTCGAGCGTAGAAATCTGTAGCCAACAGTTTTTGCATTGGTATAAAAACCCCTGGAATATACTAATGTTGTAGACTCTGCTCTAACTTATTGTGACCACTCCTAGAGACCTTTCTGAAACCTATATGCCTCGTCAAATGGATGGCGATCGCCTGTCAGCTACAGACTCATCATCGGCAAACTGGAATTACGAAGAAACGGTAAGGCAGATCGAAGCAATCATGGCGCAGATCGAATCTGGAGAGCTAGATCTGGCAGATGTTTTCGACCAATTCGCCGTTGCTGTAAAACATTTGCGCCAGTGCGAGGAATTTTTGGGTCAACGTCAGCAACAAATGGATCTGCTGATCGAAACGTTGCCGACTCATCGCAGTGAAAAGCAGGAAACCAGCACAGACGCTTAAAGACTAGAAAACTCAGCTAAACGGCTGAAAAACACTGCGTCATGAAAGTTTACACTTTCCCTATGGGCACGTTACAGCAAGAGTTTAAGGTCTGAGCAATGCTTTCATTAACGCTTTTGACGGTCATGGCTGGGTTCACAATGTATCAAGTGTTGCTACTCTCCCACAAACGGGTTTGAGCCGTTAAAGGCAGGTGTTAGTCAGATGGGGGCAGTTCGCCAAGAATGGTAAAGCGAACGTGATTAATCGCTAGTTCCCCGATCGACACATCAACGCCATCGTCTTGAGTAGACATGGTTTCAAACGGAATACCCTTACCAATCTCGGCATGATACCAGGGCAAGCCCATAAAGAACCGTGTTGGATAGGGACCACGTTCAACAACGTCATCCGGGTTCGACTCCATTGGTAACCAGCCATAGCCCGGTACATAAAACTCAATCCAGACGTGGTTGTAGTCCGGCTCTAGCGGTACATGGTGCTGATCTGCTTTTGCAGGACATTTATAGCGTCCCACGGTACGACAGGCAATGCCATTAAGCCGGGCTAGTGCTAGCAGCACTCCAACATATTCGCCGCAGGAGCCAACGCCCCGTTCCCACACGACATCTGGTGCATCAATGTGGGGTGTGAGGCTGTAAGAAAGGCGATCGTACACATAGTTGCGAATTTTTAAGATTTTTCGCAGTAGATTTGTTTCCGTACCGATCGCCTCTTTCGCCGCTTGCTGAATCACGGGAGTATCCATCGCCAGTTCATCGTCATCTACTAGGTAGCGGGCGTGAAAGTCAGATGGTAGTGGCGGGACGTCATCCACATCATCTGGTGTCAAAGCATACTTAATGCCGCGCACCTCTAGCAAAGCCTTCCAGCCAAAAATCTGTCGCTCATAAGATTTCAGCCTCTCGAACTGAAAAACTGCTACACGCTGCCCATTTTGCATCTCTTCAGTAAACGGCAGACCGATCGGCTCGATCCGCAGAATTTTTTGCCGATGGGTTTCAGTGGGTAGCGCGATCCGCCATTCTAGCTTGTGGATTTCAACCTCTTCCAGGGGCAGCAGTTCCTCCGCGTAGGACATCTCAACCAGGTAGCCGTTAGAGAGCGTGTAACGATCGTGAGGATTGTGCTGGATGTAAAGCGGATGGATGAAGGTGCGATCGCGAAAGGTCAGTTCTAAAGGCTCTTCTAGATTATTCGGGTTATCTCGAATGTAGGGTTCTTCACCCGCATAAGACACATAGAGAATGTCGTGTCCACTCTCAGAATGCGGATAGAATGTTAGCCCTGTAGGAAACTCAAAGGGTGTTAGTACGCAAAACTGCTGCTCTCCAGTCGCCCGATCGAGGCAATAAACTGTTTGCTCTAAGCGATCGCAGACCCAAAGCTCCTCACCCCGCACGGTCAGGTTTTCAGCCCCTACCCCTGGCATGGGAAAACGAGTAATTAACCGACGCGACTGGCGCTCAAAAATTGAGATGTAGCCCTCTTTCTGGCTCGAAATGTAAACCGTAGACTCCCACACGGCGACACCATCCACCGCATAGGGCATGGTGATAAAAAGTTGCGGCTCAAGATTGTCTAGACTGCAAACGTAGACATTCTCTTCGCGAGCAAACCAAATACTCGTTTGCCAGACGGCAAGCCCAGTTGCCCCAACAAAGTTATCGACCTGGCACGAGTTGACCATCGTCGCGTTGTCTGTCGCTGGGTCAACTTTGAGCAGATAGCCCCGGATGGAATCTAGCACGAGGAGGGCACTGTCCATTACAGCAACGCCCTGAATGGCATAGGCTCCTAAGGGGCGCACTGTACGAGACCAAGCGTCTTGTCTAGAAAGGGGCGAGGGGATCGGAAGAGAGGGCTGAACTACCGACTGTGCGTGGCTAGTTTGCATAGTTGCAGGTTGTATTTACCATAAGACGGACTGCCGCTACCGTGGTCTACATTGTTTAGAAAACAATCAAAGAGAAACAATAGCGAACAGAGACGATTGGACGAATAATCGGTAACAATGCTATGTCCCAATCATAAACACTATCTGCGGGCGATCTGTATCCAAACAGCTTCACAAAGGAATTATCGGCGATCGCTAACCCCTTTGGGCTTTTTAAGGGTAATTGCTGGCGCAATCGCTTATAACCGTTGCTGATCCCCTCTTACACAAACTCAGGCAAGGCAAAAGAGACATACCCTTTTGCCTTGCCTGAGCTTTAATTAAACTGTACGGACCACTGGACATGGGTGCTTAACCGCCATACCCAGCTTGACGCACTACGTCAGAGATTTCTTCAGCATCCTTGACGTGATGCAGCGCTTTTTGACTGCCATCGGGCTCGTCAACCACAAAGTATGTTGGGACAACGATATGATCACCTGTAATATCAGGTGCATCAACCGCGACCTGCTGCGCTTTTTCCTCTAATGTTTTAGATTCATCAATGCGATCGCCTGGGTTCACTGTTAGTGGCGCTTCGCTTTTATCTAGTATTTCTTGCTGTGCCCGTTTTTGAGCGGGATCAACTTCTTCAGGAGTCATAGGCTGGTTAATGCCCGTATCGTTGTCGTTCACCTTGGAATCGTTATTCATGACGTAACCTCTTTTACCTACTCCGTCCACATTAGAATTAAGCCGAATGAAGCTCATCCTGCTAATGGAGAAACACCGCCTATTTCGGAGGAGGTAAATCTGGATTGTGAGTCATGCAGCCTGATAGTGAAAAGTTAGTCACTTTGTCCATCTATCTGTTTTGTTGTGCCTGAGGGGCAGAGATCGCGTTTAGCTAACGAGAGTGGCTCATTGCCTTGGCAAACGCTGACCAACTGCCCTCACAAGCACTGAATTGTCAACACAATAGAGAGAAATCGAGACAACGGTTTATCTTTGAGTCAGGGCTTTGTTCAAAAGAAAGGTGTCAGCATGGACTTGTTGGAGTATCAAGCAAAGGAATTGTTTCGCGAGATGGGTATCCCTGTGCTGCCCTCCCAACGTATCGATCGCCCTAAAGATCTCAAAGGTCTGACGATTCCTTATCCCGTAGTGCTGAAGTCGCAGGTTTATATTGGTGGGCGTGGGCGAGTCGGCGGCGTGCGTTTTGTCGAAAACACGATCGATGCTGTCGCTGCCGCGCAAACTATTTTCAACCTGCCGATTATGGGCGAGTACCCAAAGGTGCTGCTAGCCGAAGCAAAGTATGATTCGGAGCGCGAGTTTTATCTAGCGGTTGTCTTGAATCGATCGATTTGTCGTCCGGTCTTATTAGGTTCTCAGCAAGGCGGCATTGATGTGCAGACAGCGCTCGAGCAAATGCAGCATGTTGTTGTCGATCAAGATTTTTCGCCCTTTTATGCCCGCCGCTTAGCGCTCAAGATGGGCTTACAGGGGGCACTCATAGAATCAGTAAGCGCCATGCTCGAAAAGATGTATCGGCTTTTTGTGCAGCATGACTTAGATCTAGTAGAGATTAATCCGCTTGGTGTGACTGCCACTGGTGATGTGATGGCACTAGACGGCAAAATTACTGTGAATGATGATGCACTGGCGCGACATCCGGCTTTAGCAGCTCTTATTGCTAAGTCAGACGGTAACCAGCCTGGTCATCTGAGTCGATCGCCAGTCACGATCGAACCAGATGGTCAGATTGGGCTTTTGTGTAATGGGGCAGGGCTAACAATGGCAACGATGGATGCAGTAGCTCAAGCCGGTGGCAAACCAGCTATCTTTCTTAACATTGGTGGTGAAACCCAATGGGATGCGTCGCCTACGACCCTGCGTGAACAGCTAGAACATGGTCTAGAGCAGATGCTTCAGACGAAACAGGTGCGGGTATTATTAATTAATCTGGTCAGTGGTTTGATTCCCTGTGATGAGATTGCAGCCGTTATTGCTCAATCGTTGTTGAGCCGAGTACGGAAGCCCCGCAGCATAAGCGAGATCAGTCCCGAAGCGCTGATTGCTCACACCGTGCGCTTTCCTCAACTGGTTGTACGACTGGTGGGGCGCGATCGCGATCGTGCACAAGCACGTCTAGAAGCAGTGCAGATTCCGTTAGTTGAAAGCCTTAATGAAGCTGTTACTCAAGCTGTAACGCTGTCGAAAGCGGCGGTACGCAATTCATAAAAGACAAAAGGCAGAATTAACCTAAACGCTCTAATGGCACTTAACGCTTTTGGCAGATCAGAAACGCGAAGCGAGTCTAAAGGACGTAGCGCTACTCAAAACTTGTATCCTTAAACCTCTCCCTCCTTACCCCTGCCCCTTCCTTCCCAAGTGATTTCCCCCCAGCAAAATTGCTGTACTGTTACTTGAGTAGCAGCAACATTCGCTTTTCTCTTGCATTCTGGCTAGTATTAGTTTTCTTGTGCTGCGATCGTTTCAGTGATCATCGGTTATGAATTTCTTACCAGACAGCAAAGTCTTGATACAAGGTGTTGTCGAACCATTGGGTGCGACGTATGCGCCACTTATGCGGGCATACGGCACCAATGTAGTCGCAGGGGTTAGCCCAGGTTATGGCGGCACAGTGCAGCAAGACATTCGTGTGTTCGACATGGTCGAGCAAGCGCTGGCGATCGTCGGTCCGGTTGATTCGACCGTCATTTTTGTGCCGCCTTATGCAGCACTGGACGCAGCACTGGAAGCGATCGCGGCTGGCATTCGTCAAATTGTGCTGATTACAGAAGGCATTCCGCCGCTAGATATGGTCAGCTTGCTCTGCAAAGCCGAAGCAACAGAAACGTTGATTGTTGGTCCCAACAGCCCTGGCATCATTATTCCGGGTCAACTGTTGATGGGGCTTCATCCAGGCGAGTTTTATACACCTGGACCCGTTGGGTTGATTAGTCGTAGCGGTACACTAACGTATGAAATTGCGCTGGAGCTGACGCAAGCAGGCTTAGGGCAGTCGATCGGCGTTTGTATTGGCGGCGATGCGATCGTCGGCTCATCTTTTCCACAGTGGCTCCAGATTCTAGACGAAGATGAAAATACAGAAGTGATTGTGCTGGTAGGCGAAATTGGTGGCGACAGCGAAGAAGCCGCTGCACACTATATTGCTGAGGCGATCGACAAACCTGTAATTGCTTATGTTGCTGGACGTACTGCGCCTAAAGGTAGACGTATGGGGCACGCTGGAGCCATTATTAACGCCCAGGTTTCTGAACTAGGTCCCGAAACAGGTACAGCCGATAGCAAAATCAATGCCTTTCGGCGTGCCAAAATTCCGGTCGCTGATCTTCCCTGGCAAATTCCTGATCTGGTGAAGAAAGCGCTGAAGCTAACCACGAGAAAAAGCTGAAATTGAAAGTATAAAGGCTGAAGGGTAGAAGATGGATTCTATCCTTCAGCCTTTATACCTTAGAGCTTTCTACTTTGGAGCTAGCCTCTACTTGCTGCTAGCAATGCTTTCATCTCCGACTCGCCTGCCCGTTTTAGCTGACGAGTGAGGCGCAAAGATAGCAAACTCAAGATGCCAAGATGACCCAGGAAGGCAGTGAAGGCAGTCGTCATTGAGACACCCTGCTGGAACACTGTAAAGGCACCGATGGAAAACAGCCATGCTAGCGGTACTTCGGTGTAGGAAAACTGCAAGACAGTAAGCGCGACTGGCGGCAGAATCACCACAGCAGTAACCGTGCTTGCAGCCCAGACTGCCCGTTTCGGCGACTTCATAAACATCATTAGTTGGGCGATCGCGGCACAAATAAGCGTGAACGTACTACCCAGGACAATGGTCGCTAGCCCTTGTCGTGGACTGCTACCTTGCCAACTAAGTATCCAGGGTACGACCACTACAGCCGCAAGCAGCAGGTTGAGTGCGATCGCCACCAGCGCTGGGCTCTTCTCATTCCACAGCAAGTCTTTGACAATCGAGCGACTCCAAAACTGCTTGGCGCTGGTAACTCGCTCCCGCCGATACCGCGCCCAATCAATTAGCATCTGCCGCTGCGGGGTAAGCGCTGCAAAAAGCACCATAAACCACAGCAGATTGAAAAAGCCCAGCAAGATTAAATCGTTAAAGGGACGATCGTAGTTTGTAAGATCTCGGAAGACAAACCCAATTAGCCAAACTTCTAAGCAAAGCGTCATACCGTAACTCTGTTTTTTGCTTAACAGTGTCAAATCAGGATTACGGAAGCGACGGTTAACTGCTTGCCACAGCCCGTAGGTGCCAGTTCCCAGCGTCAGCAACGCAAAGGCAAGCGCAGTGGTACGGCTGCCGTTAATTAAAAAGTAAAACCATTGTAGGCGCAGACTGGAGTCTGACCAGGAGTGCCACAGTTGGTAGAAGAGCGTGTAGCTCATCCAAATCACCACTGCTCCTGTCCAACCCTGCACGCCACCCATCAGCGCATACAGCAAGGCGGCAGTGTAGCAAAAGGCGCAAACAGCCATCGTTAAAAGGTAGAAGCTGAGAACATCGCTAATTGGCATTCCGGCTGCGATCGCTGCCAATCCATGCAGCGGCAACGTCAACAACACTGCCAAATACGGTACAGCAGGTACGCCCAAAAGCTTACCAAGCAGGATCTTCTGGCTAGTTTGTGGGCTTAAGCGAATGAAGTTCAGCGTGCCTCGGCGCTCTTCCTTCCCTAAGTCACCAATGAGCAAATACACCCCTGCAATCAGCAGCACAAAGGGCAAGACCCAGGAGATTGCCTGAAACACATCGAACCACCAGCGTTGCCAATTCACTATGGGATTACCCAGTGAATCGTAAAGACATTCAAACCAGCGATAGCTCCCCTTGCCTGTGCAGTACGCGTTGTGGTGGTCATCCCCTATCACGGCTGGTCGTGCAACAGGCAGCGTGCTCCAAAAACATAGCAGCACGAAGATCTGAGTTGTCAGTGATCCTAGAACAGTGAGAAGAACATTACGGCGCTTCAAGCGTCCTTTGAGTTCCCGGAAGACCTGGGGATTCCAATCGCTGAATTTATGCAGCCAGTTAAGTGTCATACGATGAATGCTCCAGGGTTAAAAGGTAATGAGGGTAAGAGAAAGTTCTGAGCTTTGAGGTTTAAGTAAAGACAGTTAGATGAAGCAATAAATGTCAAAAGCGGTAAAATTCAGCGGCGTAGCGGTGGGTGATGAAAGCGCTTTATACTCTCCCACCACATGCTGAACGTCAGCACCACCATTGCTGTCACTAGAACGCTGACAGCAATGAAAAAGCCGCTTCCTAGGTTGAAGTAACCCGTTGCAGCCATAAATTGACTGTGTGCATGATACTGATACTTGAAACTTCCATAAACGCTTAGTAGCGAGAGCAAAAAGTAGATGATGCAGGGAACAGGTAAGACATACCAGAATTGCGCCTGAGCACCCCAACCCAAACTATGAAGCAAGGTGAAACTAAAGACAAAGCTACAAGAAGCGACTGCCAGTAGGTAGACGCTAGCGATCAGTAACAGCGATAATCCTGCATTGTTTGCTGCCCAGAGGTGCAAAGGAAGGGCAGAAGCGATCGCCCCGTACAATAAGATCGGCACGCCCAGCAGCTTACCCAGCAGAACACTTTGAGCAGACTCTGGGCTTAAGCGCACAAAGTCTAGTGTGCCTCGCCGCTCTTCCTGTGCAATGTCATTCACTAACAAGTAGCTGCCCAAGAACAGTAGGAGCAGTAGTGCAATCCAAGTCATTGTATTGAAAATGTCGAACCACCAAAGGCGCCACATCATGTTACTCCCGCTCGTTTCAGCATAAGCCGAGCCAAGACGTCGCCAGTTGTAGCCCACAATCAGCAACTGAGTCACTAGCGATAGAGCCAGCGTCACCAGAACCTGACGCCGTGTGACACGCCCTTTGATTTCCCGCAGGAGTTGGGGATTGCGATCGCTCAGTTGCGGCAGCCAGTGAGACAGCATTGATGTCAAAGATAAAAGGACAAAGAAGAACGTTTTGCGTTGAGCTTGAAGGTTCTACTAACTTCTGACTGCTAAAAGCACTGTTACGACGTCTGCTGATGCCCCATTTTGAGAAAGATACTTTCCAGGCTTTCTTGCGTGCGGTGAAAATCAGTGAGAGGAATGCCGGCGGTGATGAGCGATCGCAGCAGCGCAGCTGATTCCTGTACATCACCAGAAAAGTGAACACAAAGGCTCTGGGCATCTGCCAAAACTTCTATGCCTTCAACTTGGGGACAGTTGTTTAACTCTGCCTGCAGTGCCCCCAGATTGCCCATTGTCGCCACTACAATTTGCTGACGACTAAGGCGCTGGTACAAATTTTCAAGCGAGGCACTTTCAACCAAAAAGCCCAGCTCCATGATGCCAACGGACGTGCAAAGTTCTTCCAAATCGCTTAAGACGTGCGATGAAATCAGGATCGTCATGCCTGCTTCTTGCAACACCTTGATAATTTCGCGGAACTGAACACGGGCGATCGGGTCTAGCCCTGATACTGGTTCATCGAGCAAGAGCAGTACTGGCTCATGGATGATTGTGCGTGCCAGGCTCAGTCGCTGCTTCATCCCCCGTGAAAGGGTCGCAATTAAACTCTGGCGCTTGTGCGTGAGCTGTACCAGTTCCAGCACCTCTTTCAATCGTCGGCTGCGTTTGGGCTCGGTTAGCCGATAGAGCCGTGCAAAGTAATCGAGATAATCCCAAACGGTCAGGTCGTCATAAAGCGGAAAGTCGTCCGGCAGATAGCCAAGCTGTCGCTTCAGGTTGGGGTTGTCGCGATCGCGTACCAGTGGCTCACCATTGATATAAATTTCGCCGACTGTTGGCTCTTCTGCCATTGCCAGCATCCGAATCAGCGTCGTCTTACCCGCGCCATTGGGACCGATCAAGCCATAGACTTCGCCTGCCTGCACTTGTAAATCAACATCGTTGACGGCAATCTGCCGCTCAAACTGTTTTGTTAGCCCACGGGTAGAGATCGCAAGTTGTTGGGGCATGAGAGAGAGGGGTAATAGGGTGAGGAGAGAAGGAGAGGCTTGAAGGTAAGGGCTGACTGCTAGCTGCTGCCTTCTACCGTTCTCAAAAGTTACTCGCTAGCCTAGCTTCTCCCTACACGCTTTGGCAGTAGCATTTCGGAAACTGAAACGAAAACGTAAAAGAACACTTCTTTAAGCCGTAGCGGGGTGCTACAAAACGAGGGAGTAGCCATGCTCAGTCGTTTAACTTCGCTTTATAGGGATGCACCCAGTCCCCACGGCTCGAAGCTAATGGCTCCACTTTTTGAAAACTTAGATTGTTTGACGAATTAAGCCACAGCAGGTTGCAAATCCTTCCAGTTTCTTCAGCCCAAAAACCTGCCGCTGTGCCCCTAAAATTTAGCCAGCAACTCCAGCACGGCTTTAGGCATTAATTGATCTTTAAACCAGACAACTCGTGCGGAAAGGTCGCTGCTTTTAACGCCTGCCTTTTCCAGATTTAACCGTTCTGAGATTGCCAAAATCAGATCATCGCGCCCTGATTGGCGTACCTGAGAGAACTTCTTCTTGAGATAGTCAGGTCGCCAATAGCCTACGATTTCGAGCAGAAACGTGCGCCCATCCGGATGCACGAGGCGAAAATCGGGAATCATCACGCTGCCAGGAATGGGGATTAGATCGACTTCTCGTTCAAGCTGCCACTCGGTTTTTGCTTTTGACCACCGATCGACAAAACCAGCTTCCAGCATACTGTCATAGGTTTTACCGGGGGGGTAGTGCGTTACTAAGTCGCAGTCTGCGTTGAGGGTAAAGCGTCCCGATCGCAGTTCGCCAGAATACGTCTCTCGCTGTTGCAGAGTGGCGCTAAGGCTCCATTTGGTCACGTGCAATAAGGCTGGCAGCATCATTGCTAGCTTTAGCCCATAGCGTGTATTTGGTTTGAAAAGGCTAGTGGGACCATCGATCGTCAGCGTAAAGCCATGATCCGCGTCACCTTCAATGTAAGTCATTAGGCGAAACAGCTTGAGATAGCGAAACAGCAGCTTGTATTCGCCAGGATCATTACGATGCGCGTTAATAGTGACGTGGCTGGCGCGATAGAAAATACCTTGCACTTGCGACAGATTATAACGATGCAGTAATGCTTCTGCTGTTGGTGCTTCAAAGCTGGTCAAAATTTGGTTTTCGGTCAGGTCGGCATACAGTCCCGTTTGAATATGTGCGGGCAAAACATCCTGCCCTAGCTCTTGAGTAAGGCTTGCAGCAAGCTGCTCCAGCGTTACTTGTGTGGCTGTAGAGCCGCCTGCTCGTTGTGCTGAGAGCGCAAAGACTCGCTGGCGCAACATGAGAGGGTCAAGCGGACTAATCGTTTCAAAACGACTAAAGGTATCACTGGTCAGCAAATGAGCAAGACCACGCTTAATCCGGTAGTCAGTACTTTCGCCTTCTAACGCTTGCAGTTGCTGATTGAGTGCGCCTCTGGTGCCAGCTTTAGCATTCTGAAAAAGGGTGATCACGTCATTGGCGATCGCCAGATTTGGTGCCGCGATCGTCAACCGTTTGGGTACAATTTCCTCGCCACTATAACGATGAATGAGCAAATCGGTTGGTAACATCCGCAGGTTTTATACCCTTAGGGGCATGAACAGTAAAGAACTACTACCCAAGTTAGATACCGAAACGTAGAGACTGGTATTAACTTTTATATAGTTTAGCTGAACGGTTTTTGCAGCCTGGCTAAGAACTAGCCTTGCTGGCTGCACACTTAGGCGAAGCTGAAGCTGTAAACGGCAGTCGCCCAACTGTCGGCGAGAAGGCGTTTACTGCTTCTTCTGACTATCCGTTCATAAGCGTTGTCAATTGCGGGTTTCAAATATATAGGTTGTCAAGATCAAAGTTAAACAGACAGCTTTAGACAAATCACTTTAAACAACTGCTCCTAAGTGACTGGCTCTTATTAGTAGGCTCTCAACGAATTATGGTAGCAACTCCTCCGTCAGGCTCTCGCACTCAGTACGAAACGGATGACAACCAAGAAAAAGCCGTATCGCTAGTCTCGGAAGCCCGTCAAGACACCGAAATTGATCTGGAATTTCTTTACACTCGCGATATTGAGTTCCGTCAAGAAACGCTCTACTTCATAGTGGTCGATCGCTTTCACGATGGCGATCCTGAAAACAACGAAGGACCCAACCCAGAGCTTTTTGATCCTGAACGGCAAGACTGGGGCAAATATTGGGGCGGTGATTTACAAGGCATCATTGACAAGCTTGATTACCTTAAAAATTTAGGTGTGACCGCGCTCTGGTTAACGCCTTTGTTTGAGCAGGTGGAAGCGCTCTTCGTAGACAACGCTGCCATGCATGGCTACTGGACGCGAGACTTCAAGCGCCTCAACCCACGCTACATCGGCAAGGGCGAAGACCCGTCATTGAACCGCACTCAAGAGCAAAAAAACACAACCTTCGATCGCCTCATTGAAGAGCTACACAAGCGCAACATGAAGCTGATCCTTGACATCGTTTGCAACCACAGCAACCCCGACTTCAGTGGCAAAAAGGGCGAACTTTATGATGATGGTGTCAAGATTGCTGACTTTAACGATGACAAAAACGGTTGGTATCACCACTATGGCGAAGTCACTGACTGGGAAGACGAGTGGCAAGTCCAAAACTGTGAACTGTCTGGGCTAGCTACCTTTAACGAAAACAACAGCGACTATCGCGCTTATATCAAAGCAGCCATTAAGCAGTGGCTTGATCGCGGGGTCGATGCCCTGCGTATCGATACCGTTAAACATATGCCCATCTGGTTCTGGCAGGAGTTCAATGCTGATATCCAGAGTTATCGACCGGATGTCTTTACTTTTGGCGAGTGGATTTATAATCATCCCTCGGACGATCGCTCCGTTGAATATGCCAATCAGTCTGGCATGACGCTGCTTGACTTTGGCTTATGTGTTGCCATCCGCGCCGCACTGGGACAAGGAGCCGAAGGTGGGTTTCATCTGGTTCAAGAGATCTTTGACTTGGATTACCGCTACTTCAGGGCAAACGAGTTAGTCACGTTTGTCGGCAACCACGATATGCCTCGGTTTCAGTCCTTAAATGCTGATCCAGACATACTGAGGGTAGCCATTACGCTGATTATGACCAGTCGTGGCATTCCTTGCATTTATTACGGCACAGAACAGTATCTCCACGACGATACCAACGGGGGTAATGATCCCTACAACCGTCCCATGATGACGCAGTGGGACACTGATACTGAAATGTATCGCTTGATCCGCTTACTCTCTGGTCTGCGTCGTTTGAATCCTGCTGTGTCCATGGGAGGGCACTGGCAAAAGCACCTTGAACCTGATGTGTATTGCTATGCCAGACGGTATCGCGACTCCATTTGTTTTGTCGCGCTCAACCGGGGTGAGACTGCAACGATCGCCAACGTTGAGACGGAATTACCAGATGGTGAGCATACCTGCGTCCTGACCCGCAATAAGTTTGAGGTGAGTCATGGCAAGATTCACAACCTGGAGATTCCCACCCGCAGCGCGATCGTCATCAGCCATGTCGGTGAACGGGTTAAAGGTCAAACGATCGTGCGTGTGCAGCTTAACGGTGTCCAGACCCAACCCGGCGAAACGATCGTCGTTACAGGTGACTGTCCTGAACTGGGCAATTGGGATATTTCTAAGGCGTACCCGCTGGAATACATCAACACCAACACCTGGTTTACTGAAATTCCTTTTAATGAAAGCGTTGGCAAAATGGTCACTTATAAGTACGCCATGTGGCGCGATGGTCATGCACCACTACGTGAAAATTTAGTCGCTCGTCGCTGGGTCATTGCAAACGAAGGAACCGTTAAATGGCGTGATGTGTGGGCATCAGGGGTCGAGTTTTGAACTGTAGCCAGCGTTTCTGGGTTTACCGCTTACTTAAATATTGCAGTTGCTCGACAGATCACCCGGTTAGGTGACGCTAGTGGATGAAGTAATAGTGAACCACTTGCCCGTAAGGTGAGTCCAAGCTAACGACGTTGTAAGGTAAGTCCAAGCTAACGACGTTACTTTGTTGTGCTAAAAATTATCTCTGTTCAGACAGTTTCGGTCTCAAAGTCTTGTCACACGGTTCTTTAACTATGCTTTTAGTTCGCGTCCGTATAGTACACTCCTGAAGTTAGGATGACTTTACTTTTTAAAACAAGATGGCTTTGCCAATTTGATCAGTAAGCGGCTATTCTGCATAAGGTTGCTCCTCGACCGATGCCATCCAAAAGTTTTTCGACTGCAAGCTAGCAAGAAACGTATGCAACTTTCTCATCATTTGTTCGTTATGGGTGTGGGAGTTCTAGTTGCTCTCAGTGGTATGCCACCGGGTTTATCAGAGCCAGCTCCTAATCAAGATCGGGCTGCTTCTAAAAGCGATAAACCACAGCCAATGTCACTAGCAGAAACGACAGTTTCCTCAGAGTCAGCTAGCCACAGTCCACCTAAACCTACTGCGGCTAAACCAGCGCCGTCTAAAGTGGTGGTCGCTCCAGTTGTACCCAAGACAATCAGCACTAGAGGCAGTGCCCCTACGAAAGACAGTACCCCTGCAATTAGCCAGCAGCCTGCGATCGCACAAACCGCAACGGTGACCAAGGTTAAGCAGCCTGCGATCGCGCAAGCCACTCCCTCACCAGCGCCTAACCTTGCACCAGCGCCTGGTGGTACTCCCTCACCAGCGCCCACCCTTCCACCAGTGCCTGGTGGCATCACGCAGCCTCCGCTTTCAACCCCAGATCCAGGTCCTTCGCGACCATTGGGCCCTGCCAAACCTGGTAAGGCACCCGACTACCTAAACCCAGATCCAAACCCGCTGAGTTTTCCCACTAAGCCAGAGGAAGTAAGACTTCGAGGTATTCAGCCGATTACCCTGCAACAGGCGATCGAGCTAGCACAGCGCAACAATCGCAGCCTTCAAGTTAGCCGCTTACAGTTGGAACGCAGCAGAGCGGCGTTACGAGAGTCTCAAGCAGCGAACTTCCCAACCTTGAGCGCACAAACTAGCTTAGGTCGTTCTCAATCAGCCAGCGGTGGTGGTCAGAATAACAATGCGTTGTCACAACTGCTGGGTCGTCAAACCAACACCGACAACCCAGTTAACAATACCTTTAGTGCCTCAGCAACGCTAAGTTATGACATTTTCACCTCGGGTCGTCGTCCAGCAACGATTCGAGCCGCTGAGAGGCAGCTACGATCGGATGAACTTCAGGTCGAAATTAATCAAGAGCAATTGCGGTTTGACGTTGCAGGCGATTACTACAACTTGCAGCAGAACGATGAAGCTGTTCGCATTCAGCAAGCCTCAGTACGAAATAATGAAGCCAGTTTGCGCGATACATTGGCATTAGAACGCGCAGGGCTAGGCACTCGTTTTGATGTCTTACAGTCTCAAGTGCAGTTAGCGAACGCGCGCCAGAACCTTACGAACGCGATCGCACAACAGCAGATCTCTCGACGACAGCTCGCACAACGGTTAAGCCTTTCACCCGCGATCGACCTGGCAGCGGCTGACCCAGTGGATGTTGCCGGTGAGTGGAATCTGTCTCTGGAGGAAAGCATTGTCTTAGCGCTGAAAAATCGTGCCGAGCTAGAGCAACAGCTTGTGCAGCGAGAGCAGGCGCAGCAGCAGCGCCGAGCCGCACTGGCAGCTCTGAGACCAACCGTGACCGCGGAAGCACAGTATTCGCTTGCCGATAACTTAAGTGACAACATTCGTATTGGTGATGGCTACGCTTTCCAGCTAGGAGCAAACTGGACAATTTTTGATGGCGGTGCAGCGGTTGCTCGGGCACGGCAGGCAGAAGCAAATATTGCGATCGCAGAACAGACGTTTGCCGATCAAAGTAATCAAGTACGCTTTGCCGTTGAGCAAGGCTATGCCAATTTGCTCTCTAATTTTGAAAATATTGGCACTACAACTCAAGCCCTGGGGCAAGCGCAGGAAGCATTACGTCTAGCGCGCCTACGCTTCCAGGCTGGGGTTGGTACTTCCACTGATGTAATCAATGCTGAAAACGCTTTAACTAACGCCGAGGGTAACCGGGTAAACGCCGTCATTGGCTATAACCGATCGCTGTCATCACTCCAGCGGGCTGTGACCAATCTACCGATCGCTACTGGTGCCACAACTCCAAGTCTTGCTTCACCGGGCGGCAGAACGCCTTCTAATCCATCTGTTCCGAGCACATCTAGCCCAAATACAACACCAACGCCAACGACAACACCAACACCTGACAGCTCTACTCCTAATTCGTCTCCCCCTGCTACCCAAACGCCTTGATTTTTCTGCTTTTGTTAGACTGGGCTGCAATCTTACTTTGTCCTACCCTTTCGGTTTGTTAGACACAAGGATTTCACAATGACTCCGCACGTCACCGCTGCCCGTTTGCTCCATGATGCTTCTCGTCGATTGCTCTTAAGCCGAAGCCTCAGCGTTCTTGGCACCGTTGCCGTTCTGAGTGGCGGTACTGTATGGGCACAGTCCATCGACACGCTATCAGAACCTGCACCTGAGCAGCAGGCTCCGTCACCAGCTTTAGAAGTACCTTCGCTGAATGCTCCCAGCGCCGATCTCTCGATCGAGCCTGCTGCCCCCGAAGCTTTTCCCACCCGTGAAACTCCTTTGGATCTAGACCGTGCGATCGCGCCATCGTCCTCTGGCGCAGCAAGTGGTGCTGATGATCAGTACATTGATTCAACCAGCTATAGCATTGGGGCAACTGAGCGCAGTAGTGATATTGCCAAGCGCTCTCCACTGCTGCCAGGCGTCACGTCGTCATCATCACCGTTAAGTGTTGGCTCTGCGGCAATCAGTGATTACAGTGTTACGCCTGGTCGTACCACGCCATCAGTAAGGGACTACTACTATCGCACGTTACGACCCCCCGCTATGCTAGGTAACGGCAACATTCGGCTAGTGTTTCCCCTTTCCATCCCAGCGCCAATCACTTCACTGTTTGGCTGGCGGTTGCACCCCGTCTCAGGTGAACAACGCTTCCACGCTGGTACCGACTTAGGCGCACCAATGGGCACCCCTGTGTTGGCTGCTTACGCTGGGAAGGTCGCGCTTGCAGATTTTATGGGCGGCTATGGTTTGGCAGTGGCGATCGACCACAATCAGGGCACTCAGCAAACGCTCTACGGGCATCTCTCCGAGATCTTTGTCAAGCCTGGCGAGGTTGTGAAGCAAGGTATGGTGATTGGACGAGTCGGCAGCACAGGCGTCTCGACTGGACCACACCTTCATTTTGAGTTTCGCCAGCTTACCACTGAAGGCTGGGTCACTCTAGACCCCGGTGCACAGCTTGAATATGCCTTGGCACAATTCGTTAAATCGTTTGATTTTGCTCAAGCTAAACCCGGAGAAGTGCTTGGCTTGGGTGGTAGCCTTGGTGCCGTGAATGTAGGCGCAAAAGGTGATATTACAGTGCAAACAGAAGAGCTAAAGAAACTGAGCCGTGAGGTGGCGGTGAAGGGGCAAGGATGAAGGCAAACGGTAAACGTTGAGCAGAGCGATCGTGATGAACCATGATCCAGATCGGGGTGATTATCTGAAGCAGGTTGAGCGAGCGATCGCGACTTTGCAGCATGATCTGCCAACGTTGTTTGAGCGTGACATCTCCTACGACATCTACAGCCGCGACATCGACTTTCGCGATCCGGTTAATCAGTTTAAAGGCAAGTTCAACTACCGCATTATCTTTTGGACACTGCGGTTTCATGGTCGGCTCTTTTTCACAGAGCTTGCTTTTGATTTGCAAAACGTGGAGGCAACCAACCAGACGACCATTCGCGCTGATTGGACAGTACGGGGTACACTGCGAGTACCCTGGAAGGCAAAGCTGTTCTTCAACGGCTACTCCCTCTACACCCTTGACCAGGATGCCTTAATTTGTGAACACGTAGATACCTGGGATCGCTCCCCTGGCGCGATTTTGCAGCAGTTTGTGCAGAAGGGTTAAGGGCGCCCTGTAAACAGTCAAGGGTCAGACGCGTTCTACGTCTGACCCTTGACTGTTTAAGCAATGTCACGTTTAAAGGCTGTTTGCCAAACGTTTTAGGCTGCTGATTGTTCTCACTGAATAGGCAGCTTTAACCAGGTTGAAAGCTCGTATGCCAGCCAGTCCGCTTCTGGAACGGTAAGCGGTGGATAACTCTTGAGTTCGTACTCTTGTGTGCCAGCCCAAAGAGCCAGATAGGGTTCAGCATTATTTTGGGCGCTTTCTGCCTTGCGGTACTCCAATCGGCTGATTTGCTTTCGCGGCGCGGTCAGAGGTCTACCAGTTTGAAAACCCAGGCGCTTTTGAGAGAGAGAAATCTGCTGCTGATCAATATGAAGATGCGCTTGCCCCAAGAGTGAGGGCATGAAAATTTCTAAGTGAGTTGCATCTTGGGTCAGAGAAATTTTAGTCTCAGTGGGTTTTGCAATTGGTGCGATCATTGGCGATCGTCGTCCGCCTTGTTCTAGAGCGGCTAGCGCTTCTTGTGCTGAGCGTACCCGTTGCTCCAGATTTGGATTGGTCAACCAGCCCAGCCAGTCTGCATAGGCTGGACTAAGGTTGGCAATTTTTTCAAAGTCAAGTTTCGTACCTTTATGCGGCAGACTCGATGGATGAGCACCAGCCAGCATCGCTGTCAAAGTTGCGCCCAAGCTGTAGAGGTCGGACGCTGGGATCGCCCGCCCACTGAACTGTTCGGGCGGCATATAACCATAGGTGCCAACCACCGTAAAAGCACTCGTATCGCCAGTACCAGTCAAGGACTTAACGGAGCCAAAGTCCACAAGATAGACCTGACGGTTTGCTAGCAAAATGTTACTGGGCTTGATGTCTCGATGCACGATCGGCGGTTGTTGCCCATGTAAGTAGATCAGAATGTTGAGCAGCGCTTTGGCAAGTTGCTTTGTTTCTGCTTCGGTAAAAAGCCGTTGCTCTTGCAGGCACTGCTCCAGCGATTTACCTGGAACGTAGGTCTGAATAAGGGCAAGCGCTTTATCGTTAGGCAGTTGGTGTTCAAAAAAGCCTAAGTAGCGAGGAATAGACGGGTGCGAAAGCGCTTTGAGGATTTCGACCTCGCGCTCGAAAAGTTTCAAGTCATCCCACTCCAGCGCATCATCCAAAAACAATAGTTTGATGACTACACGCTCTTGTGTTTTTAGATCTCGGGCAAGCAAGGTCCAGCGTCCAGTTTGTTTGCCAATTTGCCGCTCTACTTCGTAGCGATCGCCCAATATTTGACCAGCCATCGTCTGTTACCAGTGTCTCTAGGTTTGGTTATAACTCTGGCGACAAGAAACAGCAATGCGATTATTACGGTTGTGCAACGTCTGTGCGGCAATCTATCAATGTTGCCTCCAGCACAACGCTGAGTTGCACACGCTAAAGCATGCCCTTTGCCGACTTATACAACTTATACAATGGATTAACTTGCCCTTTTCCCTCCGGTGTCATCCTATCACCCAATTTCCGCCGAAACCGCTACTATTGCAAGTAGCAAGAGAGGAACCACCGATGTCTCCAGACATGGCAATTGAGGCTGACGTGTCGCCAGATATCAGCAAGCTGGCGATCGATGACAATATCTCTGTGGATCATCTCATTTCTGAAAAGCAGCAGCGACTGTTGACTGAACCGCTGCATAGCAATCCGTCTGTCTTTGGTACGCGGACATTTTTATTGGCAGCGAATGTGGGGGTATTTTACGCAGCGCGTCAGCCACCTTTGGTTCCCGATGTTTTCTTGAGTTTAGATGTGGAAGTGCCACAGGACTGGCGTGAGAAGAAAAACCGCACCTATTTTGTCTGGGAGCTTGGCAAACCGCCCGATGTCGTGATTGAAACTGTGTCTAACAAAGAAGGTAACGAGTTAGGTAGCAAACTTGATCGCTATGCTCGGATGAGCGTAGCTTACTACATTGGGTTTGAGCCGCTCCAGCAGTTAGGTGATTATGTGTTGCGATCGTTTGAGCAATGGGCAGGGCGCTATCAAGAAATGTCTGGCACCTGGTTAGAGGCGATCGGCATTGGTTTAACACTTTGGGATGGCAAGTTTGAAGGCAAGGACGATCGCTGGTTGCGCTGGTGTACGGCTGAAGGCGCTGTCATTTCAACTGGAGCCGAAAATGCAAACCAGGAGCGGCAACGCGCAGAACGTGCTGAGGCAAAGGTCGCTCAATTGGCAGAGCGACTGCGGGCAATGGGGCTTGACCCTGATGCGTAGGTAACGGTTGATGGCTCGCACTCCTACACTGTCCTACGATCGCGGCACTCTCATTCTGCATCCACCACCACGCGGCAAAGAGTGGTTGGACTTCGCTGCATGGGACGATCGCGTTGAGCGTTTTCGCATTCCAGCGATGCAGTATCGCAATCTGGTGTTGGCATTACGGGCAGCAGGCACCGAGTTAGACGATCAGGCAAAAGCTTTTCACGACGTTGAGCTGATCCCAAAGCTGGAAATGGAGCCTTATCCGCATCAGCAAGAAGCTTTAACAGCATGGGTTGGTGCTGGACGCATGGGGCTAGTGGTGCTACCGACTGCCGCAGGTAAAACGTATCTGGCGCAGATGGCAATGCAGGCAACCAAACGCAGCACGCTAATCATGGTGCCAACGCTAGACCTAATGCATCAATGGTATGCCCACCTTGTGGCAGCGTTTCCTGATGTCGAGATTGGGTTGTTGGGTGGCGGCTCCAGAGATCGAACGCCCATTTTGGTCTCGACGTATGACAGTGCGGCGATTCATGCCGAAACATTAGGCAATCAATATGCGCTGCTCATTTTTGATGAGTGTCACCATCTGCCCAGTGATTTCAATCGTGTGATTGCTGAGTATGCGATCGCCCCTTACCGTCTAGGTCTTACTGCCACGCCCGATCGTGCTGACGGCAAGCATGAAGACTTGCACACTCTCATTGGTGCAGAGGTGTATCGCAAAAGCGCTGAGGAGCTAGCAGGCAATACCCTGGCGAAACATAAGGCAGTGCAAATTATGGTGCGGCTGTCGCAAAATGAGCGCGATCGCTACGATGAACTGATCCATCTACGAAACCAGTTTTTGCAGGAGGCGAAGATCTTCCTCGGTTCAGTTCAAGGATGGCAGCGGTTTGTGCAGGCGAGCGCTCGTTCTAAAGCGGGACGACGGGCAATGCTGGCGCATCGAGAAGCACGAGCAATCGCCTTTGGCACCGAAGGCAAATTGCGCGTTCTGGCAGATCTGCTGGCAACCCATTATCCTGATCGCACCCTGATTTTTACAGACGACAATGCGACGGTATACCGCATTTCTCAGGAGTTTTTGATCCCTGCCATCACGCATCAAACGGGTGTCAAAGAACGGCACGATATCCTGACTAAGTTCAAAACAGGCGACTATCGAACACTGGTTGCGTCTCGGGTACTGAATGAAGGCGTGGATGTACCTGATGCAAGTGTGGCGATCGTCCTCTCAGGTACAGGCTCTACTCGTGAACACATTCAACGTCTGGGACGGGTGCTCCGCAAGGGCAAAACCCCTGACAAACTAGCGATGCTGTATGAAGTTGTGGCAGAAGACACCAATGAAGAAAATGTCTCCCGTCGCCGTCGAGGGCAGCCTACCCTTACCAAAGCTCAACAGCAGCTAGAGTTAGTGCCTCCATCACTGTATGCTGTGAGTCCAACAACAATGCCCCTTGCTGCTGAACCGTTGCCAGAATGGGACATGAAGTTGCCAGAAACGCAAGAGTGATGCAGGAGTCGATCGCCAAATTGATTGGCTAAGGCTAAGGGCTGTAGAGGGGCTTGGATACCGCTTTCTGGCTTTTAGCTCCTGAAGCTTAAGGACTGCCGCTGCAAGTCAGATTAGTCAGTAACCGAGCGTCATGCCATAAAAAGTATTTTCTGCTTTCGCTAAAATACGTCTGAAAGCAGAGTCTTCATTCCCCCTGCTGATCAATTGGAGCGATCGACTGATCAGTGGTAGTGAGGCAAGATCTGAAGTTTTTTGTAATAATGAGGGCACCCAACTGACATACGTTTTATGACTTTATTATTTAACTGTATAAATATTGTGTGGTTTCCAACAAATGTTCTAACGTGAGCGCTAGTCGGTTTTACGTTAACTAATAAGCTGCATACCTTATAGATATTCTTGACTCATAAATGCTTTAACACAGAGATGTTTTAAGTTCGTTTAACTACCTTTAAAGGCTGTTCTGCTTGAAAGCTTCGTAAAGAATGGTCCTGTAGCATTGTCAGGCAATCCTGACAACTACAGGTTGCTGCTTTGTGTGCTGAATAATGTCATTGAGAAATGATATTACGCCTTTTTGTTAACGACTTTAAAACAAGTTGTTACAATTAGTCATTCATTTATTTCTTACAAATTTTAGGTCTTTAGTTTTTATGCCTTATGCAACGAGCCGTCTTTCTATTTTTGTAGACGGAAACAATATGTTCTATGCTCAACAAAAAAACGGTTGGTTTTTCGATCCGAAGCGAGTACTGGAGCATTTTACCAGTGACCCAGATGTAAACCTGATTAATGCCTTTTGGTATACCGGTCTAAAAGATCCTCAGGATCAACGCGGTTTTCGGGATGCTCTCATTAGCTTAGGGTATACGGTGAGAACCAAGATTTTGAAGGAATACTACGATGATAATTCTGGCCGTTACTCGCAAAAAGCAAATTTAGATATTGAAATCGTCGTTGATATGTTCAACACGGTTGAACAGTACAATCGGGTAATCTTGTTTAGCGGCGATGGCGATTTTGAACGAGCGATCGAACTCCTGCGCTCCAAAAATACCCATATCACAGTTGTTTCTACTGAAGGCATGATCGCCCGCGAACTGCGTAATGTGACTGATCGCTACATTGACCTGAACGCAATTCGCAAGGAAATTGAGAAATCAGATTACTAAGGGAATCAGACTACTAAGAAAAAGAGAGGGTGTAGAGCGTCAACTCAATTGGAGCATAAGACCTAATAACAGGTGCTTCTTGCGAAAACAGTCTGCGTCCAGGCGAAATTTTCGACTTGAAGTACAAGATACTACAGCTTGAAGTGCGGAATGTGGACTTCGCCCTCTAGAATAGTGATATTGTCGCTTGCATGACAGCAGGAATCTCTACTTATGGAAACACCCTCTCAACCCAGTCACGATCGCATCATTATTTTCGACACCACACTCCGAGACGGCGAACAGGCTCCTGGTGCGGCGCTTAACATTAACGAAAAACTGACGATCGCGCGCCAACTTGCACGACTGGGTGTGGATGTGATTGAAGCTGGGTTTCCTTACTCTAGCCCTGGCGACTTTGAAGCCGTGCAGAAAATTGCGGAAGTCGTTGGCGTAGAGGGTGGTCCCATCATCTGTGGCTTGGCACGAACCACACATAACGACATCAAAGCGGCTGCTGATGCCCTGAAACCCGCCGCACGTTCCAGAATTCATACCTTTATTGCAACTTCAGACATTCATTTGCAGTACAAGCTGAAGAAATCACGTGCTGAGGTGCTGTCGATCGCAGGTGAAATGGTTGCTTATGCTAAGTCCCTCACAAATGATGTGGAATTTTCGCCCGAAGATGCGGGACGTTCTGACCCAGAGTTTCTCTATGAAGTGCTGGAACGGGCGATCGCGGCCGGTGCAACGACTGTCAACATTCCCGATACCGTCGGTTACACGACGCCTGCAGAATTTGGCGCGTTGATTCGCGGCATTAAAGAGAATGTGCCCAATATTGATCAGGCAATTATTTCCGTGCATGGGCACAACGATTTGGGATTGGCAGTTGCAAACTTTTTGGAAGCAGTGAAGAACGGTGCTCGGCAGCTCGAATGCACCATCAACGGCATTGGCGAACGGGCAGGCAATGCGGCGCTGGAAGAATTGGTGATGGGTCTGCACGTCCGGCGGCAGTACTTCAATCCTTTCTTGGGTCGTCCGGTTAATTCAGAAGCACCGCTCACTAATATTGATACGCGGCAAATTTACAAGACCTCGCGGTTGGTGTCGAACCTGACGGGAATGCTGGTGCAGCCGAACAAGGCGATCGTCGGTGCCAATGCGTTTGCCCATGAATCTGGCATTCACCAGGATGGTGTGCTGAAAAATCGGTTGACCTACGAAATCATGGATGCTCAGTCCATTGGGCTGACTGATAACCAGATTGTGTTGGGCAAACTGTCGGGACGCAATGCCTTTCGATCGCGCCTCAAAGAATTGGGTTTTGACCTCGCTGATCAAGAGCTCAACAAAGCGTTTGTTCGATTTAAGGAACTGGCAGACAAGAAAAAAGAAGTGACGGATTGGGATCTGGAGGCGATCGTCAACGACGAAATTCAGCAGGCTCCTGAACTGTTTCGCCTCGAACTGGTGCAGGTCTCCTGCGGCGATCGTGCTCATCCCACCGCGACGGTAGCCATCCGTACTCCTGATGGTCAGGAACTGACGGATGCGGCAACTGGCACGGGACCTGTCGATGCCGTTTACAAAGCGATCAATCGGGTGGTGAATGTGCCCAATGAATTGATCGAGTTCTCAGTGCAGTCCGTAACTGCTGGCATTGATGCGATCGGTGAAGTCACTATTCGCCTTCGCCAGAACGAGCGTATTTTCGCTGGACACTCCGCCAACACTGACATCATCGTGGCATCAGCACAGGCATACGTGAACGCGCTGAATCGTCTCTATGCCTCAATGCAGCGGCAAGAGGAAGCAGGTAAGGTGGCGATCGCTGTCGAGAGCTAGGAACGGGCAGCAGATTGGTCGCAGAGAGGTAGAGGTATTCTCTACCTCTCTGCGATGCAAATTAATTGCTTTACCGCTATTTGAAAATGTATCAGTAATAGTCAAATCAAATGTTTAAAGATCTTAGGAGAAATCTTAGATTGTGGGGGAGTCTTTTGTCATCGCTAACTTTGGTAAGGAGCAGTTCCTAAATCCCTGGAGGATTCCATCTAGCGAAAGATTTCCTTCTATATTGAACAACTCTTACATGTCCACATCTATTGCCTGGTTAGTTTGTGGCTCTAACAACTCTTGGTATAGCCGAGTAAAAGAACGAGGTTTTTATATCAAAGAATATATGGGTAGCTGGTATGGCAATAAGTTGGACATAGTTGGCAGTCAGAGTGAAGAAGATTTGTATCGTGCTATTCAGAGCGAATTCGAAGACATCACAATTGAAGTTTTTGCGATGTTGTTAGAAGGACAACAAGACTGGCTTGAAGAACTAATAGAGGAAGCTAGAAAGTCTTCCTATTACTTTGAGCCATTGGCAGAGGTAGGGTTATTAGAACACTGCTCTCGGCACATCACGTTTGAGATTGTCGGTCATTTCGGCAACGACTGGAAAGAGACATACTATAAAAACAAACGTTATTAGTGAAGGTTCCAATATCTAGTTAGGATTGAGAGGTGATTTGGAAACAGGTATGAGAGCGTTTACCGCGATCGTTAAGCAAGATTCTAAAACAAAACTGCTCTGCCGATAGCTTCCCTAGTGCCCATTCCTAGAGCGATTTGGAAGATAAACAAGCTGCAATAATCTCTACCTGAAACCTGGCTTCATTAGTTTGCCAAATAGATTTCTCGATTCGCGGTTTCTTGTGCTTTTTTCATTGCTTGCGGTAGCGGTTGTTCACCCAACAAAGCACTAACAAATTGATTATTAAAATTCATGCGAATGGTTGGTAGATTTTCGCCTGATTGCCAGATCGTTGCGTAACCTGCACCTCTTACAAAGGGAGCATATAAAGGTTTTTTGTCGTAGCCTAAGCTGGCTAGAACCGATCGACGAGTTGGTAGTGCCAATCCTTGCCTTGCCCAGGCATTCATGCCTTTAGTACCCGTCAGGTAAGCGATTAATTTCCATGCAGCTTTCTTATGTTGAGTTTTGCGATTCATGACATAAGCAACGGTAAAAGCCATTGTGCCTGCTTTACCATTAATGGTAGGTACTTCTGCTGTGGCAAACTCAATATCTGGAAAGGTTTCTTTGAAGTATGGCAATGCCCAGACCCCTTCAATGGTCATGGCAACTCTCCCCTGCCCTAGCATCTCGCTGCCTGATGTTGCGCCTACATCAGTTGGTTGGGCAGACGTACGATCGTCATGATACTGGTCAATCACTAATTGCAACCCTTTCAAACTGTTAGATTCGGCAAAGGTAGCATAGCCGTTTTGACCTATAAGCTGACCATTAAACGCTTTAATCACGAAGGCTTGTCGGGCTAGCTCAGGCATAATGCCAAAACCGTATTGATCAATCTTGCCATCACGATCGCGATCAACAGTGAGCCTTTTAGAAGTAGCTAAGAGTTCATCCCAGGTTTGAGGTGGCTGCGAGATATTAGCAGCAGCCAACGCTTTTTTATTATAAATTAATGCCAAAGTTGAGAAGTCTTTGGGCAATCCATACAGCTTACCGTTATGCCTAAACGCTCTCACCATAGATGGTTCAAAATCAGCAAGATTGAAGGCTGGCGTAATGTAAGAGTTTAATGGTTCTAGCACATTTGATTTCATCAATAAAGGTGCTTCAAACGCATCAAGATAAAAAACATCGGGCGCGACGTCACCAATTAAACGAGTTTTAATGACATCCATATACTCGCTGTTGATGACTTCATGCTTAACTTTTATAGTAGGATTTTGTGCTTCAAAAGCTCGAATGACTTGATCTAAAAGCTTTTTCTCATTGGGGTTACTTTGCCACCCGCTTAACGTGATAGTGACGGGTAATACCTGTGGTTCGTGCAGTGATGCTATCGGTTGATTACGACAACTTGTTAAGGCGATCGCCATCCATACTAAACCACTTAAACCAACTCGCTTTAACCTAAAATCCATAGCCATAGCTCACCGATCGCGTGCTTCAACCACCCTCTTTCTCATCTATAGCGCGATACTCTGACATTGTGAACAGGTAAGCGTTCCCTAATGAAAGGAGGCATTGATTAGTGCTGCTGCACTTAAGGAGCTGCCATACAGTCAGTGGCTGGGGACGATCGCCCTATTTGGCAAGGGAATCAAACTCTTTATTAACTCGCATTAAGCTTGAGTCGGATGACTAAAGTTTGCCTTACTTATGACTTTTGAAGGCGCTGTATTTATATCTCGACGAGTCCTTGCTCAATCTGGGCGAATGTAGATTTGCGTGACGTAAAAAGCACCACGCTCCCCTCTTGCCACACCAACGCCTGTCAACCGATACTCACGCCCTTCAATACTGGGACGATGAGCGGGGCTTCTGAGCCAACCTTGCACAACGCGTTTAGCAGTCTCGCGGTGGGTGAACATATAGGCAACATTTTCAGAAATTCTGCGGCTGGGGACAAGGCGATCGAGTGCCAGCACGCGCTGCCGAAAGTTGCTATGTCCAAACGGAATGCGTCGATCTGCCATGTTTTGACTGTGCGATCGGGCAGCAACGCTGATGCGTGTATCCAGTCGCAGTGGTGCAAGACCTAGTGTGGCTCGATGTTGGTTAATCTGTTCGTAAACAGCGTGTTCTAGCGCTGGAATCGATGGTTCAGCCGCTTCCGTAGTCGGAAGGACTTGAGGCGTTGGCTGCGATCGCCGAAACAAGGCTGGCACTTGTTCTGCTACAGCGCTGATGGCAATTACGGTTGGTAAACTGCTCAGCGCCATTAAACCCAACACTTGCATGAACCGGGCTGCAACCATAAAGATGTTAAGTCTGATCAATACTCTCTGTTTACAGACAAAATCAGCGATCGATTGTTCCCTAGCGCAAAAGACTCACGGGGTGCAATGCTCTTGCTTCGCTGGGTGCTGTCAACTTACCTAAGGGAAGAGATAAAGTACTGGATCATGCTGTCTAACCCTGTTCATGTTTGCTCGCAGTCGTTTCCTCGTCAAAATGTTCAGCGATTGCGTCTGGCTCTACTACACCGTCCCTCTAAGCGACTGAGACATTGAAAAGATGCTGCTCTAGTGTGGGGTTGCAGTGATGAGAAGGAGCCTACGTTACTCCTGTCTGAGTTATCGTCAAAGAAGGAATGAAGTGACTAAGCTCCTTTAAACATCGCACCCGAAGCAGCAAGCTTATGGACAGCCAAAACAGCCAGAATACGGTTGAGCCAAAACGCCAAGGGGCAACTTCAGACGATACAGGCTCGCATCCAGATGGTTCGCACAATTCACAGCCCCCCCAGCGCGTTCGCCTCATCATGAATCCGGTGTCGGGTGATGATGAGCCCAACCCGATGAAGCTGCCAGACATCATCGCCGCTATGGAAGCAGAAGGAATTCGCGCTGACCTTGTGTTTACCAGTCCAGATGAATCTCCTGCTTTGATTGCCCAACGGGCAGTGGAAGAAGGGTATGACATGGTTGTAGTGGGAGGAGGAGATGGTACTGTAAGCGAAGTGGCTAATGGACTGCTCCACGCCCCGATTCCGCTGGGTATTGTACCGATCGGCACGTACAACAATATTGCTCGTAGTCTTAACTTGCCGACGGATGTTGCTGAAGCGTGTCAAGTTCTGGCACGGGGTCAAGTGAAGCACATGGATGTGGGTCAGGCAAACAACGAGCATTACTTTTTTGAAGCAGCAGGTGTAGGACTGGATGCTGCCCTCTTCCCGTTAGGCGAAGAAATTAAAGGCGGGCGGTGGGGGCGGATGGTGCAAGCGGCTCAGTTGGCAGTGGGCTACAAACCACAGTGGCTGCAAATGCAATTTGACCGCTCCATTGCCGAAGCGCGTGAGCGACCCACCTCAAGGCTGCGCTTTTTGCGACGACGAGTAGAGCCAGTTCAGCGCAAGTTGCAGTGTTCAGCACTGCTTGTTGTGATTGCCAACGGACCTTACTATGGCACTGGCTTCACTGTTGCTCCCGATGCCGTCATTGATGATGGGCTGCTGACCATTAGCATCTATCGCAACTTCAGCAAGTGGGAACTGATACGTCACTTCTGGTCGATCAGCCGAGGACAATATCACTACAGCCCTAAAATTGAAACTTACCGCGTTGCTGAAGTGCGGTTAACATCCAGGGCGGCGTTACCAGTGCATATTGATGGGCATCCGCTGGGAACGCTGCCAGTCACACTTAAGGTTGTGGCGCAGGCACTCAAAGTTATGGTTCCTGCTACAGATACTCCAACGTACAAGCGCAAAGATGACCTCAACCCACCGATCGCTCTGCCTGTTGCTAAGGCAGATGAATTTGAGGACGAATAAGAGCCATTCACTTAGAAGCATAAAAACACATTTGAAAACTGCGTCTCAACTGAACCACTGCTCGTATTGAAACAAGACTCAAATGGAGTGTTTTATCATGCGCGATCACTGGACGCTATAGCAAAAGGATGAAGGACGAAGGATAAGGGATGAATCGACGCCTTTGCTCAAAGGCAGTTCCAAGGTTTATGTCTGTCCTAAGGCTCTCTTCGACTGCCATAACAAACAAAAAAGCCTTTATGACTGGTTCCTGGCAGTGTGCAGACGATCGCTAAGCCGCCAAAAAAATATCATTTCTCTTGTAGCGGCAGCAGAATGGCAAACGTTGTGCCTTGTCCAATTTCTGAAAACACCTTAATTTCTCCTCGATGCTTTTCAATAATTTGATAGCAAATAGAGAGTCCCAGTCCTGTGCCTTTACCAATCGATTTTGTTGTGAAAAAAGGATCAAAAAGCTTCGCTTGAACATTCGGTGAAATGCCGGGACCGTTATCACTAATCTGAATAGAAACGTGATGCTGACCGTCTTGCCCTGTGCGAATGGTGATACTAGGGGCTAAGGTCTGGTCATTAAAAACTGAGGCTTGAGCGTTGTCTAGACTGCCTGCTGTAGCCGTCGCCTGGTGTTCTTCTAGTGCGTCGATCGCGTTTGCAATCAAATTCATGAATACCTGATTAAGCTGGGCTGGATAGCATTCTACCAATGGCAAAGTCCCATAGTCCTTAATCAGATGAATGCCTTGCTTCAGACGATTATTGAGGATTAGCAGTGTATTTTCGATGCCTTCGTGAATATCAACGGGTTTCATTTCGGCTTCGTCCAGACGAGAAAAATTGCGCAATGACAAGACAATTTGCCGAATGCGTTCAGTTCCCATTTGCATAGAGGCAAAGAGCTTAGGCAGATCTTCCTCAATAAAATCTAGGTCGATCGCCTCAACATAGGTTTGCACTGCCGCCGTTGGCTGTAGGTCTTGTTGCCGATAAAGTTGAATCAACCCCAATAAATTCTGGGAGTATTCATCAGCGTGTTTGAGATTTCCGTGAATGAAATTGATAGGATTGTTAACTTCATGGGCAATACCAGCTACTAGCTGACCCAAGCTAGACATTTTCTCACTTTGAATCAATTGTGATTGAGTTTGTCTAAGTTCTTGCAGTGCTTCAGTTAAATCTTGCGTACGCTCCTCAACCCGCTTTTCCATTGTGTGACGAGCTTGTTCTAAGGCACTAGTGTATTCTCCAACCCACTGCACTAATTGATTCAATGAAGTTGCCAGTGATCCTACTTCATCCTGTGTGCTAATTGGGCTTTGCAACTTAAAGTTGGACTCTTGAACTACTGCTTTTGCAAATCTGGTCACAGCTTGAAGCGGGCGGACGATCGCGCGTGAAGTAATTACCGCTAGCATTACTGCCATGACAACAGAGAGCAGCATACTGCCTACGACAATTTTCATCCGCAGTGCTTCAGCTTGTGCCATCTGAGCGATCGCTTGCTCATGTTGCGCTTCAGCAGCAGCTTTAAGTCGAGTCAAGCTCTCTGTTAAGCGGTCTAGTTCAATGTTGGTTTTGCTGGAAGAGGGGTTTCTTAATGACGCTAAAAGCTGTTGTTGTGCGGCGGCTATTTCTGTTGCTGTTAAATCTGTAGGCTGCAACTGCTGCCACAGAACTTCTGTCAATTGCCGATATGCCTCAATATTAACTGCATAACCTTTTGCTAAGTCCTTTGATGCCTGGGCATCAATTGCTAAGGCAGCGGCATGTTGGTCGGTGAAAGACTCAAATTCGACTAGCAGGGCTTTTACCTGACTCATTGAACCCAGAAACCTGGTTTTTTCATAGTCAAACCAGACTGATTCTCCCAACACCCCCATCAGCCGTTGCGGATGAATCCGAATCAGATTAACTGTGTTCTCTAGCTCACTCAAAAGGTGTTGCTGCTGGTTTGTAAGTGCCTGCTGTTGCTGGGCTTTTCCCTGATAGTAATCTCCGGTCACTAACCCAATGGTTGTTCCCAAGACGGCTATACCAATTGATAAAGCATAGCCAGCACTGATTTTGTGGGCAATGCTCCAATGTTGGCTCAGTTGTTTGAGTAAAGGCGTTTGTTGAGTGTGCTTGATGGAGAAAAGCGCAGAAGGGCTGTCCGCTTTTTTTACAAAATGTTGAATTGCTTGAAAGAGCATGGAAAGCTAGCCTTATAAATTGTTGCAGGCAGCGAAATTGGTATGTAAGCAAGATGATAAAAAGTTGCTCGATTAAGAAACAGAGTTGCCCTGTCCAATGGCTTTATAAACATCACGAATCATGTTGTAGTTGGTGTCATTCACCTGCACCATCTTTGCACCCTCAAACTTGTTGCCATCTGCAAGGGCGATCGCTTTCAATATCTGGTTCTGATTTTGCAATAATCGCTGCTGAATTTGCTCCACAAAAGCTGGATCGAGCTGGCTGCTTGCCACAAATGGATCAGCAGGTAAGGTAGGACCCTTAGCAAGAATCGGAAAGTCCTTTTCAGACAGCCCGTTGGACTGAAGAAACTTGTCATAGCGGCTGACCGAGCCACCCCAAGCAGCAACGGTGCCTTTCTGAAGTGCAGGTAATCCTTGCTTTTTCAACAACTGAATTTTGAGGTCTGTTTTGGGATCTAAACCGGCATCAATCAATAGTTTGGTTGGTCCTAAGTGACCGCTAGTTGAACCAACGTCCCACATGGCGATCGTCTTACCACCTTTTAACTCTGCAACCGATTGAATCCCGCTGCCTAGTTTTGTTGCAATGACACAGTAATATTTCTGACGCTCGATCGCTACGATTGGAATAGCATTCGTTCTAGCACGCATCACAACATATTCTGATGGGCCTGTAAACACCAAATCAACCTGATTAAGCTGAAGTGCGGCAGCAGCAGCAATGTAGCTTTCTACCGAAAAAAACTCAATTTTCTTCTCTAAAACTTCCTCTAAGAGAGTTCGCAAGGCTCCATAGTCTTTCTGCAAATCCTCAAGCCCTTTCACATCTGATACTGCAAAGCGCAGTTTCTCCGGTTGGTTTGTCGTTTTTGATGTAGAAGCTTGCTTGGTTGAGGTGCTCGTGGCGGTCGTACAACCTGCAACAACTAATAAGCTAGCCCAGAGGAAATGACGACGTTTCATAGTTTTGACTGAGAGGAAATGACGACGTTTCATAGTTTTGGCCGTTGCAATACACCTACAAAGTGCCCAAACTTTGCTGTTGATCAGCAACAGGATAGCTGAAAAAAGTGGAAACCAGCGTTCTAAAGCGCACTTTCCAAGGTTGTGTCGCAAAAAACGGTCAATGGATAAGTGGGATTGCCTAAACCTTTGCACCTGATTTGCCGTAGCTACCCCTTCTCTGTACTCTGCGGGAAGCAAGCTACAAATGGCGACACTTTTTGCCTGAGATCATCCTGCTGAATAGGTGATGTTGCCGCTAATCCTTGAGCGATCGAGCTTTAGAGGTAATGATGTTCGAGCATGGGGTGGTGGAGCACTCGACAAGCAAGCGCTGGGTACTGAAGCACACACTTGGCTAATGCTTCGACGTTACTTGCAGCCGACCTACAACTCCTAAAGGGTTGACGGAAAGCAAGAGCGGCGTTTCAAGACAAGTTGAAACGCCGCTCTCATGTTGTTGCTGGCTTGCACCCGCACTTAGAATCGCCCTAGGTTTGCGTAGCCTCGACCGATGATCACCCGATCATCGGTCGAAATTAGGCTTAGAAACTCCTTGCAGAGCTTTTCGCTTGGACTGAGCGGAGGTCATAGCGATCGAGGTTCATCACCTTGTCCCATGCCGCTGCAAAGTCATTCACAAATTTTTGCTGCGAGTCCACAGCGCCGTAGACTTCTGCAAGAGCGCGGAGCTGAGAGTTTGAGCCGAAGATAAGGTCAACACGAGTAGCCGTCCACTTGGGCTCGCCGGTTTTGCGATCGCTCCCCTCAAATATATACTCCGCTTCAGAGGTCGCCTTCCACGTCGTGCCTAGGTCGAGCAAGTTCACGAAGAAGTCGTTGGTCAACGTCTCTGGTCGATGGGTAAAAACGCCGTGTTTAGACCCTCCAAAGTTCGCACCCAAAACGCGCAAGCCGCCTACGAGAGCCGTCATTTGAGGGGCTGTTAGGTTTAGCAATTGTGCCCGATCGACCAGCAACTCTTCGAGCGATTCGCTGTGTTTGCCGCTCGTGTAGTTGCGGAACCCGTCGGCAGTCGGCTCTAGTGGAGCAAAGGATTCCACATCCGTTTTCTCTTGCAACGCATCTGTGCGTCCCGGCTTGAAGGGAACTGTCACGTCGTGACCCGCGTTCTTCGCCGCTTGCTCAATGGCAGCGCAACCGCCCAGAACGATCAAGTCGGCGATCGAAACCCGCTTTCCGCCAGACTGCGAGTTGTTGAACTCCTGTTGAATTCCCTCCAGGGTTTGCAGCACTGTCGCCAACTGCTCTGGTTGGTTGACTTCCCAATCCTTTTGCGGCGCGAGGCGGATGCGCGCCCCGTTCGCTCCACCGCGCATGTCAGAGCAGCGGAAGGTCACTGCCGATGCCCAGGCGGTCGAAACCAGTTGAGAAACAGACAGACCCGAAGCCAGAATCTTGGCTTTGAGAGCGGCGATGTCCTGCTCATCAATCAATTCATGATCGACAGCGGGGATGGGATCTTGCCACAGGAACTCTTCTTGAGGAACCTCTGCGCCAAGGTAGCGCGATCGAGGACCCATGTCACGGTGCGTCAGCTTGAACCACGCCTTGGCAAACTGCTCGGCAAACTCATCCGGGTTATCGTGGTAGCGCTTCGCGATCGAGTTGTAGATGGGATCCATCTTCATCGCCATGTCTGCCGTCGTCATCATGGGGGCGTGCCGTCTTGATGGATCGTGTGCATCAGGCACCGTACCCGCACCAGCGTCGCCCTTAGGCTTCCATTGCCATGCGCCAGCGGGGCTTTTCGTCAGTTCCCAGTCATATTTGAACAGGTTTTCAAAGTAGTTGTTATCCCACCGCGTTGGATTGGTAGTCCATGCGCCTTCGATACCGCTGGTGATCGCATCGACACCGACACCCGTGTTGAAGGCGTTCTTCCAACCAAGACCCTGATCGATGACAGTGGCACCTCCAGGATCAGGACCGACGTGCGTCGTTTCGCCCGCACCATGACACTTCCCAAAGGTGTGTCCACCAGCAGTGAGTGCGACGGTTTCCTCATCATTCATCGCCATCCGACCAAAGGTTTCGCGAATATCGCGCCCTGATCCAATCGGATCAGGCTCACCGTCTGGTCCTTCTGGGTTTACATAGATCAGTCCCATCTGAACAGCAGCGAGAGGATTCAGGAGCACCCGATCTTCTTCATACCGTTCATTACCGAGCCAAGCTTTCTCAGAACCCCAGTAGATGTCTTCCTCTGGTGCCCAAACATCTACGCGTCCGCCAGCAAAGCCGATCGTCTTGAAGCCCATCGACTCCAAGGCACAGTTGCCAGCAAAGACCATGAGGTCAGCCCACGAGATTTTCTTGCCGTATTTCTGTTTGACTGGCCAAAGCAACATCCGTGCCTTGTCGAGGTTGGCATTGTCGGGCCAACTGTTGAGAGGCTCAAACCGCTGGCTACCTGAGCCCGCCCCACCGCGACCATCGCCAATCCGATACGTGCCAGCGCTGTGCCACGCCATCCGAATGAAGAGTGGTCCATAGTGACCGTAATCAGCTGGCCACCAGTCTTGGGAGGTGGTCATCAGCTCATAGATATCTGCCCTCAGGGCAGCTAAATCGAGGCTCTTGAACTCCTCAGCGTAGTTGAACGCCTCACCCATAGGATTGGATTGGGGTGAATGTTGGTGAAGGACGTTCAGATGCAAATAATTCGGCCACCAATCTCGGTTCGCTGGCTTGTGACGAGGCTCAGATTTCTGACCGCCGCCTGCAAAAGGGCATCCGCTTCCGCTGCTCATGGTATCTCCTATGAAGTGTTGTGGTGGGGCTTTTGACGTTGCAGGTATTGCAAACAAATAGCGCACCAATAACTATTGGGATAATCCATGAGAAATATAATCGACAAGAAATATAAACAACGTTAGGGTTTGAAACAATTGGTTATACTACAGCCCAAAAGTGAGCCTGTACGCTCTCTGGTCGAGCGTAGCGGCTTTCCACAAAGCTCGCATGATGCTGAGGCACTTCTAGGTCTAACGACAGCGACAGTTGGCACAGCCGTCGGACTTTACGCAATCTGATGCAAGGTAATAATTACTTTGGGAGAGCGCTAATAAGCAGCGGGACAGGTGAGACTGAGAAACAAAGGGTGGCAAAAGAGAGACTGAGAAGGACGATCGCCCTGTTCCATCATCTATTGGTTTATAGCCTGTGCGATCGCCGCCAGCGATTCATCACACCAGGCTACCCACTCTTCCTGATAGCGAATACCACGACGAATAATGAGATGCATGTAGATGTCTTTCAGTTCTAGTGAATCAAGATGTTTGGCAAAATGCTCATCTAGTTTTTTGACGTGTTCCACCATTTTCAGGTGTAGCTGCCGTCGTCGTTCAATTTCGCGAATGACGACCTGAGGAGAAACTAGATGACCCGCCAACCCCATTACTCCTAAATCTTCACGAATGGCACTGGGTTCACAGGGTTGTGTGAGCCAGTTGAGCAGTTCTTGCTGCCCCTGCTCTGTGATGGAATAAATTTTTTTATCAAGCCGTCCCGCTTGGGGAATCGCCTCATAGCTAACGCTGCCCTGCTGTTCTAGCTTAGTTAGTTCGGCATAAACCTGCTGCTGACTCGCTTTCCAAAAGCAACTGCCAAACCCTTCAGCAAACTCTTTAGCAACGTCATAGCCGCTCAGAGGGTGACGAGAGAGAAATGCCAGGATCGTGTGCTTGAGTGCCATAACTAAAAATCTGCTTGACGAATGCAATAGACTGAGTATACCTTGTTTTTGTATTCAAAAATTTGAATACAAAAACTGGAGTAATATATGGTTGGTCGGAATTGGCGAGTTAAACGGCAATTTTGGGGTAGATGGCAAAAGCGGTTGTCTACCCGGTATGGTCCTTGGGCGCTAGTCACAGGAGCGTCTTCAGGTATCGGTCGAGAGATGGTACTGCGGCTGGCTGAGGCAGGGATAAACCTTGTTTTAATCGCTCGGAGTCAAACTGTACTGGAGCAGATGACGGTTGCTTTGACATCTCAACACGGCATTGAGGTCCGGGTGTTTGTCCTCGACTTGTCGCTGGAGGCAGGAGTTGAAACGCTAGTGGCTGCTACTCAAGATTTGGATATTGGGTTGCTGGTGGCTGCGCCTGGTTTTGGTACATCGGGTCTGTTTCTTAACTCTCTGCTGGAACAAGAGATGGAAATGCTCAACGTCAATTGTCGATCGCTTTTGGGGTTGATCTGGCATTTTGGGCAGCGCTTTGCAATGCGTGGTCGTGGTGGCATGGTGCTGATGAGTTCGATCGTGGGGTTTCAAGGAATGCCGTTTGCTGCCCACTATGCAGCGACCAAGGCATATGTGCAGGCATTGGCTGAAGCGTTGTATGTGGAACTCGCACCGATGGGAATTGATGTCTTGGCTGCTGCTCCGGGTCCTACCCATTCGGGCTTTGCCACTCGCGCAGGTATGCAGATGGGAATGGCTCTAAAGCCCGAGGACATCGCTTTACCCATCCTTAATGCTTTAGGTCGTCGATCAATGTCATTGCCTGGAGTCTTGTCAAAACTGCTCACATACTCGTTGGTGCCTCTGCCAAGATGGGCACGGGTGCGGATCATGGGTGAGGTGATGGGCAGTATGACGAAGCATCAGCGAGGAATGATTGCAGACCTGGCGGAGGTTGAATAGCATGAGCGCTACATTGACCAAGATGCGTCACTTACCTCTAGTTTTAGGGGTGATTGCTACTTTAATTGCGGGTGGAATCGGCTATGGCGCGATCGCAAAGCGTCCCACTCCACCGTTGATCTCAGAAACTCCACCTCAAGTAAAAACGGTATCGGCGTTGGGGCGCTTGGAACCACAGGGTGAGGTCATTCAGGTGTTTGCGCCCACATCTGCGGAGGGGGCACGAGTCGAAATCATCCGTGTCACTCATGGTCAACAGATTCGCAAAGGTGATGTGATTGCGGTGCTCGATTCGTATGCGCGGCGCTTAGCAGCGTTTCAGGAAGCTCAGGAACAGGTAAGGGTCGCTCAAGCCCAGTTGAGCCAGGTGGAAGCGGGTGCGAAAGCAGGACAAATTCGGGCACAGGCGCGAGTGGTCGATCGTCAGCAGGTGGAATTACAAACTGAAACTGAGGCGCAGGCAGCGACGATCGCCCGTCTGCAAGCAGAACTGCACAATGCGGCACTGGAAGCGAGGCGGTATCAAGTGCTGTATAGCGAAGGAGCCGTTTCTGCGTCTTTGCGCGATGGGAAGCAATTAACCGCCGATACAGTGCGACAACAATTGAACGAAGCGCAAGTTAATTTGAGTCGCATTCAGCGATCGCGGCAACAGCAGGTATCTGAAGCACAGGCGACACTCGACCAGATTGCTGAAGTGCGTCCGGTCGATGTAAATGTGGCGCGATCGCAGGTGTCTGCGGCACAGGCAAGGGTTGCACGGGCAAAGGCAGAACTGGATCTCGCAACGGTGCGCTCGCCTCAGGATGGACAAGTCCTCAAAATCCATACTCGTCCTGGAGAACTTGTGGGTGAGCAAGGCATTATCAGTCTGGGTCAAACTCGGCAAATGGTGGCAGTGGCAGAAGTGTATGAGCTGGATGTCAGCCGCATTCGAGCTGGGCAGACGGCAACCGTGATCAGCAAGAACAATGCCTTTCCAGATGTGCTGCGCGGTCAGGTTGTAGAAGTGGGGCTGGAAATCAATAAACAAGATGTGTTGAACACTGATCCGGCAGCACAGTTTGATGCGCGGGTAGTGGAAGTGAAGGTGCGATTGGATGCAGCCTCTAGCCGTCGGGTTGCAGGGTTAACCAATTTGAGCGTGCAAGTATCCATTGATGTCAATTGAGGCAATGGCAGTGAAATGACTCAAAAGAAAAAACCGCTATTTCTCTCCTGGTTGCAGTTACGCAAAGAACGGGCGCGGTTATTGGTAGCGATCGCCGGTATTAGCTTTGCCAATGTGCTGATGTTTTTGCAAATGGGCTTTCGAGGTGCGTTATTTAGCAGTGCAGTAGAATTCCACCATAGCCTGAACGGTGAGCTGGTCATGATGAGTAGCCGATCGCGATCGCTGATTTCCCTCGATCGCTTTACAGAGCGCAGGCTTTATCAAGCAGCAGGTGTAGCTGGGGTTGCATCAGTCAGCCCAATTTACCTGAATACAATTCAATGGCGTAATCCTGACAACAAAGAGATTTGGGATATCTATGCCATTGGTATCAATCCAGAACATCAAGTATTGAACATTCCTGGGGTAGAAGCCAACCGCAAGCAACTGCGACAGCCCGATACTGCTCTGTTCAATCTCGGTTCTCGTCAAGAATTTGGCGCGATCGCTCAACAGTTTCAGGCAGGAAAGCTAATTGCGACTGAAATCAATGAACGCCAGGTGCAAATCCAAGGTTTGTTCAAACTTAGCCCCACATTTGGCATTAATGCCTATTTAGTTACCAGTGATGTCAACTTCTTACGCATGGCAACCTTTCGCCAAGGTGGACTCATTGATATAGGCGTGATTAAACTTCAACCTAATGCAGATATCCAGGCGGTTCTAGCAGAGATGCGATCGCGCCTGCCCAGTGATGTCAAAGTTATGACCAGAGAGGACTATGCAAAAGCAGAAGTTGCCTTTTGGAATGCTAGCACTCCCGTAGGCTACACCTTTGATTTAGGTGTAGTGATTGCCTTTATTGTCGGTGCTGTCATTGTCTATCAAATTCTCTACAGTGATGTGACCGATCACTTGCCGGAATATGCCACCCTCAAGGCGATGGGCTTTCGCGATCGCTATCTCCTCCTAGTTGTGTTTCAAGAAGCGCTGATTTTGGCGGTTATGGGATTTGTTCCGGGGACTGCGATCGCGCTTGGTATCTATCGCATTACGAATGTCGCAACTATGCTACCCATGGCAATGGATTTGGGACGAATCGTGTTTGTTTTGATCCTTACTGCCATCATGAGTTCGGTCTCTGCTGCAATGGCGGTGCGTAAGCTGCAAACCGCTGACCCTGCCGATATTTTCTAGGAGTTGAGCATGTCTAAATTGCTAGAAAGCAATGCCCTTCATACCGCTACACCTGCCATTTCCATTAGCCATCTAAATCATTACTATGGTCAAGGCTCTCTGAAAAAACAGATTTTGTTTGATGTGAATCTGCAAATCGATCGTGGCGAAATCATCATTATGACGGGACCATCAGGTTCGGGTAAAACCACATTACTGACGCTGATGGGAAGTTTACGATCCGTTCAGGAGGGCAATTTAAGTATCTTAGGACAAGCGTTACATCATGCCAGCAAAGAACAGATGACCCTGGCTCGTCGCAAGATTGGCTATATTTTTCAAGCGCACAATCTCTTAAACTTCCTGACTGCCTATCAGAATGTTGAGATGGCATTGGAACTTCAAGAAATTACTGCTGCCGAAACTGATACTCGTATTCGGTCTGTCTTAAGCGCAGTCGGTTTGGCAGATCGAATGGACTACTATCCCAGCGATTTATCAGGTGGACAGAAACAACGAGTGGCGATCGCCCGTGCCTTGGTCAGTCAGCCCAAAATCATTTTGGCAGATGAACCCACTGCTGCACTCGATAAGAAATCAGGGCGAGATGTCGTAGAAATTATGGAAAAACTCGCCAGAGAGCAAGGCTGCACCATCTTACTGGTGACTCATGACAACCGGATTTTGGATCTTGCCGATCGCATTATCTACATGGAAGATGGACGTTTGGTGAATCATGCCGCTACTGCTACCGCTCAATAGCTTTTTCAGTTCTGTGACAATAGATGGTTATAATTCAGCAGCCTAACTGGAGTTCAGCTTGGGGACGACGCGCAGTCGTGGCAAACCCAGACGGACATCGAGTAGCGTTGACACAGCTTCAATAACCTTATTGTCAAGTCCTGCGGTACAACTAGCATGTTGCAGCAGTTGATCTAGACACTCGTTTGATTGCAAGCTAAACAGCATGAAACAGGAAACACTGGCAAAGCTTCAGTCTGCAGACGACCCAGCAGAATGGGAATCACCTGTTGATTTTGACTGGCATGAGGCGATGTCTCGCGTTAGGCGACTGAAACCAGAAATTGAGCAGTTGACTGGTCGCCCCTTCGAGATCGACGAAAATGTGCAAGACGCCTCGTTCTTCACGGAATTATCACTGCACAAGCCAGGTGGAAAGCTGAATTTTATTGAGACAGTTTTAGCCATTCGGTTTTCTGCATTTGGCAATTTATTCGCTGTCTGGAACCGTTCTTCTGAGCAGTTACCACCAAGTGTGGTAGAACAAGTTATTAAGACAACTGAGCATTACGGGTTCATTTACGTCAATGCGGATGAACTGGTCAAACAATATACGGGGCAACATGAAGGCTTCAAAACTCAATCATGGTGGATTCGCTTCTTTGACTACATCTGACCAATAGCAGCATAAAGCGCTGCACTCGGTCGCCCTTAGAGGCGGGAAGGCAAAATCTACACAATAATGTACATGTCCATTAAAAAGTAATTTGCCCAGCTTAAACATTTAATGTCAAGCCTAAATTAGAGCCTGAAGTACGCCTATAAAGCACACTTCAGGCTTTTTCAGTGAGTTTTTATTCTGCGACAGAAGTTAAGCAGCTATTTGCCTTTTTTCTGAAAACCACTAAAAACAGCTTAAACTGATAAGTGCCTTTTATTCTGTCAACCGCTAAAGCCTATCAGGTTTAGCTTATGGAAAGTCTAGAAACTGCATCTGCTGCCCAAACACCCGTTGTTCCTACCGGGGTAACTGCCCTTGTAGAAGAAGATCAGCAACCCGCGCATAAGATTCTGATTGAGCTTATTGAGGATCTGGATAAGCGAAGAGAGGTGATGCGGAAAGTCGAGGCGGTCGAAGACATCATCCAAGCTTCTGATGAACTCAAGCAAGAGAGAATCCAGTTGTGGGCAGACAGGCTGGAAAAACACCCTTCAACGATAGACCGATGGGTAAGGAAGGCAATGGGACCAGATGGTCTAGCTTCGCTCGCTAGAGCTACACGCTCTGATGCAGGGCAGATTAAGGGTTGCAAGCGGTGGAAGCAATCAGTTGAGTATTGGACAGAGTTTATTCTCAAGACCTATAACGATGGCGTTAAGGCAAAATTGGGCATGACCCGCAGCCTTGTCAATAACCAATTGAAGGGGCATGCTGAACTTGATTTGGGATTGAAACAGGGTGAGTACCCCTCACACATGTTTGTTTACAACATTCTAGATCCCCTTATTGAGAAGAAGAATCGAAAAGTTCGCAACCCAGGGCAGGGACCTGGAATCATCATCAAGGTTACGACTGGCAAAAAAGATGGTGAGTGGGTTGAGGAAGATATTGAGGTTATTCGTAGCAACCAGGTTTGGCAAATCGACCATACGCGACTAGACAATCTACTTACAGATGAAAGCGGGGGTCTTGCTGGATCTGTGTGGATCACTGCGGTGATCGATTCCTGGTCAGGCTGTGTGATGGGCCACTATCTTAGCTTTGGTTCTGCCGGCTCGCATGAAGTCGCCTTAGCCCTTCGCCACGCCATCTTGCAAAAGCACTGCGAACCGGAGTATCAACTCCAACATGAGTGGGAGGTTTGTGGTTTACCTGAATACATTGTTACTGACCGGGCGAAGGAGTTCAGATCGGCACACCTGAAGCACATTGCATCAGATTTGAACATCAAACTGCGTCTGCGTCTCTACACGGAACAAGGTGGTATCGTAGAGCGATTATTTCTGGCAATAAAAACCGAATTCTCAGCACTGGTGTTGGGGTTCAAGGGTGGCAGTCTCAAAGAGCGCCCAGAGCATCCTGAGAAGTATGCCTGCGTTGTCTACGAAGACTATGCTAGGTGGCTAGTGCGGTATCTTGTGGATCATCACAATCAGCACTCATACCCAAGGGTTGCGAACCAAACACGCTTGATGCGATGGTGGGCAGGTTTGCCGGATCTCAAGCCTAGAATGCCTGCCAGTGAGCGAGAACTTGACTTTTGCTTAATGAAAACCCTGCAACGGAACGTCGAGGAACGGGGATGTATCAATTTTAAGAATCTTGTTTACACAGCGAGTTTAAGTCGAGATGAGGACGGACATTGGCGTTACGACAAAGCGGTAAACTTTCTTAAAAACTACGAAGGGAAGAAAGAGAAGAAAGTCATAATCCGGTATAACCCAACCAATATCATTTACATTCTTGTTTACACACTCGAAGAAAATGGTCAGCCATCTAAGTTCTTAGGCACAATTAGGGCAAGAGATTTGGAGGAGGAGCGTCTATCTTTGAAGGAATGGGAAGACCGCAAAAGGAAAATGCGCGAAGAAGGCAAGGCGATCGACCAAACGTCCATTCTCGCCCAACAACGCGACTTATTCAATACTTCAATTGAGCAAGCCAAAACACTTAGGCAGCGGGGCAAGACGGAAAATAACCGGCTTACTAAACAATCTGAACATTCGGACAAGGTATTGCAGTTATTTCCTCCAGAGGCTCCCCCCTCAGAGGTTGAACCAGAAAGTAAAGATGTTAGAGGCATAACCGAACCACTCACATCAGAGGCTTTGTACGAACTACTTCCGGCAGAAGATTTGCAATCCACACAAGAAACTCCTAAAATCCAGATACAACCTGCACTCTACGTTGTTTCTGATTGGAATGAGTTTGTTGAAGAGGGATGGTAGCCCAAGATGAGCCAGTCGAACTTGGCAGTTCAGCCACTTGAGGAAGAATCTCATTACTCCAAAGTTCAATCTGGAGCGGCACAATCTGACGCAAACCCATCAACTCCTAAAGCTCTAAAGTTAGGGGCACAAAAGGAGCGATCGCTTGAACAACAAGCAGAGGTTGAGCGGATTAGTCAAATTGACCTATACGTTCAGCTAGAGAGAGATGAGAACTTGTTCACTGCATTAAACCAGTGGCGGGAAACTGGCATTTGTGGTTGTGTAACTGCAATGGATCGCTTGGGTTTAGCTAAGTCTTTAATATTTTATACACAGAGCCATATCAGACGACGTGGTGGTTTGTTGATGACTCCTGCACCCCTTGCTTACATCGAAATTGAACAAAATGGCAGCCCGACAGACTTGTTCCTTTTGATTCTAGAGTTTCTGGTTAATCCTCTCGATTGCGGTTATTTGCGGCAGCTTCGCTCTCGCACATGGGGAACGCTCAAGTCGTGTGGAGTTAAACTCTTGATTGTTAACAACGCAGACTTACTATCTTTTAACGCTTTTAATGAGCTTGTACGAATCACCGAAAAACTGAAAATCTCTATCGTTTTAGCAGGTTCTCCCTACCTCAATGATGTCATTGATCCGAGACTTGACAAGAAGAAAAAATATATCACTATTTACAATACCTTCCTAAAACAGCACCCTTACGTCAGACTTAGTAAAGAAAATATAGCCACAGTTATAGCTGAGTGGGAAAAAAAGTTGGGTTGGACAAAGCCGCTGAATTTGTTGGAGAACAAGGGGATTATCAATACGTTGGAGGCTAGCTCTCAAGGACAGCTTCGAGTGCTCTATGAAAACCTCCGAGAGGTTACGATTTGGAAAATTGATCACCCTAAAGCACAGATCAATCCCCAGAATATTTCTAAGGCTTTGGGCATCTGCCAACAACCAATATTGAAACTTTAGGATGCTAAGGATAGGCTTCAATATTGTTGTCTGAGATAGACAACTTTTTCTTGCGTAGGGTTTTGGATAGAGTCATAGATGCAAAAAGACGAAAGCCATCAGTCACTTCTGCACCTTCGCCCATGGGATGATGAAAGCATCAGTCATTATCTTGGACGTTGGTATCGTCAAGAGGTGGTTAGTACCGATTCTCATAGCCTGGGAAAAGGATTGAGGTTGGGTAAAATTCTGTGGCGATGGGAAAACTTCTACTTCAACCCGCCTCCAACTTCTCAAGAATTGCAGAAGTTAGACACATTTACGGGACTGGGAATAGAAAGGCTACTGCTGCTGTTTCCACCTGAGCATGAGCCTATTAAGCCTAGACCAGTCCGAATCTGTGCAGCTTGCTACACTGAGGCTCCTTACCATCGCATGAGTTGGCAGTATCAATCCACAGAAGGGTGCGAGCATCATCGGCTTCGCCTTCTCCCAAAATGTCCAGAACCTAAATGTGGAGAGCCTTTTCCTCTCCCTAGCCAATTGACAGTTTTGCAGTGCAAAAAATGCGGGATGCCATACAAGACAATGGCAAAGAAGCAAAAGCCTTATTAGTTGGAATAAGGCAACAAACAAGGCTTCCTTTCAGCCAACTCGCCTGAATAACTTTTTACCTAGAGAACAAATTTTCTGGACACCCAAATTTTTTGGGGTTAGGGTGAAGCCAAGACAGGAGTGAATAGACACCTTTCCTCCCTTGACTCTTTTGAAGACCGGATGGGTACGCTGTAAAGGGATGAAGTTCGTCTGCTAGAAGCGATCGTCTCAGGGGACAAGCGCATCGCTATGCCGGAATCAGACTTAGAGAGAATTAACTGTGCTGCCATCCATCTTTACGACCTGCATTCCCAGAGACGAAATTCAAGCGGGCGAATTATCACTCGACCTGTTTGCTGCCAAACTCCGACTGGTGGTTGAGGGGAAAGCCCCGCAGGTTTATCAAGACCCCAAAACCTTTTTTGCCAACACCTTTCCAACCGATGGTTTGAAAACGTTAGTTTCAGAGGTCTTCGGTCGTCTAGTTGGCGTGTCAAGCGGCTCACCCATCATTCGGCTAGAAACCAGCTTCGGTGGTGGTAAAACTCACGACGAAATCGCTTTGTGGCACATTGCGAAGCAGGGACGGCAGATTGAAGGACTGGAGCGCTTTGCGGACCTGGCACTAATTCCGGATCGCCCCATTCAGGTCGCCGCGATCGCCTGTCAAGATCTCGACCCGATCAATGGTGTCTATCATCCAGAATCGGGTATCACGACTTATACGTTGTGGGGCGAGATTGCTTACCAGATTGGCAACGTCGAGGGCTACAGCCTACTGCGAGGATCAGACGAGAAGCGTGTCAGTCCCGGTACAGTGGTGCTGGAGCGCTTAACCAAAGGGCAACCGACACTGATTGTGCTGGATGAGATTGCGCGGCATTTACGAGCGGCAAAAGCGACCACCGTAGGCAATAGCGACTTGGCAGGGCAAGTGGTGGCGTTTCTGTTTTCCTTAATGGACTTGGCAGCCAGTAGCAGCAACCTGGTCTTTGTCTATACGCTCGCTGCTTCCACCGATACTTTTGGCGAAGAAACGACAGAGATTCGCGAAGCGATGCAGTCGTCGGCACGGCAGGAACGGGTGTTAAGCCCCAGTACGGACGTTGAGATCTACAACATCGTCAAGCAACGACTGTTTAGCAGTGTGAGTGAGCAGGCAGCGGCGAACGCTGCCAGAGAGTACCTGCATACCTATAAAGCCAGCCGCACCGCTTTACCGGAGGGTTGCAAAGAGGCGCGGTACGCTCAAACGGTGCAAGCCAGCTATCCCTTTCATCCCGAACTCTTCACGCTACTGACGAAAAAGCTTGCCTCCATTCCTAACTTTCAACGTACCAGAGGCGCTTTACGGCTATTAGCCAGAGTCATCCGGCAGCTTTGGCGGGAGCCAACGACCTGGCTACCCATGATTCACCCGCACCATCTGCCGATTGGGGTGGATGGCGAAGTGACGAGCGATCTAACCTCCCGGCTAGAGCGACCCCTGATGCGCTTGCCGATTCAAGCTGACCTTTACAACCTGGATGGTCGGGAAGCCCATGCTCAATTGCAAGACCAGGAGTGGTTAGCCGCCGGAAAGCCGCCCTTCGCCACCTGGGTGGGACGCACGATCTTCCTTCATTCCATTAATCAGGGCATTACGGCTGGCATTCGGCGACCCGAATTAAATCTGTCGCTCTTAACGCCAGGGCTAGAAAGCGGTTTCGTAGACACAGCCTTAGATCGGCTCAGTACCGTCGCCTGGTATTTGGACAATGACCCGGTCACGTCGATCGCTCGCTTCAAGGAAGAACCCTCAATCAACAAAATTGTGGCGGAAGAGAAGGAGCAAATCGGACGCGGTGAAGCAAAAGATGATTTGCGCTCGCGCCGGGACACGATTTTTGCTGACAAATTCTTCAAGCTGATTCCGGCTCCAGAGAGTCCGGGGGATGTGGATGATGTGGCGGACACTGTGGCGCTGTGTCTCATCGACTTTGATGAAGCAACCGTCAAGTCTTCCACGGACGATCCGCCTGGGGTTGTAGAGCGCCTCTTCAACAACACAGGTGAATCTGGCAAGTTTCGCACCTTTCGGAACCGCCTACTGTTTCTGGTAGCGAATCGACAAGAATTGGAACGCGCGATCGACAATGCCAGAGAGTATCGCGCGGTCAAGAATATCCTCAACTCCCCCAATCGACTGGAAGACCTGTCGGAGAGCCAGCAGAAGCAACTGAAGGACAAAGCGGGCAGCATGGATCTGAACGTGCGGGTATCGCTCACCAATGCTTACCGTCACCTGTTCTATCCGTCGAGTGATCCCGTGAAGGCGGCAAAGGGGCTGATGCACTATCCCCTTCCTGCTCAAGATTCAGGCGATGTGAAAGGCAAGAATAACCAGCAAGATGTGATTCTGAAAGCGCTGAAGGACTGCCAGAAGATCCGTCCCGAAGAGGCTCTGCCCTTTGCTCCTGCCTATGTGTTGCAAAGGGTTTGGGCGGCTGGACTCGATCACTGGACAACCAAGGCACTCCGAGAAGCGTTTGCCAAAGACCTGGGACTCAATCTGCTTCTAGACGCAGAAATCTCGAAGCTGCGGGATACCATTCGGCAAGGTTTGCAATCTGGGCTGTGGGATCTGAAGGTTGGCGAACGCCTTTTTATCAAGACGGCTGAAGGGCTGCCTGCGCTGCCAGAGACGATCGAGTTTTCTGACCGCATGGTGCTTTACCGTCATGGCATTCTGGAGCTACCGAAACCGAGGGAGGTAGAATTAAATGCCCAGGTGATGCCCAGTACGGAGGCTACGAAACCTGTGCGGGTACGTTGGCGAGCACAAGGGGCATTAACAGTCAGCTTGTATCAGGACGGTGATCTGTTAGGACAGGCGTACCGCCCCTCTGATGAATATGAGGGTGCGATCGCTCAAACGACGGTTTTTCGAGTGGTGGCAGACTACGGCAATAGTGAGACAGCACAAGCCGAAACCACGGCTAAAGTCCTGGTCTATAGCCCTGGTGGCACCAGTGGTGGTAGCCCTATGGTCGGCAATGGCACGACGCTGTTTGCTGTGAAGCCGGAGCAGTTTGACCTGGAAGGCACACCCAATAGTGTGTTTAGTGGGTTGAGCGATCGCGCCCTCGATCATAAGGTGAAAGGCATTACCGTTTTAACACTCTCGGTAAGCCAGGTCATGGATTATCGGAAACTCAGCACAGCCCTACCCTTGCTGGCAAAATTCCCCCTCCAGATTGACCAGACGGTAACGCTGCAAACTGGGGATCAGTTTGTGCGGTTGGAGTATCAGGGACCAGTGCGGGGGTTTCAAAGCTTCTTGAATCCAACCATTGCTTTATTGAGTAGCCCTGATGTGCAGGCGAATGTGATGCTGAAACTGGTAGTTGAGTTTGCCTCACCTGTGGAGCCAGAGGGGCAGGAAATGGGAGCGATCGCTCAAGCGCTAGGGCGGAACCCAGTCGATCGCCTAAACTTGACAGCACGAGTAACATATTAGGTCTGTAGGGCAACCGCCCTGTCCTTGTCTGTCGTGTTTCCCCGTCTTATGCAGGAATTTCAGCTTCGCGTTGTCCCTACTGACAATAACAACTTCGCCCTAGAGTTGTATCAGTGTGCCTATAAGAAGGCAGGCGAAAAGAAGCGTCCAGCAGCAAAGCGGATTGGGCGGCTGAAGGGACAGGCATTAGTGCAGGCGCGACAGGCGCTTTATGAGTGCTTGAAGGCAAATGGGTATGACCCAAAGACGTTGAGCCAGTCCCGGCAGTCTCCCTATGTACTAAGTGAAGAGTCAGGGGTGAATCTGGCACTGCTGTTTCAGACCTTGCAGCCGCTCTCGAAGCCCGATCGTATTGCCAATATTGCCTCAGGGGTAAGGGCAATGAGTAATGAGGAATCGCATTACTGGTTTGCGAAGGTGTCGAATGGCAAACGGAGTCAGGCGTTAAGAGCCATTCGGGTTTTGCTGGGAGATTGAAGCGAGAGACTTTAATGTTTATAGAAGGATTTGGTATTGCAGGGTATAGAAGCTTTGGCAATGAACTTCAGAGAATTGGACCGCTCGAAAAATTAAATTTGATAGTAGGGCAAAACAACTCCGGCAAATCGAATATTCTTCTATTCCTTGCTCGGCATTATCAAGTGGCGCAACAAGCGATCACTTCGACTGCTTTTAACACACCTAATTGGGCTATTGCTGCTCTAGATTACCCGCTCAAAAACAATACAGGCAAGTTAACTATTGAATTTGGCTTAAAACTTAGCTCTGCTATTTATACAAAAACTGTCTTAGAAAAGTATGGTCGTCAGATCAAATCAAGGGGGGAATATGGCGAACGTTTAGTCGAGCGTATTCTTCAGTCAAAGACTTTATCAAAAGGAACGCCCTTAGCTTGGTTTAGATATGAAGGAATTTGGGGGGAGAAAATAGAGTTTTCATTAAATCAAACTAACGATTTACTACAGGAGAATGTGCTTTCAGATGAGGAATGGATGCACACTTGGGAAATGTTAGCCTTAACCAACGAGCAATTCTATCATCATCGTAGTATACCAATTACAGAAGAAGTTAGAAAGAAAAGGATACTTGAAGCACTAATCTTGTTAAGCCCAGCACAATTTCAAACGCCAAATGTTGTGCTGATTCCCGCAATTAGAAAAGTTGGGGATTCAAGTTCAATAGTAGAACAAGATCATAGTGGAAATGGTCTAATCAATAGACTGGCGGAGCTACAAAATCCAGGATTTGACCAACAGCATCTAAAGGAACAGTTTGAACAGATTAACAACTTCTTACGCACTGTTACGGATAACCCTACTGCTACTTTAGAAATTCCATATGATCGAAGTATGATTTTGGTTCACATGGATGCTAAGACTTTACCTTTAGCCTCACTTGGTACAGGAATTCATGAAGTCGTAATTTTAGCAGCAGCGGCAACAGTTATTCAGGGACAAATTCTTTGCATCGAAGAACCAGAACTTCATCTCCATCCTCTGTTACAAAAGAAACTTTTACGATATTTAAGTGTCAATACAAACAATCAATACTTCATAACGACCCATTCTGCTCATCTACTTGATACTCCTGGCGTAAGTATTTTTCATGTTCGACATCAACATGGACAGTCTACAGTTGAACCTGTTTTTACATCAGTAGGCAAAGCCTTAATATGTGCAGATTTAGGTTATCGAGCTTCTGATTTACTTCAGGCAAATTGTGTGATTTGGGTAGAAGGACCATCAGATCGAATTTATCTCAGACATTGGATACAAGCTAGCAATTCCTCGTTAATTGAAGGCGTACATTATTCAATCATGTTCTACGGGGGTAGGCTGCTTAGGCACTTAACCGCGTTAGATCCTGAAATTGAAGAATTTATCTCTCTACGGAGACTGAATCGTTATATTTCTATTTTAATTGACAGCGATCGCGCTAGTTCACATAGCCCAATTAACGCCACAAAACGAAGAATCAGAGACGAGTTTAACCAAGGACCTGGATTTGCATGGATTACCAAAGGTCGGGAAATTGAAAATTACATTGCACCAGAAGTGCTTGAGCGTGCCGTTAAGAGCATTTACCCGGAGGCTGCCAGTATGGTTGACACGCAACTATATGCTCATTGTTTATTTTTTAAGACGGTAAAGGGTGTCGTAAAAGATAGGGTAGATAAAGTCAAGGTCGCCCACGAAGTAGTGAAATATAAACCAACACTTGATGTTCTGGATCTGCAAAAGATGATTGCTAACTTAGTCAGTTTTATACATGAGGCTAACGGAGTTTGATCGCTATTCACTTAGATGCTTAAATTTTGCAAATGCCTGAAAGAGTAGTACCGTAGAGCCTAATATTTGAGCAACCAATATAGTTTCCCCTCATTAAAGTAGACCTATGCATAGAAAACTGTGAACTGTAGTCAGAATCCATAGTTTATTAGTTGTGACGATTGCAGGCAGCTACCGTCTGTTAAAACAAACTTCGCCACTGGTTTATTTCAACAAAATGACGTATAGGCTGCCTGCGATCGCCTAACCTAAGCTCTAGGGCATGAGGGCGTTGGTATAGAGTAACTGGGCTGTCTCTTCTTGTACAACCGAGTTTTTCCAGTAGTTGGTGTGGGCATCGCCAGGATTATCGCCTGTATCTACTTGAAACTCTTGAATGGCGCGAGCGTGATTGTAAAGCCTGCGAGTGCCAAAGCCAAGTAGATCGTCAACATCGTAGAAGATGTTCCAGCAAACCCGATTCGGATCGGTGATGCCAATATCGGTAGCATCCAGTAACTTTTCGTTAGCGAAAGTGTCTACAACCTTTTGGCTTCTCATAAGCAGAATCGGCAGTTGTGATGCAGTACTGGTGAGTGAACCTAAGCGCAACTCGCCTTTTTTGGCTTTCTCTCGCCAGCGCTCAAAATCTGTTTTGTCCGTTTTGGTAGCAGCTTGATCAAGGAAGCCTGGTCTGTAATCAGGGTCTCTGTTAAACAGCCCAAAGAGGAAATCGTGAGTGAGCGTAACGCCGAGGCTTTGCCCCCATAGGTGCAGCCGCACATCGGGTTCATCAAGATAGGGGTGCAGTTGACTGAGCACTTGATGATAGACCCGTTTGCGAACACGTTCTTCGCCATCAGCAGATGCGTAATAAATCACGTCACCCAGTCCGCGTGTAACGATAGTTTCTCGGAGTCCGACAACAATATTGCGGAGAATGAGCAATGTGGGAGCATCATAGGTGATGCCTCCATAGCGGCTGCCAAGCAACTTTAGGACATAATTGTTCTCGTCAGGGACTTTACGCAGCACTTCGTGGGCAATTTGCTTGTTGACGAAATTTTGGGCGCGGGTCAACCGCTGATCATCGTATAGCTCATCAACGGACGGTTCTGGAGCGGCAGGCAGTTCATGCAGCCACTCAACACCAATAAAGGGAAAGGTATACTCTTTGCCATCAGAGGCTGTCTGGGTAAAGTTCTCGAACAAGCTAGCCAATTTTGGTTGCTTGGCTGTCAGCTTGTTCCAAAACTCTTCATAGATAACGATTTTGCGATCGTCAAACAGTTTTCCCAGGATGCCTTGTGGCGGTTCCGGTGTGATTAAGGGGTCACGCGGCTGCTCATCGGGAACCATGCCATGAACTAAAACCAGAATATTAATCGGGGGCATCGCTATCTCCTTGATAAAGGCTTGTAACAGGCTACACAAGCGAACTAACTTTTCAGGAAACGGATACAGAAGTTTATTTCCTACAAGGCGAATATTGCTGCTAGTCATCTCTGGCGGGACACTGCCTACAAAAAAGGGCAAACTGACAGAGAGCTTTTTATTTCAGCGTCCTTGCCCCATGCCTGACCCTAAACCCGATCGCAAGTCCGTCTTCATCGAGAAAATTATGCCTGTGACGCTGCTGAACGAGCAGGTGTATTACGAGCATGGCGGCAATCCTTTCAAAGGCTTGCATCGGTGGTACTCGCGTAAGCCGTTGTCGTTTAGTCGGGCAAGTGTGTTGGGTTCGCTGCTGCCTGCGGATGTGACGATGGAGGAGTTTGAGTGGCTGCTGGGGCTGAATCGGCGGGGAAAGGACGGGTTGCAGGACAAGACGACGAAGCTGTATAAAACGACTCCTTCGCCAGAGCGCATCAAGCGAGTGCAGGAGTTATGTGAGCAGATATGGGGCACGAAAACGCCAACGGTGTTGGATGCCTTTGCGGGTGGGGGCAGCATTCCGTTTGAGGCGGCGCGGTATGGGTTGAATGTGCTGGCTTCGGATCTGAACCCGGTGGCAGTGGTGACGATGAAGGCGGCGATCGAGTATCCGCTGAAGTTTGGGGCAGATCTTCAGGTGGAAATTGATAAGTGGGTGAAGTGGGTGGGGGATGAGGCGGAGAAGCGGCTCGCCCTATTTTTTCCATCTTCATATGGAGAAGACATTCAAAATTATTTCTGGGTGCATACAGTTGTCTGCCCAAATTGTGAATCTACAGTTCCTTTAAACCCTAATTGGTGGTTGAGCAGAACTACTAACTACGTTGGTAGAGGTCAAGCGAGGGTAGCCACCAGTAACTGGTATGCAGTAAAACCGATTCCTAGTCCTGATGAGAAACAAGTAAATTTTGGCTTGATCCGAGGTAGAAAAGGTAGCAGTAGCACAATTCAAACTGACGAAGGGGAGTTTGAGCCTGATAACCTAGCGACTCTTAGTAGAGGTGTGGGTAGATGTCCTAATTGCAATGGAGTTATTGAAGATGAATACATTAAATCATTTGCTCAAAACTCTGGTTTAGGACATCAACTGTATGCTGTTTCATACAGGACAGGAAAAAATCCTTTAGAGTTTCGAGTACCTGAGAAAATTGACATCGAAGGTATCAAGAAAGCAGAAAATTTTTTATCGAAAAACAGAGGGGAGTGGGAATTAAACAATTTGATACCTACTCAAGAAATTCCATCAAATACTCATAGAGGTCCAGATATGTACCTTTATGGAGTTTATAAATGGATGGATTTGTTTAATCCAAGACAACTCTTAACGCTTGTGACGTATAGAGAAATCATTGATGAAGCTAAAGAGAGGTTACGTGAAAAATACTCTGTAGAAAAATTAGAGGCAATAGTAGTCTACTTATCATTAGTGTTTGACCGATGTGCTGATACAAACTGTAGATTGGCACACTGGGATTCATCAAGAGCTGGCTCTAAACGAGGCTCTGCTCAACATGCTTTAAACCTTATGTGGAATTATCCAGAGGTGAATGGAGCAGGTGACTTATGGAAATGGTGTGCAGATGCGTTTGCTTCAGAGTATCGAAGCTTATGCGACTTGCTCAGCAGCAATTTTAATTCACAAGCAATTCCAGGACTTTTAGGTATTGAGCAAAAAACAGTTCAAATTCAGGCTGCATCTGCTGATAGTTTGTATCACCTACCTGATAAATCATTACTTACTGTAGTGACTGATCCACCTTACTATGATGCGATTCGCTATGGTGAAATTTCAGATTTCTTCTATGTATGGCTTAGAGCTAACTTATTAGATATCCTTCCAGATTTATTCTTTAATGAATTAACAGATAAGGATAATGAAGCAATCGCTAATCCTGGGCGCTTTCGTGGAATGGGAGAATCTCCCGATGTATTGGCTAGAAGGGACTACGAAGCAAAAATGGCTCTCGCCTTTGCTGAATACTATCGAGTCCTGCGCGACGATGGCGTGATGACTGTCCAGTTCAACCACAAAGACTCCGGTGCATGGGATGTTCTCGCCAAATCCCTCATTGATGCCGGGTTTGAAATCACTGCATCCTGGGCAGTCAGCACCGAAAACCCGCAAAACCTGCACCAGGCACAGAAAAACTCCGTCTCCAGCACTGTCCTCCTCGTCTGCCGCAAACGCGACCCTAAAGCTGGACAAGCCTGGTGGGATGACCTCCGCCCCGATGTCGCCAACCTCGTCGAACAACGCGCCCCCGAGTTTGAAGCCAACGACATCACCGGAATCGACCTCTACCTGAGTGCCTTTGGTCCCGCCCTCAACGTCTTCTCCCGCAACTACCCAATCCTCGACTCCTCCGGCAACCCAGTTCGCCCCGAAGAAGCCTTTGCCGAAGCCAGGAGAGCGATCGCCAACTACCGCTTCCGCAAACTTGCCCAAACCGACACTGCTGGATTCGACCCTCTCACTACCTGGTACATGCTTGCCTGGGATGCCTTCCGTGCCCGCGAATTTCCCTACGATGATGCTCGTCAGTTAGCATTAGCGATCGGAGGCTTCAACGTCGCTGAGCTAGGCAAAACCCATAAATTACTGGAGATTAAAAGCGGCACCTGCAAATTCCTATCTCCCGATCAACGCTTCAAGAAACGGGCGTTTGCTGTCACTCCCAATGAATTTTCTGCCCGTTACCTGGTAGATGGGCTACACGCCATCATCGCTCTTTACTTGGAAGAAGGCACGATCGAACCCGTCCGCCGTTTCCTCAAAGCCACCGGGTTACTGAGCAACGATTTGTTTATGCGATCGTGGGAAGTTGCCCTCAAAGTCATCCCCCGCATCGGCGACGAACGCAAACGCATCCCTGAAGAAAAAGCTCTTGCTGACCTGTGGTTGGCAATGGACGAGATCAAGGCAAAGGTTGTCTACATTCAGCCCGAACTAAATGTAGGAGATGAACAGCAAAGCTTAGATTTTGATACTTCTGTCGAATAGGTTCGGTGAATAGTATCTATGTAGAAAAGGAGAAAACAAGATGAAGGCGAACTGGACAACTTTTGAGGCAATAATCGAAAAATACAAGATAAAACCTAGCTCAATATTATCTCTTATACTCACAATCCTAGGTATATCTTATCTACTAGCTATTTTGTTTGGGACTTTTGAAAAAGATAGATTTGGTACAGCGGAAGTGGCTATTTTTGCCGCAATCTTACTCCTAAACTCAAATTTAATTGAGAGACTAGCTGAGTTTCAATTTAGTAAAGATGGTTTAACTCTTAAACTTAAAGAAGTTCAAGCAAAACAAGGGGAAATTGAAAATAGAGTTGAAGAAATCGTTGGTTTTCTTGCTAAAAACTTTTTGGATGCTAATGAACATAAACAGTTAATTCGTTTCACGAAAAAAGGGGATTTTGATTATACAGAAAAGAACAAACGTCAAACTTTCCAAAACGAGTTGCGACGCTTGCGAGATTTAGGACTAATAGAGAGTGTTTCTGGAGGATACTTTAGTGTTGGCAATTTACCTGACCAGCATCACAATTTGAAAGAACTAGTTAGGATCACGCCTACTGGGCTAAAGTATTTGGAATACATAGGACAGACTTCTAAAGATAGCATTCAAGATGATGGCGAAAATCCTACAAAATAAATAATAATCAACGCTCCTTCTACCTTTTAACAAAGTTCGGCGCTTTTCATCAAATCTTCTTACGGTGCTTGCCGCTCTTTACCAAGAGGTTGGGAACCTTAGGTAAAGCTATGAATGGACATTGTTAAGTTAGCAGGGATAGCGTCAATGGATACAAGCCAACTTCAGATAGCAATTGAACAATTTTTGAATTTTATTCAGAGCCAGGGACCTATAGTAATGCATGCCTTTGTCGCTCTCCTGATCGCAATCAAAACAGGTGCTGCTTCAATTGGCGCAATTGCCACGTTAATTTCCCATTATCCTGTCTTAACTCAAGTTATCAACAAACTGATTGTCCTCATTAACTCAGGTGCAAGCATTCCTGAAATTGCAGCGGCGATCGCCGAGTTTGCGACTTCAGTAGGTGCATCAGCAGATCTATTACTCAAGCTGCTTTATACGATTGGTGGTGCTCTAATGCTTTTCTAAACCCAAAGTGGAGGTACTTAGAGAAGTCAGGTAATACTTGTATCATTTCACAGGAACTATGAGAGTGCTCCGCGATCGCTCCTGGAAAATCAACTACTCCAGCGACGAAAACAATCCTGTTGCTGATTTCTATGTTCCTGCGTTAGAACGAGCGATTCAGTACGATCGCAAAGCAGGTTTCTTCAACAGCACGATTCTCAGCAAGGTCGCGCGTGGGCTGGGCGCAATGCTGCAAAAGCAGGGACGAATGCGGTTAATCATGGGTTGCCAGTTCAGCCCCGAAGACTTACAGGCGATCAAGCAAGGGTATGAATTGCGAGACGCACTGGCTCAACGGCTCGATACCGATCTCCAACCACCCAAAAACTTTGCCCAACTCAAACACTTTGAGATCCTCAGTTGGCTGATCCAGAACCAACACCTGGATATTCGGATCGCCGTGCCCCTCAAGACTAACGGCTTGCCAGAAGAGAGCGAGCGCCAACTAGACCACCACCGCATTTTTCATGAGAAGGTTGGCATTATCACCGATGCCAATGGTGATCAGCTTGCCTTCAGTGGTTCCAATAACGAGTCGATCGGGGGCTGGGAAGCTAACCTCGAATCTTTTCACGTCTATTTTTCCTGGGATGGTGGACGGGATTTAGAGCGGGTGCAGTTGGAAGGCGATCGCTTCAACAAACTCTGGGCTGACCAGATGCCGAACGTGCGCGTCTTTGAAGTGCCAGAAGCAGTTCGTAAGAAACTCTTACGCTACGCGCCCTCAACACAACCCAGATGGAACCAGCAAGCGGAGTTTGATACTCGTCCCCTACCGAACGATGAACCCCTACCGGACGCAGCACCAGAAGCAACACTTGAGCCAGAACGACAAACACCGACTTACACTCAAGCGGACTGGGAACGCGAGTATCCTGCCTTCGTTAAACTTGCCAATCTGCATCAAGACCCAGGTTGCCTGGACTTTACGGTTAAGTCGATTCCCCTTCAGCCCTGGGCACACCAACTCAAAATTCTGCACCGTGTTGCTCAAGAGTTTCCCCGTAGCTACCTAATTGCTGACGAGGTCGGTCTGGGCAAGACGATCGAGACAGGTTTAGTGCTGCGCTACTTGATTCTGTCTAAGAAGGTCAAGCGCGTTCTAATTTTGGCTCCCGCAAGCGTCCAGCCCCAGTGGCAGGAAGAACTGCGCGAGAAATTCAATTTGCACTTCTGGAGCTACCTTCAGGGCGAACTCCGCGATCCCTACAAGCAAACCGTTCCCCTGGCTGCCAATCCCTGGAATACTCAAAATCTGATGCTTGCCTCTAGCCATCTCGTCCGCCGCAAGGAGCGAATGCAGGAATTGCTGGAGGCAGAACCCTGGGATTTAGTTGTGCTCGATGAAGCGCACCATGCCCGTCGCAAGAGTCCTCAGGAGCGGAAGGATACTCCGAATCGCCTGCTGGAACTCATGCGGCAACTACGAGCAAAGACCACCGCGCTGTTGCTGTTGTCTGCCACACCCATGCAGATCGATACGATCGAGGTCTTCGACTTACTCAGCTTGCTGGGACTAGAGGGGCACTGGCAGTATGGCGACAATTTTTGTGCCTACTTCGCGACCCTGGCAGCGAAACCAGACCGCTTCAGCCTGGACTTTTGGCAGCAGATGTCAACTGACTATTTCAAGCTTGGTGGTCAAGCCTGCCCGCGTCTGCAACAGCATTTGGAGCTGCAAGACCGTCTCCTCACCTACAAACTGCGAGACCTCTGGCACCGAGGGGATAAGATTGTTAATTCCCGCCCACTGTTGGAAGATGAGGCGTTTATCGCGGCTTCTCGCCAATACCTGACGGTCAATACACCACTCAAAGACCGGATGTTCCGCCACACTCGCGATACGCTGCGGCAGTATTATCGGCGCGGCTTGTTGGCGCACGACATCCCAACGCGGCAAGTACAGGACAATGCGATCGTCCTGGAAGCACTCAGAGAAGCGGCGCTCTATCGTGCGGTCAGTGACTACGTGCGGCACTTCTACCGACTGGCACAAAAGGAAAACCGCAAAGCTTTAGGCTTCCTGATGACGCTCTACCGCAAGCGCCTGACCAGTTCCTTCTATGCAGTGCAACAATCCTTACAACGCCGTTTAGACGCACTGCTCACCCAACACGGCAATGGACTTACTGCTGATGACCTGGCGGAACTGGATGACGCGGAGGATGTGGTGATCGAGGGGCTGGAGTCTTACCTGGAACCCATTGATCCAAAGGAGATTCAGTACCTTGAAGACTTGCTCTGGCAGTTCGACAACACGGGGGAAGATACCAAGTGTGCCCAGTTCATTAGCACACTGCGCCAAGAGTTGAACGAGCGGGAAAGCGCGATCGTCTTCACCCAATACACCGACACAATGGACTATTTGCGGGATTTCCTTAGTGCCAGCTTTGGTAGCCTGGTTGCCTGCTACTCCGGTCGGGGCGGCGAACTGTACCGGGGCGGGGAGTGGTGTACGGTGCCCAAGGAAGACATCAAGAGCCGCTTCCGCGAGGGTGAGCTTAAACTTCTTCTCTGCACCGAGTCCGCTAGCGAAGGCTTGAACCTGCAAATCTGTGGCGTCCTGTTCAACTACGATCTGCCCTGGAACCCGATGCGCGTCGAGCAACGGATTGGACGGATTGACCGGATTGGGCAACGCTACTCCACCGTGAGAATTCACAATTTCTACTACGACGGCACGGTCGAGGCAAAGGTCTACAAGAAACTGCGCGATCGCATCAATGCCTTCGCTACTGTGGTCGGTAATCTTCAACCCATCCTGGCAAAAGTGCCGACTTTCATTGAACGAGCCGTGATGAGTGCTGATCCAGAAGAGGAAAATGTCCTGCTTTCTGAATTTGACCAGGCTTTAGAGACACCACCCCTCCGTCCTGCCCTGGATGAGATGGTGGCAATGGATGTGGAATCAGACTTGGCTGAACTGCGTAAGCCGATCGCCCCTGCACCCGTTTCAGCAGAGGACTTAGAACAGCTCTTTACCACCACCAAACTCTTGCAGGCTGTTGGAGCCACTTTTGAGCAGGAAGGTAATGGCATCTGGAAGTTGACTCATCGATCGCAGGTTTACCGCATTACGTTTAGCCCAGCCGTCTTTGATGAGCAGCCCTCCTTACGGTTCATGACGTTTGGCGAACCGCTCTTTGAGTCGTTGCTGCTGGCAGTCTCAACTTCTACTGCCTTGTAAATGGAGGGATTAAGGCATAGGGATGGCTGTGTTGATAAATTAGTTCTGTAATGACTGATCGATCGCATCCAGTTCGTCATCCAGAGCGGCTAGCTTGACTTCCTCATCCTGAATTTGCTTCTGCAACTGGAACTTGACGGCTTCGCCTGTCTCGATCGCAAAGCTTTTCCGTAGATGCCCTAGTTTCTCACTACGAATGTTTCGTTCGTCCTCCAGGGCTTGCTGACGTTGCTTTAAGCGGCGTTTTTGAGCAGGCATTAATTTCGGAGTGGCTGGTTGAGTTGTGATGGTTTGAGGCGGTTGAACTGCTGGTTCAGGTGTTCCTGGAATCAGGACAGGGACTGACACTTGTTGCTCAGTGACATTCCCTGGGAAGCTTAATTTCTGTGCTGGCTGCATCGGTTTTGCCTGTCGTTGCGGTTCAGCGTCCTGTTCATCCTCAACTCTTAAGGGTGCTAGCACTCGCGCTGCAATGGCTGCAATGTCTGCATCTCGCAACCCTAATTGCTGTTGGTATTTGCTTAATGCCGTTTCATTCGCAACGCTAAAAGGGTACTCAATTTGCACTGCTTCAGTTAACGCCTGTTCGTACTCGTATAGCTTGCGCTCACATTGGCGATATGGCTCCAATACTGCGTCTTCAATTGCTTGGGCTTCCTCAACCGAAATGTTCCACTCAGCACGTTTACCTTCCAGTACCTTCTGAGCAAAAAATAAGAGTTTGCCTTGTCCTGCTTCCGCAGACGTTTGCACTTCCTTGCGATACTTTAGCTTCGGGTCATCCTGCCGCGATCGCGACAGGACAATTTTATACCCCTCCTCCACCGGGTAAAACTTGGGGGTCATTGCAGGTGCTGCTTCCTTGACCCGGCTAGCAGCATACTCATGCAGTTCTTCCACCGCAATCCAACCATCGCCATCCACGTCGGCGGCTCCTGTCTCCATCCCTTCGACTAAATGACGGGTGTAAATTGATAACCCTGCGTCATCATGCCCTGTTGCTGCGCCAAACGAATACTCGGTAGAGGTGGAAGAGGTCAGAATTGCCCGCCCCTTGCCGCCTAGATACTCTTTCAAGTTGACGGTGCCATCATTCTTGACCGTCATCCCTTGCGCGATCGCGCCACTAAAGCAGCAATCCAGAATGATCACCTGTCGCTGTGATCGACTTTCGTTGATATTCTCATGCAGAGACGCAGTGGCTACGGCTGATGGTTTGACCAATCTGCCGTTAGTGTCCTTGCGGGTTACACGGGTCGCCAGGTAAAGCCTGCCATTCTCATCTTTAATGCCATGACCAGAAAAGTAAAACAACAGCAGATCATCCTTTTTACGATCGCTGAAGAGCCGATAGATCTCGTCCTCCATCTCCTGCCGCTGTGGGTTTTTCAGTACTGTGATGTCTGCCTCGGCAAAACCTCCCAGTTCTGGATCTGCCAAGACTCGTTGCATAGCATCCACATCCTTCACCGCTCCAGGTAAGGGATTTAGTCCGGGTTCGTACTCGCTGACACCAACCAGCAACGCGACCTTTACCATTTCAGTGCCCTATGTTGCTGCAAATTTCTGTGCTGCTGCGATCGCCGCTTCCAATTCTTCTCGACTGCTAGCTTTTACCTTGAGCTTCTTGCCGTTTGCTTCGACTTCCAGTTCGATCGTTTTATTGCCCAAGCGATCGCCCAGAAATCCCATCACCTTTTGGGCATTCTCTTTATTCACCTGAGCCGTCAGCAGTCCTACCAAAATTGCGCCCACTGCTTTGTTCCCTTCCGGTGGGTTCGGATCGAGAACCCGATCGACCTCTACTTCATCCATCTGCTGCAATTCAGCCATGAACCGTTGCGCCTGCTCTTCCCGTTCTTCTGCGTCGAGGTCAGGATCGTTGAAGGCGATCGTCAGCTTAACGTTTGAGGTGTCTGTCATGAAAATCCTATGGTTGAGGAAAGATCTGAAGTATTTATTCCTCTTTATAACAGCTAAAAACTCTACATCCGTTAAAAGCAAGAAAGACTAAAAAGACGAGAGTGCCGTGATCGTCCGTGTTGCCTCAACAGTGGCTCACTGCATATCCAGCACAAAGTTGCCACCTACACAAAAGAACCGCGCCTGAATGACGACTGAGTAGCCTGCTTCTTCTAAAACCCGGTCAATCCACTCGGCCCAGGTGCGATCGCTGGCTGTATAGCTAATGAAGAAGTCTTTCATAACTAATGTTTGTTGAGGTATAAGGTCAAGCGTTTAAGTCTTGTTTACTGACTGCTAATCTCAGAATCTGTCGAGCTTTGGCTATTTGCTAACACGCTCAAGAGGTTTTCCATCCAAGCTCCAATACTTGACAGTATTGTCATCACCACTACTGATAATTGTCCTACCATCGGGGCTGAAACTTGCACTAGTGACACCACCCTGATGTCCTCTGAAAGTAACAATAAGCTTTCCAGTTGAGGCATCCCACAAATGGATGGTGCCGTCATCACCACTACTGATAATTGTCCTACCATCGGGGCTGAAACTCACACTAGTGACACCACCCTGATGTCCTCTGAAAGTAACAATAAGCTTTCCAGTTGAGGCATCCCACAAATGGATGGTGCCGTCATCACCACTACTGACAATTCTCCTGCCATCAGGGCTGAAACTCACACTAGTGACAGCATCTGTATGCCCTACTATTGTTCTGAACAATGCACCAGTTTCCGCACGCCACAACTTAATCGTGTTGTCATAGCTACCGGATGCTAGTGTCTTGCCATCAGGGCTAAAACTCACACTAGTGACAGCATTTGTATGCCCTGTCATCACTACCAATACCCTACTAGTTTCCTCCACACTCCATATCCTAATGGTTGCGTCAATGCTAGCTGATGCCAAAGACTTACCGTCGGGGCTGAAACTTAGACTCGTGATGGCAGACCCAGACCCGGTCCTACTTCTCAGTAATCGACCGTTAATATCCCAGAGGCGAAGTATACCATCTCTACCTCCAGATGCAATGTACTGCCTGTTAGGACTCACTGATATAGGTTCTCCCGGTCGAGAAGTTCGTATTTTGTTAAGCGTTTCTTGAAGAGTTTGTGTGTCTTGATTTACTGACGGTGACGTAGGAGGCGAAGAAGAAACCGAAGTTGGTTGAGAGTTTAGAGATTGCAGTGTGGGCTGCAATCTAAACAGGATGGACAACAAAATGAGCGTACCCCCAGAGATTGCAACGATCGATGCAATTGTGGTTAAAGGCAGTCTGATTAGACTATTTTGCTCAATATTCTTTGACAGCTTCCTATAAATTCCGTTTGGAATCGGTAAATTAATGCCCTCAACTCGCACTTGATTATTGGTATCAACTGCTTTAGCCATTTGGACAGTCGCGGCTTCTAAATTGCCCCGTATCCAATCAGTCATTGCTTGGGCATAAGCTAATAAGCTTTGAAACGCTTCTAGTGGTTTCTCTGAAGTCTTCAGCAGGGCAGTCATGCGAAGCCACTCAGCTTTATCACTTAACGGTATTAGAGTGAGTAACGCTGCAATCTGGTGGGCTGCTTCTGATGGATTTTTGTAGGCTAATGCTCTCCACTGCTGACTTGTTGCTAAATCCTGTGCATCTAAATCTGAGTTGTCTAATTGCTGCTCGACATACACTATGACAAAATCAGCCAATTCTTGAACGCGTTCTAAACCAAAACGAGAATCACTCTGTAATTGAGTTAATAATTCGTTGCGAATTACCCCATCCATTTCATAAAGTTCATTTCCAACTTCTTGGCAGAGGTTAGACAGCATTAAGTCAGCGACCGCAATCCAAGGAATCTCGATCGCCTCACCGTGAGTATCTCGCTGAAAGTTTGCCCAGAGCGAATACAGTAGGTCGGGAGTGAGTGCGAGAGGTAGAGCAGCATGACAAGCTAGACAGAAGTGCCCCTCACCAAAGCGTTGACGAAAGGCTTCAATACGTCGGGTTGTTGATCGCGTCGTAGCATTGGCGGAGGACCATCGTGTGCTGGTCATTTTTGCCCTCCCAGCAGTGCGGCTAATGAATGGTGACGACCACGCAAGGCATTGATCGCCTCATCCAACCCCTGTCGAGTTGCCTCAAACATGGGTACATGCAGGGCAATTTCTCTGGCAGTGCTGGTACTCCATCGAGACTTCGGCATCGGGTTCAGCCATGCCACATACCGCACATGTTGTTTAAGCTGTTGCAAAAACGTAATGGTCAAACCCGCCCGCTCAAGGTTTAATCCACCCCGCGACGCGCCTGCATCACTAAAAATTAATACGGCGGTGCGATCGCGATGAAACCCTCTCAGCACGTTCTTAATAGGTTCCGCCTCTTGATGCATCGGGTCGTTGTAAAGGTAGTCAACAGGGCAGTTATGGAAGTAGTACGCTCCGGCTTTACTTAATCGTCCTCCCCGCAAGGCAGTTTCCACTAGACGGGCTGATAGCGAATGAAACGGCACCATCGAACCATCCTGATCAATCAGCAGAATTAATTCTGTGTGATTGGTGCGCCGAGATATTAGCACAGGATTTAATAGCATTCCTTCTCTGGCAATCCGCTGTACCGTCCCTTCCACGTCCAATTCTGTTACAACGCCTTCTCTTACCATGCGGCGCAGATGCCGCCAACTTTGCTTCATTTGTCGTTGAGTGACAGGCAGATAATCGCTTGAAAGGATGAAGCGATCGCGAGAGCGATCAGTATGCTTGGTTGTGATTTGCTGTACCGCTTGAGCAACCTGCACTGCATCATGAGTTTCACGCAGCAACTTAGAAGCAACTTTGGCACTGGTATCAGGCGTTGCTGACTCAGAAGGCTGTGTTTTATTTTTACGGCGGCGGAGCATCCAAAGTCTAAAGAGCCAGAATGCTCCAGCAGTCAAAGCCAAGAGCAATAACAGTAGCCAGACGAATCCATTAGGAAACTGTTGCTGTGACGTTCTAGGTTGTTGCTGAGCCGTTTGAGGCGTAATAGGGGCTGATGAGGGTGAAGGAGCGACCTTTACTTCTTTGGGTCGTGAGTTGTTCCATCCGACAAATACAATTCCCACAATGAGCAGACTGCACAATCCAATTGAAAGAGCGATAAACGTTCTTTTACGTTTCTGGAATTTGTTTGTAATCTTTGTCTCATCCTTAGCATTCTCTGTCTGTGGTTTAGCGGTACTCTCAATCAATTGTTCAAAGTAGTAGTCAAACAATCGTTGCTCATCGGGTGATCGTACCCATAAAGTCTGACAAAGCCGGGCAAGAGCCGCACGATCGGGTAAGCCGTAACCCTTCTGTAACGCATGTACCGCTGCCTCATAGTCTGGAATGCCAAGCGGCAATCCAGCTTCACGCAGGCGGGTAAATAGCTCTAGCAGTGGCAACTCATCCACGTTTGCCCAACCTCAAATAGCGGATGTGGTCTTCCCAACTCTTCAGCAACACACCCGCAAAGGGCAGTTGCCCGCCTAGATGCCCCAACGCCTCTTCTTGCGGATAGCGACGCAACACCTGAAACCAATCAATCAATTCACTGGTACTCACTTTCTTGCCCGACTCACCCTTATCTCGCTTCATATCTTCCCGCAGTTGGAGAAAGCGAGCCACGGCTTGATGGACTAGAGTTTCGGGCGTTGAGGGAAAGCGCGAATGGATGATTTGAATGAGGCGATCATGGTCTGGAAATTCAACGAAATGAAATAGACAACGGCGTAAAAAGGCATCCGGTAAGTCTTTCTCGTCGTTGCTAGTGATAAAGACGATCGGCGGCACCTTCGCACAAATCGTTTCCCCCGTTTCTTCCACCAAAAACTGTTGTTTATCGAGTTCCAGCAGCAGGTCATTGGGGAAATCAATATCTGCTTTGTCAATTTCATCGATCAGCAGCACGGTTCGCTGCTCATTCAAAAACGCACGACCTAATGGTCCCCAGCGAACATAAGTGGTGGGATCATCTGCCTTCCGGATCTGTTCCTCGTTGAGGCGACCCGAACCTGCCAGTTGAGCATCCCGTAAACGTCCCACCGCATCATAGGTATACAGACCATCCCGTGCTCGACTGGTCGATTTAACGTACCAACTTTCTAGTGGCAACCCCAATTCATCGGCAACCGCAGAAGCCAGTTGAGTCTTGCCGCAACCAGGTTCACCCTTGAGCAGCAGCGGACGCTCTAAATAAATCGCCAGATTCACCGCCTCGACCAATTCTCGGCTGGGCAGATAGGGCAACCCGTCAGTGGCTTTGGGCTGAACCGTTCCCACGTATTCCAGGGATGCGCTTACAGTTTCAACCATTTTTCCTCGTTCTCATACCAATCAGAACCTGCCTGCCGACAAATTTCGTCTAACGTGGGTTCTGGAATGCCGTAATCGCTGTTCTCCAAAATATCTTGCACCGTTTCGTCAGGTTCGTCTAACAGATTAATTGGTAAATCATCGGCTGAAAACTCTAACCAGCTCAGCAATTCGTTCTCCGTAAACTCACCAATTACCGGCAGCTTCACAGGAATCACAGGTTGCCATGAGGCATCAAGTTGCTCAGCAAAGGGAACCTTCCAGTTACCGACACAGCCGTCATAGTCCACTAGAAACATCAAAAGCCTGTAAGCGCTCTCTGGTTCGCCCTCGGACCAGGCTCGGGCGGTCAGTGGCATCCAGAAGTCTTGCAGCAATTCGATCAGAAAGGCTTCCGGCAAAAAATCAATTTCATAGAGGATCAGCAAGACATTTTGCGTCTGCCACCATTGATAGACGCGATCAACAATGTCTGCGATCTTGCCTTGCCGACCCAGCCCAACACGCCCAGCTAGTTCTCGCCACAGGGCAGCAACGTCACTTCGTCGTGCAATGCGGTTCAGATTCAGCTTAACGACCTTACCTGTGATACTGTCTCGCGTGTGCTGGACTACAAGGCGGTTGAGCAACCACCGTTGCCCGCAATCAGAAGCGCCATGAATCAGAAAAGCGGCGATTGGGTGACTTTGGACAAACTTGCGAAAAATTTGAACTTGCTTGCGGTATCCCAGTTTCAGAAGCGCCTGGTAGAGTCGTCCATCCTGCGACAGCCTGTCCATTTGAACCAGCCGTTGCTCTAATGACTCCAGTTCTACATCAACCTGCTCAATTTGCTTTTTCAGTTGAAATTGCATACTGGGGTCAGCCGCAATGGCGGAGCTTCGCCCCAATTCCAACCGCTTCTCGCTGAGCAGGCTGAACTGTTCTTGTAATGCCTCTCGTTTTGCTTGTAACGGATCAAGTCCTTGCATTGAGGAAGCTTAACAGAATTAACTTCTACAATCACCTTGTCTCTGTCCAACTCAGCATTTCCTACGCAAGCCTTAATACCAGGTTTGCGAACCGCGACATTCTTTCTAAGCTAATAACTTCAGCATTCAGAAGCTGTCCGATCCATTCAACAATAGTGGGCAGTGCGCCCTATGTTCCTAAACTAATGTTCATCTGCTTCTTAAGTTAAAACCGCACAGCCGCATTCGCCTCAAACGCTGCATTTCGCCTCAGTTCCAACCACTTCTGACTTAACAGGCTGTGCTGTTCTTGAAGTGTTTGACGCTAGGGCTGCAATAGGTCGAATTGCGACATTGAGCGATGTCAGCTAAACACTCAGCGCATACCTGTATTTTCTACCGTTATAGCTTTAATTTAAGTGTAAGTTTCTGCTTCAGTCAAATCCTTTCAACCGCAAGCGTTTAAGCCTCACTGCGATCGCTGCCTTACGTTGGTAAATGCTAAATAGTTCGCTGCTGTTTCTACGTCATCCCAAATCTGCCTGATCATTGGACGCGTCCTCAACACCGTAGCGGACAAAAAGGTCAGAAACCTTGATAGTGAGGGCTTTTGCTAGCTTCTCAATGTTTTCCAGAGAGGGGTTGCGATCGCCCCTCTCAATATCTGAGACGTAAGTTCTGTGAAGCTCGGCACGTTCGGCAAGCTCCTCTTGGGAAAGGTCTAACTCTCGGCGTCGCCGCCTGATAGCCTTTCCAAACCGCTGTTTAACATCTGACTGGCTTTTGTCTCCCACGGGACAATCGTGGGGAAATGCAGCTAACAAGTCTACATGAAATAAGTGACTTTATGTAGACTATAAGAGTATAATTGCTTTGTACTGATTGAACTAAGTGCTGAAGGATGTTCTCGACTCTCCCCCAAAAATTCCCGCATGGGATTGGTCAACCGAAATTTTCGATTGGCGATCGTGCCCGCTTTGTCCCCCTACCTACCGAAGATTACGGCATCATCATCGGACTCCAGTTCGTACCAGCGGCACACCTTCTGGGTTGGGGCTGGCGTTACACACTCTGGCTTGATCCCCAGTCACCCAGTCGTGCTTGGACTGACTCAGACCTGGTCTGGGAAGACGACCTGCAACGTTTCACGCTTGACTCGGCTGACCCTTTGTCCCAGGAGCAACCCGCATGACCCCGCAAGCCTTAGGCAAACGCGAACTTGCTCTGCTGCACTTTTACTGTGGCTGTCAGTTCAGCATGACCCCGCATGCGTTCTACGCTCGCTGGGGCGTCACACATACGCAAATCGCTCAAATTTGTGGCGTGAGTGAAGCCTCGGTAGACCGCTGGTTCTCACACGGCAAGCACCGTCGTGTGGCTGAAGTCAGGTACCGCCGCAAGCTGGCAGAGATGCATTTTATCTGGGAGCACTACGAGCGCGTGCCCCTGGAACTGGTCGCTCACATCTGCTCACCCCCCCGCAATGGTCAAGTCCCCTCACCGTGATAGGAACCATTTCCCTTGTACAGCAGGGCTGTTTTATGGTGAGGAAACCCCGCACTCAACCCAGTGGCTTTGTGATTGAAATTTCCCTGGAAAAACGTTGTCTCCACATTGACCGCATCACCGGTGCGCTCGCCCAGGCTGCCTACAGTCGGTCTGCCATGAAACCCGAACTGCTGACACGGCTGGAGCAACTAGCGGCTCCCTATGCGCCCCTCCCCTCCTGGTCAGTGCATCCCAATACCATCCGTGCCTTGGTGCGGCGCTATTCAGAACAGTCTGCCTTTTACCCGCTGGAAGAAATGGCGCAGTGGCTTGCCTACCAGCGGTACGGGCTGTTCCTGCTCCCAGGGCACCAACCCCTCTTCTATGCCCGCACAGAGCATAAAACCATCTGCCCTAATCGTAGTGCCACGGCGGCACTCGGTGAAGCCTGCTTGGGTTTGGTGATGCAGTACCTTTACCAGAGTCGGCTCTTAGCGAGACCCACTGCCGATTATCCGGATGCTGTCTGCGCTCACCCCACAGACCAGACGCTCTACTTGGGCGAGGCAAAAGCGACGGCGGCGCAGACGGTCGATGACATCAAGCGCGTCATTGACAGTGAACTACCACGCTTCATCCCCTTTGTGGTGGCAGCCAACGCCTTAGACAATACATCCACTAAAGTGCTGGGGCTACTGGTCGGGACCACGATCTTGAGCAGTGACCAGTGGCATTGCGCGATTTCCGAAGTACAGGTTTGAAGCTGATGGTACAAGCGATCTCCGAACATGAGTTTATCCTGCAACAAGTGGTGCGTATGCTGCTCGAAAACACAGAGACTAGCAATGACAGCAATCTGGTGCTGCAACTAGCACTCACTGAACTGGTGAAGCAGGTGATGCGAGAACTGGCGCAGGCTGGTGCAGCCGACCATCTCCAGGGCAACCTCTTGCAGACCGCGATCCAAACCACCACGCAACTGCTGGAGGCACGGGCAGCAACAGTCAATCAGGGCGACCTGTCCCCTTATTGGGCACGGATCGCCCGCTCGCTCCGCTGGGTTGCTAAAGAAATGACTACGTTGGGGTTGCGGCTCCAGGCAGCACGACAGGGTGAAGTGATGCGTGCGCCCAAGGTTGTCTATGCTGCCCCCGTCCCGTTTCAAATCACTGAGTTGGGGTCACGGGGTTATCCAGAGGGTTTGATTGTCCACCCCCTGGCAGACTGCCGTTTAGATCTGGAGCAAGTCCCGCAGTCCTACCGGGTAAGAGCCAGCCGGGGTTATCCGTGGGAAGTGGAAAGTGAGGGGATCACGTTCGTGGTTGAGGCAGATAGCAGCATCATCACTTTTCTGGAGGGCTTTCCTGACGCTGTGATTGAGCAGGCAAAGTCAGCGTTAGAGCAGCTTGCCCATGACTTGTATGCACCAGTGGAAGCTGAATGAACTCTTTCGTTGGCATTAAAAGCGGTAGCTAATCTCAAATGATTTTGGCTCAATTACGGTGAACAGGCAATAACAGAGAATCAGTTTGTAAACCTAATTAAGCTGAACCAAAAATAGTCACCAGTCTGTAAGTTAAAACGTAATATTGCCAATAGTTCAAGGAAGGCTTTATAAGAAATAGGGTAGTGCTCAAGATGTAATGATAGAGAAGTAGAGTTGTTCTCCTCCTATGCCTGCCTGCCCCCTTTGTGCGTCCGTCAAAACGGTCAAGAACGGACGTATCCACAATGGTAA
>NZ_JACJPI010000084.1 GCF_014695975.1 Leptolyngbya sp. FACHB-321
GTACAAAGTCTGGGCTGACAGCAAAGCGGTGGGCTAATTGACGAATTGAGCCTTCACCTTGATTGTAAAGACTGACAATCTTTTGGCGCAAGTCGCAGGAGTAAGGTCGCATCAAAAGAGAGAAAATCGGTTTATTCTGTTCCCTATCAGTGTACTGAGCAAACTTGCACACCGCTATAGCCAAACCATTAGACATCGACGAGTTAATGGCAACGATGGCGGGTCTTACCGCGCAGGCACAGGCTTAACTGCTTTAAACTGTTGCCGTTGTCAAACCTTGCTCGTTACACAACTCTCTCTACTCAGCGTCCAGTACTTTTAGATACTGTGGTGGAACCTCATCGACCAGCCAAACACCGTTGTCTGAGCAATAGAAAGTAAAGCCTGCCTGTTGCATTGCCGTGGTGTCGATCGCCAAAATTACAGGACAACCATGTCGCATACCGACCTTGCGAGCCGTTTCCATCTCTCTAGACAAATGCACGTGGTGTCGTGACATTTTGAGTAAGCCCGATCGCAGAATAGCGGGCACAGAGGCTTCGCCCGTACCGTGATACAACACATCTGGAGGTGTTTGTGGTTCTAGCTGCAAATCCACATCAACGCTATGTCCCTGATTCGCTCGGATGCGAGTTTTTGTGTCATCAAAGGAGAACCGCTGCTTATCGCTAGCGGCAACAACTTCCTCTAACTCCGCACGAGCGAAGAAGAACTGATGCGCTGCACAAGCAGACAGCAACTCATCAACGTTGACCCAGCCACCAGGAGCAAGCGTAAGTCCAAGACGTTCTGGCGTATGCCGCAGATGCTTGCTCAAATATTTACTAATTTTGACCAGGCGTGTTTGTTCCATTTGCTATAACCCCGTCAGGCTATCGTCTCCATCACCTTTCTCCTATTGACCCACTTGTAGGGTATGGCGAGTTCTCAATTTTATAGCCACTGCTTTACCAACGTCTGAGAGACATAACCCTTATTACCAAAGCCCCTGCCAATCAGCTGTTTGCGGTCTTTCATTCACAGAGCACTGCTTCGAGGGGGCGCAGCTGACTCCGTACTGGAGTGGCTTGCTGGATGGGAATCTCAATAATGAACTTCGCCCCTTGTCCCGGTGTGGAGTGGCAAGACAAACGCCCCCCATGCTTCTCTGTAATAATTTGATAGCTAATCGAGAGCCCCAAGCCCGTGCCCTTACCCACTGCCTTCGTCGTGAAAAACGGATTGAACAAACGGGTCCGCACCGTCTCGGCAATGCCAGGACCATTATCCGCGATGATGATTTGGACGGTGCCCTGATCGGTCATGGCGGTCTGCAGCCACAACGTGTTGGGCTTCGCCGCAATCACCTCAAAGGACTGCCCCTGATTCGCTTCCTCAAACGCATCGATCGCATTACTGAGAATGTTCATAAAGACTTGATTGAGCTGTCCGGCATAACACTCCACTAGCGGTAAGGGACCGTAGTCTCTCACCACCTGAATCTCGGGTCGTTCGGCTCGTGCTTTGAAGCGGTGCCGCAGAATCACCAGCGTATTCTCAATGCCCTCGTGAATATCCACTGCCTTAAACTCCGCTTCATCCAGCCGTGAGAAGTTGCGTAACGACAGCACAATTTCGCGAATCCGCTCTGTCCCCACCTTCATCGATTGCAACATTTTGACCAGATCCGTGAGCAAAAACGCTAAATCAGCGTCCTCCACGGCCGCCTGCAAGTCCTGCGGTGGCTGCGGGTAAACGCTCTGATAGCGTTGCAGCAGACCAACTAGCTCCTGTGTGTACTCCTCAACATGGTTCAAATTGCCATGAATGAAGTTAACTGGGTTGTTAATTTCATGGGCGACGCCAGCCACCATTTGACCGAGTGCCGACATCTTCTCGCTTTGCACCATTTGGGTCTGCGTCTGGTGCAACTCTTTGAGTGTGGTTTGGAGTTGCCGATTGTTTTGGCTGAGTTCGTGAGTGCGTTGGTCCACCCGGTGCTCTAACGCGGTGTTGCTTTCCTCGAGAGCGTTGAACGAGTCGCGCAGTTGTCCAGCCATTTCGTTGAACGACAGAGACAGACTGCTGAGTTCTTGAATACCTTGAGCTTCGACCCGTTGGTCGAGGTCGCCAGCAGCGATCGCCCGTGTCGCGGCACTAAGGCGGAGGATCGGTCGCGTAATCCAGCGTGAGGTGTAGAAGCCGAGCAGGGTGGCACCTGCCAGGGCTGCCAAACAAAGAAGTAGGGTGGTGCGCGTGTTGGCATTGATTTGAGACATGAAAGCGCTTTCGGGGACGCTGACGACTACCAACCAATCTAAGCCGTACTGGTCGCGCCAGGGAGCCACCCGCACGTGATGGCGTTCGCCCTGCAAGTCAATTTGCAGTTTTTCGTTTGCCAGGGTGCCGAACCCGTGGAAGCGTTGCTGCAGTTGTTGGGCTACGGCTTGTATGGTGGGGTCAGGGCTGTCGGTTGCGTTTAACCGCTGAACCTCATTTTTAACCACTTTGAAAGGTTGGGCTTTGCCAGAGTTGGCAATCAACAGACCACTGCGCTCCAGGATGAAGACCTGTCCAGCTTTGGTAGCATCTAAATTTTGTAAGAACTCACTGATCTTCAACAGATGAATATCAGCACTGACCATTCCCAGTAGTTGGCGCTTGACATCGTAGATTGGTTGTCCCGCAGATGCCGTAATAAAGGAACCGAAGGGGGAATTCCAGGTATAGATACGTGACCAAGTGGGTTTACCCGCTTTCACAGGTTCTGTGTACCAACTCTCTTTGAAGTTGTTGTAATCAAACTTGTTGTTGAGGCGAGTGCGATTGCCCTGCGTATCAGTGGCATAGTTGGAGACATTATTCGGCAGCTTGGCTCCCCAGTCCTCAATGGTGACCGTTTTACCGTCATAACGGGCGGCTCCAACCCCTTCACCTGTTGTGAGCCCAATCCCGAGATAAGTGAGGTCATACGTTTGCATTTGACGCCAGAAGTATTTGCCGACAGTTTGACGATCGCGCACATTGAGTAAACCCACCTGCACGGCATCGGCGTTCATCTGGCTCAACCTGTGGGGAATCGACAAATAAGACGTTAAATGTTGATCCACCGAACGGCTCGTGCGTGCCATTAATTGGTCTGATAATTCGTTGACCGCTTGCTGCCCATTGCGGAGCGAGAGGTAGCCCACTAACCCAACCGCACCAAAGATTTGCAGCACGAACGGTACGATGAGCACAAATTGCAGGGAGAGCCCTTGCAACTTGTCAAAGGGGAGCGCTTTCATAAAGTTTTTTATATGTAAAGATTGGCTAACCTTAAGGTTCCCCCTTCGCTTCTGGTTGCCTCAGTTGTCTTGCTGACCCTTAACAGCCGTTTTGCTGAATCACCCCCTCTTAAACTGCTGCTAGAAACTGAACTGAGCCCGCAGATTGCCAACCTAAAGCTTGGGCTTGCTGTCAAAATTGTTGGCGTTGAAGATGGCATAGAAAGCAGGCACGAGCGCCAGACGATCATTTAACGGGTAGTAATACGAGACTTCCAGTGCGTCAAGCGTGCCACCGTTACCGCCACCAGAAACAAAGTACTGACGACCGTTGACTATAGCCATCGGTGCCACAAACGTAATTGCTCCCAGTGCCCCTTTCTTGCCCAAATCAGGGAAGGCGACACCAACTTGAAACGACTGGACATTCACAGACTGGTCGATCGGCTTCAAGTTAGTATTGCCATAGCTGTAACGCCCAAAAACGTCAAAGCCAGGGGTCATTAACTAATCCAGATTCAAGGCAAAGGTATGGGCAATAGCGTAAGCAAACTCATAGCGAGTGAGCGCACGATTACCCGAAAAGGTTTTGTCAGGATACCCCACAATGCAACCGTACCGCTCTACCAAGGATTGCAATGCTTGAAAGGCCCAATCAGAAAGCTCTATATCGGTAAGTTGAGAATATAGAGGTGACTTGACTCAATCCCATCGATCGCTGCTTCAGATGAATCAAGCGAGAGATCAACAGCGATCGCCTGAGGCTGCGTCAACAAAGCTGGAACCCCATTACGATGCAGTATTTCCATCTCTGCCTGCACAGGCATTCCCACTGTAGTTACGGTGAACTGTCCACCTAAGAATATGGCAGTACCGATAACAGCGATCGTTCGGGAAAAAGCGTTCATACACTAGCTCATAAATGCAGCTAAAATCTTAACCCGGACGTGAATGTGTACAGTATCAAATTAAATGACAACGAGACCAATGCGTGTGACTGAATAAAACCATCTCTGACGCAGGCTTGCAGAAAGTTTGCTCCGTAACCGCCTCAAGCCATCAGGATTGCTGAGGTGGAAAAGCCAGCTTGGTTTGGCTGCTTTGACAACACTAAGGTGTCTCCACAACGATAAAAAGTCACCGTACACAAATCCAGTCGGTCAACCCAGAAACAACGGAACAAGATTGATCATCATTGAAGTTACAAATACCTTCGTTGACGCATTGAGTACGCATGCCTGCCTTTAAACCGCTCCATATCCTTGTCCTTTCAGCAATCGCCTCGATTGGGACACTAACTCCTTCCAGTGCCCTTGCTTTTTCCGATACCCAATCGCACTGGGCAACCACCTGCATTGACCAACTGGCGACGCAAAAACGCGTAAGCGGTTATCCTGATGGCACTTTTCGACCCCAAGCGACCGTCACCCGCACCGAATTTGCCGTTCTCATGCTTAACTCGTTTGGGAATGTGGAACCCACCCGCCGTGCTCCAGTATTTCGAGATGTGCCCTCTAATTTCTGGGGCTATCAAGCTATCCGGAACGCTTATGCGCGCGAATTTTTCTCAGGCTATCCCGATGGCACGTTTCGACCCGCAGAAGCCATTCCCCGAGTGCAAGCGATCGCCATTCTTGCCAATGCAACCCGCATGAGCAGTGGGGAAACGCCGGAAACCGTGCTTCAGCAGTACTTTGACGACGCTCAACAGGTGCCAGCCTATGCCAGAAAGGCAATTGCGGCGGGAACTGTGGGACGGTTGGTGGTGAACCATCCAAATGTGCGGCAACTGCGACCCAATCAAGCCATGACTCGTGGCGAGGTGGCAGCTCTGATGTGTCAGTCGATCGGGCTGCCTCGAACCGTGCCGCTAGGGTACATTGCAGGCGATCGCACAGTGTTTACCCTTCCCCCCGAACTGGGAGGATATGACCGCTTTTCAGAAGGGTTGGTAGCCTTTGCCTCCAATAGCAAAGCTGGATACATGAACTCACAAGGAGCGATTGTAATTGCTCCTCAGTTTGACGAAGCATGGCGGTTCTCCGAAGGTTTAGCGGCTGTGCGAAAAGGAACCCAATGGGGCTTTATTGATCGCACCGGAGCCTTTGTCATTCCACTGCAATTCACTACCCGCCCTGACGACTTTTCCGATGGTTTAGCAGCCATTCGTACTGAAAATGGACTCACTGGATTCATTGACAAAACCGGAGCAGTTGTCATTCAGCCTCAACCTAATTACGTGACCTCTTTTTCAGAAGGGCTAGCTGCAATTTCAGTGAATGGTCAATCTGGCTTCATCGACAAAACGGGGAAAATTGTCATTCAGCCCCAGTTTGAGCAAGTCAGAGCGTTTTCAGACGGGTTAGCCGCTGTGAAAGTGCGTCCTTCCCCCACGGCTAGTGCTTTATGGGGCTATATCGATCGCACCGGAGCTTTTGTCCTGGCACCAAAGTTTTACGATGCTGAACCGTTTTCTGAGGGACTGGCAGCTGTTCGGGGTCTTGATAATGAAGGGCGATGGGGCTACATCAACCGCACAGGTGGAGTTGCCATTCAACCGCAGTTCTTTGCCCAGCCAGAGTATCAAGGTCAAGTAGCGACGCCCTTCTCCGGAGGCATTGCGATGGTCCGCCGAGGTGAGCAGGCTGGCTTTATCGATCGCACAGGGAAGTCTGCGATCGCCACTCAGTTTGTAGAGGCAGACCGCGTCTCAAATGGTATGGTCCGAGTGAATGTGGGTGGCACCTGGACACGCGTGCAAACGGGCTGCACTAACAGCGACGGCTGCTCTTATTCCAGCCAACTTCAGGGCGGCAAGTGGGGTTACATTCAAGTGGCATTGCCAGAGTCACGTTAGGCATCTGTACTAACTGTTGAGGCGCAATATGCAATTGCCGAATTTTTTGTAACGCCGTTTTACCGACCCAACGTTGTGAGACCCAAGCACATAGACTCTGTGCTTTGATAGCGGTTTTGACTCGACCGCTGTTAGCTCAGACTGATCAGACTCATCATCACCTCTCGCCTTTGTATAGCAGCAGACAAGTCGGGCGAGCGATCGTCCGGCTTCGTTTGACCATACCCCAGAAACGGTTAAACTATGCCGCCTCAGCATCAGCGTGATTGAGTTGGACGTTTTGCTGGATGGGAATTTCAAGCCAAAAGGTCGTTCCCTTATCAGGTGTCGATTCGCACCAGATGAGCCCACGATGCTTTTCACAAATGATCTGGTAGCTGATTGACATTCCCATACCTGTGCCTTTGCCAACAGGCTTTGTAGTAAAAAAGGGATCAAAGATACGTTGCTGCACCGCTTGGGGCATACCTAAGCCATTATCGGCAATGCGAACTCGAACGTGGTCTGTGCCATAGCGCTGCGTGGTGATGTGAATTTGGCTGCGAGACTGTTCCAAAGCCGCCTCATCGTAGTGCTTTTCCCGATCTTTCAAGGCATCTAGGGCATTGCTAAAAATATTCATAAACACCTGATTAAGTTGCCCAGCGTAGCATTCGATTAAGGGTAAATCGCCATAGTCTTTGATCACTTGCACACCTGCGCGATGGCGGCTTTCTTTAAGACGATGTTGCAAGATTAATAAAGTACTGTCGATACCTTCATGAATGTCAACGGGTTTAATTTCTGCCTGGTCAAGGCGCGAAAAATTACGCAGTGACAGCACAATCTGACGAATGCGATCGGCACCCATCCGCATAGAGGTAAGAATTTTAGGCAAATCTTCAGTCAGAAATTCAACGTCGATCGCGTCGGCACACAAGCTCACTTCCATATGAGGCTGAGGATGATGTTTTTGGTAAAGCCGTAGGAGTTTGAACAGGTCTTGCACATATTCATTAGCATGGGTAACGTTACCGTAGATGAAGTTGACCGGATTGTTAATCTCGTGGGCGACTCCAGCCACTAACCCACCCAGAGCCGACATCTTTTCACTTTGAATTAGTTGAAGTTGTGATCGTTGGAGTTGCTCTAGCGTGGCTGACAAGGTAGCAGTGCGTTCTGTTACATAATGTTCCAGACGCTCATTGGCTTTTTTAAGCTGCTTTTGTTCGAGCGTTTGCACTCGCCAGAGTACAGCTAGCATGGTGGTTGCCAAGCCAGCGACTACAAAGGCAATAATGTCGAGCGATCGCAGTTGCGCTTCAATATTTTCGCGGGGAATGACCAATGCAATGGACCAATCGGCTTCTTTAAGGGGCAAATACGCGATGTATTTTTGGGTGCCGTCGAGTGGCAATAACTCAATACCCTGTTGGCGCTTTGCCAGTCGTTGCGCGATCGATGCTAGGTGCTGATCGGCAGTCTGAACCAGTTTAAAAGATGGGTTTGCAGGTGTTGGAATGAAGGCTGGATTTGGATGAGCAATCACATTTCCCTGCGAATCGAGCGCAAAGGCGTAGCTGTGATCGCCATATTTGACGGTATCGACCACTTGTGAGATCCGATCGAGCCGCACCAGGCTATGCATTTCGCCAAGAGGCTTACTGGTGGTATCAAAGGTCTGTCGAACCGGGGTTGCAACAGCAATGGTTGGAATATTAGCTGCCCGACTAATCAGCGGGTCGCTCACGTTTGTTTGCCCTGCTATTGCCTTTTGAAAAAAAGCGCGATCGCTGATCTGGGCAGGGGTGCCGCCAGTCACCTCACGCTGACCATCAGGTTTGGCAAGCGCCAGTGCGTAAATGTCACTAAAGCGCAGAACCTCTGCTTTCAGGTATGGCTCAACAGTGGACCAACGCATCGATTTTACTGGCGTTGTCTGAGCCAGCGTTTCGATATGCACTTTTAAATTTGCCAGCCAGCGATCGATATCATCCCCACCTTGCTGCACTTCCAAAAAAGCATTTTTCTTCAGGCTTTCCAGCATGACGTTACGAACAGCCTGGTAACTGAAGTAGGCTCCCAGGCTTACAGCTAAGGTTGTACCGCCAATCAGGAGCCGTGCCAAAAGAGTGTGTTGTAATTTAGAGACGTTTTTAACCAGTTGCATAGCGTTACTATGAAAAGCGAGCTTGTGACGCCAGCTTTCTCCAATGAAGGGGATGAGGTTGGTTTAAGGGGATGAGACCAGTGAAGAAGGGTCTGCTACTGTATGGAACGATCGCCTGGTAAAAGCGGTTGCGTCGGTAAATTTTCAAAGGTAATTTTGAGCCACTTTGCTTGCAGCGGTTCAAGTTCACCGGTTTCCCGCAAGCTATGAAGAAAGTGATTCAGCAGGTCGAGCAACCCTTGATTGCCCTTTTTCACTGCCCAGGCAGCATAGGCTTTACGGCTCACACGCTCACCCAGATCAAAGATGGCAGGTTTTTCGTTCACCAACACCGAGAGCGAGACGATGTTGTGCAACACTGCGTCCACCCGCTGATTGAGTAAGTCTTGATAGGCTTCTGCAAAACCTCGGTACTGTCGCACCTGTCCTAATGTGCCCTTGTGTTGCTTTAGTGTGGCAGCAAGATCAGGGATAGCCGCCAACGAAACGCCGCCCTGTTGCACCCCTAATGTTTTGCCCGTAAGGTCGCGTAGCGACTGAATTGAGGCGTCATCTTTGCGTTTGATGTAAGCGATCGAAGATTCAGCGATCGGCATAGTAAAGTCTAGCCATTTTGACCGCTCATCCGTAATGCCAGCGGCTGTAAGCGCAACATCATATTTACCCTCTGCTACGCCTGGAAGAATGCCCTGCCAGGGTAGGATTTCTTGCCGAATTTCAAACGGTACGACCTTTTTGAGGCGATCGAGTAAGGCGTGGTCAAAACCAATTGGCTTACCGTTTACCAAAAACTCAAACGGCGGATAGTCGTCTTCGGTCGCAACAAGCAAATAGCCGCGTTTTTTGATTTGGTTCAGCAGCGTTGCATCGACGTTGAAAACCGACCGGTTCTGGGGTGCTTTGACGCAGCCATGCATCATGGAGGCAAGCAATGTACCTGCACTCGCCTGAAGAAAAAAACGTCTACGAATGGTCATAGCATTAAGGCACTGGGAACACTTTCTTTCTAGAGAGTGCCCTAACCAAGTGTGTTGTCACCAATAGTGCAGTAGACCGCCTGCACCAAGAGGAAGAAGGTGTGACACTTGCAAGCTCAATGAGCAAAAGGCAGTAGCTTTTCGGATCGAAGTGAAAGCGAGACACAATGAGACGATTTATCAAGTTAGAGCACCGATCGGATCGTGAATTCAGACGCTTGTGTAGCGCGAGCCGTAGTACTTTGAGATGAGTTGAGGATGGCACAACCACTGTTGCACGAATGATCAGAACAGTCGAAGACCTGTGATCAAGTGATCAAGTTGCGCTGACTGCGATCGCTCAGTACACGGGAGCAGTGAGTAGCTAAAGAGAAACCGTTTTTGAGGATGTACTAGTGACTCTGGACTAATGTCTACCTGGCAATTAACCAACAAAATTATCTCTAGATCGTTTAGATATAAAGTTAGCGATCGATCCTTTAATGTTGCTGAATGCTAATAGTTAAAGTTAGGCAGTGTCTCTGCTTCCACTTCAGCAGCTTTAAGCCAGTCCTGCATAGCTGGCAGTGCAAGAATTGCTTGAACATACTGGCTGCAAACAGCATCTAAACAAACGTCATAGGTGACGAACCGTAAGGCAACGGGGGCAAACATTGCGTCGGCGATCGTGAATTGACCGAAAAGCATTGATCCATGCTCGCCGCATAATTGCCTACACTCGCGCCAAATAGCTGTAATGCGATCGATGTCGGTCTGCACAGCAGCGGTCATGCCTTTGCCGGGAAGTCTGGCACGGCAGTTCATCGGCATATGGTGCCGTAAAGCCTGAAAACTGGAGTGCATTTCAGCGCTAATGGAGTAAGCGATCACGCGCATTGCTTTGGCTTCTGGCAACCAGGGCAAGTTTGGAAATTGCTCAACCAAATAGGCAAAGATTGCCAGAGAATCCCAAACTGCGATCGTGCCATCCAAAAGCACAGGCACCTTTCCGGCAGGTGAATAGCGTTGGATTTGTTGACGGGATTCTGGAGTGTAAAGCGCAATTTGAACCTCGTTGAATGCAACCTCAAATTGTCGCATTGCTAACCAGGGACGAAGTGACCAAGACGAGTAGTTTTTGTTGCCAATGATAAGTGTAAGGGTCATTTTTGGTAACGAAGCTCCTCAATCCAGGCTTTCATCTCAGCTTCAGAGCCAGAGGTGTTTGATCGTCCTGTTGCAGGGTCATAAGCGGACCAGTAGCGATTACCAAAGCGATCGAGGCGTTGCCAAACGCGCAGTTCAGCCGTGCGAGACAGCATCTGAGCGATAGACGACCAGAGCCGCTGACAGAAAGATAAATTTGACCAGAAACGGTGATAGGGCGCAACGATCGTGCCCTTGACTGCACCTAATATCTCTGCTTGCAAACATGGCTCAATGTTGTTCATAGAAGGATTTCTTAAAATGAATCTATGTCCTGTAGGCTAGCAGTGCTCAGATTGACAATCAAATGATGGTGTGTATAGCTTCTATAGATAGGATTTATAGAAATGATGAAGCTTTCTCAACTCCGAGCCATTGTGGCTGTTGCAGATTATGGCAACTTCAGTGAAGCAGCTTTGGAGTTGAATCTATCCCAGCCAGCGATTAGCCATGCGATCGCCACCCTCGAAGCTGAATTGGGAGTAACCCTCTTTGCCAGAGGTCGTCGGGGTGCTGTCTTGACTGCTGCTGGAGAACGCATTGTTGCCCATGCTCGTCAGTCGTTGCAGCATCTAGAGCTGATGCAGAAAGAAGCCAACCTACAAAAGGGTCTGGATGGCGGACAAGTGCGGATTGCTTCGTTTCGTAGTGTGGCAACCCATCTACTGCCAGTAGTGATTGCCCGGTTTCGCGATCGCTTTCCTAACATTGGTATCACCATCATCGAACGTCCTGACTACCTGGATATTGAGCAGACGCTGCGGGACGGTCGTGCCGATATTGGCATTACCTATTTGCCAACGAGTCCAGAGTTTGAGGTTTGGGAACTCGTGCGTGATGACTATGTTGTGCTACTGCCTCCTAGTGCTTGTGTTGGAGGCACGCACCTGACTTGGGATGAGTTAGCTGCTTACGCGCTGATTCTTTTGCCATGCCTACCCTGTGGGCGCTTGCTGCACCAACATTTGACCACGATCGCTCCACCCATGAACACCGCCAGCGACATTCAAGAAGACTCGACTATTGTCAGTATGGTAATGCAAGGTTTGGGGGCAGCAATCTTACCTCGGCTGGCAGCAGAGCCGATTCCCTCTTCGCTGCATGTCTATCCACTACCAGCGCCTTTGAAACGGGTAATTGGTGTCGCTACGGTTGCTGAAGCGCTCCACACTCCAGCCGTTTTCGCCTTTCTGGACACCTTAAAAACCTTTGACTTTCAACGTCTAGCGACCATTACTTAACAAGGGTAAAGCGACTGTTAGAACGATTAGAGAATCGATCGCACGACACCGCCATCAACCCGCAGAGCAGCACCGTTTGTTGCAGATGACACTGGACTGGAGACATACGTTACTAGAGCAGCAACTTCTTCGACAGTGGCAAAACGCTGTATGAGTGAGGAGGGGCGAACGGACTCAAAAAATTCCTTTTCAATTTGATCCACTGTGACACCGCGATCGTTTGCCATTTTGGTAACAAAATCGCCCACGCCTTCAGAGCGAGTCGGTCCTGGTAGGACAGAGTTGACTGTGACACCAGTGCCGACAGTCATTTCAGCTAAACCACGAGCAATCGCTAATTGCGCCGTTTTGGTCATCCCGTAATGAATCATTTCGACTGGAATTTGCACTGCCGATTCGCTAGAGATGAAGATAATGCGTCCCCAGTCGCGTTCCAACATTTGAGGCAAGTACTGGCGGCTTAAGCGCACCCCACTCAAAACATTTGCTTCAAAAAAGCGTAGCCAATCTTCATCCGTAATGTCTCCAAACGCTTTTGGCTCAAAGATTCCCAGGTTATTCACGAGGATATCGATCGTGGGCACCTGCTGGAAAAGTTGCTCCGCGCCCTCACGAGTGGACAGGTCAGCCGCAGCACTAGATAGGCTGGCATCTGGCATGGACGCTTTAATGGTGTCGATCGCCTGCTTAACGCGCTCCTCTGAACGCCCATTGATGATCACTGACGCGCCTTCCTGAGCAAGCGCCTGAGCGATCGCCAGCCCAATGCCACCAGTAGAACCGCTGACTAATGCCGTCTTGCCTGCTAATTTCAAGTCCATAATCGCATCTCCAAAAAGGCAGGATAGGGGTAATCGTGGTGGAAATTTTGCAAAGCTAAGTAGATGGATTAAAGCGCTCACTCGTTTTGCGTTTTTGGCTGCGCTTTATTCATGCAGATGGACACCTGAGTCTGGCTAAGTGGATGAACCATCGACCCATCCACCCATATAAGCTTCAACTCAACAGTGATTGCTGCTCCCTTGCCCTAGCGTGTTTGGAGTTCAAGTGCTGGGTAATCAATATAGCCCTGTTCACCACCACCATAAAACGTTGATGGATTAGGTTCATTCAGTGATGCATTAATTCGGAAGCGCTCTGGCAAATCGGGATTCGCGATAAAGAGCTTACCAAAGGACACCAGATCGGCATCGCCGCTAGCGATCGCAGCGTTAGCTTTGTCGCGATCGTAGTCCCAGTTAGTCATCAGCGTGCCTTTAAAGATGGGACGGAAATACGACGTTGGAATCAGGGTGCCACCATAACGGGCATCCGCTTCGCTGGGTTCTAGCAGGTGCAGATACGCCAGCCCAAACTGATTAAGCGCCTCGATCGCATAGCTAAATGTTGCCTTTGGATCAGAGTCCGACATACTGTTGAAGGTGCTGCTAGGTGAAAGACGGACGCCGACACGATCGGCGCCCCAAACATCAACAACGGCTGCGGTAACTTCTAGCAATAAGCGGGCACGGTTTTCAATACTGCCCCCGTAGGCATCGGTGCGCTTGTTGGTGCCATCGCGCAAAAATTGATCGAGCAGATAGCCATTGGCTCCGTGAATTTCAACACCATCAAAACCAGCAGCTAGGGCATTTGCAGCACCCTGACGATATTGCTCAACAATGCCGGGTAGCTCATCTATTTCCAGGGCACGCGGAGTGACATAAGGTTTAGGACCCTCGTAAGTAGAGGCTGTACCTTCAGCAGGGGCGATCGCGCTAGGCGCAACAGGCAGTGCCCCGTCGGGTTGCAACGAAGGATGCGAAATCCGTCCCACGTGCCAAAGCTGCAAGAAGATTCGTCCGCCGTGGTTATGGACTGCCTCTGTCACCAGCTTCCAGCCTTCAACCTGTTCTGGTGAATGGATGCCCGGAGTTGCTGGATAACCTTGCCCTGAAGGAGTTACCTGCGTTGCTTCTGCAATGATCAATCCTGCTGAGGCTCGCTGAACATAGTAGGTAGCGTTGAGCGCAGTTGGCACATTGCCGTCGCCAGCACGATTGCGGGTCAGCGGTGCCATGACAATGCGGTTTGGCAGCGTATAGGGACCCAGTTGGAACGGTGAAAACAGATTCGCGTTAGCGCTCATAGTGCATTTCCAGAGTGGATGAATCAGTTATAAACAACAGCGGTTTTGCGGCTGTGGGAGTCGTTAGAGGCGTATTGCGTTTGACGTAGCGTGACCAAATAACACCAAGACCTTTCTAAGGTATACAGAATCACTTTATTTAATTGTTCAGGATTCTCGAACTATTAAACTATAACTGCGAATGAGCTGATCGTGCAAGTACACAAGTTGTCTAGCAGTGATGATCGTTCGCCCAACGGTGAAAGTCTCAACGTCAAAAAAGGGTTGCTCATAGCTAGTGCCATCTGCTAGCTTGGTTCACCGCCATTCTGACGCTGCGCCATCGTTTGGCAGACACGCTGCCATAAGACCGCATCCTGCTGATAGAGACTGAGAGCCGCGATCGCATCGGTTGCATCTTGAGGCCGTCCTTGAGCAACGATCGCTAAGAGAAAGTCGAGTGGTTCGTCATGCCGCAGCATCGCCATTGCCAGCAAAGCGGTTTGGCGTCGTTCGGCATCACGCGATCGTTCCCACCAGCGCCGCAGCGGGTCAAAAGCTTCTGGTAAACGTGATTCGCCCAGTGCCAGAGCCGTCATTGCTACGATTTCAGTAGCGCGCTGCGGAACAAGTGGATCGACTGGCGGATCAAGAAACCGTATAGCCAGCGGTAACGCTGCGACTGGAGTTAATTTGAGCAGCGCCAGCAGACACTCTGAAAAGACCTGTGGCTCATCACCGACCAGAATCCGTAACCGCAGCAGTGGCGCAGCTTCGGGATTGTTAGTATAGGCGATCGCTCGTGCTGCCCCAATGCGCGCTTCGGCTTTAGCATCCGCTAACAAATCGGCAAGTTCGCTCAACACCTGCGGGTAATTCATCCGCACCAAACCTAAGGCGCAGACGCTTCGTAATGCTGGAGCCGTATCCTCCTTGCCGCCCCATACCGGCTCCATCTGTAGATGACGAATACCTTGCAGAAACAGTGCTTCCTCGCGGTAGTCCAGATGATACAGCGCTTCGGCGATCGCTGTTTTAGCAAGGCATCCGGGATCGGTCGTTTCAGGCTTGACCATGCAACGACCGAAGGTGCTAGCGAGATCGGGCACCAAACTATAGATCTCAGCCTTGCGAATGAGACGACTCGCCTGAGCAATAGCAACGCCATATTTGCCTGCTAACGTCTGTCGCAGCGTAGCGATCGCTGCCTCAGTGGTTAGGTCGGCGAGTTGGCTTAGTGCCGCTAGTGCCTCTTCTAGCTTGCGTGCTCTTGCCATTCGTGATGATAACGCTGGAGTAGCCTGTAAGTAGCTCCTCCAGCCATCTTACAGAAGGACTGCTATCACTTAATCACGAGTCAGCATTAAGTGATGCGTTTCTTAAGCATCCTGAAGGACAAACGACTTAGCCTTTTTCGGCTTCAGGTAAACCCGTTGTTTGGGTTTCAAGTTTAATTCATCAAACTTTTCGCGTGTAAGAAACACGTTAACCGCCTGTCCATCTTCCAGCGTTAATTCTGCCTGAATTTCCCAGCCCAAATGCACCAGACGCTCAAGGGTTGCTGGGGCGCTTGCTGCTTCAGGCACGGTTTCGATCAGAATATCGTGAGGGCGCAAAAAGGTTTCAGAGCGCGTTGGGTCAATACCATTGCTCTGAAAGATTTGGGAGTGGCTGGGCAATACATTAACAGGACCAATAAAGCCCATCACGAAAGGCGTTGCCGGATGATCGTAGATTTCAGCCGGACTGCCAACCTGCTCAACCTTGCCGTGATTCATCACCACCAATTCGTCAGAAACCTCCATTGCCTCTTCCTGATCATGTGTCACAAACACAGTGGTGACATTCACTTTGTCGTGAAGATGCCGCAGCCAAACACGAAGATCTTTGCGTACCTTGGCATCCAGTGCGCCGAAGGGTTCATCGAGCAGCAGGACATTTGGTTCGATCGCCAATGACCGAGCAAGCGCCACACGCTGCCGTTGCCCACCCGAAAGTTGAGAGGGATAACGATCGCCCAAGCCTCGCAACTGCACCAGATCCAGCAGTTCATTCACGCGATCGTCAATCCGACTCTTTTTCCACTTAGCAATTTCGAGACCAAAACCAATATTTTTGCGAATGGTTAAGTGCTTAAACAAGGCATAATGCTGAAAGACGAACCCAACATGGCGGTCTTGCACACTGGCGCTTGTTGCATCTTTGCCAGTCAGCAAGATTTTGCCGCTGTCAGGCTTTTCTAGCCCAGCGATTAACCGCAGTAGCGTTGATTTGCCTGAGCCTGATGGTCCCAGCAAAGCAACTAGCGAGCCCGTCTTGATTTCAACGCTGACTTCGTCAACAGCCTTGAATGTGCCGAACTGCTTTGATACATTTTCAACGGTAATCCCCACGGTCTAAGCTCCTAGCTGCTAGAAAATGAAACTGACCAAAACCCTGTTTTTTGATTGAGATACCGTAGTTTTAGCACATCCTAGGTATAAGTTAAGCAGAATAAATTATTTTTTGATAAAAGTTTGTCGCTGATACCCGCAGCACCAGAGCGAGCAAAAAGTGGTTCGGCGATCAAAAACCGTCAGCCATGTAAATAATTTGTTACATTTGTTTATAAGGCGTTACTGTCTAACCTTGCTAGGGCAGCACAAAAGGCTACTTGTTTAGGTCGATCGTTCTGACCAAAAATACTGCTATACAACTTTTGGAGCTGTCGTTTGTAGCAATTTCTTATAACCAGGTATTGGTTTATGGTAAACCGCAAGCAGCGAGAGGTAGCGCTTTTTCCAGCTTGCGGCTCTAGTTACCTCGCAACGAGCACACTCCTTCCACAGTTAGAAGACGCTGGAGTGCAGGTACTTTAGGCTTTTACACACAGACAGTACCGCATCACTTTTTAGGACTTTCAGATAAACCATGCCGATTAAAGAACAACCGACTCCGCCACGCTCCAGACTGATCAGCAACATCTTCCTGGTGCTCATTGGGTTATCGTTGATTGCAAACTTTGTACTGCCTGTCATCTTAGGACCGCAGATTCCTGGAGTACCGTATAGCCTCTTCATCCATCAAGTTCAGGAAGGTGAAGTTCAACGAGCGCAAGTTGGTCAAAACCAGATTCAATTTCAATTAAAAGCGAGTGATGAGCAGCCTGGGCAAGTGTTTACAACGACACCTATCTTTGATCTAGGCTTACCCACATTGCTAGAGGAAAAAGGCGTTGAGTTTGCGGCTGCGCCACCACCTAAAAATGGTTGGATTGGTAGCCTTTTAAGCTGGGTGATTCCACCCCTGATTTTTGTAGGCATCTGGCAGTTTTTCATCCGACGTAGCGGTGGCGGTGGACCCCAAGGCGTGCTGTCGATCGGCAAAAGCAAAGCCAAAGTGTATGTGGAAGGTGAATCGGAAAAAGTCACCTTCGCTGATGTGGCAGGGGTTGAAGAAGCAAAGACTGAGTTGGTTGAAATTGTCGATTTCTTGAAGTCTCCAGGGCGCTATACCCAAATTGGGGCACGGATTCCGAAAGGGGTACTGTTGGTTGGTCCACCAGGGACAGGCAAAACGCTGCTAGCAAAAGCGGTGGCAGGCGAGGCAGGCGTACCGTTCTTTAGCATTTCTGGCTCTGAGTTTGTGGAACTGTTTGTAGGCGTAGGGTCTTCGCGTGTGCGGGATCTGTTTGAGCAGGCGAAGAAACAGGCTCCCTGCATTGTGTTCATTGATGAATTGGATGCGATCGGTAAGTCTCGTAATAGCGGTGGCTTTTACGGCGGTAACGATGAACGGGAGCAAACGTTGAACCAGTTGCTTGCCGAAATGGATGGCTTTGCCGTTGGTGAGGCGACAGTGATTGTACTGGCAGCGACGAACCGCCCTGAAGTTCTAGACCCTGCATTGCTGCGTCCGGGTCGCTTTGACCGTCAAGTGTTGGTCGATCGTCCAGATCTACCAGGACGTGAGTTGATTCTCAAGATCCATGCTCAAAAGGTCAAGCTGGGTACAGATGTCGATTTGAAAGCGATCGCCACACGCACCCCTGGCTTTGCAGGAGCCGATCTAGCAAATCTGGTCAACGAAGCAGCACTGTTGGCAGCGCGAAACCAGCGCCAAACGGTGGCACAAGAAGATTTCGCAGAAGCGATCGAACGCGTTGTGGCAGGGTTAGAAAAGAAAAGCCGTGTACTCAACGACAAAGAGAAGAAGATCGTCGCTTATCACGAAGTGGGTCACGCGCTCGTTGGCTCTTTGATGACTGGCGGCGGGAAGGTAGAGAAAATCTCGATCGTTCCCCGTGGCATGGCGGCGTTAGGCTACACGCTACAACTCCCAACAGAAGATCGATTTCTTATGGACGAAGCGGAACTACGGGGTCAAATTGCGACCTTGCTAGGTGGACGATCGGCTGAGGAAGTTGTCTTTGGCAGCATTACCACTGGTGCCACGAACGATTTGCAGCGGGCAACCGACCTTGCAGAGCGCATGGTGACCACCTATGGCATGAGCACGGTGCTGGGTCCTCTAGCCTACCAACGACCGCAGCAAGCTGCATTCCTAAACGATGGTGCGCCGAACCCGCGACAAGCCATGAGTGAAGAAACAGCGCAAGCGATCGATCGTGAGGTGAGAGAAATTGTGGAAACGGCTCACCAACAAGCGCTAGATATCCTCAAGTCCAATCGCGATTTGCTGGAGACGATCGCGAATCAGCTTCTGGAAACAGAGGTTATCGAAGGCAAGACGTTGCATAGCCTGCTAGATCAGGTCGCAGCAGCGGCGTAGAGCAGCAAGAGAAGCCTGCGGTGTCGATGACAGCAGGCAACACTGGTAACAAATGCATGGTGATGCAAAAACGTAGGGATGAACAGCTGTTTGTCCCTACGTTTTTGTTTAGGTTGCTGGAACGATCGAATTGCTAAAACCTTAGAAATCTGGGTAAGAAGAAAGCGTAGGATTAAGGCAAACTTGCTTAACTATTTGTAATCTTTCGTACTAAAGCATTACAGTGTTAGACGAATGTACGCTTTAGTGCTGGAGCAACGTTTGACTTTACTCGAAGACGATCTGTACCAGGTTGGGCGATCAACGCAAGCCACCCCGCATAACAACGGTTATGGAGGGCTAGCGATCGCTGGCACCATTATCATGGTCTGGCTCACCAGTTTGATAGTGTTACTCCAGTTAGACGAGCAGCCTTTGCCTTTGCTGCTGCTCGCTGTACTTTGGCAAACGTTTCTTTACGCTGGCTTATTTATCACGGCTCATGATGCGATGCATAACTGTGTTGTGCCACAGCATCCTAAGCTCAACCACAGTATCGGCTTCCTGGCATTGCTTCTCTATGGCTGGTTGCCCTATCGGAGGCTACGCAAGGCGCACTGGCAGCACCATCAGTATCCTGCTAGTAAGAATGACCCTGATTTCCACAATGGCAAAGACACGCATGGACTGCTTTGGTATGCACGGTTTATGCGTCGTTACTGGAGTGGGTGGCAGTTTCTCGCTATTACAGGCACGTATCACTTTCTAAGTCGCGTGCTGCACGTTTCTGAAGTGAATTTAATTTTGTTTTGGGCAGTGCCATCGCTCTTAAGTTCGGCACAGCTTTTCTATTTCGGCACGTTTTTGGTGCACCGCGAACCACTGAGCGGCTACCAAAATCCCTTTCGGGCAAACAGCATCTACCGTCCGTATGTTTGGTCACTGCTTACCTGCTACCACTTTGGCTATCACCGAGAACATCATGAATATCCTCATGTGCCCTGGTGGCAACTGCCAAACATAAGCCAGACGGGCACAAAACGTAACGCTGCTGAATCAAGGTAGGGGTAGCAGCCGCCCTTATCGCTCAATTAACGCTTAAAACCGAGCCTGCGTCCTGTTGAGAAAGGCGCGTTCTGCTAGAGCCTTTACCGCTGCCGCTCACCTTGTTGTTAAACTGCCCCTACGGGTATTTTGCTTGCTAGCAACCATTTAATTGTCCTTGCCAACAATAGCCAGATTCTTCCCTTTTTTTCACAGCATTACAGTAGCCTATGCAAGGACAAACAAAACGATCGTTAACCCGCGACTGGTTGGGCACGACCGCGATCGCGCAGCGGATTTTGTTGGAGTTGTGGCGGCGTAAAGTCAGCCTTATCTGTTGGGCGATTTTTCCAGCTTCGATTCTGATTGTCAATAGCCTGATTTTGAGTGAGCGCTCGGAGCTTTCTACTGCTGCTGCCTTTGCCCAGGCAGTTCCTCCCTGTCTGGTTGGCACGGCGCTGTTCTTTAGCTGTTTGGGTGGCAGTATTGCGACGATCGTGGCGGAGCGCGAACAGCGGACACTGAAACAGCTACTGATTTCGCCGCTGCGAGGTGCGTCTTACTTTATGGGGATTTTCCTAGCGTATGGGGCGATCGGGCTGGGGCAAACGCTGCTGGTATATGCGATTGCTATCCTCACGGGTGCTGAATTTGGTGTTGAATTTACGGGTTCGCTGCCTTTAGGTTTACTAATTATCAGTTTGAGCATGGTGGCATATGTTGGTACTGGCTTTTGCATTGGGGCAAAGCTGGCTCGCCGTACTGAAGATGTGAACGCGCTAATAGCGGCGCTGGGCGTGCCCTTACTCTTACTAAGTGGTGCCTTTATTCCGATCGAGTTTTTTCCCGTAGCCTTACGAGACCTGGCTCAATTCAACCCGATCTACCACATGATTGAGGCGTTGGCGATCGCACAAGACAGCGATCGAGGTGATCTTGCACCGCACCTATGGTTTTTGGTTGGCTTTGCAAGCGTAATGGTGTGCGTGGGCTGGCTAACCTATCGTCAGATGCTTAATAGCGAGAGGAGGCGATAGCGTTTATGCTGCAAATTGCCAATTTGTGCAAAGCTTACGGTCAAAAAGCCGTTTTACATAATTTGAATTTGAATCTTGCCCCTGGTGAGGTGTATGGCTTGCTGGGGCCTAACGGAGCTGGAAAAACCACAACAATCCGCATTCTTTGTCATTTACTACAAGCTGATAGTGGTAGCGTCACGATCTACGATCGTCCCCTTTCGGACGCAACGAAACCCTTTATTGGCTTAGTACCGCAAGAGAACCTGCAATACGCTTGCTTGACCTGTGAAGAGAATTTACATTTTTTTGCACGGCTCTACGGAATCTCACGGCAGCAACGCCGCACACAGATACCTGCTTGCCTAGAATCCGTCGGTTTACTAGAGCGTGCTAAGAGTCTTGCTGAGACCTTAAGTGGTGGGATGAAACGTCGCCTGAGTGTGGCGATCGCGCTGGTGCATAACCCTAAACTCTTGATTTTGGATGAACCAACCACCGGGCTAGATATTGAAGCACGGATCGAACTCTGGCGGCTCATTCGACAGTTGCAGAACCAGGGCATGACCATTTTGCTCACCACACATTTGTTGGATGAAGCGGAGCGCTTGTGCGATCGTCTTGGTATCCTCAAGCAGGGCTATCTTGTAGCAGAGGGTAGCCTTGCATCTCTGCGGCAATGTATTGCTGCCCAAGAAATTGTGGTGGTGCGAACAACTGCTGAAGACAAAGCGATCGCCCGCGCCCAAACCCTCGGCTTTCCCTGTCGGCGCTATGGTGATGACCTTGCCTTTTGGCTCCCAGAAGCACTAGAAATGAAGGATCTTATTGATCGTTTTGATGGCATTCCCTTAGAGTCGATCGCCCGTCAACCTGTACGCCTTGAACACATCTACGACGAAGTGCTAAAGAATGGCATGAATTAAAACGGTACATCGTCGTCTGAATCTAAATCTTCTTCTGGTTCTTCTGTTGCTTTAGCTTTAAGGCTAGCTGCGTCAATTTCGGCTAGCTTGGGGGCTTCTGCTACGGTGTCACTGTCACTCATATCGACCACTCTGCCGCCAAAGAAATCAGCCAGTTGTTTGGCAGCGAGGGTTACTTCGTCTTCTTGCTGCCAGCGCTCAGAGGTAGACAACGGAGGGGAATCACTAACAGATCCTTCGGCAACGCGGTTAGTGGGTTTCGGTGGAGAGTCTATGCCTGCTTGATTGGGCTGAGAAAAACCAGTTGCCTGCCCACTGGTTGCTTGCCCATACATGGATGCGTTAGCAGGTGCAGGACGATCGGTGTCAGAGGACGGTAGGCGATCAACGGTTTCTGGCGGAGGCGTTGTTTGAGCCGCCTGAGGTGGTGCTTCTACAACCTGGAGTGCAACTTTAACTTTTGTCTTAAAGGCTTTGGCAGACGCTTTCTCAAGCTGCGGAATCATGCCCGTGATCATCTTGATCATACTTTGAGCCTTCACGCCGACCAAAATTTCATCATCATTCTGGCTCAGTAAGTGGCAATTTACGCTCAACATAGCGCGGGTGCCCTTCAGGTCAATGTGACTCAGAATTTGCTGCCAGGTTTCGCTAAGGTTGCTGCCCTGATCACTGGCTGGTTGGCTCGTTGCAACTGGTAATGCTGCTGACACCTCGGCAGGACGGCTGACTGGCAGAGGCTTCTCAATTGCGGGTACTTCGGTTTCTGCTACGTTTGGCACGATCGCCTCAGTATGGGAGGACATTGCTGCCGGTATAGGTGGACGTACCGCTGCTCCCCCATTAGCCGCCTGCGATGGACTAGCTGTTTGCCCACTTGCTGCTGACTGCTGACTGCTGACTGCTGACCGCTGACTGCTGACCGCTGACTGCTGACCGCTAACGGCTGACCGCTGACTACTGACCGCTGATGGCAGCAAACCCATCAACGTGACTTCTAGCCAGAGCCTTGGTTGAGTCGTACTTTTAATCTGATCCTCGCTGCTGCGAAGCTGTTGCTGACCCGCCAGGATCGTCTGCACATCCAGGGCTTGGGCAAAGCTACAAAGAGCTGCCCAGGTCGGTGGTGTCAGTGCTACCAGATCGTTGCGAGTTGGAGCCGTTTTGGCAATCAGCAGATCCCGATAAAAGCTGGCGAGGTTTTGCAGCACAATCAACGGTTCGCGCCCCCGATCCATCAACCGCCGAACGCTATCAAGCAGAGTTTCGGGGTTATCTTGCGCGATCGCCTCCAGCAAGTCCATCAAATCGCGCTCTGGCACTGACCCAACCAGATCCCAAACTTTATCAACAGATACCTCACCTTCTAGCAAACTAAGTTGATCCAGTAGGCTTTCGGCATCGCGCAGCCCACCCTGAGAGATCTGGGCAACCAGGGTAATCGCCTCTTGGGTAATTGAAATCGCTTCTTTAGCTGCGATCGTTGTGAGATGCTGCACGATCGCCATCAGTGGAATGCGCCGAAAGTCAAACCGCTGACAGCGCGAAATAATGGTTGGCAATACCCGTTGCGGATCAGTCGTTGCCAACACAAACACGACTCGGTTGGGCGGTTCTTCAAGAGTCTTCAGCAACGCATTAAACGCCGCAGTGCTGAGCATATGGCATTCATCAACGACGTACACTTTGTAGCGGCATTGCACAGGCGCAAACTGCGATCGCTCAATCAGCTCTCGCATATTGTCTACGCCTGTATTGCTAGCTGCGTCGATTTCAATCACGTCTAGCGCCGAACCTTTGGCGATCGACTGGCATACCTCGCACACACCGCAGGGCTGCTCCGTTGGCACCTCGTACGCCAGACAATTGAGTGATTTTGCCAGAATGCGCGCACTGGACGTTTTGCCCGTGCCTCTTGCGCCAGTAAAAAGGTAAGCCGGTGCAATCCGTTGCTGGTGTAGAGCATTTGTGAGCGTAGTGGCGATCGCCTCCTGCCCTACCAGATCACTAAAGGTTTGCGGACGATATTTGTGATGTAGCGGTTGATAGGTCATCGGTCTACAGCAACGTTCTATTCTCTAGCGTAAGCGATAGCTACTGCGAACATATGAACTACTTTTGCTGCTTAGAGTTAGACTACCCGACCAAAGTTAAGCTTGTACGGTAGCGATCGGGCTGATCTAGGCAGGAAGGTGACAAACGTAAGCTGAAAGCTGAAAAGCCCTTTGCCATGAGCGTCTGTATGTTAACCTGAAGAGTCATTTGATAATCGCATACTCATGGCTGACTGCCCAAAAATCCAATCAATTTATACTGACGGCGCATGTTCTGGCAATCCTGGTCCGGGTGGTTGGGGCACAGTCGTTTATTTTGCCGATGGCTCGGTACATGAAATGGGTGGAGCTGAGGCACACACAACCAATAATCGGATGGAGATGCAGGCGGCGATCGCAGCCCTCCAGTTTCTCAAGACCGTTGGCTATACAGAGCCGATCGAGCTATATACCGATAGCGAATACGTTAAAAACGGCATTACACAGTGGATTCATGGCTGGAAGAAAAAAGGCTGGAAAACCTCGACTGGCAAACTGGTACTAAACCCTGAACTGTGGCAGCAGTTAGATGTGCTTAATACGAAGCAGATTCAGTGGCGCTATGTACGCGGACATACTGGCAATGTCGGTAACGAACGCTGTGACACGATCGCCCGAGCCTTTTCGCTTGGTAAAGTGCCTGACCTCAAGCAGCTACCGGAGTGGCAACGGACGCTCTAGCCACCAACAGCAAAAGAGCGACCCTTTGTTGGACAACTTTACGAAAAGCCAATTTTTGTAAAGGCTCATGTTTTAACCCAACAGTTTCGTACCAAACCTTTTGATTCATCGCAGTATCTTAAGATTGGAGTCTGGTTTTTAAACCCCTTGCTCATTGCAGGGTTAAGCTCTAGTCACCATAAAAATTTCTTTAATCATCAAGCCAGTAGCTATAGGTAGTAAATCCCACGATGGATGCTCATTCGCACGCTCAGACTGATGCGATCGATAACCTGCCGCGCGAAATTAGAGTTGCCCAACTGCGTGACCTGGTAGACACGCTACACTTCGCCGACGAATTTTCGAGCAAGGGCTACTTAATCACTAGCTCGGAACTAGCCGACCTGATGGATGTCAACGCCAGCGCCGTTACTAGTCGGGGTGACAACTGGGTTTGGCGAAACTGGGTAGTATCGCGCGTCAGGCGCGAAGGCAACCAGATTCTTTGGCAGCTCGAACGGGTTGATTAGACAGTCATGAGTACCGTTTGTAGGGGACAGGTTTTGCCAGAGTCGTGGCTCATAGCTGCTCACATTGGCATCAAACTTGCCCCTACGGGTACTTTGTTTGCGAGAAATCTCCTTAGGACTACAAACTGTTCTTAAAGTTACGTGGTCCCTTGTAGCCAGAGGCATCGGCTAGCTGTTGCAAAGTTTGCTGTCCAGGATAGAACTTACCGTTAATCTCCCAGGTGGGAAACCCAAACCCTTGACCCGTTTGTTTCTCAACTTGAGCAGCAATCGTCTGACAAGCAGCCGTTTGACTCTCTACGCCATCAGGAGCACACTCAACATACGGCAAATCATTCAGTGCTGCTACCCCAAACAGCTTTTTCTGTTGGGTGCAGTGAGGACACCAGTAGGCACTGTACATCTTTGCGCCAGTCTGCTTGAGGTGACGGGCAAGCTGGATTTCTGCTTCGCCAGAGGTGTCTTTAATAGTGGCAAACACTTGTCCACTAGCAGACGCGATATTATAAGCATCCGCAACAGGCTTGCCTACAGGTGCATAAATTGCCAACGTAGCCACTAACGTTACAACCCCAACAATCAGCCCTGAGAACAGAAGCTGACCGATATCGTCCCAGACGCGCCCTAAAAGCGTCAGCACAAAAAGGCTGGCTGAAAAGATCGCTGACGCAATACAGTAGTAGCAAATGCCTTTAACACCAAAGGGCGCCACAAACTTCGTGAACATAATGGTCATGAGGTAGCCGCTGAAGATCAACATGGCAGTTGATCCGAGAAACAGCAGAAACCAGGTCCAGTTTTCCAGGTTCGATCGCAGCTCTTTTTGCTGATCGCCCTGGATAGCTAGTGGGGCAAGTGCGAAGATTGCCATGCTGATATATGCCACCAAGCCAAACAGCGCGAGCGGCAACCCAAACACTGTGGCATAAGGACTGGAAAGCACTTGTTCGCAGCCCCCACTTGGGCAAGCAGTATCAGTATTGGTGAATTTAGAAATGGTGATATAGGCAGTGTTGAGAGCGCCCAGAATGGCAACGCCTCCAAGCAGCGGACGCGACCAGCGCTGAATCCAGGGAGCGGTGCGACGACGATTGGCAAGACCCTTAGACATAAGACATCCTCAAAACCCGGCAGTTCTCCTGAACGTAACAGCGTTACCCTACCATTCTGCCCTATGCAACTTCTGATCGTATAGCAATTCTCATGGGATTGAGTGTCGGCAGAGGGAGCAGGAGAAGCAGGGGGAGCAAGAGACTAAAGAGTTGTTGGTTTTTAGTTTTTAGACGCAAGCTGACTGCTGATTGCTCAATCAACTCAAAACTCTCCCTTAGCCCTCATAGTGCCGTGGTGTATAAACCCAAACGTTGCCATCAGCTCGTGCGATCGTGCGCGTTTTGCTAGAGCCGATTAACAGTACTGTTCGCATATCTGCGTGTGCGGCTGTGAGCTGATCGAGAGCAATAACCTGCACAGATTGACCCGATCGACCCAAATTACGTGCCAGCACTACGGGCGTTGCGGGCGATCGCCATTTCATTAAAATCTCTTTTGCCTTATCTAGTTGCCACGTTCGTTGTTTAGAAACGGGATTGTAAAACGCCATTGCAAAATCAGCTTGCGCTGCTAAGGCAATGCGTTCTTCAATCACTGACCACGGCTTGAGAATATCCGATAGGGAGATGGCGCAGAAGTCATGCCCCAGTGGAGCACCGATCGCCGCCGCTGCTGCCTGCATCGCTGAAATTCCAGGCGCTACATGAATCTCAAGCTGTTGCCAGGCCGGATTTGCCTCGCGATCGATCACCTCAAATACGGCGGCTGCCATCGCGTAAATGCCAGGATCGCCAGAGGAAACAACGACGACTGAGCGACCCTCAGCCGCAAGTTCCAGCGCTTGACGGGCGCGATCGAGTTCCACACGATTATCCGATTCATGCCGCTTGCCTTGAGCAAACGCGCCGACCAGATCTAAATAGGTCTTGTAGCCGACCAGATCCGTGGCGGCTTGCAGCATTGCCTTGACCTCCGGCGACATCCACTCAGCGGCTCCGGGACCTGTACCGACGATCGCCAGCTTACCCGGAACCACAACGGGTTGATAGACCAGATGGGTCGCGCTGCCTGCTACAGGACGATCGCTCACTTCGATCGTGTGAGTACCGTCAGTTGTAAAAGGAAGATTGCTTTGACTAAGCCAGGACGCATCACCAAGGAGTCTCACTGTCGCTCCAGAAATGAGATCGGACGTGAACGCTTTGGCGTGTTCTGGATTGACTAACCGATAACCACGTGGCGGTGCTTCTAACACAATGTTGAAGCGTAGTTGTCCAGTGGCAGTAATGGCAGCGTTGGTATCCAGGGCACGAGCGATCGTCGTTGCCAACTCATTCGCGCCCGTTAAGCCACCCAGAAGCGGTACGACAGCACTACCATCATCTGCCACAACAATAACAGGTGGTTCTGCTCGTTTATCTGTCAGCAGGGTTGCCAGCGATCGAATCAAAATCCCAGCGGCACAGATGCCAATGATGGGGGTTCCCTTGCTGAACAGTTCTCGCACCGTGTCACCAAAGTTGGCGTATGGCACATCAACAGACTGCGTGCGTCCAGCTAAACCATAGATTGTTGCGGCTGGCAGTGCTGCCTGGATTTGCCGTGCGATCGCTACACTGGTTTCGCCAAGAATAATAACAACGGGTGGTCTCATTGTGGTCGATCGTTTGCCTGGCTCGGCTTGTCTTGCAACTCAAGTTGCTGGACAAAGGCTTGATGCGCTGCGGACTCAATGCCCGTTTGTAAGACTGCTAACACCGATCGCATCTCGCCCTGCAACATAGCTTCGACGTTTAGCCACAAGCCTGGAAATACCTGGCTGTGAAGCACACCTTCATCAGGTGCTAACGAAACGTAATCCCCATCCTGTAACTGAAACCAATCAATTTTTTGGTCAAACACTTGCCAGACGATGTATTCCTGCACGCCACTCCGTCGATAGGCTCTTTTCTTGTCGCCCAAATCGATCGCGGCACTACTAGCAGCAACCTCTACGACCAGTTCTGGTGCCCCTTCCACGTACTCATCCTCACTCAACATAGAGCGCCCACCGCTTTCTGCACTAATGAGTAAAACACCATCTGGTTGTGGCTCGTTGTCTATATCCAGACGAACGGTTGGCTCAATGCCCATTTCTACACACGACGTAGCGGCTTCATACACTCCTAGCCAGGTGATTAAGCGCCCATGTGGTTTGGCATGAGGTCTAAAGCGTAACGGTGATGCCATGTACACGACTCCTTCAATCAGTTCGGCTTTTTTCAATTTGGGCATGGCATGGTAACGGCGCTCAAATTCGGGACGGGTCAAGCGATCGCCGTTTTCCAGTGGTGGCAGTGCCGACCCTTTTAACTGAGAAGTCGTGGTTTGAGGCAAGGAAGTCATGGCAACAGTTCCCCGATCTGGGGTGAAGGTGATTCTATTATCAATAATTTCATTGAGGGCGTGTTTGGCTAGGGATGAGAATCAGCGCCCAGTAGGGAACGTCAGCCGGATTCATGTCGGTGATCGGGCGAATCTGCTGGTTTGGCATAGTCGCACGTTCGATGTATAGCGCCCGTGAGAGTAAACCTAGCTCGTCCAGAATAGTGCGGACTTTGGCGAAGTGCCTGCCCAGTTTGATGATGATGGCAGCATCGGCAACAGCGAGGCGATCGCGCAAGGTCGCTTCATCCAGCGTCGCAGGCATAATGCTGAGAACATCGTTGCGATAGGTCAGAGGCGCACCCAGCATTGCAGCGCTAGCAAAGGTCGAAGAAATCCCCGGCACCACTTCAGTATCAAAGCGTCCCGCAAGGCGATTGAAGATGTACATAAACGAGCCATACAGCATTGGTTCGCCTTCACATAACACCGCCACATTGCGTCCCGCCGCAAGATGCTGGGCGATCGTCTCAGCGGCAGCATCATAATGTGGCTGAGACGATCGCTCTACGCTAAACGGTAGCGGCATGGGCACTTCAAGCTGCTCCGGACGGATGAAATCTGCAACGATCGCTCGTGCCAACACTTTGCCGCTTTCCATTGTGGGATACGCAATCACCGGCACCGAAGTTAAAATGCGGTGAGCTTTAAGCGTCAGTAGTTCTGGATCACCGGGACCAATGCCCAAGCCGTAAAGTTTTCCGAGAGGTGGAGGAGTCGGGCGTCGGGCGTCGAGAGTGGGGGAAGAGAGTGTTGAGTGTTGAGGGTTAAGGGTTGAGTGCTGCACTGCTTCCCCTACCTCCTCTACCTTCTGCCCTCTGCCTTCTGCCTTCTGCTCCATGCCTTCTGCCTTCTGCCCCATGCCTTCTGCCTTCTGCCTATCTATTGCCGTCATAATTCATGCTCCTTTGCTAACGCATTCACGGCTGCGGCTGCCATTGCACTACCACCCCGACGACCCTGAATGGTCAGAAAGGGAACCCCTCTGCTGTTAGTTGCCAGAGCGGCTTTTGACTCAGCAGCACCGACAAAGCCAACCGGAAAGCCCAGGATTAGTGCAGGTTTGGGTGCGCCTTCATCTAGCAGTTCTAGTAGGCGAAAGAGCGCGGTTGGGGCATTGCCGATCGCCACCACTGCACCTTCTAAATGTGGTTTCCACAGTTCTAACGCGGCAGCTGATCGAGTGTTCTGAATGGTTTGGGCGATCGTAGGCACTTGTGGATCGTTCAACGTACAAATGACAGCATTGTTTGCAGGCAGGCGTTGACGAGTAACACCATTTGCCACCATTTGAGCGTCACACAAAATGGGCGCACCGTTAATGAGCGCTGATCGTCCTGCGCTCGCTGCATCAGCTGAATACGCCAAATCAGTCACAATATCGGTCATACCGCAAGCGTGAATCAACCGCACGGCTACCGCTTCTAGTGTGGCTGGTAATGTTGCTAAATTTGCCTCGGCTCGAATGATGGCAAACGAGTGTTGATAGATTTCGTTACCATCGCGAATGTAGTCAATCATGCTTACGTTCAGTTGTAATCATCAACATTTCATTACCGCCCTTTTGCAATTCGTAAGGCACTTTTTTGATCGCTAAACGATGCCCTTGATCAGCTAGAGCTTGCATAACTGGATCGAGATGAGGTGATCGCTGGCGCATCAACGTGAGGATGGGGAAAATACGCACTTCTCGACTAACTCTTAGCATTTCTTGAATCGATTCTAGATGAAATTGATAGTCGAACTGTTCTGAATACAAAAATAAAAAGTGTGAACAGACGGCTAAATCATACGTTTGATCAAGCTGTGCTAGATGAGGCAAGGCATCGATTACATAACGTCCGTCTGCTTTCCCAGTTTCATAATCATTAATGAACGTATGAATCGCCTTCACTCGATTTTTGCGTAGGTCATTTGGTGAATGGTGATACGACCAAACCCAATCGTCTGGCGATGCCTTGATCTGACTCATAATATTGTCCACAACGGCATGAAAACGAGACAAGATTTCGACACCGCTGAATTGATAAATCGGATCAATTGAAGTAACGCTATAACCCAATTGCGTTGCTTCAGCGTTAAAACTAGCAGGACCATCGCCCACCCCTAAAAGACGTTGCTTTAGATCAACATCCGTCAGGTTAAACATTTTTATATATTCATCTAGCGATCGCCCAAATGGTACGACCTTCTCCAGTTTCATTGCCATCAGTTTTAGCCTTTAACCCCCATCAAGCCGCAATCTGACGACGAACTAAGAATCTGCTGCAATTCAGCGATCGTATGCCGCTTGACAAAGTGCTTGAAGGTTTCCTGTGAGTGCAATCGTTGGTTTTGGTAAACCCGTAACATCTGCTCAACCAAGCCAGGTAATTGTGTGAAGGCATAGTTTTGATAGAGCGATCGACCGAACTTTGCACTATCCTCATCTGAAGCATCTTCACCAACATAAACGTGATATGCTTCATAGCCATTTTGAGCTACGCCAACCAGTGCAATATCGCTAGTATGATGCTGAGCGCAGGATTTTTCACAGCCGCTGAAATGGATATTAATGGGGCAATCAAGCGCAATATGTTGTTCTAAATAAGTTACTAGTGCTAGTGCATCGGCTTGCGTATTAGTAGCAGATGACTTGCAGCCCGTTGTACCAGAACAAGCCACGATCGCGCTTTGAGGATGCGTTGCAGATGTATGCAAGCCCAACTGTTCAACTTTTTGCTGTACTACTGCTATTTGTGACGTTTGCAGATCAGGAAGCAAGACGTTTTGCCAGGGTGTAAAGCGCAGTATGCCGCTGCCATAGTGTGCTGCAAGTGTTGCTAAGCCACGTAGTTGCTGCGTCTCTAAACGACCGAGGGGAAGTATTGTACCAATGTAAGAAAGTCCGGTTTGCCGTTGCGAATGGATTGCTAAATGTTGATAGCCATTTGTTAGTGAAACGTTGTCAGTTCTTTCACTTCGCTGCAAGGGAAAGGGGAGATGACGTGCAACTGCTTGTAAAAAATTTTCCACACCCCAGTCGTGCAAAAGCTCTTTTAAGCGTGGTTTACGACGTTTTGTAGTGTCGATCGCGCTTGTGTAATCGCGGTAGATCTCTGCTATGGCTGATAGCACCTGTAAACTCTCTTCCGGCTTGATCAGCACCTTGACATCGCAGGGCGCTGCTCCACGCTCACCCAGATTGAGATGGAGACGGAACCACACCGCTTCACCAATTTTCACGGCAACCAGGCTGATATCGTTGGGTCGATCGCGTACCGAAACCGCTTCGCCACCATCAAAGCACACGCTAAATTTGGGCGACAGCACTGCAAAATCGGGACGAGTCGTGAGATAACGGTTCCAGGCAGCAACAAACGGGCGTGTGTCCAGCAATTGCTGGCGATCGATGCCTGCGGTAGGGCTACACATGATGTTGCGAAGTGAGTCTACAGCGGCGATCGGGGCTGCTAAATCAAGATTTTGCAGGCGATCCAGCATTTCTGTTGTAATGCCTGCCTGAAGCTCACGAATTTGCACATTGGCGCGGTTTGTCACTTCTACATAGCCGCCACCAAACTGGTCAGCGAGGTCAGAGATCGCCTCACACTGCGGCACTGTCAGCAGTCCACCCGGTATTCTCAAGCGCAAAAGCAGCCCATCCTGTGCGGCTGACGGCTGAAACAAACCGGGACACGTGGCAAATGGTGATACGGCTAAGGCTGACAAAACTTTTACTCCTTCCCCGTGCGACGCAGGGAGTAGACGACAAAGGCATCCCACAGATACCAGCCCAGTCGGCATTCTGACTTGGAAAGGCTAAGGGCTAAAGGCTAAAAACTAAAGATAAAAATTTATCCTTTAGCGTTTATCCTTCATCCTTTGCTTCGTCCTTTCTCTTCACAGTTGCGGCACAGTACCGGAATCACACCGGACTTTCCCGACTTGAGGCTTCAGTAACTTAGCATGAGAAGGCAGACAAGACGCGAGATGCCAACTTTTGTAATGAGTAGGTCAGTTTTCAGCGATCGGCTATTGGCTATCAGCAATCAGCGGTCAGCGATCAGCCTGAGAGTTTGAATACCTGCTTCACTAGCGGCATACTTTATCGGCTTTTAGCTCTTAACTCGAGGCTGACTGCTGAAAACTAACCGCTGACGGCTTCGTTTTCACTAGCGGATACCTTATTAGCTTTTAGCTCCTAGCCTGAGGCTGACCGCTGAAAGCTGACCGCTGACGGCTCCATTAAACTCTTTAGTGCTGCTACATGACTCAGAAATGGCTTTCGGTAGTGGGGATTGGCGAGGACGGGTTAGCAGGACTCAGCACGATCGCTCGTTCTCTAGTTGATCGCGCTGAAGTGCTAGTGGGGGGCGATCGACATCTGGCTATGCTGCCGACAGACGCTCGCGAACGCCTGGTTTGGACATCGCCTCTGCGGGACTCGATCGAAGCAATTTTGCATCATCAGGGGCAAGCCGTCTGTGTGCTGGCCAGTGGCGATCCCATGTGCTACGGCATTGGGGTCACGCTGCTTCGTCACATCCCTTTAGCAGAAATGACGATTCTCCCGGCACCATCGACCTTTAGCCTTGCTTGTGCCCGACTCGGTTGGTCGCTTACGGAAGTCGAAACGGTCAGCTTGTGCAATCGTCCGCCTGCCTTGCTGCACGCCTATCTATATCCGGGTGCTAGGCTCTTGATCTTGAGTGAAGGTCAGCAAACACCCGCGATCGTTGCTGCACTGCTGACTCAACGCGGCTTTGGCAATAGTTCAATGACAGTTTTAGAACGGTTGGGTGGCGCTTACGAACGTCATGTAGTGGGCACTGCCTCAACATGGAGCGAGACGAATTTAGCCAACCTCAACGCGATCGCGGTTGAGTGCGTTGCCCATTCAGGCGTAACAGCCCTGCCGCGTACACCGGGCCTCCCAGACGATGCTTATCACCATGATGGACAACTGACCAAGCATGAGGTACGGGCGCTTACCCTGTCGGCGCTTGCGCCCATGCCGGGAGAACTTTTGTGGGATGTAGGCGCAGGCTGTGGGTCGATCGCCATTGAATGGATACGGAGCCATCCCCGTTGTCGGGCGATCGCCATTGAGAAAACCAGAACCCAGTATATTGCCGATAATGCAGCGGCACTCGGCACACCGGGGCTACACATCATCAACGGCAAAGCACCTGATGCGCTCCAAGATTTGCCTCAACCCAACGCTATTTTTATTGGTGGTGGTACCACTACCGACGGCATGATTGAAACCTGCTGGGCAGCGTTGCCGCAGGGTGGTCGTCTGGTTGCTAATGTGGTTACGATCGAGGGTGAACGGCTCCTCTTTCAATGGCATGAAAAACTAGGCGGCACCTTTACGCGCATTGCTATTCAACGTGCCGAACCGATTGGGCGTTTCTTGGGTTGGCGATCGCTCGCACCAATTACACAGTGGGCAGTAGTCAAACCCTAGCTAAGACCGCCGCTAACCGCAGCTATAAAGGATGAAAAGCCTTTCGCTCCCAACGTTGGGAACATTGATTGCCACTAAAATTCTCAGATAGATAGCCGATTAGTTTTGTAAACGTATGCTGTGCTAGTGATCGGTTCTCTTGCCGATCGCTGAAAGCCGACTGCTGAAAGCTGACCGCTTTTCAAAGCATTCGCTTTACCCACTCCACTGCACTAGCAACATCTGAGACTCGATCGCCAGATGGCATTGCAGGACGCTGCACCATCACGATCGGTAGCTCTAGCTCTCTTGCTGCCATAACTTTGGCGTAAGTGGCAGCACCACCGCTGTTTTTGCTGACGATCGCCTCAATCCTGTGCTGTTTCAGAAGCGCAATCTCGTTTTCTAGCGTATAGGGACCGCGATCGAGCAGCAATTCGCCATTTGGTAACGCCATGTCGGTGGCTGGTGGATCAATCGACCGCATGAGGAACCAATGTGGTAACAGCGCGAAGGGTGCAAGCTGCTGTCTGCCAATGGTAAGAAAGATGCGCCTGGCATTTGTTGGAATAGCTTGGGCGGCGGCTTCGACAGTCTCGACCTCAATCCAGCGATCGCCCGCAACTTTCTCCCACTCTGGTCGCACCAGCATGAGATGAGGAAGACGCGCCTCAACTGCCGCCATTGCTGCATTCCAAGATATCTGTGCAGCGAATGGATGCGTGGCATCAATCAAGATATCAATGCGCTGCTGTTTGAGATAAGCAAGCAAGCCATCAGAGCCACCAAAGCCACCAACGCGCACTTCTCCAGGTAGCGCAGACGGCTGCTGTGTCCGTCCAGCTAAAGCGGTGGTGATCTCTACTCCTGGCAAAATCGAGAGTTGGGCAGCGAGTGCGGCTGCATCGCCTGTGCCGCCTAAAATGAGCACTTGTGTGGTTTCAGAATTCACTGCGTCGCTTTAGAAGAACTGAATGCGAAACCTTTTATCCGGCTGGATAGTCTTGGTAGGCGTTACTTGCTGTTGGGCAACGTATCAAGGATGACAGCGGTGCAAAGCGTGTCATCCCTGATACAAGACGATCAAGATGATGCGCTATTTTGTTGCCAGCTTCGCCGTATCGAGATTAATGAACGGCAGCGCCCCATTGCCACCCATAACCTGTGGAAACTTGCCGTCCCATTTCTCGATCGCCTGTTTCTGTAGCAGTTCTGGTGTCAGCGTCTCACGCAGCAAGCGTTGGGCTTCTGCTTGTCCTTTCGAACGGTTGATCGTTGCTTCGGCTTCTTGCTCGGCTTCCTGGGCAACATACACAGCTCGTTGGGCGCGCTGTTCTGCAATCTGCTTTTCTTCTACCGCATTAGAAAATTCGGGCGAAAATTTCAGATCAACGACGCTGGTATCAAGAATGATGATGCCGTATTTATTCAGGCGATCACCCAGTGCCATATCAAAGTCCTGCTTCAGCTCATCACGCTTAGTAATCGCTTCTTCAATGGTGCGCCGTGCCGCCGCAATCTTAAACGACTCCTGCGTTTGAGGCGCAATAATCTTCGACACAATGTTTTGCAAACTGCCCTGTGTGCGTCGGATATTCACAACCTGAGCTGGATCTAAGCGAAAGTTGATGGCAAAGCTGGCAGTCAAGTCTTGCAAATCGCGGGTAGAACTTTGGGCAGGCACTTCAAACTTCTGCACGGTCAAATCGTAAATGTCGACTCTGGAGACAAACGGTGGCTTGATATGAATGCCTTCCAGCAGTTCACCATCACGCGCTTTACCGAGAATGCTAATAACCCCAGCCTCACCGGGGTTGATGATGACAAAGGCATTCAGCCCTAACAGCGCCACGATGCCGACGAGCACCAGTAGTGCAGTCGTCTGCCAGGTTTGCGCTTGCTGACTACTCACGATTGAAACTCCTTTGTATTGATCACTGCTACGACCATAGGCGATCGACGTTGCATAATGCTTGCCTACAGCAAAGACGATCGCTTGAAGGTGGCAGCGATCGCGCCAGCACTATCAAAAGTGGCGATCGCTAACGTGGTGGAAGGGATCAAGAGGATCAGTGAAAGCTGTTTTTTCTGGCAAACAACGATCGCTTATCGATAGGCAAGCTCCTGAAATTCCTCATGTTCAGGAAAAGGGTAAACCCTCAGATTATGGTTCTGGTTGATATTGAGCCGTCGGTAAAACATTGGGTGCACCACACAGCAATCTGTAACAAGTAGCGGTAGTCGTGTTTTTGAACTATATTCAAAATCTGCTTCTACAAAGCCCGATTTTTGATCAATATTTCGTACTCGTCCAATAATGCCTAGTTCAGCAATGAGTTGCCGAAACGCGAAGGGAGAATATTCTCCAGTCGGCCATTCCGATGAAGTAAGCGGTGCTCTTTTATCTAATTCATTCCCTTTAAAGATCATCGGTAAACCTGACAGCGCTTCCACAATTCTGCCAACTTTTGGGTAAACGGCACTGTAAGAGTTAAGCACTTCTTCCGCCAAAGCATATTCACCTTCTGCAACAGCCTTGATAATCGTTTCTGGACGAAAAGCTGGGAATGTTTTTTCTCTAGTCGCTCGAGCTGCGATCGTATTACAGAGTACAATCAGTTGCCGAGGACGCATTTGCGTATGACGCAGCACATAAGGAAACGATAGCTCAGACAAGCCTCTATGATTCCGTAGGCTGTTGCCAAAATAAGGGTTCCACATCTTCTCGCGGACTTCGTTATAGTCATCCCATTTGATGTTTGTAGACTCTTTGGAGAGCTGACCCACTGCGCGTAAATAATGATGAAAGCGCCAGCTAATAAGCCGCAGTAGATCTTTTGGTCGCCAATGCAAATAGACTTCATGTCGCACAAATTTCAGCGTGTTTAGAATGACTTCTTCCTTCAGGTGAGGGAAAACTTCAGCCATCAAAAAGATCTTTAAATGCACTCCATTTCTAGCATGATCGCGATTGAACTCAGAACCGCACTGAATCAGCGCTGCCGTTGTTCGCATCATAATGTCGTCATTAACAGCGTAATTTTCCAATGTGTCGATCGCTACAATGATCGGTTTTTTGCGTGCTATTTCCAGTACGGCAGCTTTACCAGCGGTAATTCTTTCGTCTGAAAGAATCGCTTCTAACTCACTCAGTAAATCACCTTTGGTATCCAAAAAATGATTAACCAGAGCGCTGAGTGTATGGCGAATGAAGTTGGAGACTTTGCTATTGTGATCGCCAAAGATACAGGCAGCCCGAATCCGTATATCCTGATCCTTCAGTTCTTTAAAGATGATGAGCCAAATGAGAAAGTCCCATATTTTTGCAATTCTAGGAATGGCAACTTCGCGAGACTGCATCGTGAGTTTAGAAACTTTTTCTAAAATCTGTTCAAACGCTACAGGCTCATCAACATCAATTGCGATCGTGTTGCGAAGTTGCTTTTGAAAGGAGAAGAATTGAGAGAGGGCAGTTTTTCCCGATCCTCATCTGCCCACGATAAGGAAGGCATTTAGATCAAGCGCTAAACTATTGAATCGAGTTTCGTAAAAGAAATATTCGCTGTACTCTTGCTTGAGGAGTTTCACTTCAGATTCGCAATCTGCTTCTCCAAAAGGACTCACTTGCTTGACAGTTTCCTGGTGCAATCGGGTTCTCCTCTATCTTCAAGCTAAAGCTGTACGCCCACATTATGAGTGAGGGTGCTTAACTATCTAATTACCCGCGCGGGTAGTTTGTTTGATTAACCGTTTCTGCAACCCGACAGTTTGTTTGTATGTTTAGGCTTCAGGGATGAAGTCGATATGCGAATGGCTTGCGCTGTCCTCAACTTCGACGACACCACATAGCGGTTAGTTTTTATAAAGATGGTGCAAATTGACAACACGATCGCGCCTCGCAATGTGTCATCCTGCTAATCGTTGACTTCAGAAGAGCGATCGCCCCTCACAGCTATAGAAGCGTACCGCATAGCAGCGGCATGGTAGGCATATCAAGACCAATGTCGGTTAGTTTGCATACAAACATTTTATGTGTTATTCTGTTTGCATACGAAGTGTATGACTTAGTATATTTCTACAGGAGGCACTGATCATGCTCACAGTTCGTAAAGCTGAAGACCGGGGACACGCTAACCACGGGTGGCTAGACTCCTACCATTCATTCTCATTTGCCAACTATTACGATCCACAGCACATGGGCTTTCGTAGCCTACGGGTCATCAACGAAGATATGGTTGCCCCTGCTAAAGGTTTCCCAACACATCCCCATCGGGATATGGAAATCATCACCTATGTTGTTTCCGGTGCCGTGGCTCACAAAGATAGTATCGGCAATACAGAGAAGGTTGGTGCTGGTGGTGTGCAGCGCTTTTCGGCAGGCACCGGGATTACTCACAGCGAGTTCAATCCCTCCACGACAGAAGGATTGCATTTGCTGCAAATCTGGCTTTTGCCAGAACGGCAAGGCATCACGCCCAGCTACGAGCAAAAGGAGTTCCCAGCAGAAACAAAACGCAACCAATGGCGGGCTATTGCAAATCGTGAGGCAACGGATGGTGCAGTCAAACTGCATCAAGATGCCGCAATCTACGCCACGATTCTAGAGCCAGGTGAGCAGCTTACCTATACGCTGCAAGCCGATCGCCATGCCTGGGTGCAAATTGTGCAGGGCGAGGTGACGCTGAACGGCACCACACTCGACAAGGGTGATGCGGCTGCAATCAGTAACGAAACTGAATTAGCTTTTGCAGCCAGCACCGATGCAGAAATCCTGCTGTTTGATCTGGCATAACAGTAAGTAGGAAGGGGTTGGGGAGAGAAGGCTAAAGGCTAAAGGCTAGAGCAACTCCCTGCCCCTTCCTTCCCTGCTTCCCCCTCTCCTCATTCCGCTGCTACAACTCAAAACTCAAAACCTAAAACTTCCAACGGAGGCACCTCATGGCACTCGGTATGATGGTCGATGGCAAATGGACAACAGAATGGACAGAGCATGACAAGACGGGCAAATTTAACCGAATGCCAACAAAGTTCCGTCACTGGATTACGGCAGATGGGTCGAGCGGGTTTAAGGCAGAAGCAGGACGGTATCATCTCTACATTTCGCTGGCGTGTCCGTGGGCGCACCGGACGCTAATGATGCGTCAGCTTAAAGGGTTAGATGAAGCGATCGGGCTGTCGATCGTCGATCCTATTTTGACGGATAAGGGCTGGGGCTTTTCGGATGCACCAGGCTGCCTTCCCGATACAGTAAACCACGCTCAATACTTGCAGGACCTTTACGTTAAAGCAGATGATCGCTACACCGGACGGATCACGGTGCCTGTGCTGTGGGATAAGCAGACCCAGACGATCGTCAACAATGAGTCGCGTGAAATTATTCGGATGTTTGATACTGCCTTTACGGCAATCGCCAAACCAGACACAGATTTCTATCCTCCAGCCTTGCAAGACACAATTGATCGGACGATCGACGCGATTTATATGCCTATTAATAACGGCGTGTATCGGTCTGGGTTTGCTACATCTCAAGACGCTTACGAAGAAGCAGTAACAGAACTGTTTGAAAACCTTGATCGTTGGGAAGCCGTTCTAGGTCAGCAGCGTTATTTGTGTGGCAATCAACTCACTGAAGCAGATATCTGTCTCTTTACAACCTTGATACGCTTTGATGCTGTGTATCACGGGCACTTCAAATGCAATCTCAAGTGCCTTGTTGATTACCCAAATTTGTGGAATTACCTGAAAGATATCTATCAATATCCCAGCATTAAAGCAACGTGCAATTTAGACCACATCAAGCGCCATTACTATATGAGCCAGACGCAGGTAAACCCGAATCGCATTGTTCCAAAAGGTCCATTGATCAATTTTGATGAGCCCCACGATCGCGCCCGTTTTTAAGGCGATAAAGCTAGAGGCGATCGCAAAACCCAACTTATTTTGGTAGCAATTTTTTAGCAACAAACTGTTATAGCGGTTGGCTAATGTTTCCTACAAATCTCTGCCGATAGCAGGATTGCGAGCGCCGAGCCTTGTGGCAGTGTAGAAGTAGTTGACTTATTCCCTTTCGCTCAATTCCGATTTTTGTCGTGTGTCTTGTGTAGTAGCCAACTGACGCTTCACTTTGCGCGAAGCAAGCAATGGACATTCCAAGAGGCAAATATGAACCTTAAACTTTCTCCCGCGCTTTTAATCGCCGCTGCTCTGGCGATCACCGCTCCAGCGCAGGCTGCAAATCCGGCTCACGTACAGCGCCTACTCGAAACGCGATCGTGTGCTGGGTGCGATTTATCCGGCGCAGACTTAACAGAGGCGCACCTGCTTGGCGCTGACCTTAGAAATGCCAATCTGCAAGGTGCTAATTTGACCAATGCTAACCTCGAAGGTGCTGACTTAACGGGTGCTAATCTTGAAGGTGCTAATCTTTCGGAAGCCTTTGCTAGTAACGTTAGCCTCAATCAAGCGAACCTTACAGATGCCAATTTGAAAGATGCTAATGTGAGTAATGCTGAAACCGCTGGTGCTAAAACCAGTGGTGTGGATATCACAGGGGCACTCCTGGAAGGTAGCGGTATCAGCGTTGGTAGTGACTAGACCAAAGCAGTCGATGTAGCGACCTTTAAATGGGCGAACAGAGCGGATGACTAAATTGATCCTTATTACTGGTGTGAGCCAGGGACTTGGGCTTGCAATGACAGAGGGGTTCGCCCAAGCAGGACATACAGTTATAGGCTGTGCTCGATCGCCCAAGGCGATAGAAAAACTCCAGCAGCGCTTTGGCTCACCGCATGACTTCGCCGCGATCGATGTCGCTCATGACTTTCAGGTAGAGGCATGGGCAAAGCGACTGCTGGCAACCTATGGTACGCCAGATTTGCTGATCAATAATGCTGCGATTATCAACACGCTAGCGCCCCTCTGGGAAGTGCCGTCAGCAGACTTCTCTACATTGATCGACATTAATATTAAAGGTGTTGCTAATGTCATTCGCCATTTTTTACCCGCAATGGTGGCAAAGCAGCATGGCATCATTGTGAATCTTAGCTCCGGCTGGGGGCGATCAACCTCGCCCAATGTTGCATCTTATTGCGCGTCTAAATGGGCCGTCGAAGGCTTAACTCGCGCCCTAGCTCAAGAGCTTCCTTCAGGCATGGCAGCCATTCCTCTCAGTCCTGGTATTGTGCATACTGAGATGCTGGAAACTTGCTATGGCGGCGACGCAGCCAGTTTCATCGCGCCACACGATTGGGCTGTCAGCGCCATTCCCTTTTTGCTTAACTTAAAACCTGAACAGAACGGTCAACCGCTGACAGTTCCCAGTTAAACAAACCATTAGCCTGATGCATCCCTTCCAATTCTCCTTATGAAAGGAGAATTGGAAGGCAAGGGATTCTACCTTGTAGCGTTCAAAAAGGGAGTTGCTATCAAGGCTTTAGAAGAAGTTGATCTGGGAACGGCACTATTAAGGTGCCAATGCGTCAACGAGGAGTAAAACCGGCAAGGTTCGATCGATTGCTATGCTGTTAAGCGATCGAACAATACGTTGGTTCGACTCGTTTACGCAGGTAGGTTACATCTATGGCAACTTCAATCCGATCGCGCCTTGCTTCTATCGCTACGGTTTTAGGCATCACATCTCTAGGTCTGTTGCCTTCGGCAAAAACCGCGATCGCGGTAGTCTTTGGGCAAACAGAGGTTGATCCCAACAAATTTGCAGTTGTTGCGTCTCCGCTCGGTGCCAATGCATACCAACTTTTGATCCTGGAGCAGGTTTCTAACGCACGTCCCTGCTGGAGTGAGAGCGGCACGAACCCTACACTAATCGATCCACTCCTCTTGCAATTTGACTTCACAGACATTTGTGCGCGCAGCACTGACAGTAACGGCTACTCGGTTCGCATGGCTAACCGGGAATTTGGTCTTCTCTTTCAACTTGGTATCGCCCGACGTGAAAACGATCTGGTGCTATTGGCGACCAATTTGACTAATCGTGATGCACCACCGATCGAAATTGGCAGAACAAATGGATTACCCCCGGCTGGCGCTTTTGTCAAAATCAGCCTTAACCCTGGTTGGCGACTCACAAAGCGCACTGAAAATGGCAAGGTGCTGGGGCTAGTTTATCTCACCAGCGATACGGCACCATCCAACATTAAGCTAACGGCTTTTGTTGATACGCAGTCAAATTGGGCGAAGACTTACATTGATGCACTGGCTGCACAAAACATCATCAGTGGTTTTGAAGATGGCACCTTTCGTCCGAATGATCCGGTAACACGCGTACAGTTTGCCGCGATCGTTAGCAAAGCGTTTAGCACGCCTGCTCAACGCCCCCGCACCACCTTTAGTGATATTCAACCCAGCTTTTGGGGTGCCGAAGCCATTCAAATGGCGTACGAGAAGGGCTTTATGTCAGGTTATCCAGACACCACATTTAAGCCCAATCAACAAATTCCCCGTGTCGAAGCACTAGTGACACTAGCCAGCGGGTTGCAGTTCAGCAGCACAGGCGCAGATGTGTTGTCCTATTACCAGGATGCTGCTCAAATTCCAGATTGGGCAATGGGGGCGATCGCAGCGGCAACCGAGAACCAAATTGTTGTCAATTATCCTCGAGTAAAAGGTTTAAATCCAGCTCGTCCTACCACTCGTGCTGAAGTTGCTGCCTTTGTCTATCAGGCATTAGTAAATGCTGGACGACTGCCTACTATTCCATCTAACTATGTTGTGGTCGTTGGTGCTCCAATACCGGCTCAACCACCATCCTCTACGGAACTTGGCGTACCGACACCAAACCCATCCCCAACGCCTTCAATACTAGTGCCTACGCCCTCGGTGAATCCGACTCCATCACCCACTCTGGCACCCACACCAACCCCAACTCCATCACCTACACCAACTCCATCCCTCACGCCCTCGGTGAATCCGACTCCATCACCCTCTCCATCATTGTTCCCTACACCCAATCCATCACCTTTCCCCACGCCAACTCCATCACCTTCTCCCAATCCATCACCTACACCAACTCCATTGCTCACACCATCAGCCACACCCTCTCCCACTCCATCATCCCCACCTACGCCATCACTATTCCCTACCCCATCACCCTCTCCCACTCCATCACCTACTCCAGGGTCTGTAGTCGTGCCGACAACACCCGTCTATCCCTAGTGCTACTGATATAGCAAAGTTTTGGCTGCTTGCGGCACAGAATCTCTCTAAGGAGGCAAGCGTTTATTGGTTTCCCTACCTATGCTTGCCTTACGCAGCTTGACTTACTCCAGGCTGCGATCGCCCTAGCTTTAACCAAAACTATGCAACCGTCATCCTCCACCCTGCACCAAGCAACTACATCACCAGCGCTTACCATTGCTGGCATCAGCGAACCAGTAATCTTGCGCTACTTTGAAACGCTTAACGAAGAGGCGTTTGAGGCAACGAGTCAACTGTTTGCTGTTGATGGTGTAATGCAACCACCGTTTGAGCAAGCGGTAGAGGGTCAGGATGCGATCGCCACATACTTACAAGCAGAAGCAAAAGGTCTAAAGTTGCAACCACGTCAGGGTGTGGCGCAAGCGGTGGAGGATGGCTGTACCACAGTGGAGGTTAGCGGAAAGGTGCAAACCCCCATTTTTGGAGTCAATGTCTCCTGGCTCTTTACGCTTAACGAAAACAAAGAGTTAACGTTCGCAAAAATTAAGCTTCTTGCCTCTCCCCAAGAGTTGCTAAATGCACAAATTCTCTCCAAGCGATCGGAAAGTTAAGGCTACAGTCGATCGCCTAAAGCAACCAACGAGACAGAGAGTGTTACAGCGGGCACTGCTGAATCGAGAGTTAGTCCTTTCTGTTAGGGTGTAGCTCTCAAGTTAATAAGGAATTAGAGAATTCTTGCATGACTTCCGAAGATTCTAAGCTTCAAAAGCAGTCGACTAACGTTGCCTACCGCTTTCTTGGAGGAGCCGCATTGGGTACCTTTATGGTACTCATCCCTTATTTGTTGACCTTTAGAGAATTAAATTTATCCCACGCAGGGGCTGCACTAGTGCTGATCGCATCGTGCGGATTGTTGTCGAGCTTATGGGGCAAAAAATTCATTGAAGCTTTAATGCGATTGTTGGAGTCTTCTGGTCTTTATTGAGTTCAGGGATTGGAAAGGCGCGCAAGGGAGCGCTTGTTCCGTTCAAAGCCTCATAGCAAATCAACGAAACAACATTTAGTCTGGGAAGGCTGCGGATAGGCTAAGCGCAGGCGAACGCATTCTGATCGATCGCTTACTGTATGGTGTCCATAGAGGTCTACTACCAGTAGAGGACTAGGGTTATATACGGACAAGTTTGTCTTAGTATGCCGCTTGCTATAGTAAAGCACAAGTCTAGTAACGCTATGGCTGTATATCTTTTGGAGTCATGCAGCTAAAACCTGTAAAATTCAGACATGAAGTTTACGTAAATTTACGCAATCTTTCCGTCTAAGGATTGTTTGTACTTTATTTTTTATGCAACTATAAACCGTTATTATTTCGCGACCAGACAAATGGCTATTAACCTTTTTGATGTAGATGCTTACCGTGCTGCCAATACAGATTTAGGCGCAGCAGGTTTAACTACCGATGAGCAATTGACCCAACACTTTCAAAACTTTGGGGTCAATGAAGGACGGTTCTTTTCCTTCTTTGCCAACCTGAGCGTCTATCGCTCTAGCAACCCTGACTTGGTGGCCGCAGGCTTAACAAGTAATCAACAGCTGCTTGGTCATCTACAGAATTTTGGTGTCGCTGAGGGTCGGCGCTTCTCTCAATATGTTGACATTGACTTTTATAGGAACCTCAACGGGGATGTTAACCAGGCTTATGGAGGAAATCGAGAGCTAATACTGGAGCACTTAAGCATCTTTGGTATCGAGGAAGGACGTTGGTTCTCCCCTTTTATGGGTACTAATGACAATATTGCTGACAATGTTAGTACTGTCGCAGGTTTAGATTATTACTTGTTTGCTAATAGTGATGTCTACAACGCAGTGAATGGCAGTCGGCTTGGCGCACTAGTACATTTAGAGCTTTACGGGATTAATGAGTCCCGTAGCTTCTCACCGTTTGTCGATGTTGGCTACTACTTGGCAAACAATGCGGACGTCAATCAAGCCTTTAACGGTAATCAAGCGGCAGCTTTTGCCCACCTGGTAAGTTTTGGCGTGGATGAAGGACGATCCTTCTCTCCCGCCTTTAACGCTAGCGCTTACCCCATTGCGAACCCCGACTTAGCTAGCGCTGGCATTAGCACGAACCGTCAGCGTTTTGAGCACTGGGTAACTTACGGTTTAAGTGACCGCCGTTCCGCTACAGCGGATCCTGGCAACACATTGGGCACTGCTCTGAGTCTGGGTTCTCCTAGCTCAGGATTCACTTACTTTCACAACTTCATTAGTGGTAGTGATACAAACGACTACTACCGCTTTACACTGACGACGACTCGTTACGTTTCTGTTGATCTGTTTGGTTTAAGTAATGATCTAGATATTGCCTTGCGTAGTTCTAATGGGAGCTTGATTCAAGAGTCTACATTTAGTGGTAATGCGGCTGATTCAATCACTTTCAATAATTTAAGTGCTGGCACCTATTACGTTCAAGTTTTTCCAGGCGTTAATGGTGCCTCTAGCGGCTACGATCTATTCTTAACTTTCTTGGATTTTCTTGGATCTATTTGATTCACTGCCACACTTGAGACGTTTGGTATCACTACCTCTAGCAACGATCAAGCGATCGCTCCATTAATGAATGATCGCTTGATCACACTGACCAAAAGTTGCAAACTCTTGCGCCTAATTCTATAGCTGCCGCCTTAAACATAAGGACATTGGGAGCAAGGGGGGGTGGGCTTTGCCCTTAGCCAGCTTTCGACGTGAGCGCTTAAGCCGAAGAGGGTTTCACCCCCTGCACCCCGTCCTCACCAAATTGACTACGGCTATAATAATTAATCGTTGGTGTGTAGTACCAATGGACTAGAGACGGGCAGAGGCTGCTGAGTCAGCTCGATCGCTATACTAGGCACGGGCTACCCCATCTTGCCGTGCTGCCTGTTGTACAGCCGCAGAAACCGCCGTTGCTACACGCTCATCAAAGACCGAGGGAATAATGAATTCGTGACTGAGGTCAGAGGGCTTAATTAAGGATGCGATCGCCTGTGCGGCTTCTAAATACATAGTGATTGTAAAGGTGGAGGCACGGCAATCTAACGCACCCCGAAACACACCTGGAAACGCCAGCACGTTGTTGATTTGATTAGGATAGTCGCTGCGACCCGTTGCCATGATGGCGACATCCTGCTTAACCAGTTCAGGCTGAATTTCGGGGATAGGGTTTGCCATTGCAAAGACGATCGGGTCTTTTGCCATCGAGCGCACCATTGCTGGTGTAACAACACCGGGAGCGCTTACGCCTAAGAAAACATCGCTATCTTTCATCGCGTCTGCCAAGTTGCCGCTTTTTTCAACCGCAAAGTCTTGCTTTTGCGCTGTCAGATCAGCGCGATCGAGAGACAAAATACCTCTAGAGTCGCACATGACGATATGCTCCGCGCCAGCTTTACGGAGAAGACGAGCGATTGCCACCCCAGCGGCTCCAGCACCATTAATCACAATGCGGACATCCGTCATAGACTTATGTACTAGCTTCAGCGCATTGATGAGCGCTGCCAGGGTAACAATTGCCGTCCCGTGCTGATCGTCATGGAACACAGGAATATCCAGTTCGCGTTGCAAACGGGCTTCGATTTCAAAGCAGCGAGGAGCAGCAATATCCTCCAGGTTGATGCCACCGAAAACAGGCGCAATATTTTTTACCGTTTCGACGATCGCATCGGTGTCTTGCGTCGCCAAACAGATGGGGAAGGCATCTAATCCACCAAATTCTTTGAACAGCATGGCTTTACCCTCCATAACAGGCATTGCCGCTTCGGGACCAAGATTGCCTAAGCCCAGAACAGCGCTGCCATCCGTGACGATCGCTACAGTATTTTGCTTGATCGTCAGAGTATGTACCTGTTCTGGATCTTCAGCGATCGCCGTACAAATTCGTCCGACTCCTGGTGTGTAAGCCATTGCTAGATCTTGCTGCCCCCGCAGTGGAATGCGGCTCTCCACGGTGATTTTGCCGCCCCGGTGCAAATCAAAGGTACGATCGTACACATTCAGCACCTTAATGTCGGGTAGTGCTTTAACTGCGGCGACGATCGTCTCTGCATGTTCGGTGCTAGCAGCGTCAATAGTAATATCTCGCAGTGAAAGCTGGCGCGTCTGCTCAATCAGATCAATCTGACCCATGTTGCCGCCCAGGCTAGATACTGCCATGGTCACCGATGCCAACATACCTGGTCGGTTTGGCACCTGAAAGCGGATAGTAAGGCTAAAACTGGGATTAGGAGTAAGGTTGGTCATGGGCGTGTGGGTATTGTAGATTGTCGCCTTGAGATTAGCTTAATTAACGTCGAGTCGAAAGGTAAAGCCCGCAAAAGCGTTCCTAGCTTAAAGGAATGTTTGACCCGCAATTGTACCAAGTCACACCAACTGCCTGGATGTGATTCCTGTGAAGTGTTATTCACTATGCCCAGTCTCTACGCTGAAATTGAAATCAATGCCTCCCGGCGCAGGGTTTGGCAAGCATTATGGCGCAAAGAACAATGGCTGTACTGGAATACGTTTCTCTATGACTGCGACTCAAACCAAACATTTGAGCAAGGGCAGGAGGTTTCCCTCTCGCTGCGACGGAGACCGGGCGATGAAGAAACTGAGTTTCAACCACGCATCACGCTGGTACAACCAGAGGTTTGCCTGAAGTGGGTTTCATCCATTCCTGGGTTTGCCAATGAGCATATCTTTCAGCTTCAGGAAACAGGACGCGATCGCACTAAATACATTCATCAGGAAAATTTCTCAGGGCTGCTCACACGAGTTTTCTATCCCTTTATTCGTCAGGACGAGCAACAAGGCATCCGCCGTATGGCACGGGAGCTAAAACGCTATGCAGAATCTCCATCCAGTGCTTCGTTTAATGCGTTTAGGAAAGGATAAAAACGATGTTTTGCTTTCGACCCAAGCTGAAGCCGAAGGGATTTTAAGTTGAGTCGTTCCGATCCCGGTGCTCCAATTCGCAATCGCCCATCGCAATGCTGTCTTTCTGCCCTTAAGCACAGTACGATCGAGACATGCAATAGAGCTAGAAGATAACTTTTGCTAATCGAATGCTGGGAAAACCTTAATCATTCGCGTGTCAGGCAGTAGGATCACTTGCCATAAGCTTGATACAGAGGTGTTTGATGAACCTCAACCGATGACATTTGCTGCCAGAAGTAACAAAAAAGGCAGAAAACAATTGTCGGTTTCTTCACAATTTGTTACAACTTAGTGAGACAACCTTCGGGACTAAAGATCGCATGATTGGTGGCTTTACTGCACCCCCTACTGGTACTGACTTTGGTGAGCGTATGCTCAACAAGGTCGTCAGCCAATCGATTCGCCATCTGTTCTCCCAAAGCGAGTCAGTGGACGTTTCGATTCGATGTTCGCCTTCTAGCAAGCTGCTGCAAGGGAGCATTGATAACTTTAAGATGAACGGGCGTTCCCTCGTTATCCGAAAAGATTTTTGGGTTAAGGAAATGTCGTTTGAAACGGATGCCGTTTCGATCGACTTTAGCTCTGTTTTGGGTGGCAAGATTCGGTTGAGGCAGCCGACTCAGGCGATCGCTCAAGTCGTACTGACTGAAGAGGGCATTAACCATGCCTTTTCGTCTGAGTTAGTTAAAAAACGGCTTTTGAACGTTGACACGCCTGAGCTGACAAACCTCTCCGGTGGTGAACCTGTTTCGTTTACAGATGTCAACCTGCAACTGTTGCCAGACAGCAAGATTCAGATTTTTGCTAAAACTGAACTACCTAATGGCACTGTGCCAATTAGCCTTACGGCAACGTTAGCAGTTGAACGCCGCCGCCGCATCTCGTTCCAGCAGCCACAGTTTAACGAAGCTGTTGTGCCCGAAGAACTGAGAGGTATTTCACGCGTCATGACGATGGCATTCGCCGAAATTCTCGACAATATGGTGGATCTTGATCGTTTTGATTTGGATGGCGTAACGATGCGGATTAATCGTCTAGAGACTCAAGGCAAGACGCTGGTTTTTAGCGGCTATGCCCAAATTGAGCATTTTCCTGGTAATGGGTAGTTGCAGCAATTAAATCGGTAAGTATAGTGCTTGCCGATTTGTGCAGCTATGTAATGGTAATAAATATGGTTACGGCATGTAGAAACGGCTGTAAAGTATCTCCTTCGTCGGCACTTACCTTGACTTAGGCTACTTTAGTAGGCTATTTCGGCGATCCAAGAGATTGCCACCCCCAGAATTAAGCCAGCAATGACCTGAACAGGCGTATGACCCAGCAACTCTTTCAGGCGGGCTTCGTTAAACTGCTGGTCTTCCTGAAAGAATTCATCAATGATCTGGTTAAGAATGCGTGCTTGCTTGCCAGCCGCTTGTCGTACACCAGCCGCGTCATACATAACAATGACGGCGAAAATAACCGCGATCGCAAACTCTGAGCTTGCCCAGCCAGAGGTTTGACCGACCCCCGTAGCCAGTGCCGCTACGAGCGCAGAGTGAGCACTTGGCATACCGCCCGTTTCAACCAGCACTCGCAAATTAACTTTGTGCTGTTTGGCTAACTCGATCACAAGCTTCATTGCCTGAGCAACCAAACAGGCAATTAGTGAAACTAGCAGTACCTGGTTGTGGATAATATCGCCAAAGTGCTGCATATGTTTTGCGTTAGAGGAAAAATAAAGAATAAGGAGAGAAGGCTAAAGGTGAAAGAAGCGCGTTCATCTTGTAGCCATTAACGTTCCAATTAGTGGGTGCGCGCCGTGATAAAGTCCGCGATCGCAATCAGTGGCTTGGCACGATCGCCAAAGCCAGCCAATTCTGCCTTGGCTTTCTGTACCAGCACCTGTGCTTGCTGTTTGGACTCCTCTAAACCCCAGACGCTAGGATAGGTTGCCTTTTGCGCCCGCAGGTCTTTACCAGCCGTTTTACCAAGTTCTTCCTGGGTTGCCGTGATGTCCAAAACATCATCCACGATTTGAAACGCCAAACCAATATGTTGGGCATAGTGGGTCAGGCGCTGCAAGTCAGCATCACTCACGCCTGCCAAAATACTTCCTGATGTCACTGAGGCTTCCAGCAGAGCGGCTGTCTTATGGTTATGGATAAAGTTGAGCGTTTCCAGGCATACTTCAGTCTTGCCTTCTGATTCCAGATCGACGACTTGCCCACCAACGAGACCCGCTGCCCCTACGGCTCGACCCAAAATGGCGACAATCCGTAGGAGGCGATCGTAAGGCACATCTTTTGTCTCGATCGCAACGTGTTCAAAGGCATAAGCAAGCAAGCCATCGCCTGCCAGGATCGCAATATCCTCGCCGTAGACCTTATGGTTAGTCAGCTTGCCGCGACGATAGTCGTCATTGTCCATTGCGGGTAGGTCGTCATGGATCAAGGACATGGTGTGAATCATTTCCAACGCGCAGGCAGTCGGCATTGCCATCTCGATCGTGCCACCAATCAGTTCACAGGTTGCCAGACAGAGAATCGGTCGTAGCCGTTTGCCGCCCGCTAAAAGCGAGTAGCGCATCGCTTCATAAATTTTCTCTGGATAAATAACTGGGAGGGAACGATCGAGCGCTGCTTCTACAAGCGTTTGCCGTTCTTGTAGATAGGCTGCCAGATCAAAATGGCGTTCCTTTTGGGACATCTGCCGTTTGTCCGATAAAACCATTTTTCTATCTCTCCCCCCATTCTCACTTCAGTTACAACACAAGCACACGGATTGATCGCTTTTCAATCATTTTTGTCCCTCAATCATTCTACGGAGGTTTCTGCACGCATGAGCCATTGACTAACAGACTGTTGCAACAGTACACCAGCAACGGCAGCTGATGACCGCTACCTAAAGTGGCAGCTGGCACTAACATACAGCCCTTTTTTACCGCTCACGATAGCTTAGTACTGTATTTTGCAGCAGCATAGCAACCGTCATGGGACCGATCCCGCCCGGTACTGGTGTAATCATTTTCGCGATCGGCTGCACAGAAGCAAAATCTACATCCCCGACCAGTCGGGCTTTACCTGTAGCATCCGTGACTCGGTTCATGCCAACATCGACCACGATCGCTCCCGGTTTAACCATTTCAGCCGTAATTAAGGCTGGGCGACCCACGGCAACCACGAGGACATCAGCCGTCCGGGCGATCGCGCCTAAATCAGGCGTACGTGAATGGGCGATCGTGACAGTAGCATCCGCTTCTAACAGCATTAATGCCTGCGGTTTACCCACTAGAATGCTCCGCCCAATGACGACTGCCTGTTGCCCCTTCAAATTCACCTTGTAAGCCTCTAACAGACGCATCACCCCAGCGGGCGTACAGCTACGCAAGCCAGGTTCACCCCGTACTAAGCGCCCTAAATTCACTGGATGTAGCCCATCGGCATCTTTAGAAGGTTCAATTTGGTTCAGCAACGCGACCGCATCCAGATGGTCGGGCAAAGGAAGCTGTACAAGGATGCCATCCACCCGATCGTCACGGTTAAGCGTTGCGATCGCCTGCTCCAACTCAACTTGGGTCGCTGTGGCTGGAAAATGCTGACCAAAGGAGGCAATACCAACATTGGCGCAAGCTCGCTCTTTATTGCGGACATACGCCGCACTAGCAGGATTATCACCCACCATTAGCACTGCCAAACCGGGGGGTCTTCCCATGTGCACTTGTAAAACCTGAACCTGCTGCATCAGCTCGGTTTGCAGGCTGTTAGCCAAGGCTTTACCATCAAGCAATTGGGCAGTAGAAGACATACGTCAAACTTAAGACAGCGATCGCTGTTGTACGAGTGGTCAAAGGCTGGTCAAATACCATAAGACTGTGTTAACACAGCGTTAGGCTGTCCACCAGTTTCGCAGATCCAGCGTCCTTTTTCGTCAAACCCTGGAGGTTAGAAGTGCGATGGCTTTTTTAAAGGCTCAATTATTAAATGTTCAAAGCAAGGGGACGATCGCTTTTCTGTGCGTGAGCCTCGTCGGGTGCACATCTCTCAGTTGGTCAAAAACGGAGAGCAGTGGCGTTCAACCTGTGAACATGTCACTTAGCACAGTGACCATTGCCGACATCAAGCAAACTTCAGCCAACACGATCGCCCAGACTAAAAGTGTCCAACTGAAGGGTCGAGTCAGCAACCATGCTCCCCTGCTGGGCAAAAGTGCGTACGAGCTTCAGGACACGACAGGCAGTATCTGGGTGATTGCCACTGAACCGATCCCCGGCACAGGCGATGAGGTTGTTATTCAAGGCAAGCTACTCTACCAAAGCATTCCACTTAATGGCAAAGAACAAGGCGATTCCTATATCGAGCAACAGCAACTACTTCAGCGATCGCCAGCAGTGAAAAGCGATCGTGGGGGGATGAGGAATAAGGGATGAGCCAGGATCAACGGCATAGGGTTGCGATCGCAATCCTGCATCAGAATGACAATTTTTTGCTACAGCTTCGTGATGACATTCCTGGTATTTTTTACCCCGGTCATTGGGCACTGTTTGGCGGACACATTGAACCAGGTGAAAGCCCTGATGCTGCGATCCGGCGAGAGTTGCTAGAAGAAATTGGCTATGCACCCACTACCCTGACTCAGTTTGACCTGTATGAAGATACGCAGGTTGTTCGCTATGTTTACCAGGGAGAACTGGGTGTCGCTCAAAGCCAGCTTGTGCTCAATGAAGGATGGGATATGGCGTTAGCGACTCCTGAAGAGATTGGGCGAGGCGATCGCTATTCAGAGCAAGCAAAGCAGGTGCGTCCCCTAGGCAAACCCCATCAGCGCATCTTGCTAGACTTTATCAAACACACCAGCACTCAACACACCTGCATGGGACGCAATGGCAGCGAGGGCACTGGCTAAGGTATTCCTATTAAAGCTGTCAGACGCTGGTCGCCAAAGGACATATGGTATTGCAGTCTGACACGCCATCGTGAAGCCTTCTTCACGGCTGAGTTTTGCCTACTGCGAGATTGCCCCTGAGCGCAGCAAGACAAGCATGACGGTTCGCTGCCAGTAAAGATGGGCATTCTTAAGAAATAGTAGCGATCGCAAACTGCCGTAACATTTCTTTGTTAAAGGCGTCTGGTTTTAAAAAGCAAGACTCTCCAGAGAGTTGATTGCCAAGCTATAAAACTACGCTAGCAAAATAATTGCTTCTGCTAGCCTTGCGAAACTGATCGCCATCTACGTGTATCACTTTTTGAGAGTGTAGATTTATACTTAACGATTCGGGGTACTGCTCCCTTCTGCTAGATGGTCTATGATCTATGCCTTTAGCAATGGAAATCCCAGTACCCTAGTGGAGTAATGAACCCGATTTCCCAACTAGGCTGCTAAAACGCCAATGGACGCTTCGATTCTATTAGTCGGAGGTGATGACTTTCTAGCAACACTTCTAGTTCGTATCCGTAACTTGGTGAGTTGTACAGTAGAGGTCGCACCCAGCCCTAACGAGGCTATGCCACTGATCCAGGCGCAGCAGCCAGATCTGGTTATTCTTCAAGGGAATCAGACGGTGAGCCTGGAGCTTTGCCGCCAAATTAAGGAGCAAACCCGCCTTGCCTGGATCTATTGCCTACTATTGGATCTCCCTACATCAAAGCTGGCAGAGGCATGGCAAGATGACTTTTGGATCATGAAGTGTCGCGCTGAAGCGCTGGAAAATGGTGCAGATGCTTATCTCTGGCTTCCCCAAAGCGATGCCAATGGTGCAGCCCTGCCAAAGGATACGGTCATGCAGCAAGACCGTCTTTTAAGCGCTCAGATTGCTTCTGGGCTGCGTATGGTGAAGAACCACCGCGAGTTGATGCGTACCAACGATATTTTGTCGGCGATCGCCCTTTCAGACCCGCTTACCGAACTCAATAACCGTCGTGCCCTTGATTGGGAACTACCCCGTCAAGTACAGAACTCGCGTTCGCGTTCGGAGCAAATGAGCGTACTTATGCTGGACGTAGACTATTTCAAAAACATCAACGATACCTACGGGCATCCGATCGGCGATCGCGCCCTACAGTTGATCTCAGGTCGCCTACGACATAACTTGCGGTTTCGCGATACGCTCTTTCGCTACGGTGGCGAAGAGTTTGTCATTCTCTTGAGCGGTACAGATGCACAAGAAGCCTTACTGGTTGGTCGTCGCCTCTGTCGGCTCATCGGCGATCAACCGTTTGCAGTCAATGATGACCTTAACCTTGAGATGACCATCAGCGCTGGTGTTGCTTCTCTGAATGATAGTGATGACTCGAAGGGTGCTAGCCTCTTGCAGCGCGCTGACCAAAACTTGCTAAGGGCAAAAGCAGCGGGACGCAATCGAGTAATTGGGGGGCAGGAGGGGCTAAAGGATAAGGGCTGAAAGCTGAAAGCTGAAGGCTAAGTTGGGTTTGCTTCTTGACACCACTGGTTGCTAACCACTGATCCCTAGTTCCAAGACCGAGTTATCCTGGAAGTCTGCTTACTGTGGTTGTTTATGCTCCAGACCCGTCGATCGCGTCCATCATTGTTTTCTGCTGCCTGGTTGTCTCCTACAAGCATAGCCAGAACCATCGTGCTGCTACTGTTGCTGCTAGTCGGCTGGAGTACGGTGCCAGCAGCGGCATGGGCACGCACGGAAACGGCACCAACGGCTCAGCAAACGCCAGCGCAGTCGATTCAGCCGTATCTCGATCGGGTGATTCAACAGATTACAGAATTTCGTTTGTCGAATGGCATGAAATTTATTGTGCTGGAGCGGCATCAGGCTCCAGTGATTTCGTTTCTTACCTATGCCAATGTGGGGGGTGCCGATGAACCAGACGGCAAAACGGGGGTCGCGCACTTTCTAGAACACCTTGCCTTTAAAGGGACGACCCGCATTGGCACTGTCGATTACAAAGCAGAAGCACCGCTACTAGACAAGCTCGATCAACTAGCAGCACAAATCCAGACAGCAACGGCGCAAGGACAGAAAGCAAAACTAGACACACTTAAGGCAGAATTTGCCAAGGTGGAAGCAGCGGCTGCAAAGCTAGTGAAGCAAAACGAGTTGGGGCGCATTGTTGAGCAAGCAGGCGGCGTAGGGCTGAATGCCAATACGTCTACCGATGCCACACGCTACTTTTACAGCTTTCCCTCCAACAAGCTGGAACTGTGGATGTCATTGGAGTCTGAGCGGTTTCTAGAACCCGTTTTTCGGGAATTCCACAAAGAGCAAGATGTGATTTTAGAGGAGCGGCGACTGCGGACGGATAATTCGCCGATCGGTCAAATGATTGAAGCCTTTTCGGATGTTGCGTTTAAGGTGCATCCCTACCGTCGTCCGGTGATTGGCTATAACCAGGATATTCAAGGGCTGACTCGCAAAGATGTACAGGCGTTTTACGACACGCACTATGCGCCAAATAATCTGTCGATCGCGATCGTAGGCGATGTGAACCCAGCCGAAGTGAAGCGGCTAGCGCAGCTTTACTTTGGTCGCTTTAAGGCAAAACCGGCACCGCCAGAAGTAGTAGCTGCCGAGCCTGCCCAAACAGAGCTACGCGAAGTCACGCTACGACTGGAAACGCAGCCGTGGTATCTCGAAGGCTATCACCGTCCGGCTCTCAAGCATCCAGACGATGTGATTTACGACATGATTGCCAGTATTCTCAGCGAGGGGCGTACGTCACGGCTGTATCGATCGTTAGTCGAAAAACAACAGTTGGCGCTTAACGCGGCTGGCTTCAGTGGTTTTCCGGGTAATAAGTTTCCCAATTTGATGCTGTTCTATGCGCTGACGGCTCCAGGGCATACCGTCGATGAAGTGGCAGCCGCGCTACGTGTAGAGATCGATCGTCTGAAAACTGAACTGGTGTCAGTGACCGAACTCGATCGTGTGAAAACGCAAGCGCGAGCAGGCTTGTTGCGATCGCTCGACTCCGATATGGGCATGGCGCAAGCCTTGTTGGAATACGACGTCAAAACTGGCAGTTGGCGTAACTTGTTCAAACAAATCGACGAAATTGCAGCCGTTACTCCACAGGCAGTACAGCGCATTGCCCAGGCAACCTTCGTACCCCAAAACCGTACGATCGGCAAACTGCTGCCGAAAGCCTAAAAGCAGTAGCTAACTTAATGACAGCAGCAGCCAGATTTAAAGCAGGCGTTGCTCAACGTGAACCTAGCCCTAGTGAGACGAACAAATGACAGCAGACGCTAAAAAGCAGAAAGTAGCAAAAACGATCACGCTGGTCTTTTCCTTTGTGCTGGTGCCGCTCATTCTGCTGTTCATGGCATTCCGTCCGGCAGTAGCAGAAACACCGAAGCATTATACAGACTTGACGTTTGCACCGCCGCCAGAGTTGAAGCTGCCAGATTACACACGCTTCAAGTTGGCAAATGGCATGGTGGTTTATCTAGTAGAAGACCACGAACTACCATTAATTAATGGGACAGCGCTGATTCGCACAGGCGATCGTCTGGAGCCGTCAGACAAAGTGGGGCTAGCAGAATTGGTCGGGACAGTGATGCGATCGGGCGGCACACAAAAACATACCGCCGATGCCATCAACGAATTTTTAGAGCAACGGGCGGCATCTGTAGAAACAGGGATCGGCGATGATGCTGGCAGTGCTGGGTTTGACACACTTACGGAAGATTTGCCAGAAGTCTTTGCACTGTTTGCTGAAACGTTGCGACAACCTGCGTTTCCCGATGACAAGCTCAACCTGGCAAAAACGCAGCAGCGCGGTGGCATTGCCCGTCGGAATGACGATCCAGACTCGATCGCCAGTCGTGAATTTCGCAAGCTAGTCTATGGCGATCGCAGCCCCTATGCTCGCTTTGTGGAATATGCCACCCTCGCTAACGTCTCGCGTGATGATCTTGTCAGTTTTTACCAGCAATACTTTCACCCAAACAATATTCTGCTGGGCATCGTCGGTGACTTTGATACGAAGTCAATGCGTCAGCTTGTCGAAACGACATTTGCGGACTGGAAGCCTGTAACGGCAGCACCCCCAGCATTGCCAACAGTGGAGCAGGCAAAAAAAGGCGGTGTCTTTTTTGTAAATCAGCCCCAGCTAACGCAAAGCAATGTGCAGATTGGTCATCTGGGTGGACAAGCAAACAGCCCCGACTATCCCGCGCTATCGGTTATGAATGAAGTGCTAAATGGCTTTGGCGGGCGACTATTTAATGAGGTGCGATCGCGTCAGGGGTTAGCGTATTCAGTCTATGCCTATTGGGGGTCGCGGTATGACTACCCTGGGCTTTTTGTAGCAGGTGGACAGACCCGATCGGATGCCACTGTACCGTTCATCAAAAGTGTGCAGGCAGAAATCCAGAAAGTCCGCACTGCGCCTATTGCCCCCGTAGAGCTTGCCTTTGCAAAAGATTCAGTGCTCAATTCCTTTATTTTCAACTTTCAACAGCCTGAGCAGACGCTTTCTCGCCTACTGCGTTACGAATACTTTGGCTACCCGGCTGATTTCATTTTCCGCTATCAAAAGGGTGTAGCTGCAACGACGATCGCCGATGTGCAGCGCGTTGCCAAAACCTACTTACAGCCAGACAAAATCGTCACGCTAGTAGTTGGCAATCAAGCCACAATCAAACCATCGTTAGATACTTTGGGGCAGCCCGTAACGACACTCGACATTACCATCCCAGCCCCAAGTAAGAGCTAGGCACTGTCTAACATCACGCTGCTTTTACTGGCAAAGCTGCAATGCAGTTGTAGAGCAGCCGGTTTCAGCCAGTGATGTATAGCGCGCAGCATAAGTTTTTACTGCCAAAGTCTTAACTTTAGGTAAGGAGATGTGCCATGATGGCGGCGAGGAGCGAGAAGGCAATCAGTGCAGGTTTCACGCTCATACGAACGAGTCCGCGCGAGTCTTACCCTCAGAGAACAATATGTTTAGAAAAAATACGCCTCCACCCTCAAAAGTCCTACCAACCTACATTGCGCCGAACAGCGAGTTTCAGGGCACCCTGCACGTTGAAGGCGATCTGCTTGTGGATGGTATTGTGCATGGCACGGTCGAAGTGCAGGGCGATATGCAGATATCGGAAAGCGGTCTCATTGAGGGACCTGAGGTACGGGCTAAGAACCTGACGGTGTATGGAGTGCTCAAGGCGCGAGTGCTGGTAGAAGGGAAGCTCACGTTAAGTCGTACGGCTCGGTTAGAAGGTGATGTCACTGCCAGTGCCCTTAGCGTTGAAGAAGGCGCATTCTATGTCGGCTACATTGACACAGGCGAGACACGATCGCTATCTGGGGGGAGAACGCGACCGGAACTAGTTGGTACTGGCGATCCTTATGCTGGCGATCCTTATACGGGTGGTCTTGGTGGCTGATGCTTCTAGCAATTAATTTTTGGCAAATCTCCGACTTCTTTATCTAGCCCTAATTAGATTGCTCGTAGCTGATGCAGCAGTCGGGAATCTAGGATCTAACCTGCGTCACAGACACCCAACGTCTTTGTTCGTGTCATGATTGGCTTGCCTGAACCTGATGCAGTCGGGAAGCTAGAATCTAATTGACATTATGACGCTAACGCAAGTTTGGGGTGCGCTGCTGCTTTTCATTGTCTGTCCGCTGTTGGGCGGGCTGCCCCTCATCGCTTGGACAACCTATGCTCTGACGCGACGACGGCTAGCCAGGTTGGGCACTGGCAACATTAGCGTTTCAGCCGCTTTTTACCATGGTGGACGAGTAGCAGGCATTGCAGCAGTTTTGTCGGAAGCGCTGAAGGGCATTGCTACCGTTTTGCTGGCGCGATCGTTTTTTCCAGCCGATCCTGCCTGGGAACTGGTAGCACTCATGGCACTGGTAGTCGGGCGCTACTGGTTTGGCAAGGGAGCAGGAACGACGAACGTTGTCTGGGGCTACGTTGTTCACGACCCGACCGCCGCTGGCTTTGTCTTTCTCATTAGCGGTATTAGCTTTACTGTTCTGCGTGAACGGCAACAGGGGCGACTGAGCGTTTTAGTCATCTTTCCCCTCATGACGGCGTTACGCCATTCCTCTGATCACGCGCTTATTGGAGCCGCGATCGTCCTTGCAATTCTGTTGGGCTGGATTTATACAAAGCTTCCCGATGACCTGGATTTAGCTCCAACATCGGCTCAGTCAGGGTCTAAAGCAATGTTCAAATTTTTTCGGAGCGATCGCGCCATTCGCTCGTTGAATGATCTGTTGGATGTTCGTAAGGTCGGGCAAAAAGCCGCAACACTCGCACAGTTGAAGCGATCGGGCTATCCCGTACCGATGGGCTGGGTGCTGAGTCCTGGTGACGACCCAGAGCCGCTGGTAGAGTTACTCAACCCGTCTCCAAAAGCACCGCTCATCGTGCGATCGTCAGCTGTGGGCGAAGATTCAGAAACCGCATCAGCAGCAGGGCAGTACGAATCGATTGCAGGCATTGTCCGCCGTGAGCAGTTATTACCTGCTATTTCTCGTTGCTTTGCCTCATATAACGAACCTAGTGCTGTGCAATATCGACGCGATCGCCAGCTTCCTGATGCCGCCATGGCAGTCTTGATCCAGCAGCAGGTGCGGGGAGCGTTTTCGGGTGTCGCCTTTAGCCGTGATCCCATTGCGCGACAAGGCGAGGCCGTGGCGATCGAAGCGCTTCCAGGCAGCGCGTCTCAGGTCGTATCGGGACAAGTCACGCCTGAAAGCTATCAGGTGATGGTGCCTACAATTGACGTTCAGCCTGCAACGGCTCAGACTCCAGCAGATTGGTTGTTACCGGACGATCGCACTCTGGCAATCAACGGTAGTGGCACTGTGCCACCACGACTTATCCAGCAGGTCGCATTTTTGGCAAGACATTTAGAGGCGCAACGCAGCATTCCCCAAGATATCGAGTGGAGCTATGATGGTCAGCAACTTTGGCTCTTGCAGGCGCGACCGATCACCACACTGCTGCCGATCTGGACGCGCAAGATTGCGGCGGAGGTGATTCCTGGGTCGATTCGTCCCCTTACCTGGTCAATTAATCGTCCTCTTACCTGCGGCGTTTGGGGCGATCTCTTTACCCTCGTCTTGGGCAAGCGTGGCGAGGGTTTAGACTTCAATGAAACTGCTACGCTGCATTACTCCCATGCCTACTTTAATGCCTCACTGTTAGGACAACTGTTTCGACGGATGGGGTTGCCACCCGAAAGTCTAGAGTTTCTCACACGCGGCGCGAAGTTTAGCAAACCACCGCTGCAATCTACACTGCGAAACGTACCCGGACTTCTGCGTCTAGTCGGTCGAGAATGGCAGCTAGAGAAAGATTTCCAACGCGACGATCGTCGTCAATTTGCGCCTGCACTAGCAGAGTTTTCTCAACAACCAGCCTCTGAACTCAAGCCAGCAGCGCTTCTTGCGAGGATTGATCGTATCCTCAATCTCCTCCAAACCGCCACGTACTACAGTATTTTGGCTCCCCTTAGCGCTGCCCTTCGCAAAGCCATCTTTAAGGCGAATGATGAACAACTGGACAACAGCGATACGCCAGAGATTGCGGCATTACGATCGCTTCAGGCATTAGCGAGAGAGGCGCGAGCTTTTCTGGAGAAGCAATCAGCAGTCGGCGGTCAGCATTCAGTAGAAGCATTGTTCACCCTGTTGGCACGGTTGCCTGAAGGACAGGTAATCTTAGCTCGGTTTGATACGCTGTTGGAGCAATACGGCTACTTAAGTGAAGTGGGAACTGATATTGCGGTGCCAACCTGGCGCGAAGATCCGCAGCCTGTACGATCGCTCTTTACTCAGTTTTGTCAGGATTTACCACCAATTGCATCTCCAGTCGATCGCCAAAGCGGCAACGTGAAGCGAGTACAACGTCGTTTGACGCTGAAAGGACGAGTAACAGAGGTCTATAGCCGTTTGCTTGCAGAACTACGCTGGAGTTTTGTGGCGCTAGAGCAACTTTGGCTAGAGTCAGGCTTGCTGGCAGAAGCGGGAGATATCTTTTTCCTGGAGTGGGAGGAGATTCAGCGATTGGTAGAGAGAGGAGAGGGGAGAGGGGAAAACATTCAGAAGCTAGTAGAGGGACGACGATCGCAGTTTGAAGCCGATCGCGCCCTTGAAGCAGTGCCCTATCTGGTTTATGGGAATGATCCGCCTGCTCCAGCCGTTAGTTCGCACAACTGGCAAGCATCACAGCAGTTGCAGGGCATTGGAGCAAGCCCGGGACAGGTAGAGGGCGTTGTCAAAGTGGTGCGGAGTTTGACAGCGTTGCCAGAGATTGATCGCGAAACCATTCTCGTTGTGCCATACACTGATTCTGGTTGGGCACCGCTACTGGCAAGGGCGGGAGGACTCATTGCAGAAGTGGGTGGAAGACTATCGCATGGGGCGATCGTCGCTCGTGAGTACCGCATCCCTGCCGTCATGGACATTCAAAACGCAACCCAATTGCTACAAGATGGTCAGCGCGTTCGCATTGATGGGCAAAAAGGTACTATCGAGATTCTCCCAGCTATAGATGAATAGCTGTATGAAAAATAATTAGAACAGTGATAGTGGCTTTTAAAAAATAAGCTCGGTTGCTCAACATGATGCTAATGCACCTGAGTTTATTCCTGATTGTTAGGAGGAGAACAACAGCTCTCTTAAGCAAGTAATTCGGTTTAAGATATGCTTCTTATTTTGGTCTACCTGAAGCACCTAGTTTGATTCTTTTCTTCCATGCCTAACGGCTTGATCTAGTGCTTGAGTTTGCCAGTTGTTTTTAACTAGTTCTACTACCTATCAAGCTGTTAAAGATGTTCCAATCTTCGCTCCAGCTTACTAAAACAGAGATTTAAAGTTCTTAGTTAAAAGCGATCGCTTTTCTGAAGGGCGAAAGGCGTTCACCCTTCAGCTTGAGACAAATTGATTACAAGTGAGCGTCAAGCAAAATTAGACGATATCAACTAATTTGATATCGAACGTGAGGGCTTCACCTGCCAAGGGATGATTTGCATCCAGTGTCACAGCGGCACCAGAGACATCAGTGATCACGACGGGTAACACTTGCCCATCTTGCTGCTGAAGCTGAAGCTGTTGACCAACCTGGGGTTCAATTTCGGCTGGCATTTGCTGGCGATCGACGACAACGACCATATCTTCTAAATGCGGACCGTATGCTTCGTCTGTAGGAATGACCTCTGTTTTTGCTTCACCCAGACTCATCCCGACGACGGCTCGTTCAAAACCAGGGATAATGCTACCGGAGCCAAGCGTAAACTCTAGCGGTTCGCGATCGTTCGAGGAGTCAAACACTGTGCCATCATCCAGTTTGCCAGTGTAATGAACTTTGACCGTATCGCCAATTTTTGCTTGTGTTGTTGCTTGTGTCATTCTGTTTCTCCTTTCGTTAGCAACTGTATCAGTAATGATGCGATCGCGTGCAGCTCTCGCCTCCCTTAAACTTTTTTTAGATCAATCAAGTTTTTCAATGTGGTAGAAAAACATCGCTTTCACGATAGCTCTACTACGGGTGAGCACAAATCATTCAAAAGTCCAAGTCAACACTCATCATCTTTATCACTATTGAGGCATTGACAGACCTGCTGCCATTCGTGGTGTGAGACTTTAAAGTTAGTGCTGTGCGGTGCCCGAAGCACCTGTAAGTTGCTAAGAATAGGGTCGTAACGTAGTCTGGCTTTAAGCAGAGGACAATTTAACAGTTTGTGCGTAAAGCGAACTGGGGCATAGAATCTGCCCATTGCTCGCATTGGTAGCAACCAGTAGTTAAGATCGGGCGGCTGTTCAACAAAATGGGTAGACTGCGTCACCTCAGCAAGTGCGTAAATGCCCGCCTCCTTGCCTGCAACCCAAATAAGCACACGATCGCCTACTGCAATTTGGTCAGCGTACCGAGTCACTAGCCAATGCATGCCCTTCAACTCTCGAATGCCATCGAGAATGCGACTGTACTTGGGATTTGCCTGAAATAACCAGTACATTACACACGACCTGAAGGGCTGAAAGATCAACCTGAAGGCAAAAAAAAGCAGCCTACCTACCCGGTGACAGACTGCTTAATTAGAAAGATGATGAGCTTCTCAACACTTCGCTGATCAACTAGCCACTCTCATTAACGCTTCTACCTTCTGGTAGATTCCGTATCGTGTACGGGTGTGATTAAGCGTTTGCTTTTAGAAGAATAATCAATTCATCATCCAGCTCTAGGTTAGCAAGAACCCCAGCTTTTAATTGGGTTTTCAACTATGACTGCTAGCTGCCAGATATAGTAGCTACGCGTCGATCAGCGCTGGAACCCTTTTTTAGCCTTTTGTCCCTCTTTCTCTTTTGGTTTGGTTTTGCTGACTTCCTTAAGTGCTTCTTGAAACAGGTCATGTAGATGGAGAGGGACACTAGCAATTTCGGGCAGTTCTGGCTGTAGCGGTTTTTTGTGCTGTTGCAGCAGTGCATCCAGGTCAGCCTTCAGGTCAAAGGTGGGACGATCGAGCACCGATCGCAACACGTTTTCTAAAGCAACTGGACGTGCCTCGGCTAACCGATGCCAGATAAAAGCATTGATAGTGGCATCGTCTAAGTATTTACGAACCAGCTTTTCGGCACCGGGTACACTCTGCCAGTCCTCGGCTTGAAGCAACGTTTCAAACTGAGTATAGGTTGGCAAAAACATTTGTCCCCAGCGGGGATGCGCCAGCACAGTAACGTTTTCTGCCTTTTTCAGTTCGGGCGGCAGATCAATTTTGGGCGTTACCATTTTGGCAGCAGTTTCTTTGCTCTTTAGCATGGTTGAAACCGCTTTGGCATCGGCTCCCATCGTTGCGGCTGCCTCCTCAATTTCTGCCTCATCCATGCCCGCTTCTGCGGCTAGATCAGCCAGCGATTTTGATTCATCAATACCGGCTTCTGCCAGCTGCTTCTTGGTCAGTACGTCCTGAAATTCAGCAATTTTCTTACCAAGCTGATAGCCTGGCAGCGTTATGGCATCACTACCAAAAAAGTCCAAAAAGTCCTGATGATAGCGTTCGACCGATCGCCATGCTTCCTCTAACAGTTCTGGCGCGTCGCTGTAGAGCGACTCTTTATAGTTCTGCTTGAAGTTGCCGATCGCCACTGCTAGCTTTGGTTTGCCCAGGTTGCCCATTGCCTTCCACGGCGCTGAAAACGTCCAATACGTTTCGGTGATCGGTGCAATTTGAGTTAGCAGAATTTCACCGAGCTTAAACCGCTGCATTTCTTCTAAGACGGCAGGATCATTGGGCTTGACGGTGTAGGGCTTTGCGGTCAGCCAGTTCATCAACTCAAACCCATCTGGCAATTTTGCTGTGACGGCAAATAGCCCCACAAAGCTTTGCTGCCAGCTTTTGAGCAGTTTTTGATCGCTCTCCGATAGATCCTCTGCCTCTGCCAAAAACAGGTCGATCGGCGTTTGATTTTCTACCATTCCTTCGATCACAAAGCGATCAATGACCAGCGCTTGCTGATGCTGATCGGGCTGCTGCGATCGTGCTAACTGCTCTGCGGAATAGCGCTCTAGGGCGACTGCCAGTTCTCCTTCAGCATCTAGCACAAAATCGACTAAGGCTTGTTTCAGTGGTCGCGATCGCGCCAAAATTGCATCCACAGGCTAACCTCAATACGTTTCTTGCCAGCATACGCCTTTAGCATCAAGACAGGCAAACATTTACAGCTAGACTCTCTGTAGTAGGGATGTTCTATCTAATCCCCCTGTGGATGAGAATGAGGCTAGCCACTTTAAAGCAGCCCACTTCCCTTTTACTGAGACATGCGTCATGATTCCGGCTTCCGATCACTATTGGCTGAGAAACGCTCATATCCCAAAACCGCTGCTAGACCAGAGCCAGCCCATACTTACAGGGAGCACTCAAGAGCTTCAATTCACCAACCTGGAACCCAGCGATTTTTTGCAGGTCGATCTTAAAATTGACAACGGCACGATCGCCGCGATCGTCCCTGCTGGACAAGTGATCGACGACAGCCCCTCTGCTGATCTACAAAACGGTATTGTCTTTCCCTGCTTTGTCGATCTGCATACGCATCTTGATAAAGGGCACGTTTGGGAGCGGGCACCAAATCCTGATGGCACCTTTAACAGCGCGATCGCTACCATACAAACCGATACGCGGCACTGGGATGCAGACGATCTATATCGTCGGATGTCGTTTGGGCTGAAGTGCAGCTATGCCTACGGCAGCAAAGCTGTCCGCACACACATTGACGCTTCTGGTGAACAAGCGGCAATTAGTCTAGATGTTTTCAAAACCCTTCAAGCAGAATGGTCAGAGCGGCTGTTGTTGCAAGCGGCTTCCTTGGTGCCACTAGAGTATTACCTCACGCCAGCAGGCGAACAGCTTGCCGATCAAATTGCCGCAGTGGGTGGCATTTTAGGCGGGGTTGCCTACATGGACGCCGCGATCGCGCAACAGGTCGATCGCGCTTTCACGCTGGCAAAAGAACGAAATCTTGCGTTGGACTTTCACGCAGACGAGACGAATGAGCCAAATTCAGCAACATTGCGCGTTATTGCTGAAACCGCTATTCGACATCAATATCAGGGGCGAGTCGTCTGTGGACATTGTTGCAGCCTTGCCGTGCAATCAGACGAAATAGCAGCAACGACGATCGCCCTCGTTAAGCAAGCCGGGATCGGCATCGTCAGCTTGCCAATGTGTAACCTTTACCTGCAAGATCGGCAAGTTCGTCGTACACCTCGTTGGCGGGGTGTTACGCTGTTGCACGAGCTACAGCAAGCTGGAGTGCCCGTTGCGATCGCCAGTGACAACTGTCGTGATCCCTTCCACAGTTTTGGCGACCATGATGGTCTACAAGTATTTAGCCTCTCAGTCAAAATTGCCCATCTAGATCGTCCTTACGGTACCTGGTGTCGCTCCATTACAACCACTCCGGCTAACTTAATGGGTTTGCCGACAGTGGGACGTATCGGCGTAGGCTTGCCTGCCGACCTCGTTTTGTTTAAGGCGCGCCGCTATAGTGAACTGCTGTCTCGCTCTCAGCACAATCGCACGGTTCTTCGTGCTGGTAGGGCGATCGACACCACACTACCCGACTATGCCGAACTGGATGATGTTCTTACCAAAACATAGAAAGGTTCAAAAGGGTAAAGAAGTAGATGAGAGTCACTGCAAATACCTCTAAAGCATTGATCAAAGCAAGGTAGCGCTAGATCTCGCTACAGTAGTTTTTGAGACGGATGAATGACGAAAATAATTAATGCTATCCGATACAAAGACCTATACGCCTCAGTTAGCTGTCACTCTCGGTGATCCAGCAGGCATTGGTACAGAAGTAATCCTCAAAGCCTTGGCGGCTCCACTTGCAGGTTGCGTCATCACACTTGTGGGCAGTCGATCGCGCCTCGTAGCCACCTATCAACAATTGCGATCGCGTCATCCAACGCTGCCCCTGGCAAACCCAGACGATTTGCAGATTCTCGATATCACGCTTGCTCCTGACCTTGAGCAGCAAATTGCGATCGGTCAGGAAAGTGCTGCCAGCGGAGCCGCCAGTTTTCAATATCTCGAAACGGCGATCGCCCATGCCCTCTCTGGAGCTTTTCATGGCATCGTCACAGGACCAATTTCTAAAGCTGCCTGGAGTGCTGCGGGTCATCCATACCCCGGACAAACGGAATTGCTGGCAGAACGAGCAGGGGTCGATCGCTTTGGGATGTTGTTTGTTGCTCGATCACCGCACACAGGTTGGATCTTGCGAACGCTGCTTGCTACAACTCATATTCCCCTACGCGACGTTGCAGATGCGCTCACCCCTGCCTTGCTGACCCGTAAGCTCGATCTATTGCTTGATTGTCTGCGACAAGACTTTGGGCTAGAAGCACCACGAATAGCGATCGCGGGACTCAATCCTCACAGTGGCGAACAAGGCAAGCTGGGGCACGAAGAGCAAGATTGGCTGATCCCCTGGCTCGAAGACACTCGTTTGCGGTTGCCGCACCTTCGATTAGATGGACCCACGCCACCCGATACACTATGGGTCAAACCAGGGCAAGCGTGGTTTGGCAGCACCCAGACAGCGGCAGCGTTTAATCCTGCCGACGCTTATTTAGCCCTCTATCATGATCAAGGACTGATCCCAGTCAAGCTGATGGCATTCGATCGAGCAGTCAATACGTCGATCGGACTACCTTTTGTGCGAACATCCCCTGATCACGGTACAGCCTTCGACATTGCTGGGCTGGGCATCGCAGAAGCAACCAGCATGAGAGCAGCACTAGAACTGGCAGTCGCACTATGTCACGAGCGCTATAAAACTGGGAACACTGAAACGTCTGACCAGCTCTCTAGTGGCAGCGCTAATGTAGCTGTTACAGGCATTTAGTAGCAGCAAGGCTCAAACCGGCAATCTACTTAAAACAGCGATCGCCAGTCGACCATCACACATCAGCCGTAACGGGCTAGACTCATAGCAATTGTTAATCGGTCGTAATAATAATTTAAATCTGTCCCTGAATCTACTGAGGGAAGGCTATTTCAGTTCAAGAGTGACAACAATTGAGTTAAGGTTTGATGACTTTTTCAACGGTTCTTAATACAATCAAGGAGGATTTAGCGCGAAAATGAAAACTGATCAGTATACAGGACTACAGTCCTCCTCGTTAAATCCTAAGCTTGAGTTTTTATCTATTGCTACCGCTTCTATTCCTACCGCTACAGTAACCTTGGGTTACCCTGCCAAGCTCCTCCACTTTTATCAAAGCTCCATTAACCAATACAAGGGTGAGATCCATGCTTCAATCTGCACAATATTCTCTTAGTGTCATCCAAGACGAAGCGCGTGAACTTGTTCAAAAGGGTATGGTCAGCCGTCATCAGCCGATCTATATTCTCTGCCAGTTCATTCCAGCACGCGAGTGGGCATCCATCGAGTGCGAACTTGAGCGCTGCAACTTTCTACTGCGCGATCGCATTGGCGATTTAGTCGGCCGTGAGCAGTGGGACAACGACTAAGCGATCGTCTTGCCCCACTGCTCAGCATTAGCGCTATGCCTATACCTTTGGAAATTATTTGAGGGATGTTGATCCCTCACAAATATCCCTCAAACGGGAGCGTTGTAGCCGCTACTCGCTTGTTAATCAACCTCAACCCGACTCTGACAGAGCTAACTGAGTAGACGCAGCTTAGTGATCATTCGTTCCACTAAGAGGGTGCGTTTTGGTTTCTGAGTGTTTCCAACTCAGCACGCATCGCTGCAATCTGCGCGGTTAGCTCCTGCAACTCTAGCTGGATTTCAGGTGCGGCAGATGTCGTAGTAGCGGTTGTACTAGTCGTACTTGAAGCTGGAGGCTGGTTATTGCGCTGAGCCAGAAGCGTATCCACAAAGTTACGAGCCTCTTGCTCTGTAACCTCACCCTTTTGTGCCCATTCGGATGAGAGTACGCTCCACTCCTGATTCAGCTTTGAGAGGTTCTCATGACGTTTCTCGGAGTCTTGTATCACTTCTACTAAAGATGCTGTTGCACCAAGTGTGACGCGAAAACCGTTCTGAAGCAGTTGTACAAGATTGTCAGCATTCATTTCAGCCACGTCCTTTACTAGCGATGCGAATAGTCTAAGCCCATTTTTTTCAAAACTTCGATTTGTGCAAAAATTCAATGCCAAAATCGACGTTCTTTTTCACTTAGGATTGCTCTAAATATTGATTGATGTCTTCTATCAGACGGCTGAGTTCCGCTTCTGTTGTCAAACGAATGCGATCGTCTCTTACCGTGATCAAGACTTTAGCGGCAAAGGGCGTTGCCCAAATGTTAGGGTTGCAAAAAATTTCGAGAAACACATCACCTGTGTACTGATACTCCATTGGCTTTTGCGGCGTAGCGCGACTGCCAGGGGCTGTCTTTACGGCTGTGGCTTTGAGGCGATCCATTAACTGAGAGAGTGCCGTTTGCAGTTCTGCGGCAGCCTGGGGCGTAAAACTAATGGCAACAGACCCCTCGAGAAGATTGATAGTGAACCGAGACATAGCTGCTTGCACTCAACGATCGGCACTCTAAATAGTACTGGTGATAGTAACTGAAAAGATCTTCTCTTTACGAATGGGCTACTTTCATTACCGCGAAGGCTTAGCTACCACTAGGGCATCATGCCACTAAACAGCTGCTGCTATTGAACGATCGTAACCGCCGCCAACTACTGCGAATCTTTGCCTACAAGCGCGTCATGCCAGTAGTGCTGGCGCGATCGCTGCCCTACAGTAAGGGGAATGAGTTTGCTTAATGCTGTGGTTGTAGATAATCGATCGCAGGTTCGGAAGGTGTTGTTAATCACACTGCTGCTTAACCTGTTTGTGATGGTATTGAAGGCTGGCATTGGCTGGCTGACTGGGTCGCTTAGTTTGATAGCAGATGCACTACATAGCGTGACCGACAGCGCAAACAACATTTTGGGGTTAGTTGCCAGTCGGTTTTCATCACCCGAACCCGATCGCGATCATCCTTACGGACATCAAAAGTTTGAGGCAGTCGGTGCCTTAGGCATTGCTGCCTTTCTAGGGATCGCCTGCTTCGAGATTTTGCAGGGCGCGATCGAAAACCTCTTGAAACCCAACCATGCTCCGGTAAAAATCTCATCTCAAGAACTCTGGCTGTTGTTGATCGTGCTAGGCATTAACATCTTTGTTGCCTTCTACGAACGACGGGAAGGGCTGCGTATTGGAAGCGCCATTCTCATTGCCGACGCGAAACATACTATGAGTGATATTTGGGTCACAATCAGCGTGATCGGCGGTTTGATTGGCATCTGGGCGTGGGGGCTTCAGTGGCTTGACGTGGTGCTTGCCTTTCCGGTCGCGTTGCTAGTCTTTTTTAGCGGCTGGTCAGTGCTCAAAGAGAACCTGCCGTCCTTAGTCGATGAAATGGCGATCGCTCCCGAAGCCATCCATACGATCGCCATGCAGGTTCCCGGTGTCATCAACTGCCACGACATTGCGTCTAGAGGGGTTGTGGGTCGGCAAAGCTTTATCGAGATGCACTTAATTGTTAGTGCAACTGACGTCGAAACGGCTCACCAAGTTACCGAAGCTGTAGAAGCTAAATTAGCAGAGCGCTTCAGTCCAGTTCGCGTTCTCATTCACCTTGAGCCGCCGTCTTACACATCAGAGCAGATCACGTATGAACCAAAAGCTTGAGATGAAGCGGTCGATCGTCAACTAGCGCCTATTTTTCTCTTAAAAATATGAAAGCCCCAGGTTGCCCTGGGGTTTTGGAGTCATCAGCTCTTTGCACTATTGAAGTTAAAAGAAATCGCAACGCTTTTACTCTACCTAAGGGTGGAGGAACGGGTTTAAAGCTAAAGAAAGATCAAGCGAAGCCTTATGAAGCAACCATTACAATCAGTGTAGGTTGTTATAAGGACAGCACTAAAGGTCAAAACACGGAGTTAATTTGTCATGGAGTTTGTCACCGATCCGTCGATCGCGACCAAAATCCTCAAGATGCGTCAGCGCGTCCGTTGGGGTGAACAGGCGATCGTGCAGCGAGACATTGACCAAACTCGTCTGGTGCTGGATGACAACCAGGAGGACAGCCCAGAGTTTTCCTTTCTAGTGCTAGGAGACAGCGGTTCTGGTGCACATCGGGGACACAACCCTCAGCGGCGCATTGCCGAGCAAATGGTGCAGCAGCGAGACGGCTGTCGCTTTGTGCTGCATACAGGTGATGTTGTTTACCTGACTGGCTCAAGTACCTTTTACCCTCCCAACTTTATTGAGCCGTATCGGGAGTTTCTGGTCGGCGGCAATGACTCCAAGCACATTGCCTACGATCGCATGGTGTTCAACCTGCCGTTTCTGCCCATTCCCGGTAACCACGACTATTACGATATGTCTGTGCTGTTTGGCGTGCTGTCACAGATCACGATCCCGCTGCGTAGACTGCTGCGGGCACACCTTGATTTAGACGTCAGTTGGCGTGGTTCGATGCAGGGAAACGCATACGCCCGCGCCTTTTTGGACTACCTTAAAGCCTACCAGCCCGGAGCCGAGCTAGAACGGCATCTGGATCAACACTACACGGCTAAAACCGAAACGGGACGCTGCTTAAGCTATCAACCGGGACGCTTCACTCGCCTGCCCAACCGCTACTACACGTTTCGGTCTGGCGGCATTGACTTCTTCGCGCTGGATTCAAACACCATCAATGCACCGATCGCCCTACCCAATAACCCTGCTGGAGACCAGTACCGCCGCCAGTTAGAACAGCAACGAACAGACATAGACAACCAGATACAGGAAATTTTGCTGACCCTTACGAAACTGAAGCCTGATGACCCAGATGATGCAGAACGGATGGATGACCTACACGCTAAGCTAGAGCAGCTCACCGAAGTCACGCAAGATATTACGAAGCAGCTTGCCTCTGACGGAAGAACAGAGACGGATTCAGAGCAATTGGCATGGTTAGAGAAGCGGCTGATTGAGTCATGGCACACAGACGCAGTACGGGGGCGAATCCTCTTTTTCCACCATCCGCCCTATGTGACAGAAGCAACGAAATGGCACCAGGCACAAACGCTAGCCGTGCGCGATCGACTCCGCCAGGTGTTAAACGTCGTAGCTAAAGCGGTGGGCGATCGGGCGGGCGATCGTCCTATTGTTGATCTCGTGCTGAATGGTCACGCTCATTGCCTGGAATATCTCCGCACAGCCGATACGGGGCACGCTGACGCAAACACAAACTGGATTATCTGTGGCGGTAGTGGCTTTAGTCTACGCCGCCAGCGAGAAGAAGGCGCAAACGTAACAGAATGGCTCAGTCGGTCTGGGGCAGCGAGTGAAACCGTAGTCGCCAAGTCAGAATTGTTTGTGGGGCGGAGCGGGCAAGGATCACAGCGACGACGACCCTATTCGTTTCTCCGCATTGATGTGCAAGCGGGCACGCCACCCAAATTCGTAGTACGACCCTTTGTTGCAGAGCGGTACCAGAAGGCGTGGAACGATTATAAACTTGACCCTTTTGTGATTGGCTAACGGGTGCTGTCGCGGTAGCACCAAACACACAACCGACGCAGTAGTTTGTGTGTTTCGGGTAAAGCCTAGCGAAACAAGTTCTGAAAAAAAGTGGGAGACTGCCAAAGCATATAGCCAATGCCTGCCACTGCCAGGGTGATCGCGATCGTCATGCCATACGCAATACACATTAACAAGCCATCTGCTTCTAGTGTGGCAACTGCCAACAGCAGAATTCCAGTCGTGGGGATGGGGTTGGTAAAGGGAATAGGGAGCATGAGCAAAAAAGCTAACCACGCAATGCACACCCCGTTGAGCCGCCAGATCTGATGACTTTCAGCAAGCCGTCGCAGCCGTGGTCGGGCAATTTTCTCCAGCAGCCCCGTCACTTGTCGAAGCAAGGTTAGTAACTTGAGCGCGAGCCAGTTTGGAAACTGAAATCGGGCGATGCGTTTGGGTAACCAGGGCGATCGTCGTCCCAACGCCATCTGCGCTGACAACACCAGACAGCCAAAACCTAACGGACCTGCAAACCCTGGTGGCATTGGCAGTAAAAACGGTAATGCCATCAGCACAATCACCAGACCAAAGCCTCGCTCCGACGTTTCTGCCAGAATGTCGCCCAGCGTCAGCGGCTTTTCAATGAGGCGATTAAGCAGGTTCTCCAGGTCTTGCGAAAATCTCAGGTTCATGAGTTGGACGATCCTAGTTCCACCGCTAGACTAACGTGTTCAGGCTGATGTTCCCATGCAACTGTTGTCCAAGTGTGTATCGAGGACGATCACCGTTAGACTAGTGCCTCTAAACCCAGTTTCCCATGCCAACACACTGACGTTGTACTATTAATCCGTTCTATACTGGATCTTCTTTATTAGCGGTAGATCCTATGGTGAGCGAAGTCAAAACAGTTTCGGGACGCGGCATTCCGGTTGTTGGCAATGATATCGACACCGATCGTATTATTCCCGCCCGCTTTTTACGCTGTGTGACGTTTGATGGGCTGGGTGCCGAAGTGTTTGCCGACGATCGCACACAGGCGAAGGGACAGCACCCCTTTGATTTGCCGACCTATCAGGGCGCAACAATTCTCGTTGTAAACAACAACTTTGGCTGCGGCTCGTCGCGGGAACATGCACCGCAAGCGATTGCCAAATGGGGCATTCAGGCGATTGTTGGTGAAAGCTTTGCCGAAATCTTCTTTGGGAACTGTGTAGCAATGGGCATTCCCTGCGTAACGGCTACTCCTGAAGCGGTGAAGCAGTTGCAGGACGCGATCACGGCAACTCCTGACCTACCTGTAACCATCAATTTAGAAGCGTTGACAGTACAGTATGGTGATGTTGCAGTGCCCGTAGTGATCGGCGAAGGCGTGCGTCAAATGATGATCAGCGGCACCTGGGATGCATGCGGGCAGTTAGTTGCGCAAGCAGAGGCAGTAAAAGCAACAGCATCACGCTTACCCTACGTTGCGTGGAGCAAAGCTAGCTAAAGCAATCCCAGCCTAGAGTCAAAACTCACGGCGCGAGAAGACGAAGGTGGCGATCGCCAGCAGCGCCACAATGTAGAGAATCCCATAAAGAGCATTCTCCAGCAGCGCTGTGAGGCTGGGCAGTTGACCATACACTGCCTGATTTTTAAGATCTAACCGCGCCAGATCGGGAAGCACCAAATAGAGGCTTCGGGTCATGTTTTCAATGGCTGGGTTTTTACTGAGAGTGCCCAGCGTCACCAGATCGCGGCTAAAGTTGCCCATAAAATAAACCGCAAACGTGAGCAGCGTTGCTAGTAGCGAACTGGTAAACACGCCAAACGCGATCGCCACAGCAGTAATCAGCGAAAGCTGGAGAAATAAGTAGAGTGACGAAACAAGGATACTACCAGCAGGAAATGGCACGCGACCAAAGACCAGAATTGCCATATAAATAGCGGTCATCGTTGCCACCAGTACCGCCAGCACTGCCGATAAGCCCAGATGTTTGCCAACAATAAACTCGGTGCGGCTGATTGGTTTAGCAAGTAGCGCCAGCACAGTTCGTTTCTCAATTTCTTTGTTAATTAGTCCCGTACCAACAAAAACCGCAATAACCAGACCTAGTAAGCTCATTGCTGCTAGACCCACATCCAGCAGAATTTTATTTTCGGTTGCGGCGGCAATTTCGGGCAGCAGGCGCAAACAGGCAACGAGAAACAGCGCAAACAAGCCAATGAGATAGAGGACGCGATCGCGCATCACCTCACGAAACACATTTGTTGTAATAACCAATGTTCTAGCCGCATTCATACTTACTTTCTCAAACTCATGCTTGTTGTAAACTTGTCAAACCCCTTCTAGCGAAGGCTTCCATAACATCACGACAGAAAATTTGCGGCAGCGCTGCCGATGGGCAAGGGATCGATCAGTGCTGGCTCACTTAGCCCCCCTACCTCTTTACTCCTTCACTCCTTCACTCATCATCCCTCCTCCATCCCCTGGTTGCCCTGCGGTCGGGTCTGTCACAGCATCACACGTTACTCTAGCAATCTGAGTCGATGCCACTGTGCGTGCGATCGATCGACGCGTATCAGGCACACGAGTTATTTGGCAGGGCTTCATCAAATAATACCCAGTGCCATCAGCCGATGGTCCTTGCCAAACCGCCATCATCTGCATCTGGTACTCTGTTCTCGGCAAGACTTGACCCTGCAAACCCCACAACGAGTTCTCTTTTACAGGCGAAATGCGGGTCATCACAACATCTTCTAGCTGCTGCATTTGCGGCTCTAACTCTAGCAACCACCGCTCTACCTGTGACCACGATCGCCCATCCAACTGTTCTTTCAAAACAACCTCAGCTTGATCTAAAATCGTCACACCACGAGATTCAGTAGGATTGTTCACAAACTTAATCACAAACGCACTTTTACTTAAGTCTTCAGTGATGAGGCTAGGGTAATCAACCAGCCAGGATTGTGTTAGAAAGAAAAGCTGAAACCAACAGCTCAAGAGAAGGTTGGAAAGCAATAAGATGACAAGATCTTGACGTGCCTCCGGCTTGGGAGTTTTATACTTTGGACCGATCCCAATAAACTTTGGCAACGCTGCAATTACGGCTGAAATCGGTGGCCAAGAAAGCAAGGCGATGCGAGTGCGCTCCTCCTCCGGCAAACCAGAAAAAAGAAGGGTACAGATTAAGGCACCTGTTATCCAGGGAGCAAGATACAAACCACCAATAGTTAGCCCTTTTTTGATATTAAGCGTCAGGTCAAAAACCTTGAACTTTTCCTCATGCATGAACCAGTGAATGCCTGGAATCAGAAAGAACCAGGCACATGTGGCAATAAAACCTTGCATCCATTCGCGGGCAGGCAAAAGCGACATTGCCCAGGAAAAGATGCTAATCCAGAGCAACGTTTGCCACGAGTCGGGCTTTGGTGGCGTGAGCGTTTTGCGTAACTGCTTAAAGATCTCATCAATACTAAGAAGAGATAAGAAAAATTGTCTAATCGCAAGATTAAAACCTAAGTTTACAAAGAAGAAAATAAAGACACCCAGCCAAAAAAATGTCTGCCAAGAAAGTAGACTGGGAGGAATTAAGCTAGAGATTAATTGTCCTAAAAAACTTAAAATATTTTCCATTCTAGTCAACGTATCTAACGAGGAAGGTAAGATTGTTCAACCAGACGGAAGAAAAGTAGCAGCAGAATAGCACTAAAGCTACAAGCATTGGCAACCAGTACAGCATAGACTCTGCTGTTGGCACGGACGCCCACAAGCTGACCTTGTCGACCACGAAAGCGCATCGGTTTCACTTCGCTTGTGGCTTTGGGTTTGGGATTTTTTTCGAGCAGAATATCCAAAAAATCTAACCCTTTAAGTTTGACAAGAAAGGTACCCAAAAACATACCAAGGGCACAAAATACCAGCACCGGTGCCACATTAAGTAGCATGGGGTCTGCATAAAAGTGCTCAAAAAAGATAAAGCTAATGAGCTGAACGCGCCATTCTAGTGGTAACAATGGTTGAGTGAGAAAAAAGCAGATCCAGCCAAGAAATGTGGAGAGCAGATTGACGCTGACAGCATATTGCATACTGGTTTTGTAATCCAGGCTCAACGTTCTATGTAGAACATATGCTTCGATCGCGATCGCAATCAGCAAAAATAAGCATTGAAACACCACAGCTCTTAGTGGCAAGACTTCAAAAGACATCGCTCCTTTCCTTCAAAGGTTAACCAGGCGGCTCATGCAGAATGAATGAGTACCAGTATTTTAGCCGTGACTGCTGACCATACTGACCGTTAAAATAATAATTTTGCTGCCATCTGAATGCGATCGCTAGGCGAGATCGATCGGGGCAACCCTGGTAAATGGACGATCGTCTGTTCCGAAAACAGCCCTTCTGCTAGCTTTTGTCCCGCTTCAAAGCGATTTTGGACGATGTAGTGTTGAGCCATGCCCATGTCGTTTAGCGTTATGGCTAGCCGTTGGGCTTCGGCTGTAATTGCCGCTTGCGCTTGAATCACGCCAATAAACTCAGTGTATTTTGGATCTTTCAGCTTTTTTTGTGCCTGCATCACCCGTTGCCGTAGCGTCCGTAGCCGTCCAATTAAATCAGTGCGTCCCAGCACATCCTGATACTTGATCCACAGCTTAAAGATCCAGGCAAGCCAGTCACCCATTGCCGATGGCATTTCCAAAAAGCGCAGTAAGTGTCCTGTGGGAGCCGTATCCAGCACAATCAAATCTTGTGCTTTGGACTCCAGCAGTTCCATTACTGTTACCAACGACAGCATCTCATCAATACCCGGCAACGCCTGCGCCACAATTTTTCGCCACGCCTCAGGACCGTAGGCAAGCTTGAGCGTGGTCTCGCCATCACTGGTTTCGCCGCTCATCATCTCTGCCAGTTCCCACAGGTAATCTTGCCGAAACTGATCGAGCACCTGTTCAGCATCCACTTCTTGCGCGCTCAAGTTGGATGTCAGCGCGATCGCCTCATGCCCCAAGACTTGCCCAAAGGCATCTCCCAGCGAATGGGCGGGATCGATCGAAATCACCCGAATCTTACGATCGCTATAACGCTCTGCCATCCCCCATGCGATCGCTGCTGCTACCGTCGTTTTGCCCACGCCACCCTTGCCACCTACCAAAATCAGTTGTCGTCCCGCCGCTATAAAATCGCCAAACCCAGGCGGAATCTTCTCTGGCATTTGTATCTGCGGTGCCGTAATGACGACTGACTCTACCGTTGCTGGCTGAATTTGGGTGAAAAGATGATCTAGCGCGATCGTCCCCGCTGGCTCTTGCGCTTGCTGCGGTACAGCAAAAATTGGCTTCTGATCTGCCAGGGCAATGAATTTAGACAGAAGTTGTTGCTGCTCAGCGAGGCGATCGAGAAGGGCGGGGGATGAAGGATGAAAAGATGCTTGATTGCTGCCCTCTGCCTCCCCTGTTTCTGCCTCTTGCCTTCTGCCTTCTGCCTCCACTAGACGATTCACAAACACCCCACCAACTGGAATCTTCAAAGTTTCTAACGCTGTAAGAAAGCGTTGAGTTTCCAAAAGGCTCATCGGTTCGGCGATCGCCACGACCAAGCAAGCAGTGGCATCCTGATTCTGAAGTAGCTGCCGTCCACCCACAAGGTCTGCTTTCATGTCTTGCAAAAACGCATCAGCATGATCGGCGGTGTAGCGTCCGGTAAAAGATTGGCTAATGACACGGTGCTTTTCTTGAAAGAGCTCCAAGGCACTTAGAAACTCATCCAGAAAATCCATTAAGCCGAAGAGATTGAGCGTATGTCCGCTGGGAGCCATATCGACCACGACACGATCGGCTTCATGTTCGCGCAGCAGCCGCTGGATTTCCAAAATGCCCATCAGTTCATCTAATCCGGGCCAACTTAGATCCCAAACGGGTGTCAGGTCTTCGTTTTCGACAAAGCTACCTCGTTCGACCAACAGCTCTAATACATTGCCGTAATCGCTCTTGAACGCTTGTAGGAGGATTTCTGCATCGAGCGATCGCACCTTGAGATTCGGCAGATCTACAGCAGGTTGAGGGTCGTCTGTAACCGTCATTTGCAGTACATCACCCAATGAGTGCGCTGGGTCGGTAGACAGCAGCAAAATTGACTCATCAGGAAATCGTTGTGCCCATTGTCGCGCAAAGCCGCAGGCGAGAGTTGTTTTGCCAACACCTCCCTTGCCGCTAAACATAGTCAGGTGAAGCGAGTCATAAAGCTGAAGTTCCATATCCACAGAGTACCCCGCTGACTGCAAGGAACTCTACTCCTTCTCATCTGATAGTGCAACGAACCAGATGGGAACCCTTCATGTAATGAGTGTTACTTCATAGCGCGTTTGAGTGATGAGATAGTCGGGTGCAACGCAACGAAGTTAAACCCTGTAGGCGTATCAGTGCTATGTACAACCTGACAAACTTTACTCTAAGCGATATGACCGAATGTGGCACTGCTCTACGAAAGCTGGGTGTAGGGGCGACGAGTATGGAGCAAGCAGCCGATCGGATCGTTCGCTATTTCTATGAACAGTTTAGCGATGAGCAGACGGAGGCTAGTGCATTTGCGCTCACACGCTTTTTCAAAACTCACTCCTATGAGGATTTAACGATCGAACTCCAACAATTTGCTGATCGAATGTTGGGCAAACAGCCAGATGTGCCTACAACCAAATGCCTGACGCTACTGGCTACGGCTGGCGATCGCTCCGAATGGAATGCCAGACAGGCATCGATCGGTCATCAAGCGATTCCATTGGTTAGTGAACAGTTGGTCGCCCAATCACCAATGATCTCTCAACTGATCCAGCAGTTTGGGCTAGAAATCGGTGCTGTGCTGGCTCCTGATCCCAATTTACTGGCCGATCTAGAGCAGAAAACCTACAACGTTTTTCATGTAGCGCAGGCAGCTAATAGTGCGTTTGTTCCGGCACAGGCAGAGTTTGTCACTCCTTGCGGAGTGCAATCAGTACTGGGCTTTGGCGGCATTTTACCCTCTGGTAACCTCATAGCCATCATTCTGTTCTCTAAGGTGCCTATCCCCGACGCTACGGCAGATATGTTCAAAACGTTGGCTCTCAACGCCAAAATGGCAGTGCTCCCCTTTGACAAAAGCACCGTGTTTGCCTAACTGAGACCGCTATAGTGCAAGGCTCCAATGGTTGCATCGACAGTCCGACAATCACCCTTCTGTATAGGGAAAATATTTAGCGTGAACGATACAAACCATGTCACTGAGTCTCAAGAAGTTGAGCAACTCCGAGCGCAAGTTGTTGCATTGGAGGAACTACTAGAGGTTTATGAGCAAGAAACCTTAGAAAAGTCGGTGCGGTTAGAAGCGGCACTGGTAGACCTACAGGAACGCGCACAGCAGTTAGCCTACTCCGAAGAAGCCTTACGAGTCCTGAAATCGATTTTGGAAAGTATGGGCGATGGTGTCATGGTGGCGGATGAAGCCGGTCGTTTTTTGTTCATCAATCCGGCTGCCAAGCAGGTGCTTGGGGTGCAGCCTGATAGTAGCTCGTTAGAGCAATGGACAACGCAGCAAGCCAACCTTGGCAGTTTTTACCTACCCGATGCTAAAACGCCGTACCCAACCGAGCAGTTTCCGTTAGTCCGTGCCATTCAAGGAGAAGCTGTCAACGCAACCGAAATGCTGGTGCGATCGCCCCAAAAAGACGAAAGTATCTGGCTGAGTGCGACAGCGCGATCGTTGCGGGATGATAGCGGCATTCTTTGCGGGGGGGTTGCTGTTTTCCACAACATTACAACGATCAAGCAAACAGAAGAGGCGCTACGTCAGTCGGAGGGGCGATCGCGCGAGCAAGCACAGCGGTTGAAACAAACGCTACGAACCCTTCAAGACACTCAGTCAAAACTCGTACAGAGCGAAAAGATGTCCAGCTTAGGGCAATTGGTTGCTGGGGTTGCACATGAAATTAACAACCCAATCAATTTCATCTACGGAAACATTCACCCAGCCGAGCAATATGTACAAGACTTGCTCCACCTAGTTGATCTCTACCAACAATATTATCCAGAGCCACTTCCAGCCATCCAGACCGAAATTGAGACGATGGATTTGAGTTTTTTACGAGCAGATCTGCCTAAACTGCTGTCCTCCATGCGAATTGGCTCCGATCGCATTCGTCAAATTGTGCTTTCCCTACGAAATTTCTCCCGACTGGATGAAGCGGGAATGAAACCAAGCAATCTGCATGAAGGCATTGACAGCAGCTTACTCATGCTCCAAAACCGTTTAAAGCCAAACGCTGAAAGCCCTGGTATTCAAATTGTCCAGCACTACGGCAAGCTGCCTCTGGTTGAGTGCTACGCCGGACAAATTAATCAGGTTTTTATGAACCTTCTGGTCAATGCGGTTGATGCACTAGCAGAAACGCACAACGCCCAACCCAATGAGCAACTCAGCAGCAGAGCCGTTGACTCACCCTTACCCACTATCACAATCATTACAGAATGTTCTGATACACAGGTCATCGTCCGCATTCGAGATAATGGTCCTGGCATTTCTCCATCAGCACTGCCACGCTTATTCGATCCCTTCTTTACAACTAAATCAGTTGGGCAAGGCACTGGATTGGGGTTATACATCAGCTATCAAATCATTGCGGAGCAGCATCGAGGCTCACTAGAATGCTACTCGGAACCCGGACAGGGCGCAGAATTTCAGGTTTGTATCCCAGTTCAACAGACAACCGTTTGTAAGATGTAAGCCCGACTCCCAAAGTGGGCTTACTAGAGGTAAACCCACTGTCGGGATACCATTGTCGAGATAGAACGATGAGCGATTTGTTTAAGGGGTTTGAGCAACTGCTTGAACTGGCGAAAGTCCTGGAAGAAAAAGCCGAGAAGGGAGAGTTAAAAACCAACTTTCAGATTAATGCCCGTAGTTTAAGCAGCATACCCCGACAGGGCAATATTCCTGGTGGTATTGGGGTTAGTCGAATGCCATCGAATGCAGGGGGAGCAGGGGACGCAACGGCGGCACCAGATGTTATTGTGACACCGCCTCTCAGCGATCGTGATGCCAGTGATGGTGAAACAGCGGCTTCGCTCAACGATGTGGGTGGACTGTCTGACGTGCTGAAAGAACTGCGGGAACTGGTGGAGATTCCACTGAAGCGTCCCGATCTATTGGCAAAGCTGGGGTTAGAACCGCCGCGTGGTGTGCTGTTAGTGGGTCCACCAGGAACAGGAAAAACGCTCACAGCGCGAGGGTTGGCGCAGGAACTGGGCGTGAACTACATTGCGATCGTCGGTCCCGAAGTGATGGGCAAATACTACGGGGAAGCAGAGGCACGCCTGCGCGGCATTTTTGAGAAAGCAACAAAAGCGGCTCCCTGCATTGTATTTATTGATGAAATTGACAGCCTTGCACCCGATCGCAGCAAAGTGGAAGGTGAAGTCGAAAAGCGTCTAGTGGCACAACTGCTGGGCTTGATGGATGGCTTTGCTCAAACGAAGGGCGTGATCATTCTGGCAGCGACCAATCGCCCCGATCATCTTGATCCAGCGCTGCGTCGTCCCGGTCGGTTTGATCGCGAAGTGCAGTTTCGTGTACCTGATCGCCATGGTCGCCTGGAAATTCTCACCATTCTCACCCGCACCATGCCGCTAGATGAGTCAGTGGATTTGGCGATCGTGGCTGATTTAACAGTAGGTATGGTGGGTGCCGATATCAAAGCGGTTTGTCAAAAAGCTGCTTATAGCGCTTTACGTCGCCAGGTGCCCTCGCTACAAGGAGCCATTCCAGACGACATGACGCTTAACCAGTCAGATTTCCTGCAAGCGCTCAAAGAAGTGAAACCTTCAGTGCTGCGATCGGTTGAAGTTGAGTCGCCTAACATACCGTGGGAGCAAATCGGTGGACTGGAAGCGATCAAGCGCACGTTGCAAGAATCGGTGGAAGGAGCCTTACTGTATCCCGAACTCTACCAGCGTACCGGAGCCAAAGCGCCACGCGGCATCTTACTATGGGGACCACCGGGAACCGGCAAAACCTTGCTGGCAAAAGCGGTTGCCTCGCAGGCAAGAGCCAACTTCATTGCCGTGAACGGTCCCGAATTGTTAAGCCGCTGGGTAGGTGCTGCTGAACAAGAAGTGCGTGAGTTATTTGCCAAAGCACGGCAGGCGGCTCCATGCGTGGTTTTTATTGACGAAATCGATACGCTGGTGCCCGTGCGCGGTAAATTCAACGGTGATTCGGGAGTGAGCGATCGTGTGGTTGGGCAACTCCTGACCGAACTCGATGGGCTTCAGGGCTGCCTCAATGTCTTGCTCATCGGTGCGACCAACCGACCGGACGCGATCGATCCAGCCCTTCTCCGCGCTGGACGGTTAGACCTCCAACTCAAAGTTGATTTACCCGATCTGCCCACACGGCTGGCAATTTTGCAGGTTCATAACGACGATCGTCCTCTAGCAGCCGTCGATCTGATGCATTGGGCAACTCAAACTGATGGCTGGAATGGAGCAGATCTGGCGCTTCTTAGCAACCAGGCAGCGCTAGAAGCAATTCGGCGCTACCGAGCCGCAGGTTCTACTGATGCATCCACTATCCAGATATTTACGGATGACTTTCTGGCAGCTTACCAACTATTGTCAGATCAACGTCGGTCGGTTTAGTGTTCCTCGTTGACGACTCCACGGGCGTTCCCTTGATTCTCACTTAATTTGAGTCAAGGGAAATGCTCTCCAGCAGTTGGTTTACACTTCATCCTTTCACTTTTGTTACCAATGCTTTCTGAACAGACGCCCGATCCAATTCGTCAACACGCGCTTGCTGCGTTAACCGCCACATTCATGACGCAAGGGCATCCAACAGAGTACGCCAAGCACATGGCGACTGCTGCTATCTTTCAAACTGACTTAGAGCTACGTAACGCGCAATTAACGCGCTTACTAGGATGGGTAAAGCAAGAACACAGCGACATTTATCCAGAAGCGCTTGCTCTGCTTGAAAGCACCCGCGAAGAATTTGAACGACGGATACAGATTGGCGGTTAGTGTCCAAAACACCATTTCTAAAAACTCTAGATCCCCGATTTCTTAAAGAAGTCGGGGATCTAAACTATTCGTGGATCTGGTTTCTAAGATCTTCCTAATCACGTATGCTGAGTCTCACGACTCGGTTCTGGCGGAAAGCCGTCAGAGGAAACAGGGAAAGTGTAGTGAAACTCTACCGCTGTCCCGCAACTGTGAGAAAAGTGATGAGTTTTGAATGATGGGTTTTGAGTTGGGCTAACCAACAGGAAATTTAAGATTGAAAACTCAATACTCTTTAAGTCAGAACACCTGCCAAGTCGTTTAAGGATACCGTCTTATCTGCGAGGCACAGGATGAAGACACGCTACCGGAAATGGGTCAGCCTTGGATTAATGGCTGGCTTAAGTTGTTATTTATTGCTAGGTTCTGCCCAGCCAGCCTATGCAATGCACATTGCAGAAGGATTCTTGCCTATACAGTGGGCTGCTTTTTGGTGGGCTGTGTCGCTACCGTTTTTTCTAGTAGGGCTGCGATCGCTCACTCGCATCACAAAGCAAAATCCTGAGTTAAAGCTGCTGTTGGCATTAGCAGGCGCATTCACGTTCGTTCTTTCAGCTTTAAAGATTCCCTCTGTCACCGGAAGTTCTTCGCACCCGACCGGGACTGGGTTAGGTACTATTTTGTTTGGTCCGCTTACCATGACGGTGCTAGGTACTTTGGTGCTCATCTTTCAGGCAGTCTTACTCGCACACGGTGGCATTACAACGCTGGGCGCAAATGTCTTCTCAATGGCGATCGTCGGTCCATTAGCCGCCTATGTGGTTTACAACACTGTGATGAAAACGGGTCAGCAAAAGCTGGCGGTGTTTCTGGCTGTAGTCTTGCAAGACTTACTAACTTACCTGATGACCGCTATTCAACTCGCGTTAGCGTTTCCGGCGGTGCAGGGTGGTTTCATTGCTTCATTGCTTAAGTTTACGGGCATCTTCGCTGTCACTCAATTGCCACTAGCGATTAGTGAAGGGCTGCTAACAGTGCTGGTTTGGGGCTGGCTGCAACAGTATGGCAAACAAGAATTGCAAACGCTCAAACTTTTGGAACAGGATGCATAAGCGATGAAGAAACTACCCGGTAATTGGTTGTTAATCATTGGGGTTTTGGTTCTAGCATTTGGTCCGTTGTTGGTACTCCAAGGCAAAGAATTTGGCGCAACTGATAGCAGTTTTGTGACTGCGATCGAGAAAGATCATCCAAACTATAAGCCCTGGTTTGAACCTATCCTTAAAGATTCTGGTCCTGAAGTGCAAACGTTCTTATTTGCGGCTCAAGCAGGTGTAGGCGCGGGCGTAACGGGCTACGTTTTAGGGCTGTATAAAGGACGATCGGAGCGACGCAAAAAAGACGAGCAAGGTTGAGCGATGCAGCAACACATTTTGTTCATCTGTACGAGCTGTGAGAGTGCGAGTCCTGGCAAAGATTTCATCATTGCTCAGAACATTATCAGCACTTGAGGTTGATGAGGATTAGTAAGGGTATCGAGTTAAAACTCCAAGCTAGGCACTGGATCACTATGGACAGCAGTCATTTTAGGATGCTGCTCTTGAAGATTTAAATGGTCTGAGAGTAGGGCTTGTAGTTGGCTATCAGTTAAACAAAGAATTTCTACACCACTAACAGTACGGAATTGCGCCGCACATTCTAATGGAAATAATTTTTGACCAATTTCTGAACTACGAGCCAATTCTAGCCTTTCTCTAAATGACATTGCTTTTACTTCCTGTCGCATAGATTCATACTCAGGTGCAGGAATTGAAGTCCGTGTATTAAACCGCTTCTCTACCATCACTTCATACATACTGGGATTATGCATGACGCATTCTCCAAACCAAGGGATTAGTTGAATTTCGATCCCATTACATCTTGTCAACCAATGAGCACCATCTTTGCGTCGAGTAACCTCTGTCCATCTAAATAAACTATTTGGTTTTTTTGTGATCGCCTGTAAGCTTTTACGAAGAGTAGCTGTTGAAAGCTGCATTTCTCTATATCCAGCTAAGTAACCCAAAAACAATGTTTTCAACTGTTGGTTATCTGCGGGACATGCTCCAAAACAGATTACTCGTTCGCTCAATTTCTTTAATGACAGCGTGAGCATCTGGAAGCTGGGTATGAGCTGTCGCTCCGGTATTTTCGTTTGGTTTAAGGTTGGACAGTAATATTCAATGTACTGTTGCTCAAGCTCATTAAGCTCTTTCTGAGCACAACTAAGCCAAAATAGCCTGACTTCACATCGTTTATTGATTGCTTCAAGTTGAGGTGAACGATGATGCTTTTGCCAACGATTTCTTAAGTTTGTTGCCAGACCAACGTAGAGAACCTGATCACGAGCGATCGCAAAGTAAATTGCAGAACATTCTGGTAATCTTTCCCTCTCTAAAAGCTTTAGGTTTGGTAATGTACTAAATTCTTGTAGCACGGCTTTACTTAACTCATTAGGTGTCTTACTCTATGTTCCCCAGCTTATGTGATTACCTAAACATTCACGCCCTTACAAATAATCTAAAGCTGCCTAAAACTTTTTAACTTGCTAACGGTTTATGGCTCTGCAAATTGACACACTGGCATACACCAATCGGCTGCGGCAGCTGCCACCGGAACATAAGCTACTGTTTGCGATCGCCCTTTTGCTGATCACCTACTGCACTAGTGTTTCTATTCAGCTTGTGATCGCGGTTTGGCTCAGCGTGTGGACTGTGATTTATGCTGAAATTCCAGCATTCATTTATCTTCGGCTGCTCTTGATTCCGATTGCTTTCTGGTTGACCAGTTTGCCCGCTTTTATCATCAGTGGCGTAGGTGTAGAGCATCTGGCAGCGGTGCAGGCAGATATTTGGCAGGGCATTACCTGGGGCAACGTTTACCTGTATCTCAGTAGGCATGGCATACAGCAAGCAGGAGCATTGGCGGCACGAGCGATCGCCTCCACAGCTTGCATCTACTTCATCATGCTCACCGTGCCCTTTACTGAACTGCTAGACAGTCTGCGCCGCGTTGGGTGCCCAGCATTGCTCACTGAATTGTTGCTGTTGATGTATCGCTTTATCTTTGTGATGCTACGGACTGCCAGTGAAATTTGGACAGCGCAGCAAGCACGCGGCGGCTACCGCACTTGGCGACTGTGGATGAAAAGCTTGGGGCTATTAGTAGGTCAATTGCTCCGCCGCACGCTCGAAAACTATCGTCAGGTGTCTCAAGCTCTCGACTCTCGCGGCTTTACAGGCGATATTCGCATCTGGCATTCTCGTCGTTACAAAACCTCTAAACGCTATAGTCTAGAAGCACTCTTTGGCTGCGCAGTTTTGGTGGCGCTTACGGGATGGCAGTATGTTGTTGGAGTTTGAGCAAGTTGGTTACACCTATGTAGGGAGTCCTCAGCCTGCCCTTCAAGGTTTAACACTTGGCATTCCAACTGGCAAACGCTGTGCGCTTATTGGGCAGAATGGGTGTGGTAAAACGACGCTGTTTCTGTTAGCAAATGGTTTGTATAAGCCGCAGCAGGGTATGGTGCGGTGGCAGGGGAAGCCATTACAGTACGATCGCACCTCACTGATGGCACTGCGACAGCAAGTAGGGCTGGTGTTTCAAGACCCTGAGCAGCAGCTAGTTGCCTCTACAGTAGAAGAAGATATTTCCTATGGGCTTTGTAATTTAGGCTTGCCAGAAGATGAGATCGCGCAACGGGTCGGAGAGGCGATCGCCGCGTTTGGGCTGACCGAATTAGTGGATCGTCCGGTGCATCATCTTAGCCTGGGGCAAAAGAAGCGCGTCTCATTGGCAGATGTAATGGTTATGCAACCTGAACTGCTGTTGCTGGATGAACCTACTGCTTACCTCGATCGCCTGCACACTCGCGATTTAATGGTTAAGCTTAAACAAATCTGGGCAGCAGGCACGACAATTCTGATGGCAACCCACGATTTAGATCTGGTCTACAGTTGGGCAGACTGGGTGTTTGTGGTCGATCAAGGAAAGCTGGCGCTAGAAGGTGCCCCTCAAGACGTGTTTGCCCACCGCGATTTCCTAGAAAAACTGCATCTGGGTGTGCCTCAGGTTTTTGAAGTGCTCGATCGCGTGGAAGCTGCTTGGTCTTCTCAGGCAGAGCTTTACCCCAGCGACTTTAACCTCTTGCGTCAGCGTATTCTCAATGAATTTAGACAGGGATGAACGAGGCGATCGCAGCAGAGATAAACGCGATCGCCCGCTTTCGTCGTTGATTGTGTTAGTTGAGTTGTTAGTCTCTGTGTTGAAGGAGATTCAAAGCAGCAGAGACAGCAAGGTGTAGGTTTAGCGCTCTTTAAGATTAAGTGAGGGCTCGCTCTTGCTGGTATTGGGTCACATCTTCAGCTTGTTCTAACTGCTGAAGCGAATTCAAAGCTAAGAATCCGAAGCCAACCTTAGCCGCCACATCCAGAATCGTATAACAGGCAGATTCGGCAACACTTCCGATTACGTTAAAACCAGTACTTGCAAGAATCCAAACGATCGGATAAGCCGTCCAAATAGCAATGTGAACTGTTAATAAGCGTTTAAAGGTTTTCTTGGATCGGGGGTAATGTTGCTCTGCTTGCTGGCGATAGTATTTCAACAACAAATACACCAAGCCTGCGTAAGCACCACAGCTCACGATATACCAAACGTTACTAATTGGTTTGGATGAAATTGTGGCAACAAACCCAGTCACAATCATGTAAACATCAGCACCGATCATACTGGCTGCAATGACAATACTGGTTCGCCCAAGATAGCTAAGTAAGATGAGTGTTAATGGGGTAGAAAAAGTCCAGGTTAAGTATCGAGTTAGGTAGGCAGGACGATCGCCAATATAGGTAAAGCCTTGCTTAAAAATCATTGCCAGATACAACGATGCGGCAATAGCACAAATAAAGAAATTCAAACAATAAACAATCTGCCACGACTTACCTTTTGCACGATCGGCTCCAAAGCCAAAAAAGATTGATCCTACGGTCATGCTGATGCATCCCAGCCAAAGCCAAACCTGTGTCATTGCTTCTACTCGAACATTTTTCTCAATGTAGAAGGGGTAACCAAAAAAAATCCTCTATCTAATGAAAGAATTATGTCTATATACGTATAGGGCTTTTAATTAAGCGTAAACGCAATCTCTGCCCAAACTATTGGAGACTTAATATTAAGATTAACGGACATTTTAAGAGGAGCTAGTCAGGATAAACCTGAAGGCTGAAACAGTAGGCTTTCGCGATTTCTGCGTCAGTGCTTATAGCTTGTAAGACATTAGCTCCTCTACAAACTGGCTCTCGACTGCTACCGCGATCCTCGTCTGCGGAGTCGATCGATCGTCACTGCAACAATAATCACCAGACCTTTAACAACGAGCTGCCAGAAGTAGGACATATTCAGCAGCGTCAGACCGTTGTTTAGCACGGCGATGATCAGCGCACCCAGTAATGTACCGGGCATGGTGCCAATGCCGCCCGTGAAGCTAGTGCCGCCCAAAATAACTGCGGCGATCGCATCTAACTCGTACCCATTGCCTAACATTCCTGTCGCGCTGTAGAGACGACTGGAACTCATAACGCCCGCCAATCCTGCCAGCAAACCGCTCACGCCATAGACAAACAGCAGCACACGGTTGACCTTGATACCTGTGAGTCTTGCTGCACGCTGATTGCCACCGACCGCGTAAATCTGTACACCCAAAACAGTGCGCTTCAGGATGAACCAACTTGCCCCGATCGCCAGCAGCGCAATTACCACTAGCCAGGGCAACGGACCCAAATATTCATTGCCAATCCAGGCAAAACCGAGGTCACGATTGATCACCGTCGTGCCGTTTGCAACGAGATAGGCCCCACCTCGCCATGCCGTCAGTGCACCCAAGGTGACAATAAACGGCGGCAAATCAAGGAAGGCAATCAGGGCACCATTGACTAGCCCAATCAGCAAACCTGTGAGCAGCGCGACAGGAATTGCTGCCCAACTTAAGGCAGGCAAAAGGGACACCAGCACGGCAACCACTGCCGACACACCTAGAATGGAACCAACAGAAAGGTCAATACCGCCCGTGAGGATCACGAATGTCATCCCTGTTGCCAGCACGATATTGATCGAAGCTTGGCGGGCAATGTTAACCATATTGCCCGCATTGAGAAAGTTCGGCGAGAGAACGGTAAAGAGAATGCAGATCAGCAGCAGAATGGGCAGAATACCTGCCACTTGCAGCCAGTTTTTCGTGCCGCCCCGCGATCGCGCTTTGGGTCGATCGCCGGTGTTCCGTCCTAACGGTCTTAGCTCAGTTTGGCTCATGATGCTGTTACCTCCGATGCGCCTGTAGCGTATGCCATGATGTTTTCCTGTGTAATCGCTGTACCGGTCGTACCGCCCAACTCACCCACCAATTCCCCCTCGCGCATCACGAGGACGCGATCGCTCATGCCCACGATTTCTGCCAGTTCGCTAGACACCATGAGAATGGCAACGCCTTGAGCGGAAAGGTCACTGATGATGCGATAAATTTCACTTTTGGCACCGATGTCAACGCCGCGAGTGGGTTCATCCAGCAGAATGACTCTGGGTTTAATCGCTAGCCAGCGTGCCAGCAGCAGCTTTTGCTGGTTGCCACCAGACAAATCCATCGCGCGGATCTCCAGATTTGCCAACCGGATGTTAAAGCTCTCGACCGCATCCGAGGCAATTTTGCCGATCGTGCCGAAGTTAATCATCCCGGCTCTAGAATCTTGTTGCAGCGAATTGAGTGCGATATTCTTGCCAGCACTCATTTCTAGAAATAAACCCTGGTCTTTGCGATCTTCAGGCACATAACCAATACCTGCATCAATCGCGTCTCCTGGCGAGTTAATCTCTAGTCTCTTGCCATTCAGGATGACTTCACCCGATACTTTTGGATCAGCACCAAAAATGAGCCGCGATAGCTCAGTACGTCCCGCGCCCACCAAGCCCGACAGTCCAACGATTTCACCTGCATGGAGCGTTAGATTAGCTGGCTTTACCTTCCGTCCATCACTGATGTTTCTGACTTCCAGCACGGGAGCACCAACGTTGGTTTGCCGCTGATGTTCGTAAAAATCCCCTACGGCTCTGCCAACCATCATTTGCACCAGACGATCTGCCGAAATTTCGTCGCGGGTGAGGCTACCAATATATTCGCCATCACGCAGCACACTAATGCGATCAGCTAGGGCGTACACCTCCTCCATACGGTGGCTGATGTAGATGATGGCAATACCGTCACTGCGAAGTTTGCGAATTACCTCAAACAGGTGCTCGGTTTCGCGATCAGACAGGGCTGCCGTGGGTTCATCCATAACCAGAATGCGGCTTTGGTCTTTGAGCGCGCGCGCAATCTCAAGCTGCTGTTGCTCGGCGATCGACAGACTAGATACCACATCATTGGGCGCAAAGTCGGCTCCTAGTGTTGCTAGTACGTTGGTTGCTTGTTTTGCCATCTGGGCGCGATCGAGAAACTGCCCCCGTCGCAACTCGCTGCCCATAAAGATGTTTTCCGTCACCGTCAAATTAGGCGCAACGTTCAACTCCTGATAAATCAGCGTGATACCTGCCCGTCGTGCCCGACCTGGGTCAGCAATATCAACGGGTTCGCCATTGATGCGGATCTCACCCTCATCAGCAACGTACGCACCCGCCAGAATTTTCATCAGCGTGCTTTTGCCCGCGCCGTTCTCGCCCATCAACGCATGCACTTCACCTGGATAAATCGTCAAATTGACGTTTTGCAGCGCTGGCACACCATTAAAGCGTTTAGTAATACCCTGCATCTCTAGAACGGGGGTGGCGATCGACGCATTGGAACCAGAGGTTTGTGTATCGATGGTCATGAGTTATTCTCCTGTCCAGCCTTGGTACTGACTGACGTTTTCGCGGGTAATCAATTTGACGGGAATCAAAATGTTGGGATTAGCCGGTTTTTTGCCGTGCAAAATGTCGTTGCCGACTTGAACCGCTTTTTGCGTCATCCCTAACGGATCTTGAGCAGCCGTAGCGACAAAAAGGCTTTTGGGATCTTCGATCGCCTGTTTTGCTTCGGGCGCACCATCCACACTCACGATGAAGAATTCGCTCCGTTTTGCCTGTTTGGCTGCTAGCTCTGCCCCAATACCGCTGGGGTCGTTGATGGAAAAAACGGCATCAATGCGAGGGAAAGAGGTGAGCAAATCGGTCATCACGCGCAAGCCGCCATCACGGCTACCCTCAGCGTTTTGGTCTTTTGATAACACCTTGATACCAGGATTTTTTGCAAAGATGCTTTCACAGCCTTCGACGCGATCGATGACCGAATTAACCGGCGGACCATTGACGATGACAACATTACCTTTTCCTTTGAGGCGATCAACAATGTATTGGCAACTCAGCTCTCCCGCCTGCACATTGTTAGAAGTAATGGTGGCATCGACCCCACCTTCAGCGCCTGTATCAACCGCAATGACGATCGCCCCTGCTTGCTTGGCTTTTGCCACTGCTGGCGCTATGCCCTTGCTGTCGGCTGCATTCAGCACAATGATATTTGTCTTCGATGCAACGAAGTTTTCAATCTGATTAAACTGTTGGTTTAAGTCATAACCGCTGGAGACGATTGTTGTTCTCACCTTGTCCCCACCGATCTTTTTTGCCTCAGTTTCAGCACCGCGACCCATCAAGACAAAAAAGGGATTGCTGAGATCACCAACGGTTACAGCGATCGATTGCAAATCGCCAGTTTGGACGGGCGGACTCAGACTGTTATTAGTTTCAGCACCAGGCGTACAAGCAACAAACGCGCTACCAGCCAACCCAACCATGCCAGCTATAACAATGCCAGCCACACTACTGTTCTGTCGTGGGGAACTGTAAGTGGCAATCTCTTTAAAGTCAATTTTCTTCACGTTTATTCCTGCCAACTCGTTATGAGGGAGCCAGAAGAATCAAGATCTACAATTCAATTCGCAACACAATTAATTTGAGTCGCCAAAACTCAATTAGATGCGGCTATAAGTGTCTGGACTATTAGCTTTTCAAAACCTCACCTTATTATGTGAAACGCTCATTTTTTGAGGAACTTTGAGAGAATGGAGCATTCGCTAATTTGATGCTTGCTTTATTCCAAGACAACAAGATTACAATCTTTCAAAGCATCAAGTTGCTTGTATTAAAGCATCATTAAACAGGTATAAGGTAAATATAGCCAATAGTTAAACGGTTGAAAGATCGTGTTATTAAATGTTGCAGACTTCAATTCAATTTAGCTCTCTAAGCTCTATCCTACCGTGGCGATTTGCAAAATAAACTCATACTTCAATCACCTATTCCTCAAGATAGATTCCTGATGCCTATATGTTCAAAGCGTTACTGATAGTTGCTTTCGGCGTTTCTCCTACTCTTAAAACAGCAGCAGGCGTAATAAAAAGTAACTTCTAGGCTCTCATTTAACCTACCTGACAGACTTATGAACTCCCCATCTATCATCGTCTTTGGCAGCATCAATATGGATCTCGTTGCTAGAACTCCATCGCTACCCGTTCCTGGAGAAACGCTGCTTGGCTACAGTTTTACGACTGTTCCTGGTGGCAAGGGCGCAAATCAGGCTGTAGCGGTGGCACGGCTTAATGTACTAACCGTAATGATTGGTCGTGTTGGTAGTGATAGTTTTGGGCAGGAGCTACTCTCTAGTCTCCGCTCGGCTGGTGTTCATACAGAGGACGTTTTAGCGGATGAATCCCACCATTCCGGTGTGGCAATCATTGCCGTGGATGATCGCAGTGAAAACTACATTATTGTGATTCCAGGGGCAAACGGCACGATGGGTGCAGTGGATGTTGATCGCCTGAGCCAGCATCTACCCGGAGCCACCGCCCTCCTGTTGCAGCTTGAAATTCCGTTACCTGCTGTAGTGGCAGCCGCACAAGCCGCTCATAACGTAGGCGTAAAAGTAATTTTAGATCCCGCGCCTGCCCAGGCAGATCTGCCGACTGACCTCTATGCACTGATTAGCATCATCACACCCAACGCGATCGAAGCCGCACAATTGGTGGGGTTTCCAGTCCATGATGCTGATACCGCTGCCCAAGCTGCTACCCTCTTGCAGCAACGAGGCGTTGAAACAGTTGTAATCAAGCTAGGCGCAACCGGGGTTTTCTGCGCGACACCGGAGGAATCGTTCTTTATACCAGCGTTCAAAGTGGAGGCAGTAGACACCGTTGCAGCTGGTGATGCTTTTAATGGCGGGCTTGCCGCCGCCTTAGCAGAAGGGTTATCGATCCGAGAGGCGATCGTCTGGGGTGCAGCCACCGGAGCACTATCGGCAACGAAAGCAGGTGCACAGTCATCCTTGCCCGATCGCGCTACAGTTGAAGCCTTTCTTAAAGAACGCGATCGCTCGGTTTCAGTCTTTAGCCATTGACTCGATCGGGCTTATTCTTCAAAAAGAAGTGGGTTCAACTGGTTAAGTTGAACCCACTCAAATCATTGAACTATCTAGTTGAAGCAATAAAACAGGTCTAACTTGCAGCGCTTAAACGGCTACAGCTTGAGCAAGACCATTCAACTGCATATCTTTTTGTTGCCATGCCTGACCATCGAGCGCCATTTGCTCAATTAAACTGGCAAGGCGCAGCGCTTTCAGCGCCTGTTCACCACCGACTGACGGCTGGCTGCCGCCTCGCACACAGCCAACAAAGTGTTCCAACTCAGCATTAAGTGGTTCGATATTGCTGGTGTAGACTTTTTCGATCAGACCATCCTGCCGATACAACACCTGACCGTGATCAGTGATGCAGTTAGCAGTCGTGCGCCGATGAATCAAAATCTCATTGTTGAGGAAATCGGCTTCGGTGAGAGAATTCTTGCAATGGGCAGCAATGCGGCGGATCTTGCGATGCGTTACCTTGCTAGAGGTAAGGGTGGCAACGATACCATTCGCAAAGCCGAGGGTCGCGGTCACATAGTCTAAAAAGCCAGAGTCAGAAGCACGGCTACCGCTAGCTGTAAGCTTAACGACGGGAGAGGCTGCTAGTTCTAGCATCAGATCAATGTCATGAATCATCAGATCCAGCACTACAGACACATCGTTGGCACGATCGGCGTAGGGACTCATGCGATGTGCTTCTAATGCCAGCAGCTCTTCAGTTTTAAGAATTTTATTCAGTTCTTGAAACGCAGGGTTAAACCGCTCAATATGCCCAACTTGCAGAATACATTGAGATTCTGCGGCTGCATTCACTAATGATTCGGCTTCGGCAATGCTGGCAGCGATCGGTTTTTCGATCAACACGTGTACACCTGCTTGAAGACAGGTCATGCCAACCGAATGGTGTAAGCGAGTTGGCACAGCAACACACACTGCATCGACATGTAATAAGAGATCGCGATAATCTTCAAAAAAGCGAACTCGATATTTGCTAGCAGTATCAATGCCACGTTCGACATTGACATCTGACACGCCCACCAACTCGACATCCTTCAGCATACTGAGGACGCGAGTGTGATGCTGACCCATATTACCGACACCGATCACGCCCACCCGAATTGGTTCCGGATGACTTCTCTGTGACTGTACGCTCGTAAGATGAGCGTTTGCCATTTGTATACCTGAACAAGCCGACGAAATGCGATTGGGCACTTCCACTTCTGTACTCTCCTCCACCACCAAAAAAATGACTAAGGAACGATTTAAAGCCGTGTTAGCCACCAAGATGGTAGCATAGCGTCTCTATTTGTGAAGAATTTCAAAGTCGTGTCAAGGTTCCCCATTTTGTTGTGAATTTATCTACAGACTCCTTGCAGCAATATTTTGCCTCTGTTTCTTTTTAAGATTTTGCATAGCCTCGAATAAGCGGCTTAGGAATGCTAGAAAATAGGGAACTCTTTATAAATAAGCCCACTTGTTCTCTTTGATACTTGTACGTGCTGATGAAACGCTTTTCACCTCAGTTTGATCGTCATTCAATCCGGCAGTATGGCATGGCAGGGGTGATGGGTCTGCTCCTTGTTATGGGCGGACTGGCGTTAAAGCCTGCTTCCAGGTCGATCGCCAACACCCCTGAATTGCTAGCAGGAAATCGTCCACAAAATCAGGCAAAAGCTGTTTCGAGAGCCGCGCAGCGTCAGGAGCAGAGTCGTCAAATTCGCCCTGAGAACTTCAGCCTTGATCGCTATCCGGTCACTAACCAAAACGAGAAACACTGGCGCAATTTGCTCTGGACAACGGCTGTTGTGCGGCCACAAGAAGCGTTTGCTGCTGACGCGATCGAGCAAATTCTCTCGCTGGGAACCCGCCCAGGACTATCAGATGCACAGAAACGTACGATCGATATGGCAGCGCGAGTGGGCACACAACTGTACGTGAGCAATCCCACTCGGTACGCCAGCATTGGCAACCAATTTCGGGAGACGATCGACCGTAGCACTGACCCCGAATGGGTTGCCATGTCACTGTCTGGGCTAGCAAACGGCGGACTGTCGCCCGAACAAATTCAACCACTTGTGGGACGGGTCAAAGCACGGTTTCCCAAGTGGGCAACAACGATTCCGTTACAGACAACCCTGCGTGAGATGGCAGAGTTAATTTCACCCAGCACGTTGCCGCCTCTAGGGGATTTGTTGAACTGGACGATCGCGCCCAAGCAGGCGCATTTATACGTCCTCTGTCAGCGCGATCGAACTGTACTGTGTCAGGCTTTGCTTAAAGACCGTAATGGTGCTTTTGTACGCCAGTCAAACGGGCAGCTTTGGTCAGTGCCGCTACTGCTGCGATCGATTCATGACCTAAGCTCAAACTTTGTCCGTGGCGAAACTCCGCAAGGTGTTTACCGGATGGAAGGCGCAGTGCCACAGCCCGATGATGAATTCTTCAGGGCATACGGTCAATTTCCGCTGGTGAACCTATTCGTGCCCTTTGAGCCAGGTGCAAAGCAGTTTACGCCCGGGAAGCCCGGACCGTTTCAGGGCAGCCTGGGGGATTATAAGCGCTTGCTGCCTCCCACCTGGCGCAATCATGGGGGCATTCAGGAAAGTTTCTGGGCAGGTAAAGCGGGGCGATCGCTCTTCCGCATTCACGGTACAGGCGAATCACCAGACTTTTTCAGCGGCAAAGACAAAAACCCCGATACCTACAACTGGAACCCGACCATCGGCTGTCTGTCGGCGCTAGAGCTGTATAACGAGCAAGGGCAGCTACTCCAAGCGGATATGCCCAAAATTTTGAAGGCATTGCAAATCGTTGGTGGCAAGAAATTTACAGGCTATATGGTTGTGGTTGATTTGCCAGGAAACGCACGTAAACCAGTTGCAATGAAGACGATCGAAACTGCCTTACGCAATGGCAAACTCTCGCTAGGCAATCAACCAGTGAAGGTCTCTACCTCAGTGCCGCAGGCAGCAAATCCACAGCCTGCTGACCTCAAGCCTTCTGCTAAGCCTAAAGCAGCGGAATCCCCTGTCGAATCGATCGCGATCGCACCCTCAGACAACACCTCTGCTCCTGCTGCTGAGATGCCCTCAGTCGTGTTGCCAGATCAGCCAGAGATTAATCCCAACATACGACCCTTGCCGATAGCGTATTAGGGCAGAAGGCAAAAGGTAAAAAAGGCAGAAGGTGGAAGGCAAAAGGTAAAAGGTAAAAAAAGGCAGAAGGTAAGAAAGCAGTGGTCAGAATCAACTCGAAACTCTCTGGCAAGGCGCTGTAAAACGCTACTCCAAACTTATTCCCCGCTGCTGCTTCTGCCTCCCCTGTGACCTCTGCCTCCTAGCCTCCCCTGCCGTCACAACTCTCCTTACCCCTTCACCCTATAATTAGCTTGCGAATTCTGACATGAGGTAGGTGAATTGACGGTATCGGTAGCATCTCTAGGAGCCGGCGCTGGTGAATGGTGGGGGTTGAGTTGGCGGTTAATCTTGGCAGCGTTGCTAGGTGGGGCGATCGGCGTCAATCGACAAATGGCTGGCAAAGCGGGTGGGTTGAGAACACATATGCTGGTGAGCCTGGGCGCAGCACTATTTCTTGTGATTCCCACATCGATCGACGCCACTATCCATCCAGATGCGATCAGCCGATCGATTCAAGGTGTTGCAACGGGGGTCGGCTTTCTGGGCGCGGGTGAAATTGTGCATCAGTCAAGGGCAAAGTCTGGTAAACCAGAAGTGAAAGGCTTAACGTCTGCTGCCGCTATCTGGGCAACAGCAGCGTTGGGCATGATTGCCAGCGCTGGCTTATGGCAGGCTAGCCTGATCGGGACGCTGCTCACACTGTTCATTTTGGGCGGTGCCAAGTGGCTCGAAGCGTTTATACCTGTAAAGCGCAAAGAAGAGTAAGGGCGCTAGATTTAATGTCCCGACTGCGGCTAATTTCCTCGAAATCTCCCCATGCTTCGCAAACCTCTTCCTTGGGATCACTCAAGTTCTGCATTAATCGGTGATCGCTGGATTGATCGCCTTTGGCTGCTGGGTCTCTTGCTGGCAGCAGTCGTGTTGTATAGCGTAAGCCTGGGTGATTTGCCCCTGCGAGATTGGGATGAAGGAACGGTGGCTCAGGTAGCACGGGATATCTGGCGATCGTCCCCTGGGTCGTGGGTCTGGTTGCATCCGACGATCGCAGGTGAGCCGTATCTCAACAAACCGCCCCTGGTGCACTGGCTGATGGCATTAGCGTTTCGTCTGGGTGGCGTCACCGAAAGTATGGCGCGACTGCCAGGTGCGATGCTCACAGCGGTTTCGGTGCCCCTGCTGTATGGGCTAGGGCGGGAGTTGTTTGCCCGCCGCACGCCAGCAATCTTTGCAGCACTGACCTACTTAACGCTGCTGCCAGTGGTGCGGCACGGACGCTTGGCAATGCTGGATGGAGCAGTGCTGTGCTTCGGTCTGCTGCTGCTTTTTTGCGTCTTGCGATCGCGGCGAGATTTGCGCTGGGGCTTGGGTGTGGGCATCGCGTTTGGGCTGCTTTGCCTGACTAAAGGCATCGTGGCGCTGCTGCTGGGCGCGATCGCGATCGCCTTTATGCTTTGGGATACGCCCCGCCTGCTGGCATGTGGCTATGTATGGAGTGGTGTGCTGCTAGGCAGTATCCCCGTTCTCGCCTGGTACTGGGCGCAATGGCAGCATTATGGACAGGCATTTGTGAGTGTAAGCCTGTGGAATCAAGCGCTCGATCGCGTGGTGGTATCAGTCGAGGGGAATCGGGGTGCGCCCTGGTACTACGTGCTAGAAATCCTGAAATATAGCCTGCCCTGGCTAGTGTTTTTTCCTCAGGGCTATCGGTTGGCATGGGAGCACCGCAACCTGAGTTGGGCAAAGCTTGTGCTGCTCTGGGTGACGGGCTATCTGCTCATCATTTCTGTCATGAGTACAAAACTGCCCTGGTATGTGATGCCTGTTTACCCAGCCCTTGCGCTGGCAGTAGGAGCCTATCTAGCCGAAATTTGGCAGCTTTCAGATTGGGTTGGCACCCGTTTGGTTAACATACACTCAGTTGATGCACCTTCAGTTAGCACCACTCCAGCGGAGCGCCGTCGCTACCCGATCACCTGGATCATTCTGTTTAGCCTAGTGGCGATCACAGGCTGGATCGGCAGCGTTTACTTCAGCCCGATGGGGTCTGCTCCGCAGGCTGGCTTACCGCTCATTTTGGGAGCCGTTGCACTCACGCTGACAGTGGCGACCGTCCTCATTGTGAAGCGAGATTCGCAATTTATTCTGGTGTTGTTTTGGGGAATGTATGTCTCGCTGTTGCTGTTCGTGACATCGCCCTACTGGGTATGGGAATTGGATGAGTCCTATCCCGTTAAGCCCGTAGCAACGCTGGTACGCGAAAATACTCCGCCCAACGCTACCGTTTGGACGCTGTATCCCTATAGTCGTCCCTCGCTCAACTTTTACAGCGATCGCCGAATCGTACAATCCTCTGCTAGCCCTAGCCAGCTTCCCGCAGCGCTGCAAGACTACTGGCAAAAAGACCCACAGCCCTATCTGTTGGTTGAACAGACAGCCCTCACGCAACTTGCCCTACCTTCTGTGCAGCCAGTAAGTTCTGCCGCAGACTGGGTACTGTTAACACGTCAACCCCGTAGTGAAACAGGGAAAGCTAACACCCGTGTCGATTTACCGCTAAAGTAAGGTCTGAAGAGGCGCTAGTAGAGCCACTTAAGCATTTTGTTAGGTTGCAAAAGCAACGGTTCAGACTAAGCCTGCACATGGATGAAGGATGTTGGACGGCAAGGAAACCGCATGAGTGTAAAATTTGCTCGCGTCACGCAACCGCTGCAATACTACTGGAAGCAATACCCTGCACTTGCCTGGGTGATGCCTTTACTCTGGCTCCTGGCGATCGCAGCCGTCACGCTGGTTTGGCACGTGAGCAGCATTGGGCTGATTGATGAGACCGAGCCACTCTTTGTCGAAGCGTCACGTCAAATGGTTGTCACTGGCGACTGGGTAACGCCCTACGTCAATGGGGAACCCCGCTTCGACAAACCACCGCTCATTTATTGGCTGATGGTCTTTGCCTTCCAAAGCTTTGGCGTTAATGAGTTTGCGGCTCGCCTGCCATCTATCCTTGCCGCTGTGGCGATCGCGCTTTTCTGCTTCTACATTCTTCAGCGCTACGAAGAGGCAGAAGGCAGAAGGCAGAAGGCAGAATCTGAGAGGACGGATTCACTCCTCACTCCGCTGCAAAGCGGCAACAAGCTACACTTTTCACCCTCTTACCTTGCTGCTTTACTCGCTGCAACGATGCTCATCCTCAACCCCAACACCTTCTTTTGGGGCCGGACTGGCTATGCCGATATGCTGCTGAATGCGTGCATTGGTAGTTCGCTGCTAGCGTTTTTTCTAGGGTATGCTCAGCCCGATCGCCCTCTACGGCAAAAGCGTTGGTATTTCGCCTTTTACGTGCTGATGGCACTGGCAGTTTTAACGAAGGGACCGATCGGGCTCCTCTTACCCGGTCTCATCATTGGCTGCTTTTTGCTGTACGTTGGCAACGGCAGAGCAGTGCTACGAGAAATGCAGTTACTGCGGGGTGGACTGGTAGTACTGATCATCGCGCTGCCTTGGTATGTGTTGGTCACGCTGGCAAATGGCGACGCATTCATCGACTCCTTCTTTGGTTATCACAATGTCGAGCGGTTTACGCAGGTGGTGAATAGCCATGCAGGACCGTGGTATTTTCACATTCTGGTCATTGTGGTTGGCTTTTTGCCCTGGTCAGCTTATCTGCCAGCGGCGATCGCGCACATCAAGCCCTTGCAACGCCGCTACTGGCAACGGCAGCCCCGCTGGCAGCAACTGGGTCTTTTTGCACTCTTCTGGTTTTTGGCGATCCTTGGCTTTTTTACGATCGCCACAACGAAATATTTTAGCTACACCTTACCGTTGATGCCTGCGGCAGCGATTTTAGTAGCGCTGCTGTGGACGGATTATGTAAGACGCCCACAAACTCGTAAGCAAGCTGGATTCATCATCAGCGGAGTCTTGAATCTACTGCTCCTCGCGATCGCAGCATTTGTCCTGATCGAAAGCCCTCGCTGGCTAGGCTCTGACCCGTGGATGCCCAACCTGGGGCTACGGCTGCAACAGGCAGATCTGCCCTTCCTGGGTGGCGTGATCTGGGGCACGACGGCGATCGCGGCGATCGGGCTACTGCTATGGCGGAGTCGTTGGCTCTGGATCACTAACCTACTAGGGTATCTCGCCTTCCTTATCTTGGTGGTGCATCCACTAGTCTTGATTGCGGATGTCGAGCGTCAGCTACCGTTACGCCAACTGGCGCAAGTTGCTGTGCAGACCAAACAACCGACTGAAGAGTTAGTGATGCTGGGGTTCCAAAAGCCTAGCCTGGTCTTCTATACGCGCCAGCACGTCACCTACTTAACGCAGCCAACAGAGGTAATTAACTACCTTCAAACGCAGCCGGGCGATCGTACTGGGGCACTCGTCGTTGCTGGAGAAAAACCCCTCCGGCGATCGGGGCTACAACCACAGCAGTATCAAGAGATTAGCCGCGCTGGAGTTTATCGTTTGGTGCGGGTGGCTGGGCAGCGGTAAGCACCACGATCACGGGTTTCTTGGTCCAGGCAAAGCCACACAGTCTGTTCACTACTAGTTACGAATTAAGCTCTCCTTTTTTTCGCTGATGTAGTCTAGCTTATGTAGTCCAGTACCTATGCTGAAGCGCTTGCCGAATCGTATGCTGCTGCTAGCTGTGCTGGCAGTGTCGATACTCCTCTCGTTCACCCCAACGATCGCTATGTCTGCCAAACCAACACTCTTGACCGAGCCGTTCCTGCAACTGCCAACCGAGTCGTCTGTGCGGGTAGTCTGGTTCACTAAGTTTGCGGGTGCCAAGCATACGGTTGCTTATGGCGCAGGGTTGTCGAAGCAGGCAATCGCCCAAACAACACAACTCAGCCGCACCCGCGAAGACTCAGAATCTAAACGTGCGGTGAAATATACCAGCGTTACCGTCCGTCCCATCTGGCGACATGAGGCGGAAGTTATCGGATTGAAGTCCGATCAATCTGTACGGTATCAAGTAACAAGTGTGCGTGAAGATGGCATTGCGGTGAATAGTGCAGTCTATAACTTAACTGCCAAACCTTCACCAGGAAAGCCACTCAAGATCCTGCTGACTTCCGACCATCAAGTAAAACCGATGGTAGCGGCGAATCTGCAAAAAGTGGTAGAAACTGTGGGGCAGGTCGATCTCGTGCTGTTTGCAGGTGATCTAATCAATGTTGCCGATCGCGCCTCCGAATGGTTTGACGACAACTGTGGCGGTTCCTTCTTTCCTGCCCTTCAAGGTCGTGCCTGCTATGACTTGGAGAAAAACGGCATCAAGACTCGCTACAACGGTGGGGCAATCCTTCAGAATGCACCGATGTATACTGCAATCGGCAACCACGAAGTTATGGGACGTTTCTCCAATGAAGAGCCTCTAAACGAGCAGTTCTACAATACGGTGCCGTACGAAATTGCCGAAGTATTCCATGATGCTGATTTCAGAACAATTAACCCAACAAATGATCCAGTCATTCATAAGAAATGGGTAAAAGATCATTCGTTTAATACAGACACCTACGAAGAAATTTTCACACTGCCTCAAAGCCCTCAAGGTGGAAAGCGCTATTACGCAGAAACCTTTGGCGATATGCGTTTAGTCGTACTGTATATCACCAACGTCTGGCGAGTGCCCAGCCTCGCAGCAGACGCAAAAGGAAAGTATCGGGAACGCGATCAGGATATTAAAGAGGCACAGAGTATACAGGACTGGGGTTGGGGACAACACCTTTTTGAGCCGATTGCTAAAGGCACCCCACAATACAACTGGTTAGAACAAGAACTCAACAGCCCAGAGTTCAAACAAGCCAAATATAAGCTAGTCATGTTCCATCATCCTCCCCATTCGTTAGGTGAGAACATTGTTCCTGCTTACACTGATCCGGTGCAAATAATGGATACAGAAGAAGTGGAAGTTAAACCGGACGGTTTGGTGATTATCACGCAAGCCTCCCCAAGGAATCAATCAAAACCTCAAATAGATACATCTAAGCCCTTTAAACAGACTGTTACCAAAGCTATTCGTTACGAGTATCCCATCAAAGACGATTACATCATTCGAGACGTGGTGCCGCTGCTCGAAAAAGCGAACGTCCAACTAGTGTTCTATGGGCATTCACATCTGTGGAATCGGTTTGTTAGCCCCAGTGGAATGCACTTTTTAGAAACCTCGAACGTCGGCAACTCCTACGGTGCTTTTGTGGGCGATCGAAAGCGCAATGTACCTACAGGCTACAAGGAAGACTACGCTGCCACAGGTGACCCTAATGGGCTAGAGCCGATCTTACCCACGATCACCCCACTTCTTGATGCTAAAAAACAGCCTATGTCATACGTTGCCAGCAACGATATTACCGTCTTCAGCATTTTTGATACGGGTACAGGCACCATCAGCAGCTATCGATTTGATACACGCGATCCAAAATCTGCGGTAGTCAAATTTGATGAATTTACGCTGAAGAAATAGAAGCGAGAGGCTTCGCTTTTTATGACTATGGATTAGCAGTTAAAGATAGCCAAAAATTAGCGTAATGCTCCGTTCACCCGCCGCTAGAAGCTTTTTGGGCTGATCAATTTGCCTGCCTGATTCAGTCGGTGTGCAACAGAATTGTTAGACCGTGCCTTACTGATTGCTCTGCTTTACTTCAAGGCTTCGATCATCACATTACCGCCTTTAACCGCCTCAATTTGAATCTTAAACCCATACAGCGAACCCATTCCCACTAATGGATCTGTGTCAGAAGCTGCTACATCAACAATCTGTGATCTGTGATGACGGAAAGCGGTAAAGATAAGAAGCTCGTAAAGCCCGTATTGATGATTGCATCAACGGTTATTTTGGGTGAGCCAATACGTCCTACTGCAACTTTGATGATGGCTTCACAATTGTTAGTAACCAAGCCAAACATCATATGAACTTCTTTAGACTGCGGCTACCGAAACGGAAGACTGCTCGATGTCCAATCCGAATCACCCAGGGTTGAGCATCGGGCTTACGCTGATAAAGACGATCGACTGCTTCCATCGGCGTATCAGCCACTTCAAAGGCTCCAGTTTCAATATCGATCGCCACAATCTTGCCGTAATTACTTTCCTCGACTTGAGAACGCACCTGAGATTCATAAATCTCATTGCCACGTCGAGCAAATTCCTCTTTACTGTAGCGGGGTTGTCGAAAGATCATAAGACATAGTTCTAAATTAATGCCCTATACGCCACATGTTTAGCGCACAGGGCATAAGCTACTCAGGACGTAACAGACAGATAGAGCTTAATTGCTCCCTCCAAAATGGATAGCTAGAATATAAAAATTTTCAGATGTTGAAAGACAAGTTAACCCTTAGTTGGCGTATGGAGCTACTACAATCGCCAACCACCTGACCACAACTTCTCTCACCGTGACTTTGAAGGCATCTATAATGGGGCGATCGCATCCAATCAGGCCCTCAATATTAACACGCTGGCGTGTAAAATGTCTAGTCAAGGTGAAAAACAAGGTGGCAGTAAATATCAACCGTTGTTAGATGCATTGCGCCAGAGCGATCGAACCCACGTCACGTTAACCTTTACCGAAATCGAAGCCTTACTGGGTGGAGCCTTGCCCCCGTCTGCTCGCAGCAAGCGTGGTTGGTGGAGCAACCGCAGCAAAGGCGCACTGCAAGCCACTGCCTGGATGTCGGCAGGGTATCTGGTTGACGCGATCGATCTGGAGAACGAACGGGTGACCTTTACCAAACCGCCTGCTGTCTACCGAGTACAGTGCATCAACGACACCTTGCAGTGGAACAGCGAGTTAATCCGTGCGTTGCGGCTGCATATGGGGCTGAATCAGGCAGCAATGGCGAAAGAACTAGGTGTGCGGCAACAAACGGTCAGCGAGTGGGAGAAGGGGGTTTACACTCCGACCCGCGCCAGTTCCAAACATTTAACGTTAGTGGCAGAGAAAGCAGCGTTTCGCTATGAAGTTTACTAATCTGCCTGTTGCCGCACGTTGCAAAGCAGTCAGCGATCGCGCTTTGTGAAGGATCTTGTAACGGCGTAAAGAAGTGCAGCGCCAGCAAGTGAAATGAGCTGGAAGTAGGCTAGAAGTAAAGGGATGCAGCACCGATCGTGTGTAAAGATCAATCAGACGTTGCTTTGATAGGCTTCCAGGCTAGGCACTACACTTAAATGAGTTGCACTGAAGCCTGTAGATCAGACGATTGGTACGGCATCAGCGATCGCGTTTAGACTAGAAACAACACACTCCTGACTGAAGCACCCTCAGAATGCAAGTTCTCTTTAAAGTCATCCGCCAAGACCAAACCGCTGCGCCTAGAGTGGAAACCTTTACACTCGACGTTGATCCAGGCAGCACAATTTTGGACTGCTTAAACCGCATCAAATGGGAGCAGGACGGCACGCTGGCATATCGCAAAAATTGTCGTAACACGATTTGTGGCAGTTGCTCTATTCGCATTAACGGTCGCTCGGCGTTGGCGTGCAAAGAGAATGTTGGCAGCGAACTAGCGCGTGTTCAGCAGTCGCTGCCGTCTCAGGCAGACGAGACGGCGCAGCACAATGCTGAGATTCCCACTATTACGCTCGCACCGATGGGCAATATGCCCGTCATCAAAGATCTGGTAGTGGATATGCAAAGCTTTTGGTCTAACTTGAAAGCGATCGATCCTTACGTCAGCACTGCCGCACGACAAATACCAGAACGCGAGTTTTTACAGACTCCAGAAGAACGTGCCAAACTGAACCAGACAGGCAATTGCATTCTTTGTGGTGCTTGTTATTCCGAGTGCAATGCGTATGAGGTCAATCCCAACTTTGTGGGACCGCACGCCTTGGCAAAAGCCTATCGCATGGTGGCTGACTCTCGTGATGATCAAACTGAAGCGCGGCTAGAAAAATATAACCAGGGTACAGACGGTGTTTGGGGCTGTACTCGCTGTTACTTCTGCAACTCGGTTTGCCCAATGGAAGTCGCACCGCTGGATCAGATCAGCAAAATTAAAGGCGAAATTTTAGACCGTAAGGGCGCTCAGTCCAGCCGCATTATTCGTCATCGCAAAACGCTGATTGAGCTGGTCAAGCAAGGTGGCTGGATCGATGAACGTTTGTTTGGTCTAAAAGTGGTAGGTAACTCCTTCCGCGATCTAAAAGGGCTAGCCAGCTTAAGTCCGTTAGGGCTGCGGATGATTGTGAAAGGCAAGTTTCCGCTCGGCTTCGAGCCATCCGAAGGCGCTTCTACAGTGCGATCGCTCATTGAATCGGTGCAAGTGCTAGAAGCATCTCAAGTGCAGCTTGAAACCCTTGCGGAGACACCAGAGCCAGTCGGTGGTTAGAGCCTGGAGGGAACTGGACTGTCATTAGCTAAACCGTTAGAGCCGCTAGCGAAAATCCGTCAGCGGCTCTAACGGTTGCCCGTCACGGTTGTACAGCAGAATATCCCACTGCCCATCAGCACTTGATTCAAAGGCGATCGTATTGCCATCAGCCGTAATAGTAGGATTGCGAACCTCTGCCTTCAGGTTTTCCGTCAAGTTACGCAGCTGCCGTGTTTCGCGATCGTAAAGATAGATACCGGAGCGCCCTTCACGAGAGCCAGCAAACACAATCAAGCGACCGTTCTCCGAAATACTAGGGCTGGAGACAAGCAGATCGATCGCATTCAACCCTGGCAGTTCCACCAAATTATGGATAACCGTGTCGTAAAGATACAAATTTTGGCTGCCACTGCGGTCAGACACGAAGACAATGTATCGCTCCGAGACCCGCGGCTGTAGATCGGCGAAACTACTGTTGAGACTACGACCACCTGGATCAAACGGAAAATTGACTAGTTGGGGACCACAGCCACTCAAGACGGTGGCAAAACAGAGCATAAGTGAGAGACGGCGCTGCACAAATGAATGAGGGATGAAGGATAAAAGATCAGGAATGAAGCGTTTTGAGTTTTGAGTTTAGTCCTAGCCTCCTTGTCTTCGCTGCGCCCTCTTTTCCCCCCGCCCCTTGTGCTTCCCCAATGCCTCACGTTTGCTAAGGAAAAGCTTGCGATCGCCGCCCATCAGGCATATCTGATTCTACATTCGGTCCTCGATCCATCACTTCAATATCCCACTGCCCTCGACCACCGGTTTCAAAGGCAATATAACGTCCATCGGGGCTAATGCTAGGGTTACGAAACCAGCCGCGATAGTGGGCAGTCAACACTTGCGGTTGCTGGAGTACACGATCGTACAGTTCGATTTCAGGACGAACGCTATCGCTAGCAATATAAACAATGTAGCGTCCCGTATAGCTCAAACTGGGTGACTCTGCGATCGCGTCGCTTCGATTCAAGCGAGGCAACGACACAACCTGCCGTTCCTTCAAGTCATACAGCAAAATACCACGATTGCCGCTACGGTTTGAAACAAACGCCAAAAAGCGACCATCACCACTAAGGGCTGGTTGCTCATCATTATGGCGACTATCAAACTCAGCAGAAATGGTTGGAGGGCTATCTTCTTGACTGCAAGATCCTAGCAGTAGACCGATAAGACTTAAAGACACACTCGCAGTGCGCCAAGCCCAGCCCTTTCGCTCAACATTACGGCTCACCCTTGCGGTAGCCTCAAGGGGCTTACCCAAGCTTGCCAGTCCTCACGTACACAACGCTAAAAACGTCTCCAGATCAGAGACCAACCTTAAGTTGAAGGGTGAAAGCCTGCCTTTTCAGCACTTTTAACCCTTCAAAAATATTTGACACTACTGCTAGTAGTTACCCCAATTGTCCTCTTCATCAACATCGACCGGGCGGTAATCGACGTACTCTGAGGAAGACGAACCATTCCTTACATCACGTCGATCGCGGGGTGAAACGTCGTCACCAACCGGACGAGACCGCTTGGGTCGGGATGCTGATGTTGGTGGCTGATTGCCTGAGCGCGAAGGAGAAGTACTGCGGCTACGGGCAGGTCTGTCATCCCAAAGGTCTGAGTCTTCACGGCTACTGGGTGCATCAAACGACGCATCGGTTGAACGAGGACGGCGCTTGCGAGTGCGATCCCCTGCACCAGTACCTAGACGAGCTTCACCAGTACGGCTAGTCGAACGACGGCGCGACTCTTCTTCGTATTCATCACGCTCAGAGCGCGCATCGCGAGTACCTCGAATACGCCGAGCAGCGGGGCGGTCTTCGTAAGGATTCAACTCTTCCAGATCAGCTCGGTAGACCCGACTAACTGGACGCTCATCGTCAACAATTGGCGTATTCCGCTTTGCCTGTTCTGTAGCAGCGCCACGCAAACGGATACTTTCATAAGCAAAGAAAATAGCTGTACCCGCCAGCAAGAACTGGTTGAACTGCAAGATCGGGTCAAGTCGCCAGCCTTGAAAAAAGAGAATGCCACCACAGAGAAGTGCGATCGCAGCAAAGAAAATATCATGATCGCGAGCAAGCCGGGGGCGCAACGATCGCAGCGCATATAGACCAGCACCAGAGGCTGCCAGCGCAATGCCCACAAAACTTGCCCAATTCAGTGAGGCGTTTACCATCGCATCCCTTCTCCTAAGTACATCCTATGTTAACGACTGATGCCCAAAATCTCCAACAAACCTGAGTAAGAAAGAGAGCTTCATACAGAATACTCTCAACCAGAGCTAGCAGCAAAAAGTAATGGCTGACGCACAAGTAGGTGCCTAGCGTCATACAGCATAGTAAGGCACTGATGCCGCTGGAATATCCCAACGTTCAGGCTAACCCAGATTCTATAGCCTTGTCTGTAAAGCTAGCTGGTGCGATCGCAGCGTTGAGCCAATGCCACTTGTACAAATAGCAAAAGCAAAACCCTGACATCACCTTCAAAAACAGATTATGAGTTCTGCTTGTAAGACGACTCAGGGCTTTCGCTTTTTTGCAGCTTCGCTCTGGCACGGAGTAGAACGATCTGCACACAACCTTTGATCAGTACCTTTGACGAATGCCTTTGCGCAAGCCTTTTACGCCTGCGCTGTCGATCGCTCTAGGGAGAATTCATCCACTTATTAACTCATCCACTCAGCACCAAACCGTTCTTTCTGCCGCTGGCGCACCAGATTAACGTTGAATTTTATCTTGTTGGCTAATGAAAAGCGCCCCAGCGAAAATTCCTCCAACTACAACAGTACCTGCTAGCAGGCTGATGAAAAAGTTCATTAAAGAAGGAGTCATATTAGTTTGCCTCTTTGGTACAACATTACTGTAAGCATCATTTTAACGGTCTGTTACACACTTGAGAAGCGGCAGCAAAAGGTTTTTAACTACATCTGCACGATTTTCTTACGGGTAGGCACTTGAATGGCGCTAAAATTAATGAGAAAGCTGTTTACAATGCTTAAAACTTTCTTCTGATATGGATTTTGTCGCGATCGCCACGTTGGTTCTGGGTCTATTGCTAGGCGCGATGACCTTTCTATTTATTTTCCGTATTGTGCTGACCTGGTATCCCCAGGCTGACCTGACTCGCTTTCCGTTTAATGTTATTGCAGTGCCGACCGAACCCTTTCTGGCACCGTCCCGCAAGATAGTGTCGCCGATCGGTGGTGTCGATATCACTCCCATTCTTTGGGTTGCCATCTTTAGCTTTGTGCGCGAAATTCTTTTGGGGCAGCAGGGGCTTTTGACGATGATGCTCCAGGGAAAAAGCTTTTAAGGAGAAGGGAAAGGGATAAAGGGTGAAAGATGAGGAATGAAGCTTTGGTGGCATAAGCCTCTGCCTCTGCTTCCCCTGCTCCCTACTTCCACCTCTAACCCCAAAATTCTCTCAAAAAATGCCTCTGCCTCACGGCTTCTTGTCTTACCCGTCCTGCGCTTTCTGCATCATTTGTTCGACGAAGTTTGTGTACACATCCCCTTTCTGAAAGTCTGGGTTGTCCAGGATCTTTTGATGAAAGGCGATCGTGGTAGGTAAGCCAGTGACAGCACACTCACGGAGCGCACGGCGCATTCGTTTAATGGCGGCGGGACGATCGTGCCCCCACACAATGAGTTTGCCAATCAATGAATCGTAGTAGGGTGGAATTTCATAGTCAGTATAGACATGAGAGTCCATCCGTACACCGGGACCGCTAGGCGGCAGGTAACCACTAATACGCCCAGGATGAGGACGGAAGTTGTGTTCAGGGTCTTCTGCGTTAATGCGGCACTCGATCGCGTGCCCCCGCAGCATGACTTGATCCTGCGTCAAGCTTAATGGTTCGCCCTGAGCAATCCGAATTTGTTCAGCGATGAGATCTAGCCCTGTCACCATCTCTGTCACGGGATGCTCCACTTGAATTCGAGTATTCATCTCCATGAAGTAAAATTCGCCAGACTGGTCGAGCAGAAATTCGACCGTGCCTGCACCCACATAATTAATCGACTTTGCTGCCATGACAGCGGCTGTGCCCATTTTTTCACGCAGCGTAGGAGTGAGCGCAGGGCTTGGTGATTCTTCAAGCAGCTTTTGGTGACGTCGCTGGATTGAACACTCCCGTTCACCCAAATGAATTACGTTGCCGTGAGTGTCTGCAAGAATCTGAAACTCAATATGGCGCGGCTTTTGAACAAACTTTTCCAGATAAACACCAGCGTTGCCAAAGGCAGCTTCAGCCTCTCCTTGTGCCGCCGCAAACAGCTTACCCAATTCGCTTTCTTCTTGCACCAGGCGCATCCCTCGCCCACCACCGCCTGCTGTAGCTTTGATAATGATGGGATAGCCAATTTTACGAGCGATCGCCTGAGCCTCTGCCTCATCTAACAAGAGTCCAGCGCTACCAGGCACTGTTGGTACGCCGACTCGCTGCATCGTCTTTTTTGCCGTTGACTTGTCGCCCATCGAGCGAATTGAATCCGGCGAGGGACCAATAAACACGATCTGGTGATCGGCGCAAATTTCGGCAAAGCGGGCATTCTCTGCTAAAAAGCCATAACCGGGATGAATGGCTGTCGCATTGCGAGTCAATGCCGCCGCAATGATGTTGGGAATATTCAGATAGCTTTTGTTACTCGGTGGTTCGCCAATGCAAACGGACTCATCGGCAAGCTCGACGTGGAGCGAGTGGCGATCGACCGTCGAATGAACCGCAACCGTAGCGATCCCCATCTCCTCACACGTACGGAGAATGCGAAGAGCGATTTCGCCACGATTGGCAATCAAAACTTTTGAAAACTGCATTCTTAATTGTTGGGTTCTGTAATAAGTAGAATAAACGCTTCTGTGAACCCCTGGAAGAGGCAGACAGGAGTATGAGGATCAGAGGCGCTGGAAACCGAAGGAGCTAGGGAAACGGAGAGGCTGGAGGAGCGAGAGCAAAGAACCATTTTGAGTTAACTTCTCTGCCCCCCTGCTTCCCTAGCCCCCTGCTTCCTTATCCTCCCTTGCCTTTAGCCTTTCCTTCTGCGCTCTGACCTCTGCCTTTCCCTCAACAGCCAACTGCTCCTTGTGCCCGCAGTCACACGTATCCTTCAGTTGACGCATTACAGCAGGGGCAAGTCCGCCCCAGAGAGGTGTGTTTACATCAGCGGTTCGTAGTCCTTCTGCAACCCAGGAGTTACAGGTTCTGAGGCTGGAGTAGCGTCCCGTAGCAGCGTAGAAACTACTGTCGCCGTCTTGCCCGGTGCCGATGCGTAAAGGCTTGCCCTGATTCGTTTGAAACGAGGCTTTGATAAAGTGCATCAGCTTGAGATAGTTGCCTCTGCTCAGGCTAATACACTTGAGGGTTTCATTAGGATATTGAGGAACAGACGGATGCCCTTTAACAAAGAGTGCGGCGGGGTTTTGCAAAAGGAGCGATCGCAGCGCGCTAAAGATATTGATTTGGTCCCAGGAGGGCGTTTCAAGATAGAAGATGCGATCGCCCCAGCCAAATTGCAGATAGCGGTCGTTAGTAGCTGGCTTACCAAGAGTTGCCAGATCGAGATGCTGGCTCCAATCAAACGCCTCATTGCGGACGGGCACAAAAAAGTTGGTGTGCATCGCACCGCCAGAGACGTAAACGCTGAACCGACAGTCTGCTGGCTGGGACGAAGCGTGCCATTGACGCGGGGTGAGGGCAGCAATCGTCAGTAGCGCGATCGCCGCTAGTGCACCGCACAGCCCATAGAACCCGACTCGCTTCCAAACAGACCGATCCGTCATCAATGCGCCAAACGTATTGAGTTAACCTACTATGAAGCAACGCGCTCACCCTTAAGTGACCTTAACTAGATTGGTTTAAGGCAACTGGTTTAGGACAACACCGCTAAATGCTGTGGGCAATCACTTGCAGAAGCGTTAAAGAGGTAAATGCTGCGAGGCTTTCAATGTCTATCCTACGCCCATTCGTCAGCTGACGGCTGTAGGGTTGATTGAAGGGTTAGTTCTTCACCCGCTATTTCTTGTGACCTGACTATGGTGAAACAACGGCTTTTTCTTGGCTCTGTCGCTTTTGGCATCAGTTTTGGCATCAGTTTTTTGACAGGTCGTGGTCTTGGCTCTGCGATCGCATCCGGTGTCACAACGATGGCGGCAACAGTGGTGGCAGCAGCAGTAGTCGATCGGCAGCAGCATCAACACGCCCACAGCAGAATTGCCGAACTGAAAAATCACATCCAGGCATTGCAGCAACGACGTGCAGAAGCTTATCAGGCATATATGCAGCTAGAAGCTGAAAAAGAGCATCTAGCGATTAGTCTGAACACGCTGGCGTTTCAGTCTGGTCAGCCGTCGTTTCAGTCTGGTCAGCGCTACATAACGGAATCGCCTGCACCCAGAATGCTGCCTGCATCCCCTAGACCGCTAAGTTGGAATTTAGCCGCATCCGCAGTGTCGCAACCGTCAGTTAATGCTAGTACCAGGGTGCCAGCATACGAGCTACCAACCGAGATTTCAGCCAGTGGTGTAGTCACCAGTAGCCCGGATTGGGGGCGATCAGAAACACAAATTAGCCCACAGATTTTGTCAGACGCTGCTGCCGCTAAACAGAAAATCGAAATTAGTCTGGCTGCACTTCAGACAGAGCTAAGACAAATTAAGGGACATATTACTGACCATCGCCAAACCAGAGAGAAACTGTCGCGCGATGTCGCCGATATCAGGGAAGAAAAACGGCAACTTGATGCAACGGTAAAAACGCTACGGGGTGAAGTTCAGGAGTTAGAGCCCTGTCGGGTAGAGCTAGAGCAGTTTTTAGCCTATGCAGAAGCAAAGAAACAAGAGTTAGAATCTGGCTCCAATCCACTTCAGGAAGCGCTTAAGCAGTTGCAAACGCAAGTCGAGTTGCTGCAAGAAGAACTGCGCGAACTGGAGGTGCAAATCCTCGATCGCCGCAGCCAAAAAGAGTTGCTCGAACAACAGGTAGCAGCACTTAACGCATTACAGCAAGCCTCCCAAGCGCCACTGGTTGTACTAGAGGAGACTGAGGTAACCAGCAAAAATGGTAGTGTCAGGAACGGCGGTAGTAACAATCAAGGTGATGCAACCGCAGTGGTACGCGCCAAGAAGACGATCGTGACTCAGGAAACGGCAGCCAAACGCCCAACCACGATCGCCAAACCTGCCCGTCCGCTTAAGTCCGGTGCGGGTCAGTTCAGCACGGCGGCGGTGCTGCCAGAGCCGCTTGTTGCTGACAAGCCCTCAACAGAGCTGCCAAATGAATGGACTGAATTTATGGTGCAGTCGCCAGAGTATGAGCTGCAAGTACTGAAAGTTATTGTCGAGCAAAACAACCCAGCAGCCGTGCTGAAGCACATTGCCGAGGAAAATTTGACCATGCCTGAGCTATTGATTGACTCCATTAATGAACGGGCACTGGAAACGATCGGCGATCTGTTGATTGATGCGAGTGCCGGAGCCGGATCAGCTGCGATCGTGCGCGACCACCTTAAAGCAGTTAAAAAGCTGCTGAGAACCTACGAATACCTGGTGAATTAGGCTTCCATCGCTTCATAAGGCAGCGATCGAGCGATAGCAACAGTGACCAATCCTGATTGCCCTGCGTTGCGAACAATTTGTTTGGGAACGTAGAGACTGGAAGTCGGGGATTGGGAGGGGGGAATGGGGAGTCGGGAGTCGGAAGTCGGTAAGTGCGGCTTGCCTGCTTCACCTTGCGGTAGTTTCTTCTGTTCCTGTTGCTCCTCTTTACCACTTCCCTGCTCCTCTGCTCCCCCCGCCGCCCTCTCTCTCCCCACCTCCCGACTTGCCAGAAGCGCAGCCGCTTCAGCAACGCTGGGTGTACCCACAGCAGCTAAAATTGCGCCTGATGGATGAGGTACAGCGATCAAGCGCAGTTGGTCAGCCGAAAAGCAGTGCAAGGGCAGATGGCGATCGCGGCAAAACTCGATCAGTCCCGCTTCATCCGCTTTGGTGTCAATGGTGGCAAGACCGGCGATCGCGTCTTCTGGCAGGTGATGCGCCTGAAAGACAGCACAAACTGCCTGCTCAATCAGTCCCCTGGACGTACCGCGTCTACACCCAATGCCCACCCAGAAAACTCTGGACGGGCATTGTATCGTTAGACCTTTGGCTGCAACCAAATCAGCCTTTAGCCTCTTAGATCAACGTTATTTAACTGACGTAGTGCCGCTGCTTTAGCGACTTGAGTTGTCATCGTCTCCTTGCTGGCGGTCAGAGACAATTCCAGCATTGGCGTTTGCATGACAGCATTATTTGCCAGCGTAAACAGCGGGTTTGAGAGAATGCCTGCCAGTGAGGTGATTATCACCGTCATCACTAGACCAACCTGGAGCGATCGCAGCCCCGGTAGATCCCAGGTGATAGGGGGATAGTTCTTCACAGACTCAGACATCTCGTGCGGTTCTTTAACCACCATCATCTTGACGACGCGGATATAGTAGTAAATCGAGATCACGCTAGTCACTAGCCCCAGCAGCACCAAGCCATACGCACCCGCTTGCCAACCAGCCCAGAAAAGATAGATCTTACCGAAAAAGCCTACCAGTGGTGGAATGCCACCCAAAGAGAGTAAACAGATACTTAGGCAGAGCGTCAAGAGCGGATCTTTCTGATACAAGCCTGCGTACTCGCTGATCTGGTCAGTACCCGTTCTCAGAGAGAACAAAATCACGCCAATAAACGCGCCCAGGTTCATGAACAGGTACGAAAACAGGTAAAAGAGCAAACTGGCGTAGCCAGCATCGCTATTGATGACCAACCCGATCATGACAAAGCCAGCCTGACCGATCGAAGAATATGCTAGGAGCCGCTTCATGCTGGTTTGTGCCAGTGCGACAACGTTTCCTAAGATGAGGCTTAGAATTGCCAGCACGGTCATCACCAGATGCCACTCGTCTGTTAGTAAGGGGAATGCTGTCACCAACAGGCGAATTGCCAGAGCGAAACCAGCCGTCTTAGAGCCGACAGAGAGGAACGCAACGACGGGTGTTGGCGCACCTTCGTACACATCTGGAGTCCACTGATGGAATGGGACAGCGGCGATTTTGAACGCAATGCCCGCGATCGCAAACACCAGCGCAATCACCAGCCCTAGCGACTGTAAAGAGCCTGTTTCCGAAATGTTGGCGGCAATGCGGCTGAGCGTTGTTTCGCCACCCGACAGCCCATACAGCAGCGAAAGACCATAAAGGAAAATAGCAGAACTGGATGCCCCAATCAGCAGGTACTTTAATGAGGCTTCATTCGAGCGGGGATCGCGCTTGGTATAGCCCGTTAGAAGATACGACGCAATACTCAACGTTTCAAGCGAGACGAAGATCATGACCAGTTCGTCTGCGCCCGACAAAAACATCCCGCCGATCGTCGCTGTAAGTAAAATCGACAGAAACTCTGCTACAGCTGTACCAGACTGATTAATGTAGCTGACCGACATCAGAACGGTGATCACTGCCGATAACGCAATGATGCCTCGGAAAAGGACACTCAACGAATCGCCGTTGAAGCTTCCCAGAAAGGCGATCGGGTCAGCCGCATCCCACTGGTAGTAGAGGGCAACCACAGCAGCTAAAAGCCCCCCGATCGCCACAGAGGGTGTCCAACGCGAGGAGGCAGTTCGCCCTACAATCAAGTCCCCCACAATGACAAGCATGAGGGTAAGAATCACAATGCCTTCTGGCAGAATCGCCCCGGTATTGAGCTGGGCAGCAAGCGTGGCAAAATCCATGAGGTCTAGCTCTATGAATACGGTGTTAGGGTTACGTTAAGAGGACGTGCGATCGTTCTCGTTGAATGAACAAGGAGGCGCACGAGTCAGAAATCCTCTACAGTGGATTCTACATCGCAATTTGGTGTAGTGCTGTAGTTAGCCGCATTCGGTTTGTCACATTGGGTTTAAAGTTAGCTTCAGTTAGGCTCGTTCCACACACGATCGTTTCCAGGCGTTGTTTAGCCTCTCGACAAAGAAACTGAATGACCCTTCTAGCCGTCCATCTAGCCAAATATGAGTGCGAGATCGCACCTGCCACCGTTCAAAAGATAGTTCAGGAAATACTCACTTCTCTCTGGTAGTCTCGGCAAGATTAGCTATAAGAGAGAGTAAGACACCTGCTCACTGCCCCATTCTTTTCAGTGTTAACGATTCCCACCCATGTCAAAGCTTGTCATCGTTGAGTCCCCCACCAAAGCGCGCACCATCCGTAACTACCTTCCTGCTGGTTATCGGGTCGAGGCATCCATGGGGCACGTCCGTGATTTGCCCCAATCTGCAAGTGAGATTCCGGCAAGCGTTAAGGGCGAAAAGTGGGCACCGCTAGGCGTAAACGTGGAGGCAAACTTCGAGCCGCTGTACGTCGTACCACAGGACAAGAAGAAAATTGTCAAAGAATTAAAAGAAGCGCTTAAAGACGTAGACGAACTCTTTCTGGCAACGGACGAAGACAGGGAAGGGGAGAGCATTAGCTGGCACTTGCTGCAACTGCTGAAGCCCACCGTGCCGATTAAGCGCATGGTGTTTCATGAGATTACTGAAGAGGCAATTCGCCAATCCATCACCAATTGTCGTGATGTGGATGAACGGTTGGTACGTGCTCAGGAAACGCGCCGGATTCTCGATCGCCTCGTCGGTTACACCCTCTCCCCCCTGCTGTGGAAAAAAATTGCCTTTGGTTTATCGGCTGGACGTGTGCAGTCAGTTTCGGTACGCCTACTGGTCAGACGAGAGCGCCAGCGACGAGCCTTCCGGCAGGGCAGCTATTGGGATTTGAAAGCGACGTTAGAGGCAGCCAGTCAAGAGTCGGGAGCCAAGAGTCAGGAGAAGCAAGCCTTTGAAGCACGGTTAGTGACGCTGGCAGGTGTGCGCGTTGCTAACGGCGGTGACTTTGATGAGGCAACCGGACAGGTGATTGCAGGACGTAACGTAGTGCTGCTGAGTGAAGCGGAAGCGCGGACGTTGCACGATCGCATTCGCGATCGCTCCTGGACAGTCACAAATCTGGAAGAGCGCCCCACCACCCGCAAGCCTTCGCCCCCGTTTACAACCTCCACGTTGCAACAGGAGTCCAACCGCAAACTTGGTCTTTCTGCTCGTGACACCATGCGTACCGCGCAAAGCCTGTACGAGCAAGGCTACATCACCTATATGCGGACGGACTCTGTAAGCCTTTCTCAGCAAGCAATTACAGCCGCTCGTGATTGTGTGCAGTCGATGTATGGTGCCGAGTATCTCAGCCCTGAGCCGCGCCAATACTCCACCAAAAGCAAGGGCGCACAGGAAGCTCACGAAGCAATTCGTCCGTCTGGTAGCGTCTTCCGTACACCGCAGCAAACAGGTTTGAAAGACCGAGAATTTCGCCTTTACGACCTAATCTGGAAGCGTACCGTGGCGACTCAAATGGCGGAAGTGCGCCAGACCAATGTCACTGTGCAAATACAGGTTGAGGATGCTGGCTTTCGTGCCAGTGGCAAGCGAATTGACTTTGCAGGCTTCTTCCGCGCTTATGTAGAAGGATCAGATGATCCCAATGCGGCGATCGAAGATCAAGAAATCATTCTGCCCCCGCTCCAAGTGGGTGACACGCCAAACTGCGCTGACCTAGAAGCGATCGGGCATGAAACCCAACCGCCAGCCCGTTTTACCGAAGCCTCTCTGGTCAAAACGCTGGAAAGTGAAGGCATTGGTCGCCCTAGCACCTATGCCAGCATCATTGGCACAATTATCGATCGGGGCTACGCCAACATGGTCGGCAATGCTCTGGTGCCTACCTTCACCGCCTTCGCCGTCACCGCACTGCTAGAAAAACACTTTCCCGACCTTGTAGACACCAGCTTCACCGCTCGCATGGAGCATGCCCTGGACGAAATTTCCACGGGTGCAGTTGAATGGCTCCCGTATCTGAAAGAGTTTTACCTGGGCGAAACCGGACTAGAAACGCAGGTCAAAGAACGCGAAAGCGAGATCGATCCAACAGAAGCCCGCACGGTTGATTTAGAGAACCTGGCAGCAAAAGTGCGGATTGGTCGCTTCGGTGCTTATATCGAAGCTGAAAACGGTGATGGCTCAGTCAAAGCCTCGATTCCCAAAGATTTGACTCCTGCCGATCTTGATCCCGCGCAGGTCGAAGTCCTGCTCCGCCAAAAAACCGAAGGACCCGATAAGGTTGGGCTGCATCCCGAAACAGGTGAACCCATCTACCTGAAAATCGGTGCGTATGGTCCCTACGTGCAGCTTGGCGATGAATCAGACGCGAACCCCAAGCCCAAACGAGCTTCTTTGCCCAAAGGCGTTACGCCTGACACACTAACCCTCGAACAAGCAGTTGGGTTGCTTAAGCTGCCCCGTCTTTTAGGCACGCATCCCGAACTAGGGGGCAAAATTCAGGCTAGCCTAGGTCGTTTTGGTCCTTACGTGGTGCTGGATCAGGGGAAGGGCGTGAAAGAGTATCGCTCGATCAAAGCAGGCGATGATGTTCTGACGATTACCCTTGATCGCGCCCTCGAAATGCTGGCAGAACCCAAAACCGGACGGGGCAAACGTGCCGCAGCTAAACCCCTCCGTGAGCTAGGTGCCCATCCCGAAGACGGTGAACCTGTCAATATTTACGATGGTCCCTATGGTCCTTACATTAAGCACGGCAAGGTGAATGCCTCGCTGCCCGAAGGCGAAACCGTCGAAGCGATCGCGATGCCAACGGCTGTCGAAGCACTCAACGCCAAGGCGGGAACGAAGAAGGGAGGGCGATCGCGCAAAGCTAGTACTTCTGCCGCAACTGAAACCACCAAAGCCACCAAAACTAGCGGCACAGCCAAAAAGACCGCCGCCAAAACAACGACTGGCACCAAAAAGACAACCGCCAAGAAAACCACCACTAAAAAATCCACCACCAGCAAAAAAGCCTCTACGACGTGATCTTGTCCTAACGCTACGAACGCGATCGCAGACTATTTGCTCGGTAAGAGGAAGAGGCGCTCGCGCAACACAAGGGTTAAAAAATTGATGCCGAGGGTTTTGCCGTCGATGTCATTTCAAGGGGGACAATCGCGATGCTAGAATTCTTACATCTTTCTTACTTTTTATCCTACAGGTCGTTCAATGGAAACCACTCGCTTATCCAGTAAGGGACAAGTGATTATTCCCAAGGCATTGCGTGCTGCCCATCATTGGGAAGCTGGGCAAGAACTCATTGCTACTGCCTTTGGCGACGGCATTTTGCTAAAACCCAAAAAGCCCTTCCAAGAAACGACGCTGGCAGACGTTGCAGGCTGTTTGCACTATCAAGATAAGCCAAAGAGTCTTGATGACATCGAAAACGCTGTGCAGCAGGGTTTCCTGGAGCAGTGGCATGATTGCCATTGATACGAATGTGCTTGTACGCCTGCTGACGCGAGACGATAAGCAGCAGTACAACAAAAGCCTCAAGCTGTTTCAAGAGCAAGCTATTTTTATCGCGGATACAGTCATTCTTGAAACGGAATGGGTTTTAAGATTTGCTTACCAGTTCAAACCGGATGAGAACTGCCAAGCGTTGAGCAAACTTTTTGGGTTGCCTAATGTGCAACTTGAAAACGCCAGTTTAATGGCACAAGTTTTACAGTGGCACGAGCAAGGTTTGGATTTTGCGGATGCATTTCATTTAGCCAAAAGTCAGAGCTGTTCGACCCTTTATACGTTCGACAACAAATTTGTGAAAAAAGCCAAAGATCTGACCGATTGTGCGGTGCAGCAACCCTGACGATTGCCCTTGCCTTATCCGAGCGATCGTGATCTGCCCGATCTCAGCCGATTTGAACGGTAAAGGGAGAGAAGGCGATCGCCATGCCAACTGCGGTTGAGGCACTTAATGCTAAAGCAGGCATGAAGAAGGCAGGGCGATCGCGCAAAGCCAGCCCTGCCACGACTGAAACCACCAAAGCTACCAAAACCAGCGGCACAGCCAAAAAGACAGCCGCCAAAACAACGACTGGCACCAAAAAGACTACAGCAAAGAAAACAACCACTAAAAAATCCACCACCAGCAAAAGAGCCTCAACGACCTGAACCAGTTAGACTTTTGTAGAGATGTCTATAGCGAGGTCAGAAGCAAGGAGATAGACGGCATTTAGGATGAAAAAACGTGGAGGCTTCTGACTCATGGATTTTGCTGTGTATGTCAGTTCTTGAGGATTCTAAATCAGGAGTTTGCAATGGCGAAACTATTGAAACGTCTGTTAATTATTACTTCTCGACTGTTTATCGCTTTGGTTCTTTCTGGGGTGGTTTTCCTAGGTCTCATTCTGTTCGTTGCTCCAGCTTTGCTGGATTCGGGCAATGTTTTGCCAACCCATAGTGGGACTTGTACTGGGTTTTACCTGATGTATCCAAGTCTTACCGGAAAAGTGAATAATCTCAACTGCCGGACTAATGGACTAGGTCTAGACGGTTATTCTTATTTCTGCCGCTTTAATGTGGAATCATCAAATATTGAGCGATTCATTAGGGAGAGTCAGCTGGTTAGGCAACCGGGACTAGAGTCTTGGAAGTGTAACCGATTATATGAGGGGTGGATTCCTAAAGATTCTTGGTGGAAACCGTTAGAGCTTAAGGGCGAAAGCCAATGCTACGAAAAACATGAAGGAAGCTACTCTGCGGTATTATATTCCTCAAAAAGTCAACTTGCTTACATAAATGAGGCTGATTACTAAGCTGTTTCAGTAGAGTTAAGTCTAACGAAACCCTACAAAACCTAGCTAATTTACGCAATTGAGGATGACTTGTAACAGATTGCCATAATCGCTATTCGCAAACGTCCACCCTAAGACTACGACGATTTAGATGCTTTACTAAGCAGCTTGGAATAATCCATACGATCGCCCTTACCATCCCGCCTCAATCTGCCTCACAGTCGTTAACGCTGAGTAGCTCACCCCTGCCGTGCCCTCACCGGGATGAGTCGAGTCTCCCACCAACCAGAGATTACGAATGGGTGTACGGTTTGCAAAGCCAAAGGGACCAAACGTTGGCACCCGCTGACCAATCCCGCCGACAGTGCCCCGATCGCGTCCCGTAAAATGTGCAAACGTTCGAGGCGTTGCCGCTTCAACGTGCAAAATCGTTTTGTCATTGAGGTTAAAGAATTGCGACAGACGAGCGATCGCCGCCTCGGTATAGCGCTGCTTCAGCAAATGGTGTGAGGTGTGAGGTGTGAGGTGTGAGATGTAAGTATCAAATTCAGCCTTTTGCCTTTTACCTTTTACCTTCTGCCTTCCGCCCTCTGCCCTCTGCCTTCCGTCGGCTGACGCTCTGGGAAGCCTGCCTTCTGCCTCCCCCTCTTCCCACCACAGCCTGGTATCCGTAAACGACGATGCAATAATCGTTGCTTTCCCTACTGGTGCCCGACCATCACCCGGACGGCTAACTGACACGAAGAGGGAATTATTCTCGGCGATCACACCCTCATAGTCATACAAAAACTGAAGATGGGGCGGGCAGTCTTCGGGGATAGCGCGTTCATCCACACCGAGATACACCACAAACGCACCAGAGCCAGATGGCAGTTTCTCGACTCGTCGCTGATAGCCTCTAGGAGCATTCTCGCCCAGCAAGTCCATCAGATTTTGTACCGTCACGTTCGCTACCACATGGTCGGCAGGCTCTGTCCAAACGTCTTCTGTTTTCTGGTTACGGATAGTCACATCTGCAACCCGATCGTTTTCAATATGGACGGCTTCCACCGTATGACGCATGAGAAGCTTGCCACCATCGCGTTGCAATGCCGCAACAAGACGATCGCTCAACGCCTGCATACTGCCGTGAAGATGAAACAACCCTTGTGGCTCCTGAGAAACTCCCAAGGCTGTCGCTGCATAAAGCAACGCCGTTTCTTCTGCATTCACCTGCGAATAAAGCTTGAGTTGCAAATCAAGAAAGGTGCGTAGCCGCTGATTATCTGCCAAGCCGTAGCCGCGAAGAGCGTCACCCACGGTCGAAAACGTATGAGGCAGCGTCAGCAGCGTGTCTGGTCGGACTGCCTTCGTTAACTGCCATAGATCCCACAGGTTGCGCGGCGGCAGCACCGGATCGCGTGACTGAAACGCCCAACTGTAGCGAAATAAGTCTGTTAACAACTGCCAAAATGGTTCACTGCCAGGAAACTGTCGCTGACGTTCTGCCTGCCAGCGTTGGGGGTCACGCCAAACGTTGATCGGCTCAGTTTCTCCAGGTAAGTAAACGGCACAGGCAGGATCGCAGTGAGTTGCGGGTGGCAGATCAATGCCCAGCTCGGCAAAAATCCGGTGATGAATGCCGCCAGGTTCCAGCCCCGCCACCTGAGTCGCACCGACATCAAACGTGAAGCCCTGTCGTTTGAAGGTTGACGCGCAGCCACCGGGTACTAACGCTTGATCAAGCACCAGCACAGAGTAGCCTCGATGCGCCAGCAATGCGCCAGCCGTTAACCCGCCAATACCTGCCCCAATGACAACAACATGAGGAGCCTGATGTCGATCGCGCTGATTACCTGACATACCCGGCACTTTACACTTCTTAATAGTTCCATCATAAAGCTTTATGCTTGATCTAGGGTTGGGTTGAGTTTGTAAATGCCACGCTGGCTTTGCTATCAGCTTTCAGCCTTCAGCTTTTAGATTCCCTGCTGACCGCTGACGGTTAACGCTGACCAAGGACCGCTAACTGCTTAGATAATTTACCTTTGCCGCTGCGACGCTCTCGTTCAGATTAAGATAGGTGAAGCCCCTCCACTGAAGAGCGCACCGCATGACTTCAACTTTAAGGAAACCTGCCGCTCAGCCGCTCAATGCGCCAACACTGCACCGTCTTGCTAATGGCTTGACGATCGTTGCAGAACAGATGCCCGTTGACGCTGTAAATCTGAATGTCTGGCTCAATGTTGGATCAGCTGTTGAAACAGATTCAATCAATGGCATGGCGCACTTTTTGGAGCACATGATCTTTAAGGGCACCGCGCAACTTCAGAGCGGTGAATTTGAACGCTGCATTGAGCAACGAGGAGCCGTAACCAATGCAGCGACCAGTCAGGATTACACTCATTACTACATCACTACTGCGCCCCAAGACTTTGCTGACCTGGCACCGTTGCAAATTGATGTGTTGATGAATGCCAGTATCCCTAATGATGGGTTTGAGCGAGAGCGCCAGGTCGTGTTAGAAGAGATTCGTCGATCGCAGGATAATGTTCGCCGCCGCACGTTTCAGCAGGCAACCGAACTAACCTTCGATCGCCTTCCCTATCGTCGTCAAGTGTTGGGTCCGACCACAGTCATTGAGCAACTGACTGCCCAACAGATGCGCGATTTTCACCAGCAGTGGTATCAGCCACAGGCAATGACTGCTGCCGTTGTTGGCAATCTTCCGGTTGATGAGTTGATCCGCATTGTGGAAGCTAGTTTTGTACAAGCAGCTAGTGGTCAGCGGTCAGCTATCAGCCGTCAGCCATTAGAAGCCCAACACTCAAAACTCAAGCCATTAGCCCCTGAGCCTCCGTTTGAAACGATCGTGCGTCGAGAGCTAACCGATGCAAGCCTTACGCAGGCGCGTCTGATCATGGCTTGGCGTGTACCTGGGTTGAATGATCTCCAGCAGACGTATGTTCTAGATGTGCTGGCTTCGGTACTGAGTCATGGGCGGACAACGCGACTGGTGCAAGATCTGCGAGAACAGCGTGGGCTGGTTTCGAGCATTTCTGCCAGCAACCTGACCTACCAACACCAGGGTGCCTTCTACATTTCGGCACAACTGCCGACTGAGAATTTAGCCATCGTAGAAGCGGCGATCGTCCAGCATCTCCATGACTTACAAGCTGACCTCATTAGCGAAGCTGAAGTTGCGCGTATCCGCACTCGCGTTGCCAATCACTTCATCTTTGGCAGCGAAACACCCAGCGATCGCGCCGGACTCTATGGTTACTACCAGGCTCTCGTTGGTGACCTTTCGGCGGCGATCGACTACCCAACCCACATCCAGGCACTAGATGCCGAAGCAGTCAGGGCGGCAGCTCAAACCTATCTTTCGCCTACTGCTTATGGAGTCGTTACGATTAAGCCAGAAGCGAATGAAGGAGCAGGAACATAACCTGTAGCGTAAAATCCGTAGCGTAGACAAGCTAGGGGCATGGCTGCGATAAAGCGATGCCATGTCCCTAAGCACTTTTTAGCAAACAAAAGAGATGTTAAATCAACAAAAATAAGGTCAGTAGCTGGATGGAAAAACATACAGCACCTGACCCTATTAAGCTTCTTCAGCCAGGACATTAGCCCAGCCAACTCTTCAGCCTTTCGGCAATTTGAGGACGACGTAGCTTTCGCATTGCTTTGCTTTGAATTTGCCGTACCCGTTCGCGTGAAAGGTTAAACAAGCCACCGACTTCTTCTAACGTGCAGGGTTTGCTAGAGGTTAGCCCATAGCGCAGGGAGATAATGTCTTTCTCGCGTTGGGTTAGCACATCGCCTAGCACATCCCAAATTTCCTGACGCAGCATGGTTTCACTCATCTGTGCTTCTGGCGACTGAGTATCACCATCTTCCAGCAGATCCATGAGTTCTGTGTCCTCACCTTTACCCACACGATGGTTTAGCGATAAGGACTTACGGCGCACTTGCTGCAAATTTCGTAGCTGCTCTGGTGTAACTTCTAGGGCATTCGCTAGCTCTACTTCAGTGGGGTTGCGGTTTAACTCTTTACGCAGATCGCGGTGCGCTTTCTTGAGCTTGTTCAGCTTTTCGACGATGTGGATTGGGAGACGAATGGTGCGGGCATCATTGGCGATCGTCCGCGTAATACCTTGTCGAATCCACCAATAAGCGTAGGTCGAAAACTTATAGCCCTTGTCTGGGTCAAACTTTTCGGTCGCACGGTTCAACCCTAGGGCACCTTCCTGAATTAAATCTAGAAAAGGAACGCCCCGGTTGAGATAGCGTTTGGCGATCGATACAACCAGCCGCAGGTTCGATCGAATCATCTTACGCTTGGCAACCCGGCTGCGGTACAAACGATGCTCTAGCTGCCGTTCGGTTAGTTCGACAGCGGCAGCAAGTTCTGCCCGAGTCGGAACGCGATCCAATTCCTCAATTAGCCGCGATTGCACAGCATCCATGTCAACCAGATAGCGAATCCGCCGCGCTAGCTCAACTTCCTCATTCGGTTTCAGTAAGGGATAGCGCGCCATCTCTTTGAAAAATGCACCTACCGCATCATCTGAACTAGTTTTGCTATAGCCAGACGGACGCGCACTGGCAATTTGATCTACATCCTCGTCCGTGCTCATCGCTTCGTCATCATCACTAGCGACAGCATCAAGCAGACTGGCATCGGTAATGACGGCATCAGCCGCGTCGTCGCCCTGAAAAAGTTCAGCTTCGGCAGCATCAATATCAGCAAAGTCGGGTTCAGCCAAATCGTCAGCAGCTAACCCAATAGGCAAATTTCCATCAGCCACCAGTTGCAACGATTCAAGCATTGCGTCAGCAGGCATTGCCTCATGCTCAAACGCCGCTACATCTTTAGATTGAATGGTCTCTTGGTGCATAAAAATAATTGGTGTGAGGGGGGCTGCTTACTTAAAAGGGGGGGTAAGTATACGCTTTTCTAAGCGATGAAATCTCTGAATCCAGCTATGCAAGCTGAGTAAATTACTTAACCTCTAGATTTGCCGAACTCAACGACTCAACTAGGAACGTGGGAAAAGGGTGTTGCCTGCAGGCGACATACCAGCAGAGAAACGCTTGACCAGTACCATGCCATGAGCCGATCGCCTTCTGTTAAACTACTTGAAGCAAATTTTTAGGCTGTTCGCTCGACTACAAAAAAGCCTTTCAACCCTGTTTAATCGCTTCAACAAGTTGGTAGAGAGAAACAAGTAACGCTATAAAAAGAGATGATGATCGGCAAACTCCAAGGTGCGAATCTCTAGAGCAGGTGCAAATCTTTGGAGTGGAAAGACTTTTGCCCGACAATCACAGTGAAAGTTGCTACCCCCTTTTCTCTTGCAAACTCTCGGCAGATGCCAGAGACAAACAGGTCTTGAGACGTGCCGCTCAACAGGCATCATTTATAGCTGAACGTAGTTGAACATTGTCATACGTTTGACAGGAAGACTCCTTGCTTGCTGCACTAATCCGCATACTGCGGTCAAAACGCTGGCTGTGCTCAACTGCTTATCCTTTTAAAAGAGTCCCATAGAGTTCATACGTCTCCTATCTATCGGTAGGGTGAAAACACCTCTTCCACAAGCTAGAGTGTGAAAAGCTGTAGGAAGAGGGAAAAGCAAACGCCGCACCTTTCTGGTAAGCAGAAGACGAGATTAAGTACTGAAGCCCTTTCCGTAAGCCTTCACCACGGCTATATTCTAAAGTCTGAATCCCCTGATGTTTGTGTTGGCTGAACCTGGAACCGATTATTTTGCTGATGCACCCGTAGCTGCCTGGGTCGAAGTGCTGGTAGATTGTCCCGGTGCTCAAGGCGTTTTTACCTATCGGCTACCGCCCTCTCTGGTGGTTCAACCAGGCGATATTTTAAGCGTGCCCTTTGGGATGCAACAGGTAGGCGCGATCGCCATTCGTTGTCTTGCCACTCCGCCTGCTGACCTAGAGTCAACCCAAATTAAGGATGTTGATACGCTCTTACAGACGGGCTTCTTTTCGGCGACCTATTGGCAGCTCCTAACCCGCGTAGCAGACTATTACTGCACCTCTCTAATGCAAGTAGTGCGCGTTGCACTACCGCCAGGATTGCTGACGCGATCGCAACGGCGCGTACGGCTGGTAGACGGCAAGGCAAACGGCAAACGGCAAACGGCAAACGGCGAAACCGATGCTTCCCCTCCCTCCTCTCCCCTCTCCCCTGCCGCTCAACAACTCCTCACACTCCTAAATGCAAGCAAGACGGGAGACTATACCTGGCAGTACCTACAACGCCAGTGTCAGGGTGCACATCAAGGGCTGCAAGAACTTGTCCGCAATGGCTGGGTCGAAAATTATCTAGAGCCGCCAGCAACCGTTCGCCCCAAGCAACGGTTGGCAGTCACCCTGGTTGCATCGTCTCCCACTGACCTTACCCTGACCACCCGGCAGCAGGAGATTCTGGCAGTGCTGCGACGGCAGGGCGGTGAGCTGTGGCTAGCGGATCTACTCCAGCAATGCCGTACCAGTTCCACAACGCTGAAAGGTTTGGCGCAGAAAGGGCAGGTTGTGATTCAGCCACGTGAAGTGCTCCGGCGTGAGCATGCCCCGACGATCGCAGCCGATGTGTCGAAGCCCTTGACTCCAGACCAGACAGCAGCGTTGGAGCAGCTTCAGGCACTCTCTGGCTTTGCTCAGGTGTTGCTACATGGTGTCACTGGCTCTGGTAAGACCGAAGTTTACCTACAGGCGATCGCGCCCATGCTGGAGAACGGGCAATCTGCTTTGGTGCTGGTGCCCGAAATTGGGCTGACACCACAATTGACTGATCGTTTTCGTGCCCGTTTTGGCGATCGTGTCTGCGTTTACCACAGTGCCCTCTCAGATGGCGAACGCTACGATACTTGGCGGCAAATGCTCAATGGCGATGCTCAAGTTGTAATTGGCACTCGCTCTGCCGTCTTTGCACCGTTGCCACGTCTGGGTCTCATTGTGCTGGATGAAGAACACGACTCCAGCTTCAAGCAAGACCAGCCTGCTCCTTGCTATCACGCCCGCACGGTTGCTAGCTGGCGAGCAGAGTTAGAAGATTGTCCGCTGCTGCTAGGGTCGGCAACGCCGTCGCTGGAAAGCTGGGTTTTCTGTAGAAGCCAGAAGGCAGAGGGCAGAAGGCAGAAGGCAGAAGTAACTCAAAACTCTCTAGCGCAGCGGCACGAAGTGCTACTTAAAACTTCCACCCCTCACCCCTCACCCCTTTTCCTCTCCCTTCCCACCCGCGTTCACGATCGCCCACTGCCCTCGATCGACGTGGTGGACATGCGTCGGGAACTTCATGAAGGCAATCATTCAATTTTTAGTCGATCGCTGCGAGCAGCACTCCTTACTATGAAGGAACGGCAGCAGCAGGGCATTCTATTTATTCACCGTCGTGGGCATAGCACCTTTGTTTCTTGCCGAAGCTGTGGTTACGTTGTCACCTGTCCTAACTGCGATGTCTCGCTGGCGTACCATCATGTTCACAGTGAGGCAACACCCCTATTACGCTGCCACTACTGCAACCACACCCGTTTACTACCCAACGACTGCCCAACCTGTCACTCGACCTACTTCAAGCATTTTGGCAGCGGCACTCAGCGTGTTGCTCAAGCGCTGGCGCAGGAATTTCCTGACCTTCGCCTGCTGCGGTTTGACAGCGATACAACGCGCACAAAAGGTTCGCATCGAGCACTGCTGAACCAGTTTGCGGCTGGCGAAGCAGACCTTTTAGTGGGCACTCAGATGCTAGCGAAAGGGATTGATCTACCGCAAGTGACGCTAGTTGGCATTGTGTCAGCCGATGGGCTACTGCACATGGCAGATTATCGTGCGAGCGAACGCGCGTTTCAAACGCTGACCCAGGTAGCGGGGCGCTGTGGACGTGGGGACGATCCGGGACGGGTGATTCTGCAAACCTATGCACCTGACCATCCAGTCATTCAAGCTGTACAGCAGTATGCCTACGAGCAGTTTGTGGCTACGGAACTGGGTCAGCGATCGCAGCTCAACTATCCACCCTACGGTCGCTTGGTCTTATTGCGGTTTGGCAGTACCAGCCCGATCGCAGTGCAGCAAGCTGCCGAACGGGTAGCACTAGCACTGGCAGACTTAGAAGCGCAGGGTGTAGAGCGTCTAGGACCCGCGCCTGCTGTTATTTTGCGCGTTGCTCGTCGCTACCATTGGCAAATCTTGCTGAAGCTACCGCTTCATACCGCAGTGACGCTGCCCGATAGCACCACACTCCGGGCACTCTGTGCCAGCAATGTTAGTTTAACGATTGATGTTGATCCACTAAATTTGTTCTGATTTGCTTCAAGAAATGCTTTAACCGACGGGGAGGGAACGTTAGGCGAGACAGATACCGATCGCCTGCAAGTAGTGATGTGCTTACAGTCAAGCCTCTTAAATTCCATCCCTGCAAATACGGAATAGAGCAAGCGCGTCTCGTTTCTTTAAATGTAGACACTAGCCGCGCACAGACGACCATGCGAACTTTTCGCTGCATGGGTAAGAAAATGTCAAGCTTTAAGTGCCTGGACTAGCCAACGTCTTTATTCTACCGATTTCATCGAGACAAGCCCTTATGACCTTCCAACCTGTTAAACTGACTGCCCTCATTATACTTTTAGCTAGCGTTGCTACGCCCCCCGATTCGGCGCAGGCAGCAGCATTGGGTCAAGTAACGCCTGCTAACCGTCCAGCGACCCTACTTCTTACACAAGCACAGCCTACTCCTGTTGCCCGTCTGCTCAAGGACGGCAATGCCTTGCTGAATGAGGGTAAGTCGGAGCAAGCGCTATCTTTGTTTAAGCAAGCGCTAGACGCTGACGCAAAAAATGTCCAAGCCTGGATTGGTCAGGGCACTGCGTTCTACAATTTGGAGCAGTATGACGAGGCGATCGCTGCCTATAAGCGTGCCACAGAACTCGATTCGCGCTCAGTGTCTGGCTGGGTCGGGCTAGGCAATGCATTGGATGACAGCAAAAAGCCAGAAGATGCTCTGAAAGCTTATGACACAGCGCTGAAAATTGACGCTAACGATGCCAATGTCTGGTACAACCAAGGTGTAACGCTCAGTCGCCTACGCCGCTATCAGGACGCACTGACTGCGTACGATAAAGCGATACGCTTGCAACCAGCCTATGGAAGTTCCTGGTACAACCGAGGCGTAGTGTTAACCAAGCTGCAACGTTATCCTGAAGCGCTTGCGTCTTATGACCAGGCAATAAAAATCGCCCCTGATCGCGCGGATACCTGGATCAATCGCGGGAATGTGCAGTTTAACCTCAAACGCTATCAAGATGCGGTTAAATCCTACGATCGAGCCATCACACTCCAAGCAAGTAACGAAGATGCCTGGTTTAATCGTGGTGTTGCCTTAGCCCAACTTGAGCGTTATCAAGATGCGATCGCGTCCTTTGAGAAAACGCTTAAAATCAACCCCAACAACACAGATGCTCGCGAAAACCGCGATCTCTTGCTCAAGCAAGTGGGACAACTTAATCAAGACGCTGTGTAAGTGAGCGAAGCAGGCACTACTTGATGCCCAGCTTGCAACAATACTTGAACAGCTCTCTTCAAAACTGATTGCTTCACCAAAACGTAATCTGTGTTGTAGGCAGAGATAGCAAAAATGCTAATGTCAGCGGTCGGCGGGATGACTGCTTGGGTACACATAATCGAGAGTTTGTCCTGCGTCCGCGCCACAGCAAAAAATCCTTGCAGACTCCAAGCTGATATGGGCAGAGCGCGATCGAGCTGACAGATAGCAAACACCTCTTGCAAGATGGCAAGAGTAAGTTGCACGTCAGAGGTAATCAACCACCCGCGATCGCAGGAATAATGCTAACCTCATCGCCATCTTTTAGGGGGGTTTTAGCACCCTCTAAAAAGCGAATATCTTCACTGTTGACGTAGAAGTTGACGAAACGACGCAACTCACCTTTGTCATCACATAACCGCGCTTTGATGCCGGGACAGCTTGCTTCCAGCGATTCCAACAAATCAGAAACGGTATCAGCGTTACATTCAAGCGTTGCCTGATTGTTCGTCAGCTTTTGAAGTGGAGTCGGAATAAGAACTTTAATGGACATGGGTTGAAAAGATAAAAGGATAAATCATGAAATAGCACAAAGATGAAGTAAGAAAGGGCTGTTTTGACGTTTTAGCCTTCAGCCCTTATCCTTCTATTCTTAAACTAAAACTTGCTGCCATTCCAAGCGCTCTAACGTGTGTGAGCGTTCGAGTGCCCGCTCAAAGCTGTCTAGTTTGGGTTCGATCGTAAACGGTTCGCCGATGTAACCCTGCATTGCTTCTTGGGTTTTTAGACCATTGCCTGTGATGTAAACAACTGTCGTTTCATCAGGATCAATCTTGCCAGCTTCCACTAGCTTTTGCAGCACTGCTACAGTCGTGCCGCCAGCAGTTTCGGTGAAGATGCCCTCAGTTTCTGCTAATAGCTTGATGCCTTCAATAATTTCGGCATCGGTAACAGATTCAATATTGCCGTTGGTCTTGCGAGCAATGTCGATCGCGTAAACCCCATCTGCCGGATTGCCGATCGCTAGTGATTTAGCAATGGTGCTGGGCTTCACAGGTGTTACAAAGTCACGTCCCTCACGGTACGCCTGGGCGATCGGAGAACAACCGTCCGCCTGCGCGCCGCTAAAGCGCACGTGCTTATCAGCAACCAATCCCACATCTACAAATTCTCGGAAACCCTTATAGATTTTCGTGAAGAGAGAACCTGAAGCTAGCGGTGCCACAACATGGTCGGGCAACTGCCAGCCTAGTTGTTCTGCCACTTCATAGCCCAGCGTTTTGGAGCCTTCAGAATAGTAAGGGCGCAGGTTGATATTGACAAAGCCCCAACCATGCGTGTTGGCAACTTCAGAACAGAGGCGGTTTACCTGATCGTAATTGCCCTGCACCGCCATCACGGTGGGACCATAAATCAATGTGCCCATAACCTTACCAGCTTCCAGATCGGCAGGAATGAAGACACAACAGTCTAAGCCTGCATGAGCCGCGATCGCCGCTGTAGAGTTTGCCAGATTGCCAGTGCTAGCGCACGAGACAGTCGAAAAACCTAACTCTTTTGCCCGCGTTAGCGCTACTGATACCACCCGATCCTTAAAGCTAAGGGTGGGCATATTCACTGCATCATTCTTGATGTACAGCTTATTCAAGCCAAGGCGACGTGCCAAGCGTTTCGCCTGCACGAGCGGTGTCATACCTGTACCTACGTCGATCGGCTGGTTGGTTTCAACAGGCAAAAAGGATCGATAGCGCCAGATCGAATTTGGTCCTGCCTGAATCGTTTCGCGGGTCACTGTTTGACGTAGAGCATCGTAATCGTAAACAACTTCCAAGGGACCAAAGCAGTACTCGCAGACGTGCATAGCCTTGAGTTCGTACTCTTCGCCACACTCTTTACACTTAAGCGCACGAAAGGTTGCAGCAGATTTGGTTTTTGGTTGAGTTGCCTGGGTCATAGTCAAAAGCTCTCGGTGATGGTGAAGGACACGATTAAAGACGAAGTTCGATTGATGGTAACACGGGTAACAAAACCAGTCAAACATACCCGACCTTTTTTATCGGGTATTAGTGCTGATGAGCATTTCAGCCATTTTTACCGCGAATGCCGTAGAGAAGTGCCATATATCCTCTAAACGAAGAACGTCATCTTTACTACAGATAAAGTTGGCATGGTCTGACAAGCTACTCGCAGCTTTAGTCTGCCAGTCATAACTGCCAGTTAGCAGCGTAAAGGCTGTGCCAGAACAGCAGTATTAAGCGTGATTGAGTATGCTTCTGCAAAAACGCAAGTGATGTACAGCGAAACACATACTGCTTAGGGCAATCTTTGCAACCTGAAACAGTAACGAGAGCCGTAGTACAGGCACATACTAGCGAACTAGTCCGAGAGGGGGATGGTCACTTTGTCAAACAGTTGTTATATTTTGTAATAACAAGCGGATCACTAATTCTGACTCTTGGGAAACCGTAAGCAGAAGCAGCGAGCGCTAGAAACGTCCAACTGAAGCGATTCGCTATTGGGCGGTCAAAACACACTCTCTCAAACTGGAGCCGAATATGAGCCAACCTGTTGACCTATCTTTAGAACAGCAATTCAGTATCCGTTCCTTTGAATCCCAAGTGCAGAACATGAGCCGTGAACAAGCTCAGGACTTCCTCGTCAAGCTCTACGAGCAAATGGTAATGCGTGAGAACATGTACAAGCATTTTCTTAAGCACCAATGGGGATTAGAATCGGGTCCTCAGTTTCAGTAGCGTTTTCTGCGCTGTGGACGACCTCTATCTCTTGCTTTTTTCAGACTTAATGGAAGAGAGCTGGGGGTGCTGGGGCGTCAAGTGCAGTCTATTTAGTTTTTTTGATTGCCAGTACTGCTAATTTAATTTGCTTGATTAACGTTTTACTCGTCTTTCTCAAGCGTTGATGTCAGCTATCATCTTGAACAGACCTTTGTCTTAAATGACTGGAAAACGCTGTCTGGCTCCGATCAGCGCGTGCCGACCAGTAAAAAAGCATTTAGCCAAAACCAATACCTTAATGAAATCACCACGCTGTTTTGTTCTGCAATGGTAGTTTAAGGACAGGTGAGCTGAAGAGCGCTTGCCAACCTGGATACCATGTTTCAGCGTTTAATAATCTGTACAGACTTTTCGGACGGACTGCACCGCCTCGCAAGCTTCGTGTCTAGCTTTGCAGAAGGTGGTGTGAAGCAGCTTGTCTTTTTGCATAGTGTTCCGTATGTTGAGCGCAACAACGTTCCACGGATTAATGAGGAAGGGATCAAGCAGGCACAGGAACGCTTGAGCACTGCGCTGAAAAACCTTCCTCCGGGCATTGATGTACAAGTGGAAGTCGAGTGTGGTAATCCGGTTGACTTGATCTTAAAGGTAGCTAATAAATATGCGGCAGATCTAGTGCTCACTGGCACCCCAACCCGCAGCCTTCTGGCAGAAAAATTCTTTGGTAGTACGACTGTCGCGCTGGTACAACGGTTGACAGTGCCCTTGATGGTGATGCGTCCGCAGTTGATTGCAACTTATACAGCGGAGGAATTGTCTTTGCGCTGCCGTCATCTGTGCCGCTACTTACTAGTGCCTTACCATGGAAGTCCTGCCTCAAAGTATTTGGTGCAGCAACTGAAGCAAAGCTTTCAACCGTCGATCGAGTTACAGCTACACCTATGTTGGGTTGTGGATGGGATGCGACGGCGCGACGTGCCTACCGACCATCAGCTTGCCAGCGCACGTAAAGAACTGGAGACGATTGCCGCTGAACTAAGAACGGCAGACATAACGATCGATCCGGTCGAAGTTCGGGAAGGCGACCCACTGACAGAAGTATTGGCAGCAGCACAGGAAGCCAATGTCAGCGCGATCGTTACGTCCTCAAGCGTACCCAATAAGCTGTTGAGTTGGTCTGCACCACAGTTTACAGACGAGCTGTTGCGTCGGAGTTGGCATCCAATTATCTACTTCCCACCGTCGCGACAGTAAGTAGAAAGGCTAAATCAAACACCACTGAAGGACCGGGTTTCGACTGCGCTCAACCTGCCGACACGCAGGACTAAGAGCATTGAGCGAAGTCGAGATGTGTCTCTATCAATAATTACGCCCAGCGACTTAGAAGCATTGCAACCTGTCCTTACACTTGATCAAAAATTTTGATCAGAGCTGCACTGGGTGGAATATATTGCCGTAGTCCCTTTTAGGTCTAGTGCAGGGTTTGACAAAGCAGCAGGCGATCGACGTAGAAGCAGTGGCACTACGACTACCAGCCAGTAGTGGCGTGGGAAATAAGATTTACAACATTAAGATCTGTTCGCTTTAAAGTTTTGAAGGGTTGGGTCAACAATTAAAGAGACTTGTCTGCATAGCTGTACTGAAGTGTCTCAACCGTCTTCTCAAAAATTCACAGCGTCTGAGGCTCAGAAAGCCAAACAGTACGAATCCATGCAGGCAGAGCTACGCAAGCAGCAGCAACAGATGGCACTGTTTGGTGAAGTGACGCTCAAAATTCGGCAGTCGCTTCAGCTCGAAGATATTTTGCATACGACTGTGACAGAGGTGCAGCGCCTTTTGCAAGTCGATCGCGTGTTGATTTACCATGTCTTACCTGATCACACTGGCAAGACCATTAGCGAGGCAGTGTCGCCAGAGTATCCGGCACTAATGCATTTAGAGTTTCCCGAAGAAGCGTTTCCTCAAGACTATCAGCAGCTTTATGCTCAAGGACGAGTGCGGACGATCGCCAACGTACGCGATCCGACCGCTGGTTTAGCGACTTGTTTAGTGAAATTTGTGGAGCAATTTGGCATCAAAGCAAAGTTAATTGTGCCGATCGTCCAGACGCTTACAGTTCAAACTCACGGTAATGCTCTTGTTCAGCAGCACCTCTGGGGTTTGTTAATTGCCCATCAATGCCAGAGCACCCGACAGTGGGTCGAGTTTGAGCGAGAGCTCATGCAACAACTGGCAGTGCATATCAGCCTTGCCCTCTCGCAAGCACAACGGCTAAAACAACTGGAAGCAGTTATAGAAGCCCGTACCGCAGACCTGCAAGCAGCTCAACACAATTTGCAGCAGGAAAGCAACGGGCGGATGCAAGCAGAAGCTGCCCTACGTCAAAACAATGAGTGCCTAGCTATCATCAGCCACGAACTGCGAACACCGCTAACCTCCTTGCACAGTGCCCTCAAAATTTTGGCGACTGGGCGTTTAGGCAACCTCTCAGCCAAAGGGCAACAAATGCTGACGATCGCGGATGCCAGCACTGAAAGGCTTGTGCGGCTAGTCAACAACGTACTCGATTTACAGCGGATTGAGTCTGGTAACCTCATGATGCAACGACAAGCGTGTAATGCCGCCTACCTGCTCACTCAGGCAGCAGAGGCAATGCAACCGATGGCAATGCAACACGGCATTACCCTGGTGACCCAGCTAGAAGATATTTCTGTCTGGGCGGATGCTGATTACATTCTGCAAACGCTGACCAATCTACTTAGCAATGCCATCAAGTTTTCACCCCCATATGGCAAGGTCTGGTTGAGCGTTGCCCGTTCCGATGCCCTCTCTCCGTACCCTGCACCCGCTCAGCAAAACATCTCGATGGTGGGTTCAACTGAAAGCCACGATCGTAGCCTAGACGAAACCCTACACCTCATACCCAAGCCCGTTCGGCTGCATACTCACGCCGAAACCCAAGCCCGTTCAGCTGAGTTCATGTCGAAGCCACTCCCCACTCCCGTTCGGCTGAGCGCTCACGTCGAAGCCCACTCCCCGCTCCCTGAAGCAGTCTTCCGTATCCGTGATGAGGGGCAAGGCATCCCAGAGAATCAACTAGAACGTATTTTTGAGCGGTTCCAACAGGTCGATGCCTCCGATTCTCGCCAGAAAGGGGGCACGGGCTTAGGGTTAGCAATTTGCCGCAACGTTATTGAGCAACACAGCGGCAAGATTTGGGCTGAAAGCACCCTGGGCTGTGGCAGCACCTTTGTGTTCACCCTGCCTATGCCCAGGTAGAGACGCGTAGACAGGCGCTTCCTCCGATGCTCCTACCAAATGCCCTAATGCCCTAGCTCGAACCGTTTGCAACACGCTGTGACTAGCAGTTCTTACCTAGACGGAAGGACACCTTGCAGCCTAGATTCATTAGCTGCACCACAATTGCCGAGAAAAGGCTATATGCTCATTCCCAATCTCAGGTAGTGGAAACTCATGCCCACCAAACGAATCTTAATTATTGATGATGAAGAAACCATTCAAACCGTAGTGCAATTTGGCATCCAGATGAGCGCAGGATGGGACGTTTTGCTTGCCAGTTCGGGGGCGCAAGGCATTGTCATTGCCCAGACTGAACAACCCGATGTCATTTTGTTGGATGTTGTGATGCCTGCTATGGATGGTCTTGCAACGTTCAAAGCGCTCCGATCTCATCTTGCGACAAAACATATTCCTGTAATCTTTTTAACGGCTAAGGTGCAAACGGCAGCAAGGGGTCAATTCGATGGCTTGGGAATCAGTGGTGTCATCACAAAACCATTCAATGCACTGCATTTACCAGAGCAAATTGCCCGCATTCTCCATTGGTAGCGATCGCCATGAAAATTCTGCTGGTTGAAGATGATGATGTCCTGATCAAGGTGCTGACGAAAACGCTGAAGGCACATCACTACATTATTGATGCTGTCAAAGATGGGGAGATGGGATGGACTTATGGGTCGACCTTTGAATACGACCTGATTGTGTTGGATGTTGTCTTGCCTAAGCTTGATGGCATTAGCCTATGCAAACGCTTTCGTGCTGAGGGCTATGTCACCCCTATTTTGCTGCTGACCTCTCAGACGGCAAACTCCGCTAAGGTACAGGGTTTGGATGCGGGAGCGGATGACTATGTGGTGAAACCGTTTGATCAGGCTGAACTAGCAGCTCGGATGCGGGCATTGCTACGGCGGGGTAGTCCCAATCCCTTTCCACTGTTGACGTGGGGTGATTTAATGCTGAACCCCAGCACCTGTGAGGTGAGTTATCGGGGTCAACGCCTTGACCTGACCACAAAGGAATATGAGTTGCTGGAACTGATGCTGAGAGATACTCAGCACGTTTTTAGCTCAGATGAGTTGCTGGATCATCTGTGGTCGTCAGAAAAGTTTCCGTCTGAGGCAACAGTGCGTTCCCATATTCGGCGGGTGCGCCACAAATTAGCGGCGATCGGTGCGCCCCAGGACTTTATTGCCACCTTACATGGACGCGGTTATTACTTGAAAGCGCTTCAAACAGAGGTAGCTATGCCGACAATAACCCCTCCACCCTTACGATCGCCCTCCCTAGAGGTTGCCTCTGAACCTAAGATTGATTGCTCGCACGACAGTACATCCTCCTTACCCGTTGACGATCGCTCAACCACTGCTCAACAGCAATATCTTGCCTTTCTCAACGAAACCTGGACGACAACACAGCCCGATAGTATCGACCAGGTAAGAGTTTTGCTCCAGGCGATCGGAGATTTGCATGCCGACCAACTGACTCCACAACATCAGACGCAGGCACAACACCTGGCACATAAGCTAGCTGGTACTCTGGGCATCTTTGGCTTGCATAAGGCAGTTCACCTAGCCCGCCAATTGGAGCATTGGTTGGGCGGTCAAGCCCCCCTACCTGCCAACCAGGCACCGTTAATGAAAGGGCTGGTAACGGCTCTCCAGCAGGAAATCGAGGCTACAAGCCAGATTCAACCGTCTCAAATCCCCAGTGGGCAGTCACCGCTACTCTTACTCTTAAGCGATAACGAGTCGTTGAATCATGCGCTCCAAGCCATCGCCGCGAGCCGAGGTGTTCAGGTTGAGCTAGTGTCTCCACTCGCACTGGATACGACCTTGAGTGCACTGGATGCCACGATCGACGAGATTGGACAAGCACCTGATGTCATTCTGTTGCACCTGTCCATAGATCGAGCGATGTACAGCCACTTAGGTCAGGCGCAACCGCCATCTCTTTTGCAGATTTGCACTCAACGGTATCCAGCTTTGCCGATCATAGTTATGGGCGATCGCCAGGAATGGCGCACTCGGCTAGAGGTGGCACGGCATGGTGGCAAGCTCTTTCTAGACACTTCAACGTCACCAGAACAGGTGATTGCTACAGTTGTTGATTTGTTGACACGATCAAAACTGCCCACCAAGGTCATGGTCGTCGATGACGATCATCATTGGTTACGCACCTTGCCTACCTTACTGAAACCATGGGGATTTAAAGTTACGACCCTGGCTGATCCGCAGCAATTTTGGACTGTCTTGCAAGCTGTCACCCCTGATGTTGTGGTTTTGGATGTCAATCTGCCCGAAATCAACGGCTATGAACTGTGTCAGATGCTTCGCAGCGACCCTGACTGGCAACGATTACCTGTATTATTTCTAAGTGCGCTGACAGATGCCTCTAGCCAGCAGAAAGCCTTTACCGTTGGCGCAGATGACTACTTACATAAACCGCTGATGGGAGGGGAATTGGCAACTCGGATTCTGAATCGCTTACAGCGCGTGCAAGCTTATCAGGGTTAAGATCGCATCGTCTTGGCACTAGCCTTATGTTGCCTGACACCAAATTATTAGCTACGTATTCAAATAAAACTATTAACAATTTATGGAAGGGTCATTAAGAAGCCGCCAGCATCCTCTGATTTGCCGCTTGGCGGACACCATTGAAGACGTTTGGCGGCAAAACCTTGATCTGTCGCCGTATAGCGTGCCAGAGGATTTGGGCTATATCGAGGGCAGTTTGGAAGGTGAACGCTTAACGATCGAAAACCATTGCTATCAAACGCCACAATTTCGCAAACTGCATTTAGAACTGGCGCAAGTAAGCAACGGCTTAGATATTCTCCACTGTGTCATGTTCCCCAAGCCGGAGTATGCGCTGCCAATCTTTGGTACCGATCTGGTAGGGACTCTCCGTGGTGGCATCAGTGCTGCAATCGCCGATCTGTCGCCCATCCGAATCGATCGTACCCTGCCCGATCGCTACCAGCAGGAGTTAGCAGCGCTGACTAAACCCCAGTTTTCGCAGCCACGCGACTTGCCAGAGTGGGGCAATATTTTTTCGGATTTTTGTCTGTTTGTGCGTCCGGCTAGCGATCAAGAAGAGGAGCAATTTCTCGATCGGGTACGTGCTTTCCTTACCCTCCACTGCCAGATTGCTAGCAGCGCAACGCCCCTAACTGCACCACTCGATATTCATGACGTTCTAGTTGGGCAACAAAACTACTGTACGAAACAACAGCAAAACGATAAAACCCGCCGCGTGCTGGAAAAAGCCTTTGGCAGCGAGTGGGCTGATCGCTACATGAACACCATGCTTTTTGACTACGTAGCAGTTTGATGAGCAACGGTTGAGTTTAAATCAGCACTCAGCACCGTACATTAGTGTTCCAGATTCGCCAACCAGCTTTCTAACGCTGGCAAACCGGAAAAATCCAACAACGCCTCACCGAAATCTTCTAGTTGAGCGATCGACAAACCCTGAATCTGGTGCTGCAACGCTTGTGGGACAGTACCCAAGTGTTGGGTTAGCTGCCGCACAATTAAGTTAACCTCTGCTTACAGTCCTTCCTGCAATCCCTGCTGCAACCCCTGCTGCAATCCTTCCTGCAATCCCTCTCGAAGAATTTCTTGATAGATGACAGATTCTTTCATAGTGGCGCTCCGAAAAAATTGATGAATTTGTTCGCTATCAAAGACTAAGCCTGCAAGTAACTGGGCGCAGGTTGAGATCGTTTACCACAGACTGCTTGGCTCGATTATATTCACCTGCGCTGCCACTTGTTGTAATAAAGCAGCAGGCACGTCTGTTTGCGTGAGAACGGCTAAAGGTAGCAAACTGGGAATGCTCAACAGGGTTGTAGGTTCCTCTTCCCAGATCCGGATTACCCGGTGGCGGTGAGCGGTTTTGGTAGCAGTGAAGCGATCGATGAAGACGGCTTCTGAAGTGGTTGGTTTAAGGAAAATAACGACCTGTTCAACCTCACAATTGTACTGACGGTAAAACCTCACCCAATAGTCCAGCATTCTGATTGGGAGAGAAGGGCTGGAATGTGGCAATGTTTGAAACTCTAAATGCAAAATTTGGTTGCTTGCCCGCAAAAAGATGACTGAATCTGCTCGAACTGGCTTAAGGCTCAACTCAGTTTTGAGAATTTGAACATCTGTTGAAGCGGTGCCAAGCAACCACTGAGCAGACGTTTCAGGATCTTACTCAACTAGATATTTGAGTGTGTTGTCATATGCCATACAAAAGTGAGAAAACGACCCATCCAGCATCAGCGCGGTACTGGCACTTGGCTTAATAAGGCACCAATCACTGCATCCACTTGAAGTCCGTCCAACTGCGCTTCGGGGCGCAAAATAAAGCGATGTCGTAAGGTTGGTGGGGCGATCGCTTTGATATCATCTGGTGTCACGAAATCGCGCCCGCTTAGCCAGGCATTTGCCTTACTTGCCTGGAGCCATGCCACTGCCGATCGCGGGGAAGCCCCCAATGCCAGATCAGGGTGCTGGCGCGATCGCTGCACCAGTCCCAGCAAATAATCAATTAAGGGGTCAGTTACTTTCACCGATCGTACTGCCTGCCTTGCCGCCAAAATTTGTTCGACTGAGAGTAATGGTTTTAGCTTTACCAGGTCTAAGCGCTTAGTTTGCAAACCTGTTTGGCTATTCAGCAACATTTGTTTCTCTGCTTTTGGCTCGGGGTACGCCACGATAAGCTTAAAGAGAAAGCGATCGAGTTGCGCTTCTGGTAGCGGGTACGTACCTTCAAATTCGAGTGAGTTTTGCGTCGCAACGACCCAAAACAGCTCTGGTAGCGCCAAACTCTGCCCATCCAGCGTCACTTGCTGTTCTTCCATTGCTTCTAGCAGCGCTGCCTGAGTTTTGGGCGGTGTGCGGTTCACCTCATCTGCTAGCAAAAACTGGGTAAAAACAGGTCCTTTTTTAAGGGTGAAGTTTTTAGTATTCAGGTCAAAGATGTTTGTGCCGAGAATGTCGGAGGGTAGGATGTCGGGCGTAAGCTGAATGCGGCGAAAGTCTGCCTGCACCAATTGCGCCAGCACCTTGACTAGCAGCGTTTTGCCCGTTCCTGGTACGCCTTCTAAAATGACGTGCCCACCCGCTAGCAGCGCAACCATAAATTGGTGCACTAGAGCAGTCTGCCCAACTACAACCTGGCTAAGGGCTTTGGAGAGGCGATCGAAGGTGTCGTTAAGTTCAGACATGAGGAGGTAAGGGGTGAAGAAGTAGAGGAGTGAAGGAGTTAGAAAGGCAGAGGAAGCTGGGGAGACTGAAAAAGCAGGAGAGGCAGGGGAAGGGAGGGAACTTGAATGAACTCAAAACTTTTATCCTTTAGCCCTCCTCCCTGCCGCTACAAAGCTAGCTGTTTCCGAACAGTCTGCATTGCCTCTAGCAACTTTGACAACTCTGCTTCGCTGCTTCGACGTGGGTGATTGGTAGAGTTTAAGGCAGCCTCTAGAATAGCGGCGGGTTGACCAGTTTGTTGAGTCCAGGCATCAAGTAGCGTTGGCAGTGGGAGTGGTTCTGTACCTAGCCCCAGCGCTTTTTGGATTGCAAGCTGCTCTGCTTTACAGATGGTATCCACGACAAATTGATTGCTCTCAGCTTTCCGTAAGACGGCTGACATAGCTTGAATATATGCCTCGCTGTTGTCAACGATCGGGGTTGTGAGGGCGATCGCAGGACCGAACCGCCGATTTTGTCCCCAAAGGAGCACTAGCATCATGACGGTTACTTGAATCAAGACCAGCAGCAGGGGTGTTTTTGCCAGATAGCTGACTAAATTGCCATCTTCCTGCTTGATAACCTCTGCGTCTTTGTAGCCATGTGAGTATTCGTCTACCCAAATGGGCAGTTTCGTAGCTGTAACCAGCGTTGCCAAAAACTCAAAGTTACCTGGGGCATCTTGATAAGCATTGGCTGTTAGATGCGGTGTGGATGCAAAAACAACCCGTCCTTGCCCCATGGTCTGCTGCCAGACAACAGCACCAAACGAATCATTCAACAGTGGCTCGATTCTAGTGTCGCGATCGGTTTCGCGACGGCTCGTGTGGATTTGCACAGCACCAGCAGGACTGCCGATCGCGCTTTCAAACGGTGCTTTGGTAACTGGCGATTGCGCGCCCAGCAGTATCAGCACATTACCGCGTTCGACCCATGCCATGCTTGCCACCGAGAGAGGTTCACCACTACTGACTTGCAGCAAGGTAATGGGGGAAGAGGTAGAGGCGGCAGGGGAAGCAAGGAGTTCAGGGGAAGCAGTAACAGACATGCTTATCTGTGCGTCTCTGTGTCTCTGCATCTCTGCGGTTTGGTTGGGATTGGCGGTTTCGATCGTCGGCGTTTTTAGCTCGCTGGGTTGGAATAGCAGCTTTAACGGCTTCTGCCAGCGCTGAATTGTGACGCCTCTGGATTCCATGAAGGCATACCAGGCTCCGTAGCCATCGGGCGATCGACCATAAGTGGAGCCACTTTGCTGCTGCTTGCCACCTGGAGCCGCAAAGAGACTAATGATCATCAGCGCAGCCAGGGCGATCGCGAGTATCCAGATTTGTCGCTTGGAGAGCGTCATGGGCAAGGAGTGAGGGGAGAAAGGGTAAGGGAGAAGAGAAGCAGGGGAGGGAGAGGAAGCAAAGGGTGAGGAAGAGGAGCAGCAGTAAGAGGTTGGTGCAAGCTCAATTCAATGAACTCAAAACTGAAAATTCAAAACTCTCTCAAGCGGTTTCAATGTCTTGATAAGCGCGTTGGCAGCGATCGAACTCATCGGCTGAGATCTCGGCGTTGTCAAAGCAAAGTTGCTCGTGGGTGCGGATCAGCACCCGGTAAGGGGCGGAACGGGGTAACGTTTGGATAATTTGCAGGTATTCGCCGTTGGTGCGGCTGGGTTCGTGGGGAATGGGTTCGGTGTCATTTAAGCGTTGAAGTGCAGCCATATAGAGGGCACGGCTCGCTTCGCGGTAGTCACCTTGCTGGGCAAAGGTACGCGATCGCCGGAGCCATTCTGCCACCGTCAACGGGCGATCAGTGCGATCGGGTTGAACAACCTGCCCCTGTTGTGACGGCACCAGGGCACTAAGGTAGGGACGCAAGAACGTGTAAAGCTGCCAGCTTAACCAGCCCAGCATTGCCCCTGCAATCACCCAAAACAACAGCCGCAGCAACCACTCTGGCAAAATTTCATTAGGCAAACGGGCGCGATCGACAGGTGCAAACAGCCGCTCTAACCACTCACTCACCCGCTGCTGCATCAGCCGCAACTGCCATCCAATGCTGGTTTTCTCGAAGGAGCCTGCCATCGGTTCACCTTAATCGCGATCGAGTCTTTGCGTTCAGACTTTAATACTTGCCTCCTGCCTTCTACCTTTTGCCTCCTGCCTTCTACCTTTTGCTTTTACCTGCCCCTAATCCACCCCCTCTATCTCTGGCATCTCCACCAGAATGACACGCACACGCTGACCATCTTCAAGCACAGTAAGCTGCACGTTGTCAATTTGAAGACTATCGTTGGCTTCGGGTGGACGCTGCAACTCTTCAAGAAACAAGCCTGCTAGGGTTGCCGCTTCATCGCGCGGCAACTGAAGATTCAACTCGTTATTGACGGTCGCGATGCTAGCACGAATTTTGAAGATGCCTTCATGTTCACTAAGCTGACGAAATTCGCGTTCTTCTTCTGCATCATATTCGTCGCGAATTTCACCAACAATTTCTTCTAAAACGTCCTCTAGTGTTATTAATCCGGCTGTACCGCCAAACTCATCCTGCACAACGACCAGATGTAGCCGATTTTGCTTCATCTCTGCCAGAAGATCGGTTGCAAGCTTTGTTTCAGGAACGTAGTGGACAGGGCGAAGCAACTCTTGGATGCCCGGAGCGTCTTCTGCGCTAACGGGAAAGGGGCGAATGAGATCTTTAACGTGCAGTATGCCTACGATATTGTCCAGGTCATCCTCGCAAACGGGCAGGCGAGTATGAGCATTCTCAGACACAATCTGGCAAGCATCTTGCAAGGATGTAGTGGTTTTAAGGTATTGAATCTGCACTCGGGGCACCATGATTGCCCGTGCCGTGATGTGGCTGAGTTCGACAGCACCATGAATGATGCGTCGTTCTTGTTCGCCAACTGAGCCACCTGCAAGCCCAGCATCAACCATCGCTTTAATTTCTTCTGTGCTGATGGCTTCTTCTTCTTCGTTCGCTGCGTTGCCTGCCAGATCCAAAATCAAGTTGGTGGTTAGGCTCACAAGCTTAACCACAGGAGCGGTTAGCTTTTGCAGCAGACGCAGCGGACGAATGCAAACCAGCGCAAAGGACTCAGCATGACGGATTGCTAGCTTTTTAGGTACCAGCTCGCCGAAGATGAGACTAACAAGGGCGATCGCAACCGTCACCCCTACTAGCGCCACTTTTTCGGCTGTCGCTTCGGGGATAAATGGACTCAGCACCTTTGTCAGTGGTGTTGCCAAATTTTCAGCCGCGAAAGCACCGTTAAGGAAGCCCGTGAGGGTAATCACCAGTTGAATCGTCGCTAAAAAGCGGGTGCTGTCTGCCGTAGTTGCCAGCACCAGACGGGCACGACGGCTACCCTGATCAGCCAGGAGCTGTAGCCTCACATCACTCGCTGAGACAAGAGCGATCTCTGCGGCGGCAAAAAAGGCATTGATGGCAATCAGCACAAGGTTGATGCCAATCAAAAGCGGAATATTGGTCGCTGTGTTCATGTTGCAGGTTGGCGAGCGGATGTCCAGACTCAAAAAGACACATCCAACGATCGAGCCAATAAATCATAAAAAAGAACTCTCCAAAGTTTAGCGCCTATCTTGTGACCTTTCTTAAAGGGATTCCTACAGAGGGGCTAAGGCACCGTCTATACCTGCTCTAGCTAAGCAGCTTTCGCACGCGCGAAGCATCCGTTCGCCTGTGGTACAAATGAATTGTTTAAGGGAGAAAATATGCATCCAAGACTTAATCTTGTAACGTTGGGAGTGCATGACCTGTCGCGATCGCTCCAGTTTTACCGCGATGGCTTGGGCTGGAAACCTTCTAGCGCTAGTCAAGCAGAAATTGCCTTTTTTCAGCTTGGTGGACTGGTGCTAGCGCTGTATCCAAGAACAAAGCTAGCAGAGGATATAACGATTGATGCCGTAGGAACAGGCTTTCCGGGGATCACGCTAGCATACAACGGCAAAAGTCGGGCAGAGGTCGATGAAGTGCTACAGCTCGTTAAACAGTTAGGTGCAAGGGTTGTGAAACCGGCGCAAGATGTTTTTGGGGCGGCTATAGCGGTTATTTTGCTGATCCAGATGGGCACCTTTGGGAAGTTGCCTGGAACCCCTTTTTCAAGTTCGATGCGGCTGATCAGCTCATTTTGCCTTGATACAAGAGAGTTGTTTCTAGCGTGGGTTTGTTCCAAAGATCGCGGTAGTGGCACGTTGCAGTCTGTTCAAGCTTTTGAGAGAGCCGTACACTAAGCGGGCTGCCGCGATCGGCTGCTTCACCATACCCCACGCTAACGGTAGCGGTTGCAGGGCACCATCCTGGTCGATCGCGTTAGCAAGATTAGGCAGATCATGCTGTGCGTTATCACTAACGACACGCAGCATGGCAACCGTTGCACCCAGTTGGTAGAGGCTATCGAGTGCAGCAAAGCCCTCCATATCAACTACATCTGCTGCGTAGTCTTGGGCTAACTGGTGTTTTTCTTGGGCAGACGAAACCAGGCGATCGCTCGTCAAGGCTCTAACCAATGCTGGCGTTGTCAGTTTTGTGTGCAGCCAGTCTGTAAGAGCCGTATCACAGGGCAGCACGGAGGCAGGATGTGTGCGATCAACGCATTCTCGGTACAGCACTACGTCGGCGATCGCGTAGCGCGGTATAAGCCCACCACACAACCCCATCACCAAAAGCTTCTGTCCAGCAACAATGCGCCCCACTTTCTGCTGAGCGTGCAAGTACTGACGCAAGGGTGCTGACCCGATCGGGATGGGCAAAACAATTCCTGCTGCTGCCCGACCAATGCCCCGACAGACGGCTTGATATTCTGCCCCTTGCGGCACCAAAATTAGATCAATACGCTGACCCATGCACCATCCGCCAAAATTGCTGTGCCCTGATACTACAGCAAGTTGAAGACTCTCCTCTCCTGCCGCCCTTGTCCTTCTACCTTCTGCCTTCTGCCTTTCGCTCTGCAATGATTCTCCAACGCTGTAGGATTGGCACCGCATGATTGTTGTGTTACTTGTTAAGGGTTAGTACCAAGGGATCAGGGTTATTGATATGACGAGGTTGCGTAAGCAAGAGACTTCAATCGTCTCCCTGACAATACTATTTACACTGTCTTTTGCTGCAAGTGTAGCTGGTGGCGTTGTCGCATCCAAGGCGACGGCTGCTAGACCGCTAGCAGGGATGTTGATGATCAATCCTATCCTGGGTCAGACGGCTAGTACGATCGCCTTTCCGCTGCCAACAAACGTACCTGTAGGCACCTCAATTCGCATTGGTGGTTCCAGCGGTATGGGGACGATCAACCAGGCGCTGAAACAACGCTTTGAGCAACGATTCGTTGGTACGAAGGTTGAACTGAACACCCAGGGCACAGGTCCAGCGATCAAAGACTTGATGGATAACAATGCTGACTTGGCGGCGATCGGTCGTACGCTCATGCCGCAAGAAAAGGCGCAAGGGCTGGTAGCGGTGCCAGTCTCACGGCATAAAATCGCCATCATTGTGGGTGCCGAAAATCCGTTTAAAGGTGGGCTGACGTTTGAGCAGTTCGCCAAAATCTTTCGAGGTGAGATTAAAGACTGGGCACAAGTAGGGGGTGAACCGGGTCCCATTCGGTTTATCGATCGCCCCGGTAGCAGCGACACTCGCCAAGCCTTTCGCAACTATCCAGTTTTTAAGCAGGCACCCTTTGTTACAGGAAAAACTGCCCAACAGCTTGGACAAGATAGTACTAGCCAGGTAGTAGAGGCACTTAAAGTAAGTGGTATTGGCTACGCGATCGCTGACCAACTGAAAGACTACAGCAATGTACGAATCGTCCCGATTAACAACACGCTGCCGAGCAACCCCAAATATCCCTTTTCCCAACCGTTGATTTACGTTTATAAAGGACCGCAGCCAAATCTCCCAGCGCAAGCGTTCTTGGGTTACGCCGCTGCACCTGTGAGTCGTCAAACGATTGAAACGGCGCGGAAAGAAGCAACAGCAAGCGCCACGAACCCGGACGTTACATCCCCTAGCCCGCAAGAAACGATTCCGAGTCCTCAGCCGGTGTCATCGGATGTGCCCGTGCCGTCAACGGTAGCACAAGCCCCCAGTGTGAACGGAGACACTGACGCACCAACAAAGTCGTGGCTCTGGTTACTGGCGCTACCACTCTTAGGCAGCTTTGTTTGGTGGGTACTGAAAAATCGTGATGCTGAGTCTGAGCTAGCAGAACCAGAGCTGGAGGAAGACATTGAAGAGGGCTTTATTCCTCCTACAGTTAACCCTATGCCGACCGGGGAGCCACTAACGGAAGCGTCAATCGTACCTATTGCTGATGTTGCTGCGCCACTGCTCGGAGCCATTCAACCACTGAGCAGCAGTCGTTTAATTCTGGTGCCCCGCGACTGCAAGAATGCGTATGCCTACTGGGAAATCCCTGCTGAGGCACAAGCGTCGCTACAGCAGCAAGGTGCCCAGAGGTTGGTCATACGGCTCTACGACGTAACGGGCATTGACATTAGGCGACAACCGCCAGAAAGTCTTCAGGAGTTTGAGTGTGAGGCTCAGGCACAAGATCGACATCTCCCGATTCGGACGGACGATCGAACGTATCTTACCGAGCTTGGCTACATTGCGGCTGAGGGACGCTGGCTCCAGGTTGCTCGATCGGAGCCTGTACACGTACCTGCTTGCCCTGTGGCACAAAAGGCGATCGCGCCGGATGCCGCAAGCGACGAGATACCAAGTGACAGTGTAGTGTTGGCAGATGGAACACTCTCAACAGAGGGTGCTGCGTCTCCGGTCATTGCTGTCGATCGCAGTGGATTGTATGCTACTGCTGACGACAACCAGCTTGTGCAGGAACCCTATGCTACTAGCACTGCCTTGCAAACAGGTGAGATAGCACGAGCAAGCGCCTGGTATGACGAGTCTGAGGATGCTGCCTCGTTGACCGCTGACACGATAGCAAAGGGTGAAGTGATGGATGGGATGGTGTGGCATCGATCGCTAGAAGCCATCGCCTCGGAAACGCCAAACATTTCGGAAACACCAGAACCAGTCTTCGCAGCAAGCGCTCTTGCCGAGCGAACGATTGCCGACAGCTCTCAGCCGACGAGCCAAAGTCAGCTTATGCTCATTCCTCGCGCTGACCAAGCTTTATACGTATATTGGGAAGCAGATCAAGCCGAAAAAGATGCGCTAAAGCAACAGGGTGGGCAGCAGATGGTGCTACGAGTGTATGCCGCCACTGGTACAGGCAATGCTTTCCCTCAAAGCGTGCAACAGTACTTTTGTAATGACTGGGATCAGGATCAACATGTCTCAGTGCCCGTTAGCAACCTGGAATACATTGCTGAACTAGGCTACATGGCGCTAGATGGACGCTTTCTTATGCTGGCGCGATCAACACCGACCTGGGTTCCTGGTGCGTAGGGAGTTTGTGGGCGATCGCTGGGACAATGGGGTTGAGACGTTAGCGCTATGCCAGCTTACGCTCGATCGTTTCAACGCCGTCGGTCATTGCTTTATCTAGCGTCAGCAAGGTATACAGTTATGGGACTTTTTTTCGACATCCTTAGCGCCATTAATCATCCCAACCAGCAAGGCAGCGTCGAACAACTGAATATCATTGTAAGTGAGGCGCAACAGCTAGGCAGCAGCCACGGGTTCGATGATGCCATGCTCCAAACGCTGCTCTCGGTAGTAGGCGGTTTCTTGCAAACAGTCTTTCGGCAGTCTGCTGTGATCGGTAGTGTGGCTAGTGATGCGCTAGTTAGTCAGACAGTCAGCACATCCCATTACGATGCTGCCTCGCTGCCAGCATTTCTTACACCAGAGCGTCAGCAGCAGTTGCTTCAGGCTCTTGCCCAACGTACTGGCTTAAGTAACACGACGCTGCAAGCCGCACTGCCTGGTCTGGTTAAAGTGGCATTAGGGTTTCTCAATTTGGGAACGGGCACCTTCCGCACATCAGGAGCAAACCCTGTCCTGAAGTCATTTTTAATGACCGATCACAATGAGAATATTGATTTAGGGGAGGTCTTTAAATTTTCTAATCGCTTGCTGCATCCTTGACAAAACCAGCAGTCGCCTAGGCGCTGTAATCGGTAGCCTAAAACGGTAGGATGACTAGTAGCAACTGAAGTACCTGTAAGTTGAGGGGTGGATCGTCCTGCCATGTCTTTGCGAGAGCGTTTTAATATTTCTAGGCTAGCAATTCAGTATCCCTGGCTGACGCTAGGCTTCTGGATTGCCGTCTGTGTAGCAGGGTTGCTGGCTTTTAGCTCCCTCAAGTACGCCTTGTTTCCAGACGTTACCTTTCCGGTAGTAGTGGTTAATGCAACAGCTAGCATCCCTACAGCTCAGGAGACCGAAGCCCGACTTACGCAACCGATTGAGGAGACACTACAGCCCCTCGAAGCACAGGGATTAAATTCCGTGCGATCGTCTACCTATCCAGGACGATCGATTGTCAGCCTTTCCTTTGCGGTGGGCACCGATCTTGACGAATCGGTGGCGCGGGTTGAGACGGAGCTTAAAAAACTCAAATTACCTGACAACAGCACTTACAAGATTACTCCGGTCAACCTGAATGAGTCAGCCGTTGTCAGCTACGCGATCGAAAATCCCAAACAAACCTTGGCGCAGTTGACCACACTAGCACAGGAGCGTATTCTCCCCACGATTGCTCAGGTGCCGGGTGTCTTAAAGGTCAACTTGCTGGGCGTTCCGGCTGGAGCCACAGTCACTACACCCACTGCTAAACCAAATGTGGCAGAACAAGCCGTATTGAATGCAGGTTCATCGGCGGTGCGCTTTGGTGGTCGCGATGCGCTAGCGCTTGAAGTGGTGAAGCGTGGCGATGCGAATACGCTGGATGTGGTTAAAGCAGTGGACAATGCTGTTGTCCAGTTGCGATCGCAGCTACCAGAGGTGCAGGTCAATCTAGCTGCGACCCAGGCAGAGTATATTCGTGAGGCAACTGATTCGACCGTCGAGGCGCTAGGGCTAGCGATCATCCTCTCCGTTATTGTCATCTTTCCCTTTTTGTGGGATTGGAAAGCCACGTTGATTTCGGCACTGGCGATTCCGACTTCGCTCTTTGGCACTTTCATTGTGATGGCGCTCTTTGGCTTCAACCTGGAGACGATCACCTTGCTAGCGCTAGCACTTGTTGTCGGGATCATTGTGGATGACGCGATCGTCGATGTTGAAAACATTGCCCGTCACCTGGATGAAGGTGGCAAATCACCCCGGCAAGCGGCGATCGAAGCTACGGATGAAATTGGCTTGACGGTGGCAGCTGCTACCCTGACGATCGCGGCAGTCTTCCTACCTGTCGCTTTTATGCGGGGCGTAGTCGGGCAGTTCTTTCAACCCTTTGGCGTTACCGTCTCAGCGGCAGTGCTGATTTCGCTGCTGGTTGCCCGCACCCTCTCGCCACTGCTGGCGGTCTACTGGTTGCGACCACGACCCCAAAAACCATCGGAGCAGGGTTTGTCAGGGTTTGTCAACGCCTACCGCAAGCTGTTGCAATGGTCGTTGAGGCATCGAGCCATTGTCATCGGCATTGCTCTGTTGAGCTTTGTTGCTGGTTTGGCACTTATTCCCATCATCCCCAAAGGGTTCATTCCTAAGCTCGATCGGGGTGAGTTCAACATTACCTACACGGCTCCTTTACCTGCGATCGCGCTTAATCAAGCTGCATTGGCTCAGGCGGCACAGGCTCAAGCGGCTGGTGTGAAGCCAACCACGTTACCCCCTGGCGTAGACCCAGCCCTATTAGCAGCGGCACAGAAAGCACCCCCCATCAATCCACTTCAGGACTCTCTGGAAACAGCGAAAAAGCTAGAAGCCGTCGTGCTTCAGTCCCCTGAAGTCGAAAGTGTGTTTACAACGGTTGGCACTCGGCAGCAGCCCAATAAAGGCACGCTTTACGTCAAGCTGCGAGAAGGGCATACCGTTTCAACCACAGCGCTGCAAGATCAGTTCCGGCAGCAGTTGCCTGTGCTTAAGAACGTCACGACCAGCATCGAGGATATTCAATTTGTCGATACGGGTGGTGACAAACCGCTGCAAGTGGGGCTAATCGGTGATGATCCGCTGGTTCTCAGCCAGAGTGCTAAGACCATTAAAGAGCGGCTTGAAAAACTTCCTGGCTTTGCTGATGTGACAACCACTGGTGCTGCCAATACCGCAGATAGGATTGTTGAAATTGAGCGGCGCAATGCCCGTCGAGTAGCTTACGTCAGCGCCAATCTAGGAGAGAACATTGCGTTGGGTGATGCCACCGATCGCGCTGTGGCGATCGCCAACGAAGTTAAACCACCGTCCATATCACTCAATTTAGGCGGTGATTCAGCCAGGTTGGGCGAAATCTTCGGCAGTTTTGGCTTCACGCTGGGGCTAGCTGTGATTTGCGTACTGGCAGTCTTGGTGCTGCTGTTCCGCAGTTGGACTGATCCCCTTGCTATCATCTTCTCCCTACCGCTGTCGATCGTAGGTGCCTTGCTAGCTGCCCTCTTGACCCGCAGCGATTTTGGCATGATTTCCATCATCGGTATTATCTTTCTGCTGGGTTTGGTGAATAAAAGCGCCATTCTACTGGTGGACTATACTAACCAGCTTCGTCGTAGCGGACTCTCCCGCTCTGAAGCCATCCTTACAGCCGCGCCTGTTCGCCTGCGTCCCATTCTTATGACGACCGCTGCAACCATTCTAGGGATGCTGCCGATCGCTCTTGGTTTAGGAGCGGGAGCCGAATTACGCGCACCGATGGCGATCGCCATCATCGGCGGACTGATTACCTCTACCCTTCTAAGCTTGATCGTCGTGCCCGTAGTCTACGCGCTACTCGATGACCTGAGGCTTCGGCTCAAGGGAAAGCGTGAGAATTAAAGAAATTCCCATGAGTCATACCACCACAATTACAAGAACGACTTAATGCAAGCATTTGTTACAGGTGGAACGGGGTTTATTGGCGCGAATTTAGTGCGCTTATTGCTACAAGAAGGATATGCGGTGAAAGCGCTAGCTCGATCGGGCAGTCGCTTAGACAACCTGCAAGGATTAGATGTAGAAATCGTCAAAAGTGACCTGAATGATCCTGACCTGTGGCAGCGCATCAATGGCTGTCAGTTTATGTTTCATGTCGCAGCGCATTACTCGCTGTGGCAGACCGATCGCGATGCGCTCTACCAGAACAATGTGGTGGGTACGCGAAACATTCTGGCAGCAGCCCAGAAGGCAGGCGTGGAACGCACCGTATATACGAGTTCGGTGGCAGCGATCGGCGTAGGTGCATCTGGCAGTGCCGTGGATGAAACTCATCAAAGCCCCATGGAGAAATTGGTTGGGCACTACAAAAAATCTAAGTACCTAGCAGAGCAAGAAGCGGTAAAAGCTGTTCAAGCAGGACAAGATATTGTCATCGTTAACCCTAGCAGTCCGATCGGTCCCTGGGATATCAAACCGACACCCACAGGCGACATTATCTTGCGCTTTCTGCGTCGTCAGATGCCTGCCTATGTCGATACAGGGCTGAACTTTATCCATGTAAAAGATGTGGCTTGGGGGCATTTGTTAGCGTTGCAGAAGGGTAAGACAGGCGATCGCTATATCCTTGGCAATCAAAACCTTACTCTCAAGGAACTACTCGATCAGCTTGCTGCGCTTACCGGACAACCCGCACCCCAAAACGCTATTCCTGCCTGGATTCCCCTCACCGTTGCCTGGATTGATGAGCAGATTCTCGCGCCCCTCGGCAAAACCCCTTCCGTGCCACTGGATGGGGTGCGCATGGCACAGCAGCCCATGTATTACAATGCCGCCAAAGCCGTTCGCGAACTTGGGTTACCCCAAACCCCCCTATCTACAGCTCTGCGCGATAGCATAGAGTGGTTCGTAAAAAATAGTTACGTCAAGAAAGACTAGAGAAAAGCTAAAGGCTGAAAGCTAATTTTTTTATCTTTTAGACTTTATACTTCTCTTTTTCTCTTTCATCCGTGTTCCCGTTTTGAGGAGTGAAAAATGTATGGCAGTTCTTCTACAGCAGGCGATCGAAGTTGGTAAGTACGTTGTCACCCAGCGCTTGACGGGTCGCAAACGTTATCCGCTAGTGCTTATGCTGGAACCATTGTTTCGCTGCAATCTAGCGTGCCCTGGCTGCGGCAAAATTCAGCATCCAACCGATATTTTGGTGCAGAACTTAACCCCTGCCCAATGTTTTGCAGCAGTTGAGGAGTGCGGCGCACCCGTTGTCTCGATTCCTGGTGGCGAACCATTGCTCCATCCGCAAATTGATGAGATCGTGCGTGGCTTGGTGGAACGCAAGAAATACATTTACCTTTGCACAAATGGCATTTTGCTCGAAAAAAGCCTGAGCAAATTTACACCCTCGCCGTATCTCACCTTCAGCGTGCATTTAGATGGGTTGCGTGAGCATCATGACAAGTGTGTCGATCGCAAAGGCATTTTTGACATCGCGGTCAAAGCTATCAAAGCTGCCAAAGCCAAGGGATTCCGCGTCACAACCAATACCACGGTTTTTGAAGGCACCGATCCAAAAGAAATGCAGGACTTCTTCGATTTCATTGCCACGCTTGGCACTGATGGCATGATGATTTCTCCTGGCTATAGCTACGACTGGGCACCCGATCAAGAGCACTTCCTCAAGCGCGAACAGACCAAAGCGCTCTTCCGCGAAATTCTAGCGCCCCTCAAAGCAGGCAAAAAGAACTGGAACTTTAACCACAATCCTCTGTTTTTAGACTTCCTCACGGGTGAAAAAGACTATGAATGCACGCCTTGGGGCAGCCCTAGCTACAGTGTGCTTGGCTGGCAAAAGCCCTGCTATCTCTTGAACGAAGGGCATTATGAGACCTTCCAAGAGCTAATCGATCACACTGATTGGAGCAAATACGGGCGATCGAGTGGTAATCCTGAATGTGCTGACTGTATGGTGCATTGCGGCTACGAGCCTACTGCGGCTGTGGATGCCATGCAGCCACAAAATATGATGCGGGCGATCGGTAGCGTCTTTGGCATCGCAAACTAAGTTCACGTACTAGAACATTGCAAATACAAGACCCCCAGCCTCTTAAAAAGCCGGGGGTCTAAATCATTAGTAGTAACTTCTAACTGCGATCTTAATTAGTAAGATCCGTGGCTGCACGACCGGCAGCATCTCCAACTTGGTCAGCGGTTTTCTCAGCGCCTTTTGTATAACCTGACCCAAATTCTTTGAAGGCTTCGGCTGACTCTTTACCAATGCGCTTCACGCGCTCACCAGGATTGCCTTCTACTTTCTTAGCTTCGCGGTTCCACTGTCCGGTTGTCTTGGGTCGATCGGCGTCATTTTGCTGAATACTCTCGCGCAGCTTTGCAGGTAACGGCTGGTCGTTCTTTCCTATATCAACGTTGGTTGTCAGTAGTAGAAACCCGACTAAACCAGCAGCAAAAAACTGCTTTACCTGTAGTCCTTCTAACAAAGTACTGATGTGAGCGATCGCCCTAGAAATCAAATTTTTCATGCCATTACTCCAATAGTTCATTCTCAAACATTGCTGCTGTGATGTGTTTTGATTTGACTTAGAAGCTGCGATTTGCCTTGGTAAACCGTTAGCAATTGCGTATCGCATCAGCTCCAATAGGAATTGAGCAAGAAGTGGTTTATTCTTCTAAAAACCTATGCTCTTAAGCCAAGCCATATCCATAAGCACAAGGTTAAAGTTAACGCTCACGAGAGAACAATTCCTCTGACAAAAGTCATAGCTCAATGGTGAGAAAAGCTGTGAGTGGTGCAGATTATTAGTCATAACGTCAAGCCGCTTGCTGAACCATTTTCTTTAAGCAGGAAAGTAAGGCTATGGAGAAGCGTTACAACGGCAGACTATTTGCTGTCTCATGCTCAAACACTAAAAACGTCTATCAACACAAAGTTTCAAGGCATTTGCAGTGTGGCTTAATCACCCGGCTCTCGTTGCGATGACTGGGGTGCAAGGAGTGGCGGTTGCGGTGATGGGTTGGGGCTTTGCAAAACGGCAAGGGCGATCGACCAACCGACAACAAGACCTAGTCCACCAAAACGTACGATTTGCCAAAAGGGTTCTCGCAGGCTGCCCCAAGAAAACAGACGGCTCTCAAGCTTTACCTCTAGTGCATCGAGTTGTGTTTGCAGTTGGGTTAACTCGGCTTTGAGCGCGGGGGAGGGAGACCGCTGGATCTGCTGCTTCAGTTGCTTCTGGTGTTCTTGAAGCTGTGCCTGCGTTTGCTCATCCTGTTGCACCTGCATGTAACGCTCTTTGAGGCCAGTCAGCGATCGCTCAATGGCAGCTAGCTCCTGCTCAAACGTTTGTGCATCCGATAACGGCACATCCTTATCAGAGCTGGAGGCAGAATCAGGCGATGGTGGGGGCAACGACATAACAGCAGTAGTAGAGTGGAGATACCCTTGATTATGCCCACGATCGTCGTAACCCTATGCCCGATACGTCTCTTTCTGCTACGTCATCCCAGGTCACTAGTGCTGACCGAGGTAACTTGAGCGCATTTAGCGCTGCCGAACTGGCTCAAGCATTGCTAGAAAAACTTGCGATCGCCGAACGAGACTGGCATCGCCTCAAGTCAAACCGCAAAGTCCGTGCTAATGAGCAAGCCGCTGCCGCGATCGTCTTCCTGCTTAAAGACCAACCCGATGAAGCTTTGCCGCGGCTCCAGCAAGCGGTTGCATGGCTTGATCGATCGATTTCGGCACCACCCTGCCCCTCTCATGGCGATCGGGCAAAGCGGGAGGAGTAGAAGGCTAGCCTATAAACAGATCTTGGGCAGGAGTTGCACTGCCATAGCCTTGAGAGCTGCTCCAGGATCAAGGGTTAGTCTTTCTAGCATTTAGTTACCTAGGCTACAACCACTCCTAATGGAGAACGAGCTAGAATCGAGTCGAAATCTAGTCGCAATTAACGTGACGAGAATGACTAGCAGACTTCAATCTTCCTATACCAGCCAGCAGGTATCTGTCTGGCTACGTGGGCTTTTAACAATCGCTTGGGCTGATGGACATTTCGACCCACAGGAGCAACATCTGATTACTTCACTTGTCAACCAGGAACTCAATGCCGCCGACACCTCAAAGGCATTAGAGCCTGTTTCACCCGCCGAGCTTGCAGAAGCGCTTGGGCACGACTCTGCTTTAGCCGAAAACTTCATGAGAATGGCTGTTATGGTAGCCATTGCTGACGGTGCCTACTCATCTTGCGAGGACGAAATACTCTTTCAGTACTGCCAAGCACTTGGATTAAACACAGAGGTGTTAGAAGTCCTTCGCACAACCTTAAATGAGCCAGAAAGTGAGTCAGAAGCTGCACCAGCAGAGGCAATGCTTGTGTCTAGTGGCGAACGACCGATGCAGGCTTACCTTGACCTAAAACCGCAGCCAACGTTGCTGAATCCCGTGCGCGATTGGTTGGATAAAATGGAGGTGCAAGATCCAAAAATTGCACGTCTTCTCTGTAAGCTGATTCCGCCTCAGTGCCCGTTTGAGCGTGACATTAATTTCTTTGGTCGTACGATCGCTCATATCCCACCGCTTTGCAAACTCAACCCTCTTTACGATCAACTAGTTGGCTTGCGCTTTCGGGCGCTCTCTTATTTAGCTGACGATTGCGGCGAAGACATCTCCGCTTATTGCTAGCTGATTAGCTCACAAAGCTCCAGAGCAAGCCCCCTGTACCACAGAGTAGAAGCAGCCCCATGCCACCCGCAAGAGGCTGCTTTTTTATTCCGGTTAACCATTCAGAGCCGCGATCAGTGTAGCGAATGAGTTGAGCCGTATCAAGGCTTGCCATACCCCAGACCCAACCTGCATGAAGCCCACAGGCTAGTCCTAGGCTGCCACCGTCTGCCCAACGAGCAATGACTAAGACCACTCCCATGAGCCAAAGCCCAGGTAACTGAGGTGCAATCTCCGTACCTTCCCAAACTAAGTGAAGCAACGCAAAAATGAGGCTAGAGCTAGCTGCTGCAACCCAGGCAGCATATTCAAGCTGTAGCTGGTTAAGCAGGAAGCCGCGAAAGATTAATTCTTCAATCAGACTGATTAGCAGCCCCAGCGCAAGGGTAGGTAAAAGAGCGGCAACAAATTGGCGTTGGTTTGACTGCTCGATTTCGATCCACCCAGCCCAACGTTCAAGGCTAAATAAAAGTGCAATACCCAGAATGCCTAATCCTAGTCCCAGTAGTAATGAGCTGAAGGTCGATCGCGCCAGTACAAGACCATATGCAGCAAAGGTACGCCCTTCAAGCTTCGCAAAGCCCCATAAAACGAGTGGTGCCAGCAAGTAAAGCGATAGAACCAGCGGAATTTTTTGAGCAATCGCCAGTGGCTTGGGAGGATGCCATTTCAGGCTAATTGCTAAGGGGATTGCAATCGGCAACCAAAGCAAAAGCCAAGCCACAAAAAAAGCGATGATTTTAACCACCGCCGAACTTGCTGCGATCACATCTAGCAAGGCATCTACTGGTTGAAATTGTTCAGACATTGGGCTCAAAACTTGCTACCAACAGGCACAATCATAGTTTTTCAGCATTTTCCAAGCAAAGACATTTCACTTGTTCCAGGCGATCGCGCTGCACCCGTTCATTCTAATTCGAGTGAATTTGGCTCTAGTTTGGCTCTCATCTAGCTCCAGCAAAAGAAGTGCCAAAAACCTTCAGGAACAAAAATACAGTCCTACGTTGCTTAAAGAACAATAAATCCTAGCAAGAACTCCAACGGATAACAGACAAAGATGTTATCGACTAGAGTTCTTGCTTAGAGAAGCGATCAGGCAACACAGTAGTGAAGCCACACAGTTTTCGTGGTTAAGTTTTAAGAACAGGAGCAGATAATACTACTCCATGCACTAATTCATCATTCAGAGAAGCATCTGAATTTCTATTAGGCTTCGTCATGAAAACCATTACTTTCACCCTTGCCAGCATCAAGCTGAATTAGATGAATGTGCTTGTAGCCAAGCTTAATCTCAAACTCATCTCCGGGCTTTAACCCCATTGCTTGAGTATAAGCAGCACCAATGACAATCTGACCGTTTTTGTGAACACTTACTCGATACGTTGGCTCGCGACCGCGACCATCCTTAGAGCCTTCAGGACTCAACGGAATACCTCTAGCGCCAAGTACAGCGTCGTAGAAATCAGTTAGGTTAACGCGGGTCTGGTTGTTTTTCGTTACCGTATAGTACCCGCAGCGCTTTGCTGTTTCTCGGCGCGGCAAGTGTGAAAGTTCTTTTACTTTTTGAAGTAGGGCTTTTCCAGTAAGTGGAGTCGTTGCAGTATCAGTCATCTCTCTATCCTGAGAACTCCAAGGCATTGAAGCATGATTAAACCAGTAATCTGGCGCTATAGAAAATATAGCCTTAAATCACTTAAACCTAACAATATTTTTTTTGCAGTTTTAGTATTATTTTTTTGCTTTGTTTTGCCGCTTTTCGTGTAGGTAGATCAGTTGCAGAGGATGTCTTAAAAGTCAGAATCGTTTTCTTACAGCTTGCGTTCCGCAGCATTGAAAGTTATGTTGCACGTCGGCTGCTTCCCACAACACCCCTGACATTTTAGAAAGGCAGAAGCATTCCTGAAGTGTTAGATCAAAGTTCAGCCATTCGCTAAGTTTCTTTTCTAGATCTCGTGCTGCTCTTATAGAGACACTTCATAAGCAGCATGAAGAATGGAGCGTAGCTCAGACAACCTTTAAAGAAGGGTGACATTGAAACTTTAGTCGCTTGAATCGCGCTGCGCCCTACTTACTAAGTTTCATCAGTAGGGCACGATCGCATAGGCTACTCCTGCCTGACTTAACCCAGGTAACTGCTGCCCGTCTTGTTTTGGATGTGTTTTCTGTTAAAAGCCAGACCGATGTTGAAGTGAGATTAAGAGCCAAAGCTAGATTGTCAACCGAAAGCAAGTAATACATTTAGCAGCGCCACGATCGAGCAAAACCATCCTTTGGGCGGTTGCGTTAATGCCATATATTAGGACACCAAAAAAATTGTTCTTGCACCAGGTTGAACTTTTTAGCGCTTCCTATCGTCTAACACTACGTACATGAAGTTCATCAGCTAAATGATTGCATACCAGTCACCTGTAGCGGCATATTCGCCCCCGATCGTTGCTACTGCGCCTACCTTTTTGCCTCGTACTGCGTTAGCGATCACTGCTAAAAATATTGGCATGACCTTTCAATCTGGTGCCGAACGCTATCAAGCCCTTAAGCAGATTGACCTGGAGCTAAAGCATGGCGAAATGCAGCTTTTGATGGGTCCCTCTGGGTCAGGGAAGACGACGTTGCTGTCCATTTTGGCAGGCATCATGACTCCTACTGAAGGCAGCGTTCATCTGTTAGGGCAGGAGATTACAGGTTTATCGCGATCGAAACTAGCGCGGTTTCGTTTAGAAAACATTGGCTTTATCTTTCAAGGCTTTAACCTGTTTCCAGCCCTCACTGCGCTCGAAAATGTAGAAGTGGCTTTGCATATCAAAGGCATTCGTAAACACGCCGCCACGAAGCAGGCACACGTATTGCTAGAGCAAGTGGGATTGGCAGAAAAAGCCCACCAATTACCCCGTGACTTATCGGGCGGGCAAAAACAACGGGTGGCAATCGCACGGGCGCTAGGCGGCGAACCAAAGCTGATTATGGCAGACGAGCCAACAGCCGCCTTAGATTCTCATAACGGCTATGCGGTGATCGAACTGCTGCATCGGTTAGCAAAAGAGCAAAACCGCACAGTGCTGATGGTGACACATGATCCACGGATCATTGACTTTGCCGATCGTGTCGTTAATCTTGAAGATGGCACAGTCAAAGAAAAGGATTTTTGAAGCATCGCTTGTCTTTGCAGCCCAGATCTAAAAAGTAGAGTAAATAGATCTGTTTAAGCGGAGAATGAAAGCGCAGTAAGCAAGGTGTCTAGGCAATGCGTTTAAGCCTTTGCATGATTGTGCGCGATGAAGAAGCAACGCTACGCCGTTGTCTAGACAGTGTACGAGGCGTGGTCGATGAGATGATCGTCGTCGATACTGGCTCCCGCGATCGCACCATTGCGATTGCCAAAGACTGCAAGGCAAGCGTGTATCCCTTTACCTGGTGTAATGACTTTGCGGCTGCCCGTAACGAGTCGCTTAAGTATGCCCAAGGCGACTGGATTCTAGTGCTTGATGCCGATGAGGTGCTGGTGCCAGAGAGCGTGCCAGCACTACAACAAGCCATGCAATTGGATGATGCGATCGCCATTGCCCTTTTGCGAGAAGAAGTCGGCACCCATCATCCCGACTCACAGCTTTCTCGCGTGTTTCGCAGGCATCCGGCGATCGCCTTTACCCGCCCCTATCACGAATTGATTGACGACAGCGTGACTCGGTTGCTGCAACAAGAGCCACACTGGCGGGTCGTTGCCTTACCAGACATTGCTATTCGGCACACAGGTTACCAGACAGCGTTGATTGATCAGCGTCACAAGGTCGAGCGTGCCCGCACTATCATGGAGCGCTACCATACTGCTCATCCTGACGATGCGTACATTTGCAGTAAGCTAGGGGCGCTCTACATCGATTTGGGCGATCGGGTACGCGGGTTAGCCCTACTGCAAAAGGGTTTGGAGACTGCGGCTGAAGCGGCAGTGCTATACGAATTGCATTATCACTTGGGAAGCTTCTACGGTCAGCAGCAACAGTTAGACCAGGCAGCATGGCACTACGAAGCAGCGATCGCTCAACCATTACATCCACGCTTGCAGTTAGGCGCTTACAACAACTGGGGCAACGTCCTGAAAGATCAGGGCGATCTGGAGAAAGCAAAAGCGCTCTATGAAACCACGATCGCGATCGACCCAACTGGTGCCGTTGGTTATTACAACCTGGGCTTGACGCTCAAAGCAATGGGGCAGCTACAGGAGGCGATCGTACAGTATCAGCGCGCCATTCAACTCCAGCCTAGCTACGCCGCAGCGCACCAAAACCTGGGCGTGGCGCTACTTAAAGTGGGCAATGTGGTAGCCAGCCTAGAGGCATTTCAACAGGCGATCGCGCTCTACGAACAACAGCAAGCGCCAGAAGCCGCGCACCTACGGGACGCACTCAAGCAGATGGGACTTCTCGGTTCGCTGTGACGGGTTCTGCAACGGATGAAGGCTTACTCGTAATGAGCACCCAAATGTCCGTCCTACCATTGCTTCAGTACCCTTGCTGACCCTGTAGAAACCAGGGCTTTGAGAGTTGTTTGCAGCTTTAAGTAGGAAGGCTAAATTACGCATCAGAAACCGGGTTTCAACTGCGTTCAACCCGCCGACATACAGGACTGAGAGCTTGAGACTTCGGCATGAGTGCTCAGTCGAACGTGAAGTCGAAAGGCGTCTTATCAATCATTACGCCCAGCTACTTAGAGAAAGATGGCGAAGCAAGACCTACGCACATAGAACTGAGTCGCAATGCAGCAGCGATTCTAAAAGAGTTGTTTGGTGAACAGCGTACGCCTTGGGCTTACAGCTTAAGGTGTCGCAGCAGCTGGTTCTGTCTTGGCAACTTCTATATCGTCACCTTCATTCAACCGTTCTAGGTCCTGTTCAGTTAAATGAGGCGTACTCACCTCTTCTTGAATGCAAAGGCGATCGCACGGAATGGTATCAGACAGGATTGCGCTTGCCATCATGCCGGTATGAATTTCCAGATGAGCGGCTGGAATTGCTTCAAACACCAACCGCTGCCCTGGAAACACAACCCGCTCAAAATACCAGTTAGTAACATTGCTGATGCGAGCAATCTGAATATGGCTCGTGGCATTCACATAGCAGCAAAGAATTGGGTTATCGCTATGCGATGGTAATGGATCGAAGATTTGAGCCATAAAAAAGACCCATACCGAAACTAGAGGGACTCTGTTGAACGTACCATTCTGTGATCCCCTTCGCTGTAAAGACGATTACCAATAAGCTAGCTGACGAAGATATCTACCAAAAGGTACAGATTGGCGATCACGATGGGCAGATTTAAGCAAGCCTGATGGGCTCAAACAACCATCTAATCGCATTTGCGAGAAGATTTTCTAGTCTAGAGCAAAGACAAAGCGATCGCGCTACAGGTACAAAGGCAGCTGGTTTTTCTGTGCCTTGCTTTGAAAATGTCCATGCAGCAAAAGAAAGTCAGTGGTATCGTAAAGTTATATGAAAATCTTTTTCATAATTCATCTCGCCCGGGTTCCCAAGCATTTAGCAAGCCGTTAAATATCTGCAAACGGTTGTCTGGAGGATGGCTTCATAGCGAATGCTCTCCTTTACCAACACAGATGTTTGCACAATGGTTCTTCAAGGTGCTTTCACCCAGTTAGACCGATCGCTTTTACGTTAAGAACTCGCTTGCTCATGGATAACCGGATTCTCTACGTTCGTCTCCCCTGCAACCCGATTTTTCCGATCGGCGTCATCTATCTTGCCGATCATGTTCATAAGCAATTTCCAGCCGTTGAGCAGCGTCTTTTTGACCTGGGAACAGTGCCACCGCTGGATTATGCTTCGGCGCTGGACACCTGTATTGATGAATTTAAACCTAGCCTGCTGGTTTTCTCCTGGCGCGACATTCAGATCTACGCTCCGGTAGGCGGACGGGGCGGCAATCCACTTCAGCACACGTTCGAGTTTTACTATGCACGCAATCTTTTAGTGAAGCTGCGTGGTGCGATCGGGTTATTACGGGTCGCACAGGGTTACTATGGCGAACTCTGGCGTAACCTGGGCTTGATCAAGCGCGGCATGAAACGGGCAAGAAGATATAATCCGGCTGTGCGAGCGGTGGTGGGTGGTGGTGCGGTCAGTGTGTTTTATGAGCAGCTTGGACGTAGCTTGCCCAAAGGCACGATCGTGTCTGTAGGTGAAGGCGAAGCACTGTTAGAGAAACTGCTGCGCGACAAAGATTTTCTGGACGAACGATGCTACGTCGTTGGTGAAACAACAGCCCGCGATCGCATGATCCATGAAGTGCCCACACCAATTGAGAAAACTGCCTGCGACTATAGCTACATCGAAACAATCTGGTCAGAGTTTGACTACTACTTACAGGCACAAGACTTTTATGTCGGTGTGCAAACAAAACGTGGGTGCCCACACAACTGCTGCTACTGCATTTACACCGTTATTGAGGGCAAGCAGGTACGCATCAACCCAGCAGAGGAAGTGGTTGCCGAAATGCGCCAACTGTACGATCGCGGAATGCGTAACTTCTGGTTTACCGATGCTCAATTAATTCCAGCCCGCAAGTATATTGATGATGTGGCTGAACTGTTGCAAAAGGTGCTGGATGCCGGAATGTCAGACATTCACTGGGCAGCATATATTCGGGCAGATAATCTTACGCCCGCCTTGTGCGACTTGATGGTGAAGACGGGCATGAACTACTTTGAAATCGGCATTACTAGCGGATCTCAGGAACTTGTTCGCAAAATGCGGATGGGCTATAACCTGAGAACAGTGCTGGAAAACTGCCGCGATTTAAAAGCGGCTGGTTTCAACGATGTGGTCTCGGTCAACTATTCCTTTAACGTGATTGACGAGCGCCCAGAGACCATTCGGCAGACGATCGCTTATCACCGAGAGCTAGAGCGCATCTTTGGTGCTGACAAAGTTGAGCCAGCCATTTTCTTTATCGGCTTACAGCCTCATACCCATCTAGAAACCTATGCCTTCGCCCAGAATATTTTGAAGCCAGGCTATGATCCGATGAACATCACCCCCTGGACAGTCAGAAAGCTGCTTTGGAACCCAGAACCACTTGGCTCTTTGTTTGGTGAAGTTTGCCTCCAGGCATGGCAGCAGAATCCCAATGACTTTGGGCGTGAGGTCATGGCAATTCTGGAACAGCGGTTGGGGCGAGCCGAGTTAGAAACAGCCCTGACGGCTCCGATCTCGCCTGCCAAACCCCTAGCGCTTTCTACGTCCTCTTGAGTTGGATCACGTTAAGTTCTGTTTCAGGGCATACCACCATTCCATCGCTGAGTTTACATCCACCTTGTTACTATCCCAACCGTCTCACTTGCAATGCTAGAAGGTTCAATTCTCCAAGAGTTAGGCACTAATCATCAGGCTGGTCACCCTGGCAAACAGCCACTTAACTTTGGCGTTTACTACAAAAATACGCTAGTAGCGCTCTGTCATGCCCTCGAAGACTGCATTCTAACCAGCAGCAGTCAGCCATTGGTTGTGACTGCTTTTCAGCGTGGTAAGTGGTATTTGCAAGAAGCCGATCGCTACGCCGATTTGGCAGAGCGATCGCAGCAGATTGTGATCATGGCAGCGCCGGAAGGGGGCTTTGCCGAGCATCCCACTAGCCAAAAGGCGAACGTGGAGCTGGTCAGTCTTGATCCAGACGATCCAGTGTCACAAGAGTGGCATTTGATTATTTTTGCTCCGACCTATGCAGCCATGGTGTTGTGCCAGGAGTTGTCAGACGCTGATTATGGTGCACAAGGACAACCCACACAGGATTTGGAACGCAAATTCTACGGTTTCTGGACGTTTGAGAGCAATCTAGTACAGGAGACGATTGAACTGTCGATCGCCCACATCCAGCGCTACGATGCGGCTCTCGCTGCAAAGCTAACCGCGCAAATGGAAGCCATTGCAGCAGCACAGACCGAGAAACGAGATGATCTGGGTCCCATCGTTGTACGTGTAGTGGACTACTTGCAAGAAGGTCAAACCGCACTCAGCGCACAAATCAACGCTTACGATGCGGAACGGCTCCAGCGTGACCCTCTGGACAACAATCTGATCTCCAACGAAGTGCAGGCATTTCTCCGGATGGCGCAGTTGACTGATCAAGCAGATGCCACCAATTCTACGGCTGCTGCTGAGGTGGCATCACTGGCAGAAGCGATCGGGCAACTGTTGGATTTACCCGTTTGGCAACTGCATCGTCTCAAGCTAGCAGGCTTACTGCACCGCCTTGCACCCTTGCAAGCGACAGAAACAGTTTTAAGTCCCGGCAGTTTTGGGCGCTACGGGGATGACGGTGCCCTCAGCACTGCGCCAAGCTGTCCCTTAGTGCCTGGAGCACAGGTTCTGCGGACGATGCCTCAACTGCGGGCAATCGCCACAATCATCACACACTTGACTGAATGCTGGAACGGTTCTGGTCAACCCGCTGGGCTAGCTGGAGACGAAATTCCACTGGAGTCGAGAATTCTTGGGCTGGCAGCAGAGTTTCAGCAGCGCCTGGTAAAACTTCGCACCGCCATCACCGATACCCATACACCCTTGAGCCAAGATGAATGTATGACGAAAGCGCTGACTGACTGCCAACAGCAGCAGGGCGATCGTTGGGATCCTAAACTGGTCGATGCCCTGGCATTACTGGTTAACGGTTTTCAACAGGGGTTAGACCTATCAGTTAGCGTACCGAAAATTTCTGCTGGACTTTGGCTGATCGACTCTCACTATGGTGATGATTTATTTAAGGCAGTTAGTGAAGTTGAAGGTAAACGCTAAAAAGCGAAAGGCAGAAGTAACTTAACGCTCAAAACTGCTCTTTCAGCCTCCGCTTTTCTCCTGCTTCCGCTTCTCTCCCTGCTCCACACTCTCTATACTTCACTCCCTCCCCCTCCTCAATGAACATTGACGCAATTCGCTCTGGTAAGGTAAAACAGCTTTCGGGTGCTGACCTGGAAGACGAAGATTTGTCTGGGCAGAACCTTCAAGGTGTAAACCTGGCAGGGGCACGGCTCATTGGTACCGATCTCAGCCGAGCCAATTTGGCTGGGGCATCGTTGGATGGTGCAAATATGGTTGGTTGTCAACTAGTTGCTGCCAATGTGAGAGCGAGTCTTGTCGGCGCTAACCTGATGCAGGCTAATTTAACTGAAGCTGATCTACGCGGCAGCAATCTGCGAGGTGCAAACCTAATGCGGGCAAGCGTGAGCCGAGCCTCGTTCGCTGGGGCATTTCTCAGCGGTGCTAACTTGATGGGTGTCAACTTGCAAGGCGTCGATTTGCGGGGAGCTGATTTACGCGGTGCAAACCTGAGCGGTGCAAATTTGCATGGTGCCAACCTCAGTCAGGTTGATTTACAAGGAGCCCTATTGAATGAAGCTAACCTTGAGGAAGCTGATCTCAAGGGCGCGAATCTAGCTGGAGCTAGCCTGTGTGGGGCAAACCTGCTATGTGCTGAGTTAGAGAATGCCAATCTGGATGGAGTAAACTGTGCTGATGCGTGTCTGGTCGGTACGAATCTTGATCGAACGGTCAATCGTCTCGATTTGAAGCTGGCTCTGAAGCAGCCTGAAATCGCTTTAAAGCAGCCTGAGACGGAGCCTTCTTACCGCCCAACTCTGTAGATTGCAGCCTTCAGGTTTTGGGCGTTCTAGTAAGATAGACCTTCCTGTAGAATGACCTGAATTGTGCGATCGCACTGCAAACGCGAAACGAATGAATGTAACTCAACTAAACAGCGCGTTTACGCTCTTTCTGAGTCTGCTGGTAGAAGCTGTTCCCTTTTTGCTCCTGGGGGTCTTGTTTTCGGGCTTGTTGCTTTTCTTTATTGATGAGCGCAAACTGGTAAGCTGGATGCCCAAAAATCCCTTCTTAGGAGCCTTAGCCGGTAGCTGCGTTGGCTTTCTGTTTCCCGTATGCGAATGTGGCAATGTGCCTGTTGCACGACGGTTGCTGATGCAAGGTGCGCCGTCTCCTGTGGCAATCGGCTTTCTTCTAGCAGCACCGACGATTAACCCGATCGTCTTCTGGGCAACATGGACAGCTTTTCGTGACCAGCCAGAGATTGTCTTTATGCGCATTGGCTTTTCGCTGGCGATCGCGACCATTATTGGTTGGGTCTTTAGTGCTCAGGCAGATTTGCGCCCCTTGTTGCAGCCTGCAGTAGCACGGGCAATGCCTGGAAAAAGAGCGAAGGGAGAGGGGAGAGGGGAAGAACTGGGACTGAGAGGCGCAACATGGAATGAGCCGCAAGTCTCAACAGCACCACTGTTGCAGTCAGGAACGTATTTTTTGGGTCAGTCAGCGCAGCCGTTGCGGCTTGACACAGCAGAGCTACAGGCGAGAATGTTGGGAGCCAATACAGCCGACAAACCCCTATCCCACAAGCTGTTGCTGCTGTTGGAAAATACAGTGCAGGAGCTACGAGAACTAGGCGGTGTTTTGGTTTTGGGGAGCGCGATCGCGGCTATCGTTCAGGTCTTTGTGCCTCGCGATATCATCCTCAACCTGGGTCAAAGCCCCGTCACCTCGATTCTTGCCATGATGCTTTTGGCAGCCGTTGTCTCTATTTGCTCGACCGTCGATTCGTTTTTCGCCCTCTCGTTTGCCTCCACTTTTACCAGCGGTTCGCTTCTAGCCTTCCTCGTCTTTGGACCCATGATCGACCTCAAGGGCGTGGGCTTGATGCTGTCGATTTTCAAAGCGAGGGCTGTTTTCTACCTGTTTGCTCTGGCGGCTCTATTGACCTTTTTGTTTACGCTGCTTGTGAACCTGTATGTGAGCTAATCCAGAAGTCAGCAGCTAAACCTTGAAAGGCGAAAACCCAAGTTAACTCAAAAGCCCCTCGCTCCCTGCTCTCTCATCCCCTTTCCCTATGCCTTCCCGCTCCACTCGCTCTTCCCCAGCCTTTCAAACCTTGCTGCCCTGGCTCGATGTGGTGGCGATCGCTGCCTGGGGGATTCTCTTCCTCAAATACTGGTTTACTGGCAAGCTGAATCTGCTGATTCATCCCAACTATATGGGGCTAACAGTCGTGGCTGGGGTCGTTTTGCTGTTGGTTAGCGGCATCAAAGCAGTTCTTTTAGTGAAGCAAGCGCGCCGACCGGTGAGGGGTAGCGCGATAGGACAGCACCTGACGTTGTTCCCACCGGGCTGGAGTACGACACTGCTATTGGGCACTGCAATTCTGGGCTTGCTGATTTCGCCACGTGCCTTTGCCAGCCAAACAGCGATCGATCGTGGCGTGAACGACAACATCACCCTCACTCGTGTGAAACCGCAGGCATTTCGTGTGAGCACTAACACTGCCGACAAAACCCTAGTGGATTGGGTACGAACGCTGGCAGTCTATCCCGAACCCGATGCTTATACAGGGCAAAAGGCAAAAGTGCAGGGGTTTGTTGTTTATCCCAAAGATCTGCCTGCTGATTATTTCTTGCTGTCGCGGTTTGTGCTGACCTGCTGTGCCGCAGACGCCTACCCCATTAGCTTGCCCGTAAAGCTGCCTCAAGGTTCTGATGCTCAGGGGCGCGAAGCCTACAAACCTGATATGTGGCTCGAAGTTGAGGGGCAGATGATCACAGCCGAACTTGCTGGCAAACGTCAGTTGACGATCGCAGCTAAAACGCTGAAACCCATTTCAGAACCCCAAAGACCTTACGATTATTAAAGAGATGAAGGCTGAAGGCTAAAAAGTTAACTGCTGATCGCTAGGCAGAAGACAGGCGGCAAAAGGCAGAAGTGAAAGGTTTAGAGGCAAGGCTTCTAGATTTAGCTGCCTGCTTCAGTGAGCTTTAAACTGCCGTATGAGGCAAACTTTTGTGGAACCAGATGTCATCACGCAATACGCCTACGAGCATATCCCCATCACCAAACATATGGGAATAACGGTTCTGGCAGTAGACGATGTGCAAATTTCGCTGTTAGCGCCCTACGCGCCCAACATTAACCATCGAGAGACGATTTTTGGCGGCAGTATCTCTAGCCTGGGCATTTTGGCTGGCTGGGCGCTCCTATGGGTAAAACTCCAGGTGGAAGAGACGCCAAATCGCCTGGTGATTCAATCGAGCAGTACGAACTTCATGAAACCAGCGACGGACGCGATCATGGCTTGCTGTCAGTGCGATCGTGCTAGTTGGCTCACGTTCTACACTATGCTGCAACGGCATGGAAAAGCTAGAATCACCCTCAACACTGAAACGTCCTGTAGGGAAACCATTGTTGCCACACATACAGGACAGTAAGTTGCGATAAGAACCTGAAGGGGATAGCCATTAGCGGTCAGTTTCCAGCCTTCAGCCTTTAGCGCTTCCAGCCTTCAGCCTTTAGCTTTCATCCCTCATCTTTCTGCTTCCCCTGCATCCCCTTCCCCCTCTGCTCCCCCTTGCCTCCTATCTATGCTTTACTAATCCCTTAGTCACATACCTCTTTTCTCGCCACCATGACTTCTACGCTCAACCAGCAAATTCAGCAGTTTTACGATGCCTCCTCCGGTCTGTGGGAGCAGATTTGGGGTGAGCATATGCATCATGGCTATTATGGTGCTGATGGTCGTCAACCCAAAGAGCGGCGGCAAGCCCAGATTGACCTGATCGAAGAACTGCTTCAGTGGGCACAGGTTGAGCAACCAGAGAGAATTTTGGATGTGGGCTGCGGCATTGGTGGCAGTTCGCTTTACCTGGCGGAGAAATTTAGCGCGAATGTGACGGGCGTTACCCTCAGCCCAGTGCAGGCAGGTCGGGCAGCAGAACGGGCTAAAAGCGCAGGTATGGCAGGGAATGGTGCGGGAACAAGCGCGATCGCCCAGTTTCAGGTTGCCGACGCGCTCAATCTGCCTTTTGCCGATCAATCGTTTGACTTCATCTGGTCGCTAGAAAGCGGCGAACATATGCCCGACAAAGCTAAGTTTATGCAAGAGTGCTACCGAGTGCTGAAACCGGGCGGCACGTTCTTGATGGTGACGTGGTGCCATCGCCCCATCGATCGCCAACCGTTAACAGCCGACGAGCAGAAGCACCTGGCAGAGATCTATCGCGTCTACTGTCTGCCCTATGTGCTATCGCTACCAGAATACGAGGCGATCGCCCATACCCTCAACTTTCAGCAGATTCGTACCGCCGACTGGTCTACAGCCGTAGCACCGTTCTGGGACGTAGTGATTAGCTCCGCCTTCAATTTTGAAGCGCTCGTCGGTCTACTCACATCTGGTTGGACAACAATTCAAGCCGCGCTCTCCCTCAGTCTTATGCAGCGTGGTTACCAAAGTGGACTAGTCCGTTTTGGGCTACTCCATGCAACGCGATAGCAACCTTTTAGCGCTGCATCCCACTTTTGAAGACATAATTTGTCAAGACTTACGCTCAATACGAGCGAAAAAACGACCCGTTCATCCTGGAGCGATCGCCCCATAGCAGTCGAAGAGAACGCTAGGACAGACATCAACCTTGAAACTTCCTTTAAGCAAGGGCTTTTATTCATCCCTCATCTTTCATCCTTTTGCTGCATCACACGTGCATTCAGCTTTAGCACTGTTCCCTACCACTATTCGAGAGCCATTAGCCCATGCCGTTGTCATCACCAAAAAAGATCCTCGTTGTCCTCAATGGCAAAGGAGGCGTTGGTAAGACAACCACTGCAATCAACTTAGCGGCGGCACTGGCGGCAAACCAGCGCGTCTTGCTGGTCGACGCTGATCCACAAGGGTCAGCGACCTGGTGGTTTAAGCATGGCAATCATCCTATGGGTTTTGATCTCAGGCAGGAGACTGAGCCAGCAGCACTTGCCGACCTGCGCGACGGAGGAGACTACGATCTGCTGGTCGTTGATACGCCTCCGGCTCTAGCTTCCGAAGGGCTGGCAGCCGTCATTCCTGTAACGGACTACATGATTCTGCCAACACCACCTGCACCAATGGACTTAACGGCTTTAATTGAGACGGTACGGACGACAGTCACACCAAGAGGCATTGCCCATCGGGTGCTGCTGACACGAGTCGATCCTCGTAGCATCAATGAAGCAGTAGAAGCCCAACGCACGCTTAAAGAACTTGGTATTCCAGCCTGCACAACGTTCATTCGTGCCTACAAAGCCCACGAACGGGCAGCCTTAGAAGGACTACCAATTGCACTGTGGCACGGTAAAAATGCGCGTGAAGCTGAGGCTGATTATCATCAGGTTGCTGAAGAAATTCAGCGCGATTGGCAACAGTAAAACAGCCATGAAAGATCAAAGGCAGAAAGTTCACAGTGCAGTTTCGCTGGCAAATGGCAGTATGGTTTGTAGAGGTGCTGAAACAGAACTCGACACCGCCTTACCTGAGAAGGTATCTATTTAGAGTATTAGTGATGCATGGGGAACGGAGGACGCATGGCTAGGAGACGATTGTCAGATTTATTGCGCGAAGAAGCAAATAAACCCTCAGAGGAGGCAACGGCTGCGGCAGAAGCTAAACAATCAGCCGATAAGCCAAAAGCAGACGCTGGGGATGCAGCAGGAGAAACGACAGCCACCATGACAGACTCAGTTCCTACTAAAGCCACTACAACGGCAAAGAGTCGGGCGACCAAACAGACTGAGGTTACAGAGCTGGACCCTGCTCCCGAACCAAAACAGGACGAAATCTTACTACAGAAGATTACAGATCTGACGGCTGCACTAGAGGCCCAAAAAGAGACGATCGAGCAGTTGCAGACTGATTTGAAGCAGACCCGCAAAGACGCGCGCCAGCTGACAGATACTAATGTCAAACTCGCCGAAGAACTGAAGACGATCGAGCAGTTGCAGACCGATCTGAAGCAGGCTCGCAAAGACGTGCGCCAGCTGACAGATGCCAATGCCAAACTCGCCGAAGAATTGAAGACCTTACAAGCAAAAGAAACAGCCGTAGACAATAGCACTCTTCCAGTACCAATAAAATTGGCTCCGCAAGAGTTGAAGTTGGCACCTGAGCCTGTAGCCTCTGAACGTGTTGAAGCCTCTGCACCTGTTGAAGCCTCTGCACATCCGCTTAACTCCTTTAACCGAGATGTCGGCTGGTTTGACTAATTGCTGTACTGACGCTTGTCACACTACGGATGCTCGCTACTTCCATTGTCAACACACAGTTACCGACACATTAGTTAGTTGCAAACCCACTTCATATCTGGCATGGCAAACAAACTGATTCAAACGCTTGCCGTTGACATCGGTGGCAGCGGTATCAAAGTAATGGTGTTAGACGAGGAGGGCAATCCCGTCACAGAGCGCGATCGCGTTGAAACGCCCCAGCCTGCCAAACCAGACGCAGTGATTGCTGCGATCGTTGGGTTGGCAAAGGGCAAGGAATACGATCGCGTCTCTGTAGGTTTTCCTGGTGTTGTTAAAGCAGGTGTAACCAAAACAGCCGCTAATGTTGACGCTGAATGGATTGGCTTTGATTTAGAAACGGCGCTCTCTCAGCAGCTAGAGAAGCCTGTGCGCGTCATTAACGATGCGGATATGCAAGGGCTAGGATCGATCGCTGGGAAGGGGGTAGAGCTTGTACTGACGTTTGGCACGGGACTTGGTGGTGCGCTCTTCCTTGACGGCAAGTTGGTGCCCAATCTGGAGCCAGGACACCACGAGTTTCGGAAGGGAAATACCTACGAACAACAATTGGGCAACGCCGCACTCGAAGAAGCGGGCAAGAAAAAATGGAACGATCGGGTAGAAAAAGCGATCACGTCCTTGGAGCATCTGTTTAACTACGACATGCTCTATATTGGTGGCGGCAACGCAAAATTCATCACCGCTACCCTGCCTAAAAACGTCAAGATTGTACCAAATATTTCTGGCTTGCTCGGTGGCATTGCTCTGTGGCGGGAGTAGAGAGCTTGAAGACGTAGGTTTAGTGCTCAGGTTTGAGTTCACCCTACACGTTCTTGAAGCACTCGTATTAAGGCACGCTGTCTATTAAGCAGCCATAACAGGTTAAGATAGACGACGTACTGCACCGACCTCACGGAGAGGTGGCAGAGTGGTCGAATGCACTCGACTTGAAATCGAGCATCGCGAAAGCGATCGGGGGTTCGAATCCCCCCCTCTCCGCTTTAAGCAATACTCATGCTACTAGCTACATCCCATTGCTACTTTGTGTTAGCAGTGGGATGTAGCAATAAATAGGGAAATATTACTTACAGAAGACGCTTAAGCACCCCAGCAGCGTGAGGCATCTACACGATCGCAGTCGTCGATTTTTGTTGCCTCCAAGGACTTTAATGGCTTCAGGTGCGTAGAGAAAATGAGACCGATCGCTGTTTACGTAGTTCCAACTGATCAGCCAGTCTAGCTTCCCCCCAATCGAGAGGCGATTTTTCTTCGGGCGGGACAACCGTGACCGAGGCAACTTTAACTGGCGCGACTTTGGCTAGCGCAACCGTTGGCTGCCCAGCAGCAGGCGCTGCCTTCGTTTGCTGAGCTTGATTCAATTGCATTTGAGCAAGCTGCATCAAGGTTACAGAAGGAGTAGCCTTAGTTGTCTGGTTACGACGTGGCTCCAGCACAAAAGAAGGCGCTGGGGCTGGGGCAGGCGGGGATGATGGGGTCGGTATAGAGAGTTCCATTGGCTCTGGCGCACTTGGAGTCTCCTCTAACGCACTTGGAGCAGGATGGGGCGCAAGGTGCTTTAGCTTCAGTTTAGGAGAGCGAACCTGAGGACGGGATGGGCGCATTGCCTGCTTAGCAACCAGCATAGAACCAGCTGCACAGCTTAGGGCGATCGCTCCAAACAGCCACAGTGGCAAACGACTTTGTTGCTCTCTCTGAGGCGTTTTAGCCATCGTTCTTACGATCGCCGCTTCTGTAGTTCTTTTCCCATCAGATGATTCAGGACTCAGCAAACCGCTGACTGCAACAAGAGAAATCACAACCATAACGACCCAGGCACCCCCCAAAACAGCGAAGGGGCGAGTCCATAGAAACCGACTAAAAGCAACTGTTATGACTGACTTTTGACGGTTCGGTTGGCTCGCTCGTGCAGGCATTGGTAATTGCGGTGGTTTTGATCGGTGCTGCTGCCTTTTCATACCACTCCCAGGTGCATGAACTCTTCTCTAGTTAGATTTTACTCAATGCACTCAATAAGCAACATTAATCTCAGGAATTAGAAGCCTAAGCAATCGGTAAGCATGAAAAGCATTAAAAAAAGAAGCATGATGCGAACGCGATCGCCGCTAGAATCGTCCATCTGCTAACCAACACGATTAAACTAAAGCAGCAGCCAATCTCAAAACGCTCCATCATGTCATTGCCACCCTTGCCGCTTTCCACTCCAGCAGTGCTGCTGTATGCCATTGCTACCGCGGCTGTATTGGTATACCTACCCTTTCTTGTCGTCGCTTACGGTCGGCTTCAAGCTGGTTACGATATGGCGCAACCTCGTGCTCTTTTTGATAAGCTGCCAGCCTATGCCCAGCGAGCGACGTGGGCGCACGAAAATGCGTTTGAGTCTTTTGTACTGTTTGTGGCGGCGGCATTAATGGCATACGTCACGGGGCAGCAGTCCGCTTTAGCAGGTTGGGCAGCGATCGCCTACATCGTCGCGCGTTTGCTTTATCCCACCTTCTACATTTTGAATGTGCCGATCGGGCGATCGCTCATGTTTCTGACTGGCTCACTGAGCATTACAACACTTATTGGCTTGAGCTTGCTTACAGTCAAATAGTGCGTGAGATCATCCAGCAATAACAGCCCTACCTTTCAGGAGATACCCATGACCGAGCGATCAAGTGGGTCGATTGACCTCGCTCCTTTTATTGATCACACGTTGCTACATCCGACCGCAACACTAGAGCAAGTCGAGCAGTGGTGTGAGGATGCCGACCAATTTAACTTTGCGGCTGTTTGCGTTCATCCCGCTTATGTGAGGCAAGCCGCCGCTTTACTACATGGCAAGCGACCCAACGTGTGTACCGTCATTGGGTTTCCTTACGGTGCCACCACCTCAGCCGTGAAGCTCTATGAAGCGCAAGAGGCAGTAGAAAACGGGGCGATCGAGCTGGATGTAGTAATTAATATCGGTTGGCTAAAGGCAGGCAATATGGATGCCGTACATCGCGAAATTGCCGAAATACATGAAGCGACTGGGCAAACAATTAAAGCAATTTTGGAAACCGCATTACTGACGGATGCCGAAAAACGATCGGCGGCTGAAGTTTGCATGGAGGCTGGTGTTGCTTACCTCAAAACCAGCACCGGCTTGTATGGTGGGGCAACGGTTGCCGATGTCCGCCTACTGAAAGAACTGACTAAAGACCGGGTGGGGATTAAAGCCTCTGGGGGCATTCGTACGGTGGAACAAGCGTTAGAGTTAATCATGGCTGGAGCAACTCGACTCGGCACATCACATGGTCCTGAATTAATCAGGCAGCGCGAAGGTAAAGCGATACGCTAAAAAGAGAAAGGCGGACGTACTTTAGCTTAAAAGATAGAGGGCAGAAGCGGCATAAAGCTGTTAACTGTTAGATTCAGGAAGGGCAAGACCCGATCTAGCCTAGAGATTTTCTCAAGACAAAATCCCCTTTCTTTCCCTCCGCACCTTTGCTCCTACTCTCCATATACCCATTGCATCACCGCCTGCATGAGCCGTACTTATAAAGCGACTGGAATCAATCTCAAAAGTATGCCGATGGGTGAGTCCGATCGGTTGCTGACGATTTTGACGCGCGAGTTTGGCTTGGTGCGGGCGATTGCCATGGGGTCGCGCAAACACAACTCGCGGATGGGTGGACGGAGCGAACTGTTTGTAGTCAATGAACTGATGTTTGCGAAGGGACGGTCGCTCGACAAGATCACGCAAGCAGAAACGCTGGAGTCTTATCCGCGCTTAGGACAGGATTTAAGGAAGCTGATTGCCAGCCAGTATCTCGCTGAACTGTGTCTGCATCAGGCGTTGAGTGATCAGCCGCAAGAAGAATTGTTTTACCTGTTCAACGAACATCTGGCACGGTTGGAGCGATCGCCCGCATCACAGGTATTGGCTCATTTGACTCATGCAGTTTTTCAACTGCTTGTCCTAGCAGGTGTTGCACCCCAGGTGCATCTCTGCTGCATGACCCGAGCAACGCTGCCGCCTGACTTGACTGATTGCAACTGGCGCATTGGTTTTAGCATTCCAGCTGGCGGTACCGTGACGCTGGCAGTGCTTGAGCAATTGCTTGTTAAACCAGCACCGCGCCGTCATCAGGTTGCAGAAGCCACAGCCGTAAGGGTGCCACAGGTGGGGGAGCCGCACGCTATGTCTGACACTACCGCCATTACAAGTCGCCCAGTTAAGGTCTACCAGCCGTCACCAGCGATCGCCAGTTTGCATCGCCGTTTAAGTGCCCCGGAACTGATGCTGATGCAGCATCTCGCTGAAGCAACGTTGCCTGAGCCAGAAGCGTTGCTAGCGCAAATGCAGATGGCAGGAGAGTCTTACGGAACGCTCGACCCACTATGGCAGTCTGTTGAGCACGCCTTACGCTCCTATGCTCAGTATTACCTCGATCGCCCGATCCGCTCTGCTAGCCTCATTGATGCCTGTTTTGCCACTGCCAATCCTGCCTAATTCCCTCAAACACCTCTTCAAGTTATGATGCGATTGTCCAGCTCTGACCTACAAGCAACGCTGATGTTGTCCTTGAATCCAACGAATTCAGGTGACATGATCAACCACGAGTCACGTAAGGTAGATCTTGATGCTTTACTCGGTGATCCAGCGTTGGCTTCGTCAAATGATTCGTCAGATGATTCCATGTCACCTCTAACCAGCCAGGACGCTGGCAAACCCAGATTGGCAGAGGACATCTTTAAAGCGGCAGAGGACAGAGTGGCAGATGACTTATCGCCGCAGCGCCGACTAGCGCAAGAGCCGTGGCAGCCAGCAGACGCCGAAACAATGCCTTTACCAGCATTGGAGCCACAGAACAATGGAAATGGAAATGGTCATGGGTCAGCGAACGGACTAGAATCGCTTGACAGTACCCCAACGAATCATCAAGCACCAGAGCCAGAGCAGGGCTTTTTTCCTGTTTTGAAGAACCGCAATTTTCTAACCTTGTGGAGTGGTCAGGTTTTTTCGCAACTGGCAGACAAGGTTTATCTGGTACTGATGATTGCCCTCATTGCCAGTCGTTTTCAGAGCGATGATCAGTCGATTAGTGGCTGGGTATCGTCGATTATGATCGCGTTCACGATTCCAGCAGTGCTCTTTGGCTCGATCGCTGGTGTCTTTGTCGATCGCTGGTCAAAGAAAACGGTGCTGGTGCTGACCAATCTTCTGCGTGGCGGCTTGGTTTTTGCATTACCGCCGCTGCTCTGGCTATCGAAAGGTTGGTCGCCACTGGCAGGCTTACCCGTCGGCTTCTGTGTGCTACTTGGCATCACGTTTTTAGTTTCAACGCTGACTCAGTTTTTCGCGCCAGCCGAGCAATCAACGTTGCCGCTAGTAGTGGAGCGACGGCATCTGCTGTCTGCCAACTCGCTTTATACCACCACAATGATGGCGTCGGTAATCATTGGTTTTGCCGTCGGTGAACCGCTGTTAGCGTTGGCAGATACTCTCATTAGCAAGCTCGGCTGGACGGCGATCGGGCTAGGTAAGGAACTGGTTGTTGCGAGTGGTTACACGATCGCGGGTGTTATCTTGCTGTGGCTGCGGACTGGCGAGAAAAGCCGTTTAGCAACCAACGCGACGGAAGAGGCGATCGATGCTGAGGCACCCCATGTTTGGCAGGACATCCGTGACGGCTTACGCTTTCTGGCAGAGCAAGGTCGCGTGCGGAGTGCGTTGATTCAACTAGTCATTCTATTCTCGGTTTTTGCAGCGCTGGCAGTCCTTTCGGTACGCTTGGCAGAGGTAACACCAGAAATCAAGTCTTCTCAGTTCGGCTTTTTGCTGGCAATGGGTGGCGTTGGTATGGCGATCGGGGCAACGTTTATCGGACAGTTTGGTCAGCGGTTTCCCCATACACAACTGAGCCTGGTTGGTTCATTGGGCATGGCAGCGTCGTTATTTGGTATTTCTCTCTCTGTTACACGGCTGATACCGACGCTACTACTGATTGCAGCCTTGGGAGGCTTTGCGGCTGTTGTCGGTGTACCGATGCAAACGGCGATTCAGGAGGAGACACCCGAAGCCATGCGGGGCAAGGTTTTTGGCTTACAGAACAATGCCATTAACATTGCCCTTAGCCTACCGTTGGCGCTTGCTGGTGTGGCTGAAACGTTTTTTGGCTTACGTGCCGTCTTTATCGGTCTAGCTGTTTTGGTCGTCGCAGGAGGGGTCTTAACCTGGTATATTTCCCGTACAGGATTAAACCAGCGTTAGTGGGTGATGGGCTGTGCGGTTTTGGTTAGGTGTACCCATGCTAATGGCTCGCTAATGACTGACCATTAATCACTGCACCCTATCCCTTTCGTTTCTATACCCTGAATGCATATCGCCTGGCTCGGAAAAAAGTCGCCTTTCTGCGGCAATGTTACCTACGGTCGAGAGGTGACAAACGCGCTCTTAGATCGAGGTCACCAGGTCAGTTTTTTTCACTTTGCTCAACCGGAACCACCGCCGGACAACTGGCCTGACTTTCAAGAGATTTCGATACCGTTCCTTTACAAGTCGCAAATTTATACCATACCGACGTTCAAATCGAGCAAGATTCTGGCGCAGGCGCTTTATCGGCTCAAGCCTGATGTGGTTCACGCTTCACTGACCCTATCGCCGCTTGACTTTTTGCTGCCAGAAATCTGTCTTGAGCTGGGTATTCCGCTTGTTGCCACGTTTCATCCTCCCTTCGATCGCAAACCGCGTAATCTAACATCGGGCACACAGCATCTGATGTACCAGCTTTATGCACCGTTTCTAGCGAAGTACGATCGCGTCATTATCTTTTCTCACATTCAAAAGGAACTGCTAATCCGCCTTGGTGTACCAGCCTCCAAGTTGGCAGTAATTCCTAATGGGGTAGATATACAGAAGTATTCTCCAGGACCATCAAGCCTCAAAGCAGAGTTAGATGCCGATCGCATCTTTGTCTACCAGGGACGCATCGCACCCGAGAAAAACATCGAATCCTTGCTTAAAGCCTGGAAACAATGTCGGATGGACGATCGCACCAAGCTAGTAATTGTGGGCAACCACGGCTCACTCGCAGCCTCTTTAATTCCGTTCTACGGTCCAGAGCACGGCATCATCTGGTCAGGCTTTATCGCTGACGAGCAGCAGCGGATTAACATCCTGCGTGGCTCTGATGTTTTTGTGCTGCCATCTCTGGTCGAAGGACTGTCGTTGTCGCTCTTGGAAGCGATGGCATGTGGATTAGCCTGTGTTGCTACCGATGCGGGCGCTGATGGCGAGGTCTTAGAACATGAGGCAGGCGTGATCTTAAAGACCCAAAACGTCGCGACCCAACTTAAAACGTTGCTTCCCCAACTATGTGAACACCCAGGCTGGACAACGTTGCTGGGGCAAAATGCTCGGCAACGAGTTAAAGAGCGCTACACGCTCACCGACAATATCACACACTTGGAAAGCCTTTATGATGAGGTTTTACGGCATCAGCCTGCACCATTAAGGCGAGTTTCATAAATGAATTTGACTGATTTGGCTTTTACTCCTGCCCTGGAGCAGGCACGGTTGATTCGCCAGCGGGAAATCTCGCCGCTAGAGCTGGTTGAGCTTTACCTGCAACGCATTGAGAAACTGAATGGGCAGTTGGGCAGCTATGTCACGGTGGCAGCAGAACTTGCCATTGCTGACGCTACAGCTAAAACGGAGGCGATCGCTCACAACAGCGAGGAGCTACCACCGTTTTTTGGTGTGCCAATCGCCATCAAAGACCTGAATGCAGTGGCAGGGTTGCCCTGTGCATATGGTGTCAAAATTCTTAAAAAGCGCATTTCCACTGAAGACGATGGTGTTGTCTCCCGCATCAAGCAAGCTGGCTTCATCGTTCTGGGCAAAACTGCTACATCCGAAGTTGGGATGCTGCCTTATACCGAACCAGATGGCTTTCCACCTGCCCGTAACCCCTGGCATTTAGACTATACGCCCGGTGGTTCCAGTGGTGGCTCAGCAGCAGCTCTAGCAGCAGGACTCTGCGCGATCGCTCAGGGATCAGATGGGGGTGGCTCCATTCGAGGACCGGCATCGTGCTGTGGGCTCGTTGGTATCAAGCCTTCACGGGGACGTGTAACCCATGCGCCCTATGGCGATCGACTCAGTGGTATTGCCACCAATGGACCAATGGGTCGCACAGTTGCTGATGCAGCAGCATTGCTCGATGCTATGTCCGGTTATGTCGTTGGTGACCCTTACTGGCTACCCGATCCAGACCCCTCTTTTCTAGCAGCAGCCCAGAAACCACCGGGTCATCTACGTATTGCTTTTGCAACGACCATTGAACCAGTCGGAGCAGCAGACCCAGGCTGTAAGCAGGCTGTTTTAGATACAGTGCATTTACTACAGACGATGGGGCATACGGTAGAGCCAGGTTGCCCTGATTTTAGTGATCTGATTGAGCCGTTTAGCGTGGTCTGGCAGGCTGTCCTTAGTGAGGCAGGCATCCCGTTTATTTTTCTTGGCAAGATGAATCGGTGGTTACTCAATCGATCGCGCTTTCACTCCAGCGGCAAATACCTGCGAGCCGTTGGCAAAATGCAGATGGTTGCCCGTCGCATAGTCGCCTTCTTTGATGCAGTGGATGTGTTAGTGCTACCAACTTATCTACACTCCACTATCCGCGTGGGCGAGTGGGCAACACTTCGACCCAGCAAAACTCTGGAAAAAATCATCAACTGGGTAGCGCCCTGCCCCCCATTTAATGCAACTGGGCAGCCTGTAGTCACGATTCCCACTAGTTTTGACCAAAACGGTCTGCCGATCGGCATCCAATTGATTGGTCGTCCCGCTGCTGACGCCACTGTAATTGCCCTAGCCGCCCAAATCGAAGCAGCAAAGCCTTGGATTCACCATCGCCCAGCTTTTGCCAAGTAAGACTAGTAGCCTCTTAAGGCTGAAGTATCTGCTAAGTCAAGAGGCTAGCTCAAGAGCAGGGATATAAGCACATGTCTTTCCTCTTCACTCATCGACCCTTTACTTTATTACCCACTTATTAACCTCTCACTCTAGACCTTCCCCCTGCTAGCCAAACTCGTTAGCAAAATTAGTACAACTTTTATGCCTAAGCTAGAGACACAAAGCGAAATATTGGGTATGATACCTTCAAGAGTGTAGCTAGCAGGACAAAATGCTCTTGCTCTAGAGTCTAATGTTGATTACGCTTGAGTACGTCAGCTTGCTAGACAATCTGTAGTTACAAGCAACCTTGACAGTTGCTCTGTATTGGTGTGTGGAGGATAAATTACCGTCATGTCGAATCTCTTCTTGAAATCTCTGCTAGTTAGCCCCGCAGTTCTTGCTGCTGCTCTGGCAGTGTCTACATCCGCGATTGCAACTGAAGCTAAAGCAACAAACGATGTTGTGCAGTCTCAAGCTTCAGCCCTTCAGCCTCTTTCACTGGCTGCTGCGCCACAGATTGCTGCACCAGAAGTATCTGCTTCAGATGTTGCACCGATTGCGTCTGATCATGCGGTCACCAGCTTAGAGCCAAAAGCTTTACCTGCACCAGTAGAAGTTGCACAAGCAGCTCCCGCAGCCTCTGAGCCTGCTCTTTCTGAGTCGCCCTCGAACTCTCTGAATCAAATCAATCGGTATACCCGCGAAGGTCGTACCTCAAATGCTCAAGTAACTTCGGTTTCTCAACTTTCTGATGTTCAGCCAACCGATTGGGCATTCCAAGCGTTGCAATCGTTGGTCGAGCGCTACGGTTGTATTGCTGGTTATCCTGACCGTACCTACCGTGGTAATCGTGCTACCACCCGTTACGAGTTTGCGGCTGGCTTAAATGCCTGCCTTGATCGCGTCAATGAACTCATTGCTGCTGGCACTGCCGATTTGGTGAAGAAAGAAGACTTGGCTGTGCTGCAAAAGCTACAGGAAGAGTTTGCGGCTGAATTGGCAACCCTTCGTGGTCGCGTTGATTCTCTAGAAGCTCGGACAGCAACCCTTGAGAAGCAACAGTTCTCAACTACCACCAAGCTTTCGGGTGAAGTAATCTTCGCTATCACCGACGAGTTCGGTCAGCCAAGAAGCAACGAGACTGTGTTCCAGGACCGGGTTCGTTTAGCTCTCAACACCAGCTTTACGGGTAAAGACTTGCTGGTCACTCGTCTTGCGGCTGGTAACTTTAGATCTTTCAACCTTGGAGATGACTTCTCAGGCGTTGGTTTACAGACATTCCAGTTTGGTAGTACAAATAACAACCAAGTCTTCGCTGACTGGGTTGCTTACTACTTCCCATTGGGTGAAAAGATTAGTGTTTATGTTCCAGCCTTCGCAGGTCTGCAATATGACTACGCCCCTACTCAGTCAGGTCTGATGGAAGGCTTTGATGGTGGTTCTGGACCACTTAGCGTTTTTGCTCAACGCAACCCAATTTACAACATTGGTGGTGGTTCAGGTCTTGGTGTGAACTTTGACCTTACCAACAACTTCAAGATCAGCCTTGGTTATTTGGCAGACAACTCCACTTTGAACGCAGAGGGCGGAACTCTTCAGCCACCAGCGGCTGCTTTTGGAGCGAATAACCCTGCTGAGAAGAACGGTTTGTTCAACGGTAGCTACTCCGCTTTGGCTCAAGTTGCCTTCAATACTGATTTCTTCTCCATTGGTCTCACCTACGTGAATGCGTATCGTCGTGGTGCGATCTTTGACACCGGTAGCGGTGGTGCAGTTGTGGGTACAAGCCTGGCAAACCTAGCGTTTCTTAACCCCAATGGCACATTCACATCATCTCGAGTGAATGCTTACGGTATTTCAGGGTCGATTAACCTTGGCAGAAATATCTCGGTAAATGCCTTTGGTTCGTACATCGAAGCTGATAAAGTGGGCGATGGTTTTGATGCGGGCGATATCTGGACTTATGGTATCGGTCTTGCCTTTGCTGATTTTGGCAAAAAGGGAAACCTGCTGGGTCTAATGGCAGGTGTTGAACCTTATCTGGGCAACAGCCAACAGCTTGGTCGTGGGACAGGAAACTCTGAGCCAATCCACCTTGAGGCGTTCTACAGATATCAGTTGACTGATAATATTTCTATTACGCCTGGTGTTATCTACGTGATTAACCCTGGTCAAGTCAACAACAGCTCAGACATCTTCATTGGTACTTTGAGAACGACCTTTACGTTCTAACTCTATACAGAAAGCCTCCCTGCACTAGTTGCAGAGGCTTTTGTACCGTTAACTTTGAAAGCTCTCCCTTTACACGGAGAGCTTTTTTTATGGTTTTCTTGTTTGTAACAATCTTTACCAGCTTTATGTGATGATTTTTACTGAAAACCTTAAGAGTTTACCTTTCTAAAACAAGTGCTAGAAAATAACCAGGGAAATAGTGTATATATTTAAAGTCCTGTTAACCATCGTCCCTAATAATCAGTAGAGAAGGTCGGTAGTACTATCCAACAGAGTGGTATTGCAGATTGCAAAATCGTCTCTTGAGTGACCCTTCTAAACCATTACTTTTGTTGAGGTTTCTAGCTTCTCTTTGAATCAGAGAAGTTGTCGAGGAACAGCGCGTTGATGAGTAATGTGGACGGTCTGTAAACGGAATCTTTTGTCTTTAAGGTGTGAGTGTGAAAGCAATGATGTCAAGAAAATTTTGGAAGCCTTTGTTGGCAGTCCCTTCTCTTTTGGGTGCAACGATCGCAGTATCTGCAATCGCAGCGACAAGCGTTGCCGCTAATGCTGCTGAAACAGCAACCGTATCAGTGTCTTCAGTAGAAGCTGCAGAGCCTGTAGTGGAAGCATCAGCAGCTCCTGTGGAAACGACAACGATTGCTGACGCAACGATCGCTAACGCAGCACCAGCGCCAACGCAGTCTGCTACAACAGCGTCAGCTCAAGAAAATGAGGCTACTGCTGATTTAGCAGCGACAGGGATTGCAGGTCAAGTGACATCTGTTTCTCAGTTGTCAGACGTGCAGCCGACCGACTGGGCTTTCCAAGCACTGCAATCGCTGGTTGAGCGCTATGGCTGTATTGTTGGTTATCCTGATCGCACCTATCGTGGCAATCGGGCACTGACTCGGTATGAGTTTGCCGCTGGCTTAAATGCTTGCATGGATCGGATCAACGAGTTGATTGCTGCAGGCACCGCTGATCTAGTCAAAAAAGAAGACCTCTTAGCAGTTCAAAAGCTGCAAGAAGAATTTGCGGCTGAACTAGCCACGCTGCGCGGTCGTGTCGATGCGGTAGAAGCACGGACAGCAACGCTGGAGAAGCAGCAATTCTCCACCACCACCAAGCTGGTTGGTGAAGCCATCTTTACGATCGCAGACACCTTCGGCGATAGCGCAACTAGAACCGGTAATGGCACCCTGATTCCTGGAACAACCGAGAACGACAACACAGAAACCATCTTTGCCGATCGTGTTCGTCTTAACCTAGACAGCAGCTTTACTGGTAAAGATCAGTTGCGGATTCGCTTGCAGGCACGCAACATCACGCCTTTTTCGGGTGCTGCCTTTACTGGAACGAATGAAACGCGGTTAGGTTTTGATGGCAACAACTCAAACTCTCTTGAAGTCAGTAAGGTCTTCTACCGTTTTGCTCTCAGCAACAACTTTAGATTGCAGGTTGATGCAGTCGGCAATGAGTTTTACAACGGTCTTGTTAGTACCCTAAGCCCCTTCACAAGCAGTGGTAATGGCGCACTGTCGCGTTTTGGACGGTTTAGCCCTATCTACCGGAGCAATGCAAACGGCGCTGGTTTTACGTTTGAGTACAAGTTTAGCGATTTTCTCGCTCTTCAAGGTGGCTATATTGCTGACACCCTTAGCAACGACCCAACTCCAACAAATGGTCTTTTCAACGGGGCTTACACTGCTTTAGGGCAGGTCGTTCTCAAACCCAGCAGAGCTCTTGAAGTCGCGCTGACCTATGCTCGCTCTTACTACCCTGGTAACGAGGTCAACATCACCTCAAGTACTGGTAGTGGGTATGCGTCTAACCCCTTTGCTTCCAGTGCAGCGATTCGTCGAGCCACATCATCTGATGCATTTGGTGTGCAGGCGCAGTTCCGCCTCAGCCCTAAATTTATTGTTGGTGGCTGGTTTGGCTACACCAAAGCCTATCAAGCTGGGAATGCAAATGAAGCCGATGTTCTTAACGGTTCTGTCTTCTTAGCCTTCCCCGACCTGGGCAAGAAAGGCAACTTGGGCGGCATCATCGTGGGTATTCCACCGAAAGTTACTGGCAACGACTTTATTGCTGCTAATGGGCTGCGCCGCATTGATGACGACACCACATACCATGTAGAAGCGCTGTACCGCTACCGTGTGACCAACAACATTGCGATTACACCTGGTGTCATCGTTATCTTCAACCCAGAAGGAAACAACGACAACGCAACACAATATGTTGGCGTGATTCGGACAACCTTCTCGTTCTAGTGAGCTAAAAGCTCAGGTTAATAAATAAACTAAGCCCCGTCGCGACGGGGCTTTTTTCATGCATCAGTTGCTTATAGGAATGCAATACATATAGCTAAAGGATAAAGGATGAATAGAAGCTCCTGCTCAAAGGAGGTCTTAAGGTTCAAGCCTGTCCTAACGTTCTCTTTGGCTGCTATAAAAGCATAATCATCAAAAAGCACCTAAGCTTCGAGCTTTTTTGCTTAAGTCAGTGTAAAATCTGACGAGTTGAAAAAAACTCATTCGATGGGTTCTTTCAGCAGCTTTTAAGTAGGATTTGTCTCTTGAGTGTGAGGTGTGTGGGAATGAAAGAAATGATGTCAAAACAGTTTTGGAAGCCTTTACTAACAACTCCAGCGCTTCTGAGTACTGCTGTTGTTATTTCTACGATCGCAGGTACAACGTCGGCTGTAAAAGCGACGGAAACGATTGCTAGCGAGACTCAAACTCTAACTGCATCGGCGCGTTCTGAAAGTCCCGCGCTTACAGCGGACGCTTCAGCCGTAACAGCTCAGCCTGTTGCATCAACAGCCCCTGTGAATCAACTGTCGGTTTACAGCGCTGAAGGTAAAGTTGAACCCGATGGTGTGAGTCAGGTGACATCTGTTTCTCAGTTGTCAGACGTGCAGCCAACTGACTGGGCTTTCCAAGCACTGCAATCGCTGGTTGAGCGCTATGGCTGTATTGTTGGTTATCCCGATCGCACCTATCGCGGCAACCGAGCGCTGACTCGGTATGAGTTTGCTGCTGGCTTAAATGCTTGCATGGATCGAATTAACGAATTGATTGCTGCTGGCACAGCTGATCTGGCTAAGAAAGAAGATTTGCTAGCAATCCAAAAACTGCAAGAAGAATTTGCGGCTGAATTGGCGACCTTGCGTGGTCGTGTCGATGCGGTAGAAGCACGAACAGCAACGCTTGAGAAGCAGCAATTCTCCACCACCACTAGGTTGGTTGGTGAAGCCATCTTTACAATCGCAGATGCGTTTGGTGATTTCCCACAGCAAGGAGGCACTAATACTGTCTTTAACGATCGCATTCGCTTAAACTTGCTGACGAGCTTTACAGGCAAAGATCGCTTGAGAGTACGCCTTCAAGCTGGTAACGCGACACGACTGCTCAGCAATCCCAGCATTCCTAACGCGCAAAATAACTACCAGCGTACTAACGAAGGGAACTTACCCTATGACGGTGGTAACCCTGCTGCTGATGGCACAGTCACCGACCCAAACAATAGCGGCAATGCAGTCGCTTTGGAAGCACTCGATTACCGCTTCCCCATTGGCAACAATATCTTTGCGAACGTTTTTGCGAATGGTGCGTTGCACCACTACTATGCTGATACAGTCAACCCCTTCTTTGAAGGTAATGGCGGCGGTCAGAACGCACTGTCGCGTTTTGCTGAACGGAACCCAATCTACCGCATTGGACCCTTGGGCGCAGGGGTTGGGTTTAACGTTAAGTTTAGCAATAGCCTCAAGCTCGACCTTGGCTACATTTCTAACACTGCCAGCAACCCTGGACCTGATGCCGGTCTCTTTAATGGCAACTACTCAGCGTTGGCGCAGTTGGTCTTTAACACGGGCGGCTTCAAGCTTGGTTTAACTTATGTACGGGGTTACGAGCGTAATACTCCTGGGCTGACGGCTGGTAACAACTTCAACCTGGGTGGTACGGGTACAACGTTTGCCAACCTAAACAATAATTCCCTTTTGAGGGGACGATCGTTTCCAGTTGAAAGCAACTCGTTTGGTGTGGAAGCATCTTTTCAGCCAACCTCCAGCATCGTTGTCAACGGTTGGCTAGGCTATAGTGACGCGAATATCATTGGTCTAGGTGACGCAGATATCTGGAACTTTGCAGTTGCAGTTGGCTTCCCCAACCTGGGTAAGAAAGGCAACTTCTTGGGTATTGTTGCTGGGGCAGAACCAACATTGAGGGGCACTGATTTTGACCCTGTTAACTTGAGTCCAGCCTTCGCTAGCAGAAGTCAGGATTTTGCTTACCACATCGAAGTTTTCTACAAGTACCAACTTACAGACAACATTTCGATTACTCCCGGTGTGATTTATCTCCCCAGTGTCAACCAAAATGCAGGCATTCCTGGAGACAACTCCAACGCAGATGTCTTTATTGGAGTTTTACGCACAACCTTTACGTTCTAGCTAGCTGTAGTCACTGTTCCTCTAACTTATGTATCTGACCTGATGATCTGCACTAGAACAGTTACTTAGTCACACTGCTAGTAAGAAGTGGTAACGGAAATGTAAGTGTATGAAAAAGCCCTGCGATCGCAGGGCTTTTTCATACACTTTCTTAAATTCACACAAACCCCAGCAAAGAACCGTAGTATGATAGTGATGACTTAAACAGATCAATCTACTCTTTATTTAATTTTGCCTGTGGAAATTTCTAGTAAGAATGAGTATGCAATCCTGGCACTTATTGAACTGGCATCACATTATGCCAGTGGTGAGCCACTGCAAATCCGTCAGATCTCTGCTCAGCAACAAATTCCTGATCGTTACCTGGAGCAATTATTAGCTACACTCAGACGGTGTGGTTTAGTGCGATCGCAGCGTGGCGCAAAAGGCGGCTATATTCTGGCGCGCGAACCCTGGAAAATTAATCTTCTCGAAGTGATGCACTGCTTGGAAGGTAACGATGCCCAATCGGCTGACTCTCATGTAGTGCCCAAAACCCTAGAAAGCGCTGTCATTTTGGACGTTTGGCAGGAAGCGCACCAAGCTGCAAATGCTGTCTTGCAGCAATGCACCTTGCAAGACCTCTGTGAAAAATGCAGCGCCAGACGACAACTCGACATCATGTATTACATTTAAGCCCATGCGTATAGCTCAGAACATTACCGAACTTATTGGTCGCACGCCTCTCGTGCAGTTAAACCGCGTGCCTCAGGCAGATGGCTGTGTGGCGCAAATTTTAGTGAAGCTTGAAGGGATGAACCCCTCTGCTTCGGTAAAAGACCGCATTGGCATCAGCATGATCAATGCGGCAGAGAAAGAAGGTCTAATTACCCCTGGTAAAACTGTGTTGGTAGAACCAACCTCTGGCAATACGGGCATTGCTCTAGCAATGGCAGCAGCAGCAAAAGGTTATCGCCTCGTCTTGACCATGCCAGAAACGATGAGTTCAGAGCGGCGGGCAATGCTCCGTGCTTATGGCGCACAGCTAGAGCTAACACCAGGAATTGAAGGCATGAGCGGCTGCATTCAGCGGGCACAGCAGATTGTCGATATGCTGCCCAATGCCTATATGCTGCAACAGTTTCGTAATCCGGCAAACCCTCAGATTCATCGCGAAACAACGGCAGAAGAACTTTGGGAGGATACAGACGGTCAGATTGATGCGATGATTTCGGGCGTGGGTACTGGGGGCACCATTACGGGTGTGGCGGAAGTGCTTAAGTCGCGCAAGCCTGAGTTTAAGGCGATCGCAGTTGAACCAGCCAACAGCCCTGTTCTTTCGGGCGGTCGTCCCGGTGCCCACAAAATTCAAGGGATTGGTGCTGGCTTTGTGCCGCCCGTGCTGAATGTGAACCTGATTGATGAAGTGATCACTGTTTCGGATGATGATGCAATTGCCTACGGACGGCGGTTGGCGCGCGAAGAAGGCTTGCTCTCTGGTATTTCGAGCGGTGCTGCGCTTTATGCAGCCATCCAGGTTGGGCGTCGCCCTGAGTATGCAGGAAAAATCATTGTCATGATTCAGCCTAGCTTTGGCGAACGCTATTTAAGTACACCCCTCTTTCAAGACTCTGATGCAAACATGCCAGCTATGCTAGGAGGGTAAAGCTGACGCAAGCGCATGAGGTCTGACCACTATCGCACTTTAAACGTTACCCCAGCCGCAACGCAGGCAGAGATTAAACAAGCGTACCGTCGCTTAGCAAAGCAGTTTCACCCTGACAGCAATCGGGAAACTACAAACCACGAAAAGATTGCACGGGTGAATGCTGCCTACGAAGTGTTGGGTGACCCTGACAATCGCAAATCCTACGACCAGCAGCTACAATACCTGACGCAGCTAGAAGACGCTGGTTTTTCAGCCGGACGGGGCAATCGGCAGCAACGAACGGCTGCGGCACAGGCGCGTCATCGCAAACAGCAGCAAACAGCCCAAACGGCAGACGATCACCTGCAACAGTGGCTCAAACAGGTCTATACGCCTGTGAATCGGTTGGTGCTGGAAATTCTTAAACCGTTGAAAGAGCAGATTGACGATCTGGCTGCCGATCCGTTTGATGATGCGCTCATGGCAGAGTTTCAGACTTATCTAGAGGACTGCCGCGATCGCCACCGTCGGGCTGAAACCATCTTCAAGTCTCTCCCCAATCCCAAAACGTTGGCAGGTGTAGCAGCGCATCTCTATTACTGCCTTAACCAGGTAGACGACGGCATTGAGCAGCTTGAGTTCTTTACACTCAACTACGATGACTCTTACCTGCATACTGGGCAAGAGCTCTTTCGCATTGCGTCTGGGTTACGTCGAGAGGCACAAGCAGCCGTGAAAGAAGTCGTTTAGTGCGGTAGAGACTAGTTAACAGGTTATGCTATACTGAGCAAGCACATCGGGGCGTAGCGCAGCTTGGTAGCGCACTACTTTGGGGTAGTAGGGGTCGTGAGTTCGAATCTCGCCGCTCCGATAGCATAAAAGCCGTTTAACATTAATGTTGAACGGCTTTTATGTTGAAAACAGATTTACAACTTTGACCTATACATCTATACAAAGCGGCTCTGGGCACAAGTTAGCTTTTTTCATAGGAACAGTTGATTAAAGTTACCCTACGGCGTCCCTACACCCGAAGGATGCTTAAGAAGACGGGACAGGCGCATCAGCTAGCCGAACCGGAAGTTCGGCTGTAAAGCAGGTTTGTCCGTCTTGGCTGGAAACCTGGATCGAGCCACCCAAGTAAGTTACAAGTTTCTTCACCAGCGTTAGCCCCAAGCCAGTGCCGCCTTGCCGCCAAAGATCCATGCCAGGAATCCGATGGAACTGCTCAAAAATGTGGGGCACTTCGCTAGCTGGAATCTCGACTCCAGAGTTACAAACTTGCATTTGTAAGCTGTGTGCTGGGGTTGGTTGAGCCACTGCGGTTAGACCGATCGTAATGGTAATGTGCTCATCACGTGGCGTATATTTGATGGCGTTGTTAAGTAACTCTGTAAGTACCCGGCTTAAGCTAGAGACATCCGACACGATCGGCGGCAGGTCGATCGGCAGATTGATGTGTAGCTGTTGCTGCTGGCTTTGGGCACGCTCTCGAAAGTTTTCTACCAGTTCTGGGAGCCAGCGTTGAAAGAGAATCGTAGTTAATTCGATGCTGTACGCATCAGCATTCAAGCGCTGCAAGTCTAAAAGATCATTCACAAGGCTTAATTGACGGCTGCACTGGTCATTCAGAACTTTCAAGTAACGGATGGTGGAGTCAGCAATGCTATCTGTCTCCATCGCTAAACAACCGCGTTGATCTAAGGTAATTTCTAACATCCGAGCTGCCATTTTGATATTAGTCAAAGGCGTTCGTAATTCGTGCGATACGGTATTTAAGAAGTCATCTTTGATCTGGTTGATTTGCTGGAGTTCCACCATTTGATCTTCAAGTTGTAATGCCCGCGCGATCGCTAAATTGCGTTCTTCTGCTTGTCGCCGCTCAGTAATATCGCGAAAAACCAGAACTACGCCTGCAATAGTGCCTTCATCGTTGTAAAACGGAGCCGCGCTATCGGCAATGGGGAAAGTATGACCAAGCTTAGAACGCAGCAAGGTATGGTCTGCAAGGTAAACCAAGCTGCCTGTTTGCAGGGCTGTGTCGATTGGGTTGGGCAACGGTGCCTGGGTTTGTTCGTGAATGATCTGAAAGATTTCTGCTGCCTTGAGACCGATCGCCTCTTCTTGTCGCCAGCCTGTTAAAGCCTCGGCAGCGCCGTTGAGAAACTTGATGCGGCTGTCTGCATCGACCACAATTACACCATCGCCGATCGCTCTCAGAATACTAGCCAGCCACTGTTCGCGCTCTTGCAACTCTTTGTCCAGACGGTAACGTTGCAGCGCTGTTTCGATCGCAACATACAGTTCGCGTTCTTCGATTGGCTTGAGAACATAACCAAAGGGTCCGGTTGCCTTAGCTCGTTCCATTGTGTAGCGATCGGAGTAGCCAGTAGAATAAATGATCGGAATACGGAGGCGGCTCCAGATCTGCTCGGCTGCCTGAATGCCATCCATTTCTCCCTTCAGCCGAATATCCATCAGCACGATATCAGGATGCAGTGCTGTAGCAGTGGTAATTGCCCCTTCACCAGAGACAGCGATCGCAGGCACTGTATAGCCTAGGTTTTCGAGACAGTCTTTGATGTCAGCAGCGATGACACTTTCATCTTCCACAATCAGAATTTGAATGCTCTGCCCTTTGCGATCGGTAGCGGCTAGTCTGCTCATGCTTCACTTCCTGCAAACGTAATCCTAAACTCAGTACCAGCATGACGATTGAGCAGCAACCTGCCCTCTAGCTGCTGCACAAGATCTCTGACCAGCTTTAGCCCTAACGAATCAGTATGGGCTAGTTCAAACTCGGCTGGCATACCAACGCCATCGTCGCGGACGACTAGATTGACAGCCCGATCGCCTGACGCATGAAGAGCAATAGCGATTTCACCAGGGCGATCGTTAGGAAAAGCGTACTTGAGCGCATTGGAAACCAATTCACTGATGATCAAGCCGCAGGGAATCACAGTGTCAATATCGAGTGCTACATCATCGATCGTCGTTTTTAGCGTGATGATGTTGGTGTGAATGTTGTAGGCGCTAAACAAACTTGCTGCCAGCGTAGGAATGTACTGCCTTAAGTTGATGTTGGCTAATGTTTCAGATCGATAGAGTTTTTCGTGAATGAGCGCGATCGATTTAATACGGTTCTGGCTTTCTAGTAAAATATTGGCGGCTCGCTGATCTTTAATGCGCCGCTGTTGCAAACGAAGCAAGCTGTAGACAATCTGCAAATTGTTTTTGACTCGATGATGAATTTCCTTCAACAAGATATCTTTTTCGGTCAACGAAGCCTGCAATTGCTCTTCGGCTTGACGCAGTGCTTCTAACTGTTTTGCAGCTGTAATATCAACGGCAACACCCAGAATTTGCTGCGGTAATCCGTCTGGAGTGCGGGCAAACAGCGTTTCCTGGCATTGAAAGTAACGCCACTCGCCATTACGATGCTGCATCCGAAACTCAGTGCTGAGGATCTCGCCATCGTTTGCAGTATCCCAGCGTCTGAAGTTGGCTTGCCACGGCAGAAAATCATCTGGGTGCATGACAGTCTGCAAAAAAGCGGGTTGCAGCGCCTGAATGTCATCCAGGGTATAACCAAGGTGTTCTCCAATTTCGCGATTCACGTAGATTTTGTCTTGCTTAATCAAGTCAAAGACATAGATAGCGGCTGGGCTAGTGTCGGCAATTTTTTGAGCAAACCGCTGGCTTTCTTGCAGCGCATTTTCTATGTCCTTGAGGTCAGTAATATCACGCCCAACCGCCTGAAACTCGATAAAACGTCCCTCTTCATCAAACAGCATCCGGTTGTTCCACTGCGTCCAGCGAATGTGTCCATTGGCCACAACGCGGTTTTCAATACTTACAGTCGGGTTCTCCTGGTTCATTGATCGGACCAGACGATCGATGTGTTCATGGTCTTCCTCAAACGTTAGCGGCTTGTAACAAGACCCAATCACTGCCTCTTTTGTCACCCCAAAGTAGCGGCAGTACGCACCATTGACAAAGGTCAGCGTGCCATCTGGCTGAAAGCGGACGATCAGTTCCGTCTGATCTTCAACGATCGCGCGGTACCGAGCTTCACTCTCACGGAGTGCCAATTCGACCTGCTTCCGTTCCACAATTTCGCGCTCCAACTCTCGATTTGTTGCCTCTAGCTGTGCAGGGCTGGGTAGCGACAGAACTTTTGGCAGCAGCGGTATCAATTCCAACGCTGTAATTAAAGAAATCACTGCCGTAGCCACTTTCACGGTGCCCGACAGCCAGTACATGGGATACCAGAGCGTCCAGATTTCTAGAATGTGGGTGGTGCCGCACGCGATGATAAAGGCGCTAAACAACAAAAACACCCAGTCGAAAGGCAAGTCGCGCCGCTTGCGGACAAGATAGAGCAACGTCACTGGAATGGAATAGTAGGCGATCGCAATCACCGCGTCGGCAATAACGTGTAAGCTCACCAAGCTGGGCTGCCAAAGATAACAGTGTCCATGCGGAATAAACGATCCGCTACTAAAAAAGGTTTTGAGAGCGTCCAACATCAACAACGGCTTCAATGTTCTTTATATAACTTTACACAAAGAGTTGTTTACCTACAGCGATTAGTAGGGAGCCAAAATTAGACCAAAGCCTCTCTACAATCTCCTTAAGTAAGGCATCTATCACAAGGGAGCAGAAGAGCTTCTAGGCGTCTTCATTGCTGGGGCTAACCTAGAGCTAATTAAGGATTTGGTATGCCACCTCTTTAACTACTCAAGTAATCCCAAAAACTTTGCAATATACGCAAAAGAGCGATATTTTTCAGTCGTTTAGCGTAAGACAAGCAATTATTTACCACCACAGATCCTCAACTTTTTAGAGAAATCAAGGATCTGCGGACAGCTTACAATCTTGACGGGTAAGTAGTAGAGCTTGAGCCATCGACAGCGACAAAGGCGGTATAAACTTTGGTGCAGCAAACAGAACGTCAGGAAGCATCATCCATGCAGCCCATTTGGCGCGTGCTGGGGAGTTTGCGCGTTTACCGTTGGACGGCAGTGGGTGCGTTGGTTAGTCTCTTACTGCTGACGGTAGCGAGTGCAGCGACTCCCCAGCTGTTTCGGTGGGGCATCGATCAGGGCATCGCGAAACAAAATTTGTCGATCGTGCTCTACAGTGCTGGGTGGATGGTGGTCGCGGCGATCGCCCGTGGCGTGTTCAACTTTGGGCAAAGTTATTGGGCAGAAGCCGCATCCCAGGGCGTTGTCTACGATTTACGCAACAAGATTTTCAGTAAAATCCAAAATCTCAGCTTTAGCTATCACGATCAATCGCAAACGTCACAACTGCTAACTCGCGTCACTAGCGACATTGAGCAAATTCGCGCCTTCCTTAGTACCAGTTTGATGCAGGTGATCAGCTCAGTCGTTACTCTGGTGGCGATCGCCGTGATTTTGCTGGTCATGAACTGGAGACTGGCGCTGATTACGCTGACCGTTGTACCGCTGGCTGGCTGGCTGCTGGCAAACTTTCTGACCCGTAACAGCGCACTCTTTAGTCAAGTGCAAGAGCAGTTGGGCGACCTCAACGCTATCCTGCAAGAAAATCTGCTGGGTATTCGCGTGGTTAAAGCCTTTGTGCGCGAGTCTACTGAAACAACCCGCTACACCGAGATGAATGATGCGTTAGTGCGGGCAAACATGAAAACAATTCGTGCCATTCGCAATACATTTCCGTTCATCTTCCTGTTAAGCAATCTGGTGACGTTGGCGGTCTTCGGCTATGGCGGTGCAGAGGTCATTGGTGGCAGATTTTCGATTGGGGAACTGGTCGCGTTTAATTCTTACCTGCTGTTGATTTTGCAGCCAATTTTGCTAATTGGTTTTGCGGCACCCGCGATCGCTCAGGCAGCCGCCTCCGCCGAGCGCGTGTATGAAGTGGTCGATGCAAAAGTGGAGATTCGCGATCGACCCAATGCGGTGCCGTTTGAAACCTGCGGTGGCAGAATCACCTTCGAGAACGTGTCCTTCCGCTATCCTGGCGCTACCACCGAAGCGCTTAAAGGCGTTTCTTTTGAAACCAGACCGAATGAACTGATTGCCGTACTGGGCATGACAGCTTCTGGCAAAAGTACGATCATGAACCTGATTCCACGTTTTTACGATGCAACGGCTGGTGCTATCCGCATTGATGGACACGATGTGCGCGATTTCACCCTCAAAAGTCTGCGATCGCGCATTGGCATTGTTTTTCAGGAAACAACCCTTTTCTCTGGTACGCTCCGCGAGAACATCGCCTACGCCAAGCCAGATGCCTCGCTAGAGCAGGTAATTGAGGTTGCCAAAGCCGCTCAAATGCATGACTTTATCCTGGGCTTACCTGAAGGGTATGAAACCATCGTGGGTGAACGTGGCGTAGGCTTATCCGGTGGGCAAAAACAGCGGCTAGCGATCGCTCGTACCCTTTTGACTAACTACAGCATCCTAATTTTGGATGACAGCACCTCGGCTGTTGATGCCCAAACCGCAGCCCAAATTCAAGCTGCGCTGGATGAGCTCATGCGTCAACGCACCTGCACTTCGTTTGTCGTTGCACAGCGCATCAGCACGGTTCAAAATGCCGATCGGATTTTTCTAATGGATAAAGGTCGTCTGGTGGCACAAGGCACCCATACCGAATTGCTGCAAACGAGCCAACTCTACGCGGTCATCCTGGAGTCACAGGTCAAGCGCTCAACCTTGAGCACGATCACTGCCACTTGAAAGCTAAAAGCTTTGCTGTCTTGTTGCGATCGCTGCGGTCTGCCTGCTGATTGATTAAGCGTAAGGGATCTGAGCGTAGCCGCACATCGCGTGAAGTATGTTGGTATGCTGGAATCTAGACTCCAGCCTGCCGTTGTCAACCAAATTCATGCCTGCACTTAGCACTCCGATCGCCCCTCTCGCCTTTCCCCTCGCTGCGGTTGTAGGGCAAGAAGCCATCAAACTCGCACTCTTATTGGCAGCCGTTGATCCAGGCTTAGGAGGTGTGGTGATTGCGGGACGACGCGGCACCGCAAAATCAGTGATGGCACGAGCGCTTCATGCCCTTTTGCCGCCGATCGAAATTGTCGAAGGCTCCCTCAACAGCGACCCCCTACACCCCGAAGACTGGGACGACGAGACAACGGAAAGGCTTAAGGCTCAAGGCTTAAGGATAAAGGCAAATCTTTCAGACTTTAGCCCTGAGCCTTTAGATTTTCCCACGACCATCATCCCCGCGCCTTTCGTTCAAATTCCGCTGGGCATTACCGAAGATCGACTGTTGGGTTCAGTCGATGTTAGTCAGTCGATTCGGCGGGGTGAGACGGTTTTTCAGCCAGGATTGCTGGCAGAAGCGCATCGAGGTGTGCTTTACATTGATGAAATCAATCTGCTGGATGATCAAGCAGCTAACCTCTTACTCTCCGTTTTGACGGATGGACGCAACCAGATTGAGCGCGAGGGCATTAGCTTTCAGCATCCCTGCAAACCGCTGCTAGTTGCTACCTACAACCCCGAAGAAGGAGACTTGCGCGAGCATTTGCTAGACCGCATTGCGATCGCCCTTTCCGCCGACATGGTGCTGGGCTTGGACGATCGTGTATTGGCAGTCGAGCAAGCCACTCGCTACGCCGACTCACCCCAAACCTTTCTGACCCAGTACACCGATGACATTGACTCGCTCAAAACCCAGATTGTGCTAGCGCGAGAATGGCTCAAAGACGTGCAGATTACCTCTGAGCAGGTGGGTTATCTGGTGAATGAGGCAATTCGAGGCGGTGTCATGGGGCATCGAGCAGAACTGTTTGCCGTGCGTGTTGCCAAAGCACATGCCGCGTTGGATGGTCGCACGGATGTAACAGCAGATGACTTGCGCCGTGCTGTCGAGCTAGTCATCGTACCGCGATCGACTATCGTACAAACCCCACCTGAAGAGCCACCGCCACCGCCGCCGCCACCGCCTCAGAACCAGCAAGAACCAGAAGAGGAAAATGAGCAAGAGCAGGATGATCGCGACGATGACGAAAGTAATGATCAGGATGAACAGGAGCAAGAACCACCTGCCATTCCCGAAGAGTTCATTTTTGACCCTGAAGGCGTAATTCTTGATCCATCCGTTCTCTACTTTGCTCAGTCGGCAACCCGTCAGGGCAAATCCGGTAGCCGTGCAATTATTTTCTCGGACGATCGCGGTCGCTACGTCAAACCCATGTTGCCAAAAGGGAAAGCCCGCCGTATTGCGGTTGATGCCACTCTACGAGCCGCCGCACCCTATCAGAAAGGGCGACGGACAAGGAGAGAGGAGTCAGAAATCAGAAGTCAGGCTTCTCCACTCCCCACTCCCCACTCCCCACTCCCCACTCCCCCCAAAAAACGCGTCTTCGTCGAGCAAGCAGATATTCGAGCTAAGCGGTTAGCACGTAAAGCAGGAGCGCTTGTTGTCTTCGTCGTTGATGCGTCTGGCTCCATGGCGTTAAATCGCATGCAATCGGCAAAAGGTGCAGTGCTGCGACTACTGACAGAGGCATACCAGAATCGTGATCAGGTTTCCCTGATTCCCTTTCGGGGAGAGCAAGCAGAAATCTTACTGCCACCAACCCGCTCGATTGAAGCCGCTAAACGACGACTCGATCGCATGCCCTGTGGCGGTGGTTCCCCTCTGGCACACGGATTAACGCAGGCGGTCCGAGTGGGTATGAACGCTAGACAGTCCGGTGATATTGGACAAGTCGTCGTCGTTGCAATCACAGATGGTCGCGGCAACGTACCGCTGGCGCGATCGCTGGGCGAAACCATCCCCCCTGACGAAAAGCCTGACATCAAAGCTGAACTGCTCGACATTGCCGCCAAAATTCGCGCCCTCGGCATTCAGCTACTTGTCATCGACACTGAGAATAAATTCATTAGCACTGGCTTTGCGAAGGAGCTAGCACAGCAGGCAGGCGGCAAATACTACCATCTGCCGAAAGCGAACGATCAGGCGATCGCCGCAATGGCGCGAGGGGCAATGCGTGATATGGCTCGTCCTTGAACGGTCAGCGACCAGCATAGCTTTCAGGTAAAAGCTAAAGGCTAATAGGGTTGTCTCTCAGGAACCGATTAGCAGCCTAAACTGTCTAAGCTAGTCAGGCTTGCGATCGACTTGGGTATACTGAGGAGTCTGAGCCTTCCATCCGTTATCGACAGTTGCAACCCTATGACGCGCACACGACTGAAGCAAACCATTCCCGGACTGCCCTTTCGCAAAGCCCAACGGCGGCTATTAAGCAAAGAATTGGACTTGCTGCTGCTCACAGGTTGTTCCTGTCTGCTTACCCTGTTGCACCACCCTATTAGTCAAGCTATTCAGGCACAGTCGCCTGCTCGTAACGCACCCATGACATCAACTCAGACAGGGCAGCGGGATGTCAAACTTGCTGGTCAGTTTTCTGTAACACTGCCACCAGAACGGAAGAAGCTAAAAGTAGTGAAGGAAAGCTAAATCGCTGCTAGCTGTTCGTTTGTATCCCCTTTTCTGTATGAAAAGATTGGGGAGAAGGGGTTGGGTTTTGGTGAGGCAGCGATCGTAACCACTCCTTGCCCTTTTAGATTGTCTAGCCCTCTGTGTTCTCTACCCATCTATAGTGATGAAGGGGATACAGCAACGTCGCGGTTATAGTGCCGAACCTATTGCATTATTTCCCCATCTCACAATTAGGTTAGAGGAAACAGGTATGTTTGGTCTTGGGTGGCCCGAAGTTGTCATTATTCTCATCGCAGCAGTGCTGGTCTTTGGCCCTAAGAAGATTCCAGAACTAGGCAGCGCACTTGGTAAAACGCTACGTGGCTTCAAAGAAGGTGTGAGCGAAGCCAAGGCTGAGGCTGAAGAAGCAGACGAAGATTACCGTGCGTAAGACCAATGCTTGTCTTACAGGAGCTTTTCTAAGCCATAAACCAGTGTCTTGAGCTGAATGACTTTACGGATCGCCAGCAGTACTCCGGGCATATAGCACGCTCGATCGCTCGTATCATGACGCAGCGTGTACACCTGTCCTGGTGCACCAAAGATCACTTCCTGATGGGCAATCAAGCCTGGTAGACGAATGCTGTGAATCCGAATTTCAGCATCCGCGACACTGCCGCGTGCGCCCGGAAGTTTTTCAGTTTCTTGCACAGTGGGCGGATTAAACGTCTTACCAAATTCCGCTAGCATTTGCGCCGTTTGTAGTGCAGTGCCGCTAGGCGCATCCGCCTTCTGATTATGATGCAGTTCAATGATTTCGACATGCTCAAAATGCTGGGATGCCTGAATTGCAGCCTGTTGCAGCAACACCATGCCGATCGAGAAGTTAGGAATGACCAGACAACCCGTGCTCGCTTTATCGGCAAACTCGGCTAACTCTTGCAGTTGCTTGGCGCTCAAGCCTGTTGTGCCGACTACCGGACGAATACCATAGGCAATCGCTGAACGGATATTGCTGTATACCGAGTCGGGATGGGTAAAATCCACCATCACACCAAGTTCCTTTTCTTGAGCCAGCATTGCCAGCATTGGCTCAAACTGATCGGTTACAGGCACCTCAAGCTCCCCACAGCCTGCCAGTTCTCCGATATCTAATCCCTGGTATTCAGGACTGCGATCAACCGCGCCAATCAAGGTTAGGTCTGTCGTTTGGGCGATCGCCTTGACAACTTCACGACCCATTTTGCCCGCTGCACCATTTACTAAAACTGGGATCGGAAGCTGCCCTGCCATTGCTTGAACTGCCTATATAAGGTGACTGTAGGTATTCTAAACCGGATGGCAGTCAGAAGAGAAACCGTTGGTCAGGACGAAAAGATTTGGCAAGGATGAAAAGATAGGGAGAGTTTTGAGCTTTGAGTTGATTTAGCTATCACCCCTTCACTCTCTCACTCCTTCACCCCTTTACTCTCTCACTCCTTCTGCATCCTCTACCGTGTCTCAAGCGATCGTCAGCAAACACAACAACAGTGCCTCTGTCCACTCCACAACAGCGCCGTAGGTGTCACCTGTATGCCCACCAAGCTGGCGGTTAAACCACATTCCAGTCATGATTGCGATCGCGCTTCCACCCAAACCTGTTACCCCCACTGCCAACCACGGAGCCGAACTAAAAGCCCCCTTCACGCCGCTCAATGCCAGCAGCAGCACTAGAGTTGGAACTGCTTCCCAGAGAGATCGCAACGCTGCTTTATGGAAAGCACCCTTACCTTCAAGTTTAAGGTAGGGGTAACGGACGATCGCCACCACTTGTCCCCAACGTCCCCAACCTGCCACTAGCGCTAGCACAAGCCAGCGATGAGTTGCTATATCAGCTAGCGCTGCCACCTTAAGCAAGAGAATAATCACTGCTGCCATTGCGCCAAAGGCACCTGTGTGGCTGTCTGCCATTACCTGAAGGCGACGCTGGGGGTCTAGAACTGCTAGTCCATCAGCAGTATCCATTGCACCATCTAGATGCAGCCCGCCTGTGATCGCAACCCAGCCTGCTACAACGATCGCGCTACGAGTTAGAAGCGGCATTCCCAGGTAAGACAGCCCATAGTCAAGCAGTCCCAAGAGGCTGCCGATCGCAAACCCAACGAGCGGTGCCCATCGTGCAATGCCGTTGAACGTAAGTAGCCACTGTTGAGGAACGGGAAGGCAGGTATAAAAAGCGATCGCGCCTAGAAAGGTCGAAAGTTGCTTGAGCATTCTCAGTCGTCTGGTTGAAACTAGCGGCACTGCCAGGCTGACGGCATTGTTAGTTAATTGTCGGTTAACAGAAAGTTGCATCAATCCTGGTCAAAACGAGCATTCTGAGCCATAACGATTTGGCTTCCAGATTAAGTCAGTGATTATTGAAGCACTGCTTACCAAGCACTCGTGTGATGAAATCTTGATGTTTTCTGTGGTCTGACGGACGCGATCGCTCGTCATTTATGGACATAATTAAGGAGCTTGTTCGCTTTAACGTGCTTTAACAACAGATGTCCCGCGTCAATTCAGTAAATTCCGGCGGGAGCGTGTTGAAAAACTTAGGATAGAATTGTTTCGTACACTACTAAACATCCTGACTATTTCTCGACAACGCCTAGTGCCCGTTAAGCACCTGTACTGAAGCGACTAGCTGATGCCAATCTGTCTCTTTTACAACCCGCTAAAGCTATCTAGCACCCACTCCAGGTTGCATTTTTCTTTAACTGAGTTGCGTTCCTGACTGTACTCTAAATTCTTAGCCCCCTAATTTAGTCAACTTACGTCTTGCACCTTCTCAGACATTTGTCGTTCCGTTGTTGCACATTCGCGACCTGAGCCATCGGCTTACCTAGACCAGAGGCGTTCTCTTTATGAGTCACGATCAATTTTCTCGTAGTGAACCGTTACCAGCACCTTGTATTATCGACGCAGGCACAGTGGTTAACAAACAGGATATGCAGCGACTGCTGGCAGATCTGAGCCGCGTTCGCTATATCCATCGGCAAGATGGCGTGCTGACTGGCGAAGGAGAGGGGCATGTGTTGGAAGTTTTTTCCCACCCGCAGCGATCAACCCTCATCGCCAATCATGCACTTTACCTGAACGTGCATAGTTTTGACTATTTAGAACTGGGGAAATCACCTGAGCAAGAACCCTGGTTTGACCTTATCCAAGAGGGTCGTCAACTCCGTCTCATCCCCCTTTCTAATCCAATGGTGGAGCAGAACCATCATCGCCTTAACGTTGCGGCACTAGAAGCCGTAGTTGCAGAGGTGCTGTCTGCAAATTGGGATGTTCAGATTGATGATGAAGAGCATTTTTCTTTTTGATGCTGGGAACGTATAGTGGATACCTAGAACAAGGTTAGAAAGCATAGAGTTGAGTCATTACCCAATGGCATCATTACCGATACTCTGCTGTTAACCCAGCTAGCTAGCCGCTAACTTGTATCGACCTTACGTTCTTCACACGCCGACTTTCTTTACTCTGCTTGCAATCCTTTTACATCGCTAACTCTTGACTACTGGTTTTACATTTACGTGCCAAGCACTGTGCTGCGATACGAAGGCACGCGCCGGAATCTTTGCCACGCCACACGGATTGGTAGAAACGCCACGCTTTATGCCGGTTGGTACGCTGGCAAATGTCAAAACAGTAACACCTGACCAGCTTCGGGCAACTGGAGCGCAGCTTGTGCTGGCAAACACCTACCATCTGCACCTCCAGCCAGGAGAAAGCATTGTAGCTCAGGCGGGTGGGTTGCATCGCTTTATGGCATGGGATGGTCCCATTCTGACAGACTCTGGCGGCTTTCAGGTGTTTAGCTTGAGCGAAATGCGAACGATCGCTGAAGCTGGCGTAACGTTTCGATCGCCACGCGATGGACAAATGATTTACCTGACACCAGAGCGTTCGATCGCCATTCAAAATGCGCTTGGGGCAGATGTCATCATGGCGTTTGACGAATGTCCGCCTTATCCAGCTAGCTACGATGCTGTGATGGACTCAACAGATCGTACCTACCGCTGGCTCAAACGGTGTATTGCAGCGCACGAACGTACTGATCAAGCGCTGTTTGGCATTGTGCAAGGGGGAGTATATCCCGATTTGCGTCGGCTGGCAGCAGAGCAACTGGCGCAGCTTGATTTACCGGGATACGCGATCGGTGGCGTGAGTGTTGGGGAACCAGCGAACCTGATCCAAGCAATTGTGCAGGCGACAACTCCTTTACTACCTCCTGACAAGCCGCGTTACTTGATGGGAGTTGGTACGTACCGAGAAATGGTGCAGGCGATCGCGACTGGCGTTGATCTCTTTGACTGTGTGATTCCAACGCGGTTAGCACGGCATGGCAATGCTCTGGTGCAGGGCGATCGCTGGAATCTACGCAACGCTAGATTTCGTGAAGATTTCACTGCCCTGGATGCCTCCTGCCCCTGCTACACGTGCAAGACCTTTAGCCGTGCGTATCTTAGCCACTTGTTGCGATCGCAAGAGTTGCTTGCCTACACGCTGCTTTCGATTCACAACATTACTGAGCTAGTGCAGTTCACCCAAACGATTCGCCGCGCTATCCTTAATGGCACGTTTAAAGCAGAATTTGGACACTGGCTAACAGACAGTGAAACCTAGCAGTGTGTAGGGCGACTAACACGCTACATACATGATTAGCTTTGGATGGGTAACGCGCTTGATAGGGGCGAAGAAACGCAAAGGTATAGCAAAAGGATGAAGGATGAGGAATGAGGGATGAGTGGAAGCACTTACTCAAGGGAAGTTTCAAGGTTTATGTTTGTCCTAACGCTCTCTTCAGCTGCTATATCATCCTTCTAATGCCTTCGCGCTCTTACTGCTTAACTTCTTTGCCCCTCACTCCTTTACTCGTTTTTTAATCCCTGTCCGACATTCAAACTTCAGCACGATCCGTCCCGTGGTAAAATTGGAGCTAATCCCAAAATTCTTGCTGGAGAGGTCATTCGTTATATGGAAGCAGCGCTGCTTTTAGCAAAATTGCCTGAGGCATATGCAATTTTTGATCCCCTGGTGAACGTTCTACCAGTGATTCCAGTCTTTTTTCTGCTGCTAGCGTTTGTTTGGCAAGCAGCCGTTGGTTTTAGATAGCTACAGGCGTTCTGTCAGGCACGAGATGAAGACGTTTTTGTAAAGGCAGACACACAGTCTGCTTTTTTTTGGCTTTGTAATTAGAGCGTCAGTCGGATAGCAATCGACTAAAACGATCATCGATCGCCATTGACATTCCTTTAGTAAGGTAATTGGGGCAACCATCTCAAGCATTTAAGTAAGTAAGGATGGCTAGAGAGCATCTACGATAAACAATAAAGCTTCTTTGCTCCTTGTATGAGCTATTGCCTGAACCCTTACTGTCGCTCACCGCAAAACCCTGATGTGGCTAAGTTCTGCTCGACGTGTGGGTTTAAGCTGCTGCTGGGCGATCGCTATCGAGCGCTACAGCCGCTCGCTCGTGGTGGCTTTGGCAGAACGTTTCTGGCAGTAGACGAGTACAAGCCGTCGCGACCAAGCTGCGTGATCAAGCAATTTTTTCCGCAAATCTACAGCGTGCATGACCCAGAACACGCCCGAGAATTATTTCGACGTGAAGCGGTACAGCTAGAGTTATTAGGAGAACACCCACAAATTCCAGAGCTGCTAGCGCATTTTGAGCAGGCAGACTATCAGTATCTGGTGCAAGAGTTTATTGATGGTTCTAACCTTTTGCAAGAAAGCTCTAAGAGGGGTGCGTTTAGCGAAGAGCAGGTCTGGCATTTGCTAAACGACCTGCTACCTGTGATCGCCTTTGTTCATAGCCATCATGTCATTCACCGTGATATTAAACCGCAGAACGTTATTCGTCGTGCCGCAACCCAGCAATTAGTGCTGGTTGATTTTGGTGCAGCAAAGACCATGAGCAGTACTGATGTGTTGCAGACTGGCACAAGTATCGGTAGCCCTGTCTTTGCCGCACCAGAGCAAGCACTTGGCAAAGCAACGTTTGCTAGCGACCTTTTTAGCCTAGGTGTCACCTGTATTTACTTGCTTACTCAAGTACGTCCAGCAGACTTATTTGATACTGAAGAGGGCACTTGGCAATGGCAGCAACACCTCAAGCGTTCGGTGAGTCCAGCTTTGGGCAGTATTATAGACAAGCTGCTGCAAGGTGCAGTGAAACGGCGCTACCAATCGGCAGACGCTGTTTTGCATGACCTCAACTCGCAAGCGGTTGTGGAGTCACTTCACCGCTCGGCTGAGTGCGATCGCTTATCTGCGTCAACAGCTCAACCATTAAACATAGCCGGACGAGCGCCGCTTAAAGAGCGATTACCCCCCCCCTCATGGCAACAGCCAACGAGACTGGAAACAGAGAAACCCGTTACTCAACTTTCATCCAACTCTACACCGAGTCCGAACTGGGTCTGCACTCAAACACTAACCGGGCACACCAGTTGGGTGCGGTCAGTCGCCATCCATCCTGACGGCAAGACAGTTGCTAGTGGCAGCGGCGATCGCACAATTAAAATCTGGGATCTGGCAACGGGCAGTGTAATACAAACACTGGCAGCCAAAGCAGGTTGGGTACGTGCAATCGCCGTTAGCCCAGATGGTCAAACGCTTGCCAGTTGTAATAACGATCGACAAGTAGTGCTGTGGCACTGGGAGACGGGCGATCGCCTGCAAACACTGGATGGACATTCTGATTGGGCACGTGCTGTCTGCTTTAGCCCCTATGGGCAGTATCTTGCGAGCGGCAGCCAGGACAAAACAATCCGGCTATGGCATCTTTCGACGGGCAAAACGACGCATGTGCTGGCTGGACATACCCATTGGGTTATTGCCGTTGCCTTTAGCCCCGATGGTCAAACGATCGTGAGTAGTAGCCGAGACAAAACGCTCCGGCTGTGGCATACCAAAACAGGAGCGCTAATCCGGGTGCTAGAAGGACACCAAGATGCCGTGAACGCGATCGCCATTAGCCCCAATGGACGCATCCTTGCCAGTGCTAGTGACGATCACACCATTCGCCTATGGTCGTTGGCTACCGGCAAACTCAAGCAAGTACTGACACAACATGAGGGCGCGGTTAATACGCTGGCAATTAGTGCTGATGGTACTACTCTTGTTAGCGGTAGCCAGGATACTACGATTAAGCTCTGGTCGTTAGAAACCGGAATGCTTCTTCATTCTCTGACAGGTCATAGCAACTGGGTTTGGTCCGTTGCCATTAGTGCACTGCCTCGGTCAGCAGTAAGCGACACTCACAAGGGCTTGATAGTCAGCGGCAGTTGGGATGCCACTGTGAAAATCTGGCGACAAGTGTGACTGTTGAGGCGTTTAGTCCCCTATCACGCTGGTTGTCTATGGACAAATCACGATCGACTTTCTTTTCCTGACCCTTGATTCCGACTCGCTTCTTATGTTGTAAGTGCCGCCGCCACTGGTGCTGGCTTCACAGCATAGTCCCGTCCTGGAGCAACTTCGTTGTAGTAACTTACCGCTTTTTCGGCAGCAGAGAGCGATCGATAAACCAGCGCACCAGATGGATGAAGCGATAGTGTCAACCAGCCTCTCCACAAACCAACTAGCCAATCTTGTTCATTTACTTGAATGACATACATTGCTTTAACCTTAATGTCTTACTTTAGATAAAACGTCCAAAATCATGCACGCTTCAGCGCAGAATACCCAACTTATAGGCTTTTCATCTCTCAAAAGCAGTCTCTACAAATCTAAAGGCTTATCATTAAGCTTTAATAAAGTAGACACACTAATTTCTAAGCAGTAGCCTCAAGAAGTTTGCCGCTAAATGAGAACAAGGCCCCTGCTACTGATAAAAGTGTCGCCTTTCTATTACGCCTATCGATTACTTCCAAAAGCAGTTGTTGCATTTGCATAAACTAATTAAAACCAGTTGAGTTAAAAAACTTGCTCTCATGACTAAGTTTACTAATGAAAAGTATCTACCGAAGATCGTAATAAACTCGCCCTAATATAGCTTGCAACTTGAAGTAGAGAAGCCATCTGCTTCCAAAGTAGAGTCTTTAAGAACGCTAAGTTCGTCCTTGAGGTAGTCACTAGCTAAGGACCCTCATTCTAAGTTGGGAGTACTGTTCTCAGGTATCCCAAATGAACGACTCTGTGGAAAAGCTTCCAGTCAACGAAAAATTAAAAGCTGAAAGGCTTAAAGAAGAGGGGATGTTTAATCCTCAAGATCTTGTTTCTAAAGGTGGTTACACAGGCAATCCAAGAGATATTGTTGGGAATCCAGCGGTTGCACCTCAAACGCTTGATCAAGTAGAAGAGTTGCGTGACGACCTATTAGCTGAACCTGAAGATTAGCAATAAAGTAATATGGCACTTTTCGAGCAATGAAACCTTCAAAAGCAACATTGTTCAGGACTTCAGTAGTTGAACAGCTTAATACAGTGCCATCACAAGCTGTTTGCGATAGTCTTTCGTTAACGGATGGTCGTCGCCAAGCAGATCAAAAATTGCCAGCATAGCTTTGCGAGCACCGTCATCTCGAAACTGTTGATCGCTGGTGACAATAGTCAAAAATTGCTCCAGTGCAGCAGCATAGTTTTCGTCTAGTACCAAGTTTGCCGCTTGTCGAAAGGCACGATCAAGGTCAGTGCCGCCTTCGGGCTGTAAAGCAATTTGTTTGAACTGGACGATCGCCCTCAATGTTTTAGCGTGAGGATAATGCTCTTTGTCATACTCCTGGATCGTCGCCAGCAGATTTTCAGCTTTATCAAGACGATCGGCTTCGATGTAAAAGTTAGCGGCTTCCAGCGTTAACCCACGATTGTCAGGGTGTTGCTCTAGAAGCGTAGTGAGTCGGGCTTCGGCTTGCTCAACATTACCAATCGCAGCATCGGCATAGATTGACTCTAGCGCTGTATCAAGCAGGGAGGTTATCTGTAGTTGTGCCAAAAACTCGCGGAGTTTTGGCTCTGGCAGCATACCAATAAATCCATCCGTTAACGTGCCATCGATCGCCACTTTGACATCAGGAACACCCCCAACGCCATAGGTCTGTGCCAAGTCGGGACTTTGGTCAATATCCACTTTTGCCAGCACAAAGTCATACTCCTGCGCTAGCTTTTCGAGCAGGGGCTTGAGCATCTGGCAAGGACCACACCATTGCGCGAAGAAGTCTACCAGTACAGGTTTCTGATGAGATTTCTCAATTACTTCAGTGGCGAATGTTTCCTGATTGACCGAAATTGAAGCGCCCATGAGATCAACTTTTTCTTCTTAAGTGGTTGTGGTTTTAGTGGCGTTAGTTGGTGCCGATGCAGTACGGGTGAAGTTGCTCAAAAATTGCAAAAGTTGAACCCTTAACGGTGAATCAACAGTCTTAAAGGCATATGTAATCACCCGGATGGCTTGAAGTTTAGGTGAAGAACAAACGGTAAGGACTTGCATTCACTATGAACACACCACTTTTCGATCGTGCCATGTTGCTTAAGCTAGCTGCCGTTTTCACTCTCATTGGTGCAGTTGCAGCCGTTTTACCGATTCCTCGCTTCGAGGCTGAAATAAACAGCTTTGACACCGAATCGTCCCTTGAAAAAGCAACAGCCGTGAGGTTTTCAACGATCGAGCAAGCCTGGTAGACGTACCACAGCGCGTGTCCTTTACTCGGTTGCTTTTTCAACAGGTTTGCGGGTTTTAGCTTCAATATCTTCTAACGTTTGCAAAACCAGGCGTTTTGCCTGTAACTTCCAGCCCCACTTCTGAATGTTAAAGGCGATCGCGCTACCCACAAACGTTGCAATCAAATCTACAGGCTGCATAAAAGAAATCCCAAACAGCAAACCCAGCCCAGCAATGCCCCAAAACGGTAGCGCTACAGCTTGACGCTGATTCTCTACCAGTTGGCTAACAAAATCGGTGGGCATCTCTGCCAACAACGTTTCTTTCACCTGTCGTTGTTCGCCGGGTGGCACTGAAAGACCAATCTTTTGCCGCAGTTTTTCTAGCTTACGGGCATCGGTGCTGTATTGCGTCAGTTGATCCTCTGCCATGAGAATCAAGCGCTCGTATTGTCCCATTCAATCTTTACTCCTAAGGACAGAATTTTATTATCCCTTACTGGACTGAGATCGCCGCATAGCTACACGACGATTCTGTTGCGCCAGGGCATCATCAGGATGAAGTGCTAGCACTTTGTCGTAGCAGTCGATCGCCGCTTCAAAACGTCCCAGACTGAGCAAGACACCCCCTAAGTTATTGCGCGCTCTAGCATCGTCAGGACGTAGGGCGAGGGCGTGCTCATAGCTGTCAACCGACTCTTCAAAACGCTCTAACTGTTTGAGCGCTACGCCACGGTTGAACCAGCTTTCATAGTGGTCGGGTTGATACTCCAGGGCACGATCGTAGCTAGCAATTGCGCCGTTATAATCGCCTAATTTCACCAGGCAACAACCGTGACCATAGACTGCGCCATGATGAGGCTGTAGCGCGATTGCTTTGCTGTATCCTAAAACCGCATCTTTATAGCGACCCAAATGCTTGAGGCACATTGCCCACTGATACCAGGCTTCGGCATCTTCAGAGTTGAATCCCAACGCTTTGTCATAGCTGGCGATCGCCGCTGCATAATCACCCAACCCCATTAAGGCAGCACCCCGGCTGCTCAACGCGGCTTGATAGTCGGGCTGAAGCTGCAACGCTCGATTGAAATGTTTGATGGCGCTTTCATAGTGCTTGGCAGCATACAGCGCTAGTCCCTGGCTGTACCAGGCATCGGTAAAGTCTGGCTGTTGCTTCAGGACATGATGCAGGTTTGTGATTGCCGCTTGGTACTGCCCTGTCATATACAATGCCAGTCCCAGGCTGTAGTGGGCATTGGGGAAGTCTGCCTGAAGTGCCAGCACCTGCTCAAAACTGGCGATCGCACGCTCATGCTGCTCCAGCATCGAAGCTGCCCACCCCAGACTGTAGTGCGTGTATGGTGATGCAGGATCATAGACAAGCGCCTGCTCAAAACTTGTCATTGCCTCTGCATAGCGCACAAGGCTGAGCAAGGCACTACCCTTTTCATACCAAGCATTGCTGTTATCAGGCTGAAAGCGAATCACATGATCAAAATGCACGATCGCCGCATCGTAATCACCCTGCTGGCTCAAGGTCAAACCGCGCTGAAGGATGCCTTCAGCATCAACAAAATCGTCAGCATCAACAAGTTCAGTCTGAGTTGTCCGACTCATGGATTCAACGTGCCCTTTTCACAATCAAAACGTAGCGCTCATACTTTGAGATCGAGCCTTAAATAACCTGCCAACCTCACAATCTGTAAGGGTAATAGCTTTGCGCCTGGCTACGTTAAGGCAAGCTGCACCCTACATAAGCAAGCTGACTTTACTTAATCTGCCCTTTGTTAGCGTTCCCCGATCGCACACACGCATTGACACTTGTTCCATAGCAAAAGGATGAAGGGTGAGGGATGAATCGAAGCCCTTGCTCAAAAGAAGTTTCAAGGTTTATGTCTGTCCTAACGTTCTCTTCGACTGCTATAGCCTCTGGTGAGGCATCCACTTTAGAGACCGAAAGAATTACACTAAGGAAGCATTGACTCAGTGCAGTTCACCTTCGACCGATTGTTGTCATGCCTACTTCCTCTCCCGCGACGGCGGCTTCTTCCCTCCCAGCGATCGCCCAGCAAACTCGCGACAGCGCCCGAAACCTGGCAACGCAGCCTACCGCAGTAAGGGACCAGGCGCTAGAATCGATCGCCCAGGCGTTAGAAGCAGCTAGCGCCGACATTTTGGCAGCGAACCAGGCAGACTGTGAAGCTGCAACCGCAGCCGGACTGTCAGCAGCGCTCTTTGCTCGGTTGAAGCTAGATGAGACAAAGCTGAAAGGAGCGATCGCGGGCATTCGGGATGTTGCAAAACTGCCTGATCCGATCGGAGCAGTGCAGCTTCATCGTGAGCTTGATCAGGGGCTAGTGCTAACGCGCCTTGCCTGCCCTCTAGGGGTCGTGGGCGTGATTTTTGAGGCTCGTCCCGATGCAGTCATGCAGATTGCCAGTCTGGCGATCAAGTCGGGGAATGGAGTCATCCTTAAAGGTGGGCAGGAAGCGGTGCGATCGTGCGAGGCGTTAGTAGCTGCGATCCATCGCGGACTGGCTCAAACCGATATTGCACCAACCGTTGTGCAACTGCTGACGACGCGGGAAGAAACGCTAGCACTGCTGAAGCTGGATCAATACGTGGATCTCATTATCCCTAGAGGTTCCAACTCCTTTGTGCGCTTTGTCCAAGACAACACCCGCATTCCCGTATTAGGACACGCCGAGGGCATCTGTCATCTCTACGTGGATAAAGCTGCTGACGTGCAAAAAGCCATTGCGATCGCGGTGGATGCCAAAACCCAGTATCCTGCTGCCTGCAACGCGATCGAGACTCTTTTGGTGCATCAAGCGATCGCCTCTGAATTTTTGCTTGAAGCGGTGGTTGCCCTTCAGCTCCGCAATGTGGAACTGCGCGGTGACGATCGCACCCTCGATATTCTCAACATTACTACTGCTACCGAAGCTGATTGGTCTACCGAATACAGCGATCTGATTTTGGCAATCAAAATTGTGGATACGCTAGACGAGGCGATCGCCCATATCAATACCTACGGTTCGCGTCATACAGAAGCGATCGCCACTGAAAATGCCGAAACAGCCGCAACCTTTATGGCGCAAGTCGATGCAGCAGGAGTCTTCCACAATTGCTCGACTCGCTTTGCCGATGGTTTTCGCTATGGGTTTGGTGCCGAAGTAGGCATCAGCACCCAAAAAATGCCACCACGTGGCCCTGTTGGGCTAGATGGTTTAGTCACTTATAAATATCAGTTGGTTGGCAATGGGCAAATTGTGGCAACGTACGCGGGCACAAATGCTAAACCGTTTACGCATAGAGATTTGTAAAAGCTTAGAAGCCATGATCGCTAGTCTCCATCTCCTGCTTTCCAAGCGATGGTTTTGCTAGGCTGTGGATCGGGCAGTTTGATGGAAATGGCACCAGCAGCTAACACGAGTGCCGTGGAGACCCATAAGCAACCCACCAACCCAAAGAATTGATAGACCAGCCCCGAAAGCACCGTGCCAGCCAAGCGACCGCCAGAGTTTGCCATGTAATAAAAGCCAACATTTAACGCCACATCATCATCAGCGGTAAAGGCTAACACTAGATAGGAATGCACGGCTGAGTTAAATGCGAAAACTAAACCAAACACCGTCAATCCAAGCACAATCACAACGTTTGGGGGAGCGCCACTTTGAAGCGCGATCGCGATCGCCGCTGGCACCACAGTCAAAGTGAATGTCCAAAACTGAATGGTCTTAGCTTGAGGAGGCTGCCCAGAACCAAACCGTCGTAGGATTGCTGGCGCAGAAAATTGCACAATGCCATAACCGATAACCCAGCACGCAAGGAACCCACCCACCTGATAGAACGACCAGCCTAAAACGCTTCTTAGAAAGACGGGCAAGCCGACGACAAACCAAACATCCCTGGAACCGAAGAGAAAGAAACGGGCAGCAGAGAGAATGTTGATCTCCTGGCTTTTAGAGAAGAGTTGCGTAAACTTGACCTTCGCCTTGATTTTGCCCATCCCTTTCGGCAACGACAAGCCGGTAAACATAAGCAGAAACAAGCCTGCTGCCATGATTAACAGGGCGCCAACAAACCCCACCGATGCTAAAAGTGCAGCACCTACAAAAAAGCCGACCCCTTTCAGCGCGTTTTTGGAACCTGTTAGCACTGCTACCCATTTGAACAGAGACGACTGAGCCTCTTGCGGCACTACTAGCCGAATGGCGCTCTTAGAACTCATTTTGGTCAGGTCTTTGGCAACACCTGAAAACGCTTGAGCCACCATCATGTAACCCACGGCTGCCCACTGCGCCCAACTAGGATTGAGGAAGGACAACATGACCAGTGCAAAAACTTGTAACCCAATACCGCTGTAGAGCGTTACTTTTAGCCCTAGCTGAGAACCAATCCAGCCACCGAGAAAGTTTGTAACCACCCCAAAGATTTCGTAAAACAGAAACAGAGAGGCGATTTGAATGGGGGTATAGCCGATGTTGTTGAAGTACAACAGCACCAACATTCGCAACGCTCCATCTGTAACGGTGAACCCCCAATAGGCAAGCGTGACCAGAATGTAGTTCTTAAAATTGGTGTTAGACGCAGTGGCGGTCATGAGGGAAGGGAGTGGGGGAGTGGAGAGCGAAAGGGTAATGAGGTGGATGAGTGAAGAAGTAATGGAGTGAAAGGGTAATGAGGTGATGGGATAAAAGCTAAAAGCTGAAGGCTGAAAGCTGAAAGCTAAATAACTCGAAACTCATCACAGGCTGAGAGCAACTTTTCTTGCCAGTTCCACCATGCGGTTGGAGTAACCCCATTCGTTGTCGTACCAAGCAAGGATTTTGACCTGTGTTTCATCCACGACCATGGTGGAAAGAGCATCAATGATGGCAGAACGCGGATCATCTTTGTAGTCGATCGACACAAGTGGACGCTCTTCGTAGCCCAAAATGCCGTTTAGCGACCCATCTGCCGCCGTTTTCAACAGTTGATTGGCTTCTTCAACCGTGGTGGGTCGATCGACTTCAAACACGCAATCGGTGAGGGAGGCATTGAGTAGCGGTACTCGCACTGCCAAACCATTGAGCTTGCCTTTGAGTTCGGGATAGATCAGCGCGATCGCGGTCGCTGAACCTGTGGTGGTGGGAATGAGCGAGAGGCTAGTTGCCCGTGCACGACGCAGATCTTTATGGGGTGCATCCACGAGCGTCTGTGTATTGGTGTTGTCGTGAATGGTGGTAATTACACCATGCTTGATGCCTAGCCCTTCATGAATCACTTTCACCACTGGAGCGAGACAGTTGGTGGTGCAAGAAGCAGCAGTTAGCAGATGGTGCTTGTCCGGTTCGTAAAGATGGTCGTTGACACCCATCACAATGTTCAACGCCTCTTGCTTCACAGGCGCTGCCACAATAACTTTCTGCACGCCCCGCTTGAAGTAAGGCTCAAGGGTTTCGGGCGTGCGAAATTTGCCGGAGCATTCTAACACCAAGTCAACGCCTAACTCATCCCACGGCACATCTCCAGGTTGGGCAAACGCACTGAAGCTGAGAGAGCGATCGTCAATGTGAACGTGATCGTCCTTTGCTGTCACCTCTGGTGCCCAACGCCCATGCACAGAATCAAATTTCAGCAGGTGAGCCGCTGTCTCAGCGCCCCCTTTCAGTTCGTTGATGTGGACAAACTCCAACTCCGACCAACCCCAGGCAGCACGCAATGCCAGTCGCCCAATTCTGCCAAACCCGTTAATTGCAACACGCACTGTCATTTTTCTCTCTACTAGTTTCTCTCAGTTTCATTCGCGCTAAGTTGAAAGATTGTTTCCAGCTAAAAAACAAAGAAAACCCTTGATTTTGCTTTTGCCAATGTCGTGGTAGCAATCATAAATATTGATGCGTCCTAAGCAAAAATAGTTTAAATAAAGTGATGAGCCATTAACCCCAGCATTCTTTAACAGAGGTTTATGGCAGGGATCGATCGCGGTTTTTGCGTAAAAACGGTTGCTAAAAGAGACATTGAACGTACTAAGCGCCAACTCTGTAGACACATGCAGAAAGAGCATGCGTCACGTTGCACTTCACAACGGTTTGGGCACCAACGGTTTAAATCATGCCTCCATCATTTCAAATAAAATTGATTTGTCAAGCATTTTTAGAAAATTAGATTTAAATATATTGATGTGTCAGGGTGGCGTTTAGAAACAGAAATATAGGCGACGGCGCACCCGTTAGTTAAACTAGAATCACCAACCAGGATAGGCTCGACCCATGGCAAAAGGAAATAACGATACAGCCGCCCTGATCATTGCTTTTTTAGTCACTGCGGGACTGCTAGGCGGGGGATTCTGGTTCTTTAGCCGCAATTCCCCTCAAATTGGTGGAAAGCCTGGTGAAACGCTAGACCCAGCGACGCGATCGTCTGCAACGCCGCAGAATGCTGCTGACGCAACGACCGCACCCAATCTAGATACATCGTTGCCGAACCCGGCTGTGCTAACGATGGATGGCAGCGTCACGATGGTAGCCCTGATGAAGCAACTTCAGATTGCCTATACGCAGGTCAACCCGTCTTTGCAAACGACCTACGGGTTGCCGGATGGGAAACCCAACGGTACTAATACTGGAATTCGGAATCTTATTGAGGGCAGGGCTTTGATTGCAGCTAGCTCTCGTCCCCTCAAGCCAGACGAATATCAAGCAGGGTTGCAAGGCATTCCCATAGCGAAGGATGCTCTCGCCGTTGTTGTAGGGATAGATAACCCTTACAAAGGTGAATTAACCAGCCAACAGCTTAAGCAGATTTTTCAAGGACAAATCACCAACTGGTCACAAGTGGGTGGACCAGCGTTGCCGATCAAGGTGATCAATCGTTCACCTGACAGTGGCACCTACACGTTCTTCAAGGATGTTGTCTTGCTAGAGCAAGCGTTTGCACCCGATGGACCAAATTTCACCACTGCGAAACAAGATGAAACCACACCATTGTTAAAGCAGTTGGGTCAGAATGGAATTACGTACAGCACGGTGCAGCAAGTAGAGAAACAGCGCACGGTGCGAATCGTACCGATAGACGGTCTTTTGCCTACTGACCAAGCTGCCATCAAAAATGGCACTTACCCGATCGGTCGAGTGGTGTATTTAGCCGTGCCGAAGCAGACAAGTCCTGCTGTGAAGCAGTTTATCGACATGGTACGCTCTCCTCGTGGGCAGCAGGTTGTGCAGCGAGTGGGCTTCTTACCACTGTAACGTCATTGGTTACGATCTCACTTACAGATCAATTACTTCAAATGGAATTGGTAGGTTAAATTGCTGTTAAGACAACCGATCAAGAAAAGTGAAGCCGTTGAATTGCTTAGCGATCGTCCTTGCAAGCGCGCGCAGGCAAAATGGGGCTGAAGCGGCGGAACTCTGCCAAATATTGCTCTAGCACCACAAATTGAGATAAATCAAGGCTGTAATAAACCCAACGCCCTTCTTGCCGTCCGCGAATCAACCCAGCTTCTTTCAGGTTCTTGAGGTGAAACGACAGCTTTGATTGGGTAACGCCTAGAAGGTCGCACAAATCGCAGACGCACAACTCTTTTTCACGCAGCAGCTCGATCGTCTTAACTCTTAACGGTTCAGAGAGGGCATGAAAGCCTAAAACAATCTTCTCTGATGCATTGGTGGCAGTTGAAGTCATCAAAATTTGTTGAAGCGATGCCTCATTGTAGCGAAAAGTTTTTGGCTTAAGTAGGCTTGCAGAATCAGTGAAAAGCTTATGAACGCCTTCAGTTAAATTGGTACAAAGTGGGATTGTGCCATGTCATCGTTTGGATTGAAACTCACAACTTCGCTCCGAGGCTGTAAACGCTTGTATGGAATGCCTCAAGAGAGAGCAGTACAAGGATTGTTGCGAGGGGCGATCGCTCTTCGTTTATTGTGATGCAATCGATAGGAATACAGACAGCACTCACAACCAACCAACATTTGAACTAGCTGGCTTCATGCCTTTGTTGAAACCAGCTTAAAGAGGACGTACTGAGTTCGATCGCCGCTCGATCGCCCCTCCTCTCATTACTGCGCCACCGTGCCTCAGTATGGGTGCAACGAGATAAAACGAGGCGATCTCGTCTTTCTTGATCTTGTGGGAACGTTTCGTAAGTGTGCCTTCAAGCTACCATTTCTTGTAGGGTAAGAACTTGCCGTTCATGGTGATGACGACCCGATCGCCCTTAGGGTCAGCTTCTTTTTCAATGTTCATAGTGAAGTCGATCGCGCTCATAATGCCATCGCCAAATTTTTCGTGAATAACTTCTTTGATGGGCATTCCATATACCTGCATGATTTCATAGAAGCGGTAGACCAGCGGATCGGTGGGAACGATTGGACCCAGCCCTTTCACAGATGAAGCGGTTAATTCGGGCACCAAATCGTTATTTAGTCCTAACGCCTGAAGTAGTTTGCTGGCTTCATCCTCAGAGGCACTTGCCTGCCGATAGATTAGAGCCGCAATCCAAACTTCATCACGACCGAGTGCTTGTTCTAAATCAGTAAAGGTCACTCCTTTAGCCTTTTTGGCTGCCAAAAGCTTCTCGGTAATGGTGGAAATTTCAGTATTTGACATGAGTGCTCCTTAAATGGGTTCGATGGGTTCAGGAAAACTTAGAACGTATCTGGCAGTGAAAACCGCAATCATTGTAGTTTGTGAAACTGCATTTGTGGAACCAGGCATTATAACAGGGTCGGCTCTACATTTCTAAAAGCCTTATCTGCGGTGGCAAGAGCACTCTGGGGAATAAGCCATGTACACCCTTTTGAGGGCTGTTAACAACCTGAGTGATACGGAAATTAGCAGCAAGGCTACAGAGACAATAGGCTTCAGTTTCAGTAATGCCAGCCAGTTTTGATAGCACGTCTACCATGCTGTGCAGTGCGGCTTGAAACGCATCGTCTAACGTTTCCGCAAAGCCAGTAGTGAGAATGTCTGAGGGCGTTTCGGCGATCGGGCTAGACAGCGGCATATTTTTGCGTAAGGTCAACTCGATCGTGCCATTCATTGAGGTCTCGATCGCGGTGCCACAAACTTCCCCGTCACCCTGAGCGGCGTGACCATCACCAATGGAAAACAAGGCTCCTGGCAAAAAAACAGGCAGGAAGAGACGTGAACCAGCTTGCAGTTCTGGGTTATCAATATTGCCCCCATACGCACCAGGTGGAATGGAATTGCGTGTACCTGCCGTCGCTACACCCAAAATGCCAAAAAAGGGACGAATAGGGATTTTGATGCCGCTGCCCTCTGGAAATTCGGCGGTGCCGTTCTCAAGATCAAGGTGGATAAACCGCAAGTGTCCCTCACCAAAGCGGTCAGTTAATGCGCCCCAGCCCGGACGAATGGCATTGAATCCGATCGATAAGCGGGGAGTGACCGAGTGAAGCTTCACTTCGAGGACATCTCCTGGTTCAGCACCCTCAACCCAAATGGGTCCTGTTAACAAGTGAGGACCACCACCAACCCGTCGCTCGGCTGCTAAATGCTGACAAATATCTAAAAACTCTGGCGGCACAAAGGCTGGTGGAGCCTGATCGTAAATGTTCAACCCTGAAAAGGTTTCAACCGCGATCGTATCTCCAGAATGAACGGTAAGAGCCGGTTTGAGGTCAGACGAAAAGCCACCAAAATGAACGGTCTCTTTTGTTGCCTTCAGGCTATGGTGCGCCATACATCACCCACTATTTGTGATCGAAACGGTTTGGCTTGCCTCTCAGCTTGCATAATTTAATCGCCACAGTAAACAATCAAATCAATTTCCACATCACCTAGACCAGCCAACCCCAATACGCCAACGGTTGTTCGACCGGGTAGCCGCCCCGGTGTGCAGTAGGAGGCGTAAATCTCATTCACCACCGCATAGTCTCGAAAGTCTGTGATGAAGATGCGAGCCATGACAACCTTATTGAAATCGGTGCCTGCATGGTGAAGCACCAGTTGTAGATTCTCCATCACCCGCTGCGTTTGTTCAGCGATCGAGCCTCGAACGACTTCGCCCGTGTTAGGGTCTTCTGCCAATTGACCCGTGACAAACAAAAAGTCCCCAGCCCTCACTGCATGGGAATACGGGGCAACAGGGGGCAGCGTATCCGGTAACGTAATGTACTCCAGCACAGTGTTAAACCACTCCAATACGAATATAACGATCTAAAAATTGGCGCGCGCGTTGCGTTTGCGGTTGTTTGAAGAAGATTTTTGGATCGCTGCTCTCGACAATTTCGCCCTCATCCAAGAAGACGACTCGACTGGCAACCTCTGCCGCAAATTTCATTTCATGGGTAGCAATAATCATGGTCATGCCGTCCTGCGCTAGCGATCGCATGACTGCCAGCACTTCGCCCACCAGCTCTGGATCGAGCGAACTGGTAGGTTCGTCAAACAGAATCACGTCTGACTTCATAGCCAGTGCACGCGCGATCGCTACCCGCTGCTTTTGTCCTCCCGACAAGCGAGAGGGGTACGCATCTCGCTTGTTGAGTAACCCCACTTTTGCCAAAAGTTGCTCTGCTTCGGCAATTACCTCATTTTTCGGTCGCTTTTGTACATGCACAGGCGCTTCGATAATATTCTGCAACACTGTCAGGTGAGACCACAGGTTAAAGTGCTGAAACACCATACTTACTTGTGTTCTCAGCGTCGCCAATTGGGCTTCTGACATGGGACGATCGCGTCCTCCACGGTGGTGGTAGCCCATGCGAGTACCGTGCAGCAGCACTGTTCCCACATCGGGTCGTTCTAGCCAGTTGATACAGCGTAGGAGTGTCGATTTGCCAGAACCGCTAGGTCCCAATAAGCAAACGATTTCAGACGGCATGACCGTGAGGTCGATCGCGTTGAGTACCCGCTGCTGACCAAAGGTTTTGGTTAGCCCTGTAACCTGAACGGCTGGTACTACCGTCGTTGGAGTATTGATCATTGCATCAGTACCGAGCATAGAGATTCCTTGCGAACTCAAGCCGCTTTACGCCAGATTCAGCCACTAAGCATACAGCCCAGTACAATAGTGCCGCTGTAATGAAAGACTCAAATGGCACAAAGGCATCGGACTGAACTGCTTTCGCGGTGAAGGTCAACTCTGGCACAGTGATAATAGCCAGGAAGGACGAATCCCGAATGAGTTGGATGAGTTGATTACCAAGTACCGGAGCCGCTGTGACAAGCACCTGCGGCAAAATGATGCGACGGAGCAGCTTAAACCCAGTAAATCCACACGATCGCGCCGCTTCCGTCTGTCCACGTGGCAGATTTACCCAGGCTGCCCGCAAAATTTCGGCAACATAAGCTGCGTTGTAAAGCGCGGTAACAAGTACGGCTGTTTGCCAACTGTCTAGCGTGACCCCTAATGAGGGTAAGCCGTAGTATACCAGGTACGCCAGCATTAAAAAGGGGATGGCTCGCGCACCTTCAACCAGGGCTTTGGCTGGCAAGCGGACAAACTTTGCACGGGATACCAGCGGCAACACAAGCACAATGCCCAGCAGAAAGGCGATCGCGGTGCCGACAACGCAGATCCATACGGTATTCCATAACCCCGTTGCAAAGGCAGGAGCCTGCTCCCAAATGACATCAAACCGTAAGTTCATAGCAGCAGGTTACACCAGTTCATAGCTTTGATGCAGCCGCAGTGTCAGCAAACGGCTGAGAAGAGAGACGGCTACCAGGACTAGAATGTACATCCCCATACCGATCGCAATGGTGGAAAGCGGTTCATAGTTGCTGGCAGCTAATTTGCTTGCACGTCGGGTTAAGTCATCAATGCCAATAATCCCGATCGCAGGACTCGCTTTGATAAGCAGCGTCGCTTCATTAGTGAGATCGGGAATGCTGGCACGCCAAATTTGCGGCAGGGTAATCCGCCAAAATGCCTGCATAGATGTCATGCCAACCGCTTTTGCTGCATCCAACTGTTCGATTGGAAAGTTAAGCATTGCCGATCGCCAAATCTCGCTATTAAACGTAGAGGTATTGAGTGCCAGCGCAATGACCCCAGCCACAGGTGGATCAAGATTAATACCCGTGACGGGCAACCCAAAGTAAAACAGCATCACTAGCAATGGCAGCGGCAAACTTCGCAGAAAACTGACATAAACTGCAAGTATGGGTGCGAGAACCGGAATCCGGTTGACTCGCACGATCGCAATGCTTAAACTCAACGGCATACCCAAGACCCAGGCGAAGCAGGAGAAACTGAAGGTGATCAGTGCTCCACCTAAAAAATAAGGAATGTTTTCCATGATGGAACTCTGATGTGCGATGGAAGGTTGATGGAAAGGGTGGCGACAGCAAAGGAATAAGAGTTTAATACCAATGCAAAACGTGCTGACTACAGAGTTCCCCAGTGTGTAACAAGGGCAATGTATTAAGTACCTTGCATCTGCCCTTTCTCGTACGCTCACCGTAAGGCTACCGTATACACAGAAGTCTTTTGCTTTCGCATCCACATGATTGATCCTGCCTCCCCCTTCTAAGAGGAAGTGGAAGACCTCTTAAAGAGATTGAAGGGAATCAGGTCGAGTTTAAGCCTCTAACCCAACGTGTATCAGCCTCCAGGCTATTGAATCCACAACCTTAAGCAGGTGGAATAACGGGCGTATCGGGCAAATCAAAGGTTACTTTCAGCCATTTTTCCTGCAACGCTTTCATTTCACCACTTGCTTTCACCTTTGCCAAACCATCGTTCAAGACATCCAGCATTGCTTTATTGCCTTTTTTCACTGCCCAAGATGCATAAACCTTAGGACCAACCTGTCCACCAATTTCGTATAAGTCGGGCTTTTCGCTTACCAACCGCTTAAGCGCCACAATATTGTTGAAAACAAGATCAACTCGTTTATTGAGCAAATCTTGATAGGCTTCTGCAAAAGCACTGTACTCTTTGACATTGCCGACCTTCAAACCCATTTTTTCCAACTCAGGTTCGGCATGGCTTTTCAGCACTGCTGCCGTAATGCCCCCCTGCTGTACCGCGATCGTCTTACCAGCGAAGTCTTTGGTGCTTTTGATGGTGGTATCACCTTTACGGATCAGAAAGAAGTTGGTTAATTCTGTAATTGGCATTGTAAAGTCAACAACTTCAGCCCGTTTCGCTGTAATCCCGATCGCTGAATTGCTGGCAGTATATTTGTTTGAAGCAATGCCTGCCAAAATGCCCTGAAACGGCAAAATTTCTTGCTTGATTTTGAGTGACTTTTCTTTTGCAATCAGATCCAATAAAGCTTGGTTATAACCGACGTGCTGACCGTTCTCTAAAAAGTCAAACGGTGGATAGTCATCTTCAGTTGCCACGGTAATTTCGCTGGACATCCCCGCCGCAGACGGTGAATTACTGACTTCTGGCGCTTTACCACAAGATACTATGACCAGGCAGGTCACTAACATTAGTGAAACCCAGCTCAAAAAGCCCCGGCGTTGAAATATCCCTCTCCAGCGATCGCTCACGATTACAACTCTCTTGCAACGAATGTAATCTCGTTAAACAATGAAGACCTGGTTTAATCTGTAGTCTGAACTACATTCACGGTCTTTAACGTCCGAAACGATCTAAGTAAGCACTATTTAGTCAAAGAATATTGTTGCTCAAGTTGAAGCGGATTGAGCAAAGGTTGGGGCTGGAGGAGGGGGGAGCAGAAAACAGTAAGGGCGATCGTAACCGCTAGCAGGATGTTACAGACAACAGCAACAATATAACCGCATTACCTCTGATGCTGGCACTAGCCCGATCAACAACAATAACGATGCCATCTTGCTGTAGCGAAAGACATATCGGATACTGCTCCTAAATCTACTTAGTGATGGCAACTAGTTGCGAACTAAAATTGCTTTGGTCACTTACCGCTTTCCATCACTCAATAACTCATCGCATTGCATAGCAGGGAGTACGATCGCTCCACCGCAAACGTCTATTCTTGAAGTCTCTGTGCTTTGTAAACGGTTGGAATTGCTATCGTCATTAACATCACCAGGTTTGCCATCCAAAATAGTACAACACAAACAAAGCCCACTAATGCCAACGGGGATAATGATAATCGAGTGAATCCATCTAGTAATTGCCACAATCGAAAAGCGGTGTAACAAAAACCAATCGGCACTACGGTACTAGGGACTAACCACTGACTGAATATCCGCTCGGAGATTAGCTGCACAGCAACAACTAATAGGTAACTCCCCCAGAACGTTAATGAGGAAGATTGTTTCCAGCTCTGAAAGCATAGGGCAATTGGTAATAAAACCCCAGCCACTAAAGCCAATTTGACCCACCACCTTAGAAATGACCATTGCTGTTCACTAAAGCCAATTTCGGCTAAAAAGGGGAGACGCTGAGCTTTAACACCAAAGCCGTAGCCGATCGCTAAACTAGTTGTAAACAGCATAAAAAGTGTAATAACTAGTCCGTTATCAACTGTCATAACGCCCTCCACATCTAACTAACAGGTCTTTTCATCCCAGTGGTTGCAACTGCTGGCACAGAAACAAAATCTACCTCTGCGGTTTAGGGTAAGTATAACTAAGTCTGCAAAGGCAGGCTTGGCTACAGTAGGCGTGGTTTCATGACATCTATTTCATAACATTTAGCAGCCGAAGAGAACGTTAGGACAGACATCAACCTTGAAATCTCCTTTGACCAAGGGCTTCAATTCCTCCCTCATCCTTCATCCTTTTGCTATGGGACTTGCTTGAAAGCAACGTGCCCGTCGATCGCACGTATCGCCATGCGGTTAGTCAGGCATGACCTACCAACGCTTCTTTCCTTCCTCTAAAGAATCAACTCTATCCTCATAAAGGGGAAGCCGTAAGCAAGGGGAGCGTAATTTGCAGTATGTAAAGAGGGAGGTGGTATTACTTTGTAGTATGTAAAAAGGGTAGTGTGTAAAGAGGAAATCGGTAGATAACGTTGCTTTAACAGAGCTTAACGCAATGATGTGCCACCCTATAAGCGTGTGCGGGCACTCTAAGGGAGCACTCAGAGCGATATGACTGTTATGACATCACAAAGGACGACCCCCTTGACGCGCAGACGGTTTACTCAGCTTACGATGGCTGCCCTGGGGTTTTTCACGTCTTTGAGCGCCGATCACGTACAAGCAATCTCTGGTTCCAAACTGTCGCTTGGACTAACTGGACTCAGACGACCCACAAACTTAGGTACAACGTTCAGTCAACTTCAATGCCACTACATGGGGTTGGACTATCGGGAGACATTTCGTGCAATTTGCTCTCTGGGGTTCAATCGCATTCGGCTGTGCAGCTACTGGCACGAAATTGAACCAGTTGAGAATGAGTTCGATTTCACGGCGCTAGATTGGTTGCTAGACGAAAGCCATCGACACGGCATTGAAGTTGTCTTAACTGTTGGGATGAAAGCGCCGCGTTGGCCCGAATTTCACTTTCCTGATTGGCTTCATGCCCGCCACGATACATCAACGAACCAGGCAGCAGTGGATCTGAATCCTGCGATCGGCGATCGCGCTTTAAACTTCACCCAAGCAGTCGTCAACCATGTCCGTAACGCGCCCAATCTGAACTATTGGCAAATTGAGAACGAACCGTTTACACGGTTAGAAATTACCGCTGGACGCTATCTGAGCTACGAATTTGTGCAGCGCGAAACAGCCCTGGTTCGCTCCCTAGCAGCACCGAACCAAAAGCTCGTGATGACAACTGCTATTAGTTTGCCGGCTGCTGACTTGGCAGAGGACGATCGCGCCTTCCAAGAAAGTATCAACTTAGCCGATGCTGTGGGAATCAACGTTTACACCAAAGTTCCTGCCGGAGGCTCGCTCTCTTATCTGCAACCGCAGCCACCCTTCTGGCAAAAACTTAAGGAATGGCAGACGAATCTTGCTTATTACAAAAAAGAAGACTGGATCGCTGAAGCGCAGGCAGAACCGTGGGAACTGAACCAATTAGTTGCGATGGCAAAAGCAGAATACCCCAGCAGCACACCTATACGCACCAGTAAGTTGGTGAACTCACTGACTGATTTAGGCTACGGCACCGTTATGCTATGGGGCTGCGAATATTGGTACTGGCAGAAGAAAAATAACCGCAACCTCTGGTGGTGGACAATGCAACAAATTATTGAAGCGTAGGAGCGCGCGACAAACCTCTGAAGAGAACCAGGATACTTAATTCTCTTTATAAGCGCAGATAGGGCTTCGTCAGAGCCGCTTAGTTGGATAATGGTGCCCCTACGCCGCCAATACCGGGCTGTATCGGTACTGATGTTCCAGTTGTTCCAGTCTGAATATCTAGAGTTGTTGGTGCTGGTGTTACTAAGATTGGAGGGGTAACGATCGGCGTCTGAACTGCTGGTGTTTCCGTAACCGGACTAATCGGTGTTGGAGCGGGCTGCACTACAGGCGTTGGTGGCATCACCGGGTCAGGACGAGGTGCTGGAGCTACAATTGGAGCCTGCGGGGCTGGTGTTGGGTTACCGGGTGGGGTAACGATAACTGGAGCCGGACTTGCTTGTGACGGCGTTACCGGGTCGGGACGAGGTGTTGGCTGTACTGGAGCCTGCGGTACAGGAGTAGGAGTGGGTGGTGGCGTTACCACCACTGGTGCTGCTGGTGCTGGTCGCTCTGGAATTGGCGGTGCGGCTGTCGGGCTGGGTGGTGGCGTTACCGGGTCAGGACGAGGTGCTGGCTGTATTGGAGCCTGCGGTACAGGAGTAGGAGTGGGTGGTGGCGTTACCACTACTGGTGCTGGTGCTGGTCGCTCTGGAATTGGCGGTGCGGCTGTCGGGCTGGGTGGTGGCGTTACCGGGTCAGGACGAGGTGCTGGCTGTATTGGAGCCTGCGGTACAGGAGTAGGAGTGGGTGGTGGCGTTACCACTACTGGTGCTGGTGCTGGTCGCTCTGGAATTGGTGGTGCTGCCATCGAACCGGGTGGCGGCGTTACCGGGTCAGGACGAGGTGCTAGCTGTACTGGTTCGAGCGGCGTAATTGGGGGAGGAGCCTCCGAAACTGGGGGTGTAGGCAACGTTGGGGAAACGGGAAGAGTGATAGTAGGCTCAGGAGACGCTATCCCGCCAATAGTCACATTTGAATTAGGTAATGGTTGTGCGATGACGGGCTGCACTGAAAGGGGTGCCGCTACGTTCACGCTTGCATTGTTAGGGATACTAAGTTGGGCTGGCAGCGTAGTCACCCCTGGCTGGATAACTTCACTAGGAGATGTAAACGCTTGAGCAGCTGGATTGGCAACGAGAGCTTGTCTAGCTGTAGACAAGTCAAGACCAGACGGAGTAAGCGTTACCTGATTCGCAGGGCTTGGTGTTACCGCCGTTTGAAGACCAGGAGCCGGACTCAGACTGACAAAAGCAGGATTTTCAGACACCTGACCAATAAGAGGAGCCTGTTCTCTAACAGCTTGAGCCGTTTCTGCCTGCACTGCGGCGATACCAGGATCAGCGCTTGGTGTGGCGTTGCGTAATGGTAAATCCAGATCTTTAACTAACTCACTGGTCTGGTAGAAAGTGTTCAGATCAAAGTTGTAAACCTGGACAATCTGGTCTTGAACAATGACTGCCATTTGTCCCGCTTTCAGCGTTTGAGCCTGCGGGTTTTGTTTGTTTGACACTTCAATACGACTGTTGGTAAGCGCTCCAACGATCGTCGTGTTGGTATCCTCGTTGTAGCGAACAAAGAGCGCCGAACCACGTATGCCAGCTGCTGCATTCGGTGTACGAACGTTTGTCCGTCCTTGACCCGGGGGAATCAGCAGCAGAGCTGTGCCGTTGCCAAGGTAAAAATTGCGGGTGCGAGGGACAAATTGAAACAGTGCCCGTTCGCCAATTCGTGCTAAAGAATTGTCGTTAAAGCGTAACTCTGCAAAAGACCGACGAGCCGTTGCCAGAGAATCACCGGGGGTCATTGTGTCAGCCTTTTGAGCAGCCCGGGTAACCCGATTTTTTAGGATGATCTGCACTTGATTGCGAAGTGCCTGCACTGTAGCTCTAGTCAAAGGGGTTTCAGCACTAGCAACGGGCGGCAAAGCCAGTGTGCCAGTACCAAATAAGCTCAATGCGATGATCAGGGAAAATCTGCGAGACATAATAGCTCCAAGCATTCAGCGATCGCATTCTGGCAGCGGCACTTTAGCCACTTAATCAACCATTCGAGCTGCTGTTCCTTCATTGATATAGGGTCAATACAGTGGTTTTTGTTTGCAGTCACTTAACCCAACATCTGCATTTGTAGGACTAGAACCAGCCGATCTAAAGCTAGGGCTCTGAAACTTGCTGATCTAAAAAACTCTGTAGTCTACAGGGTCACTACTCTACAAAACATTTTTGGCACCAGGCTCAACAGACTCAAAAGGAGTATTTTTAGGGTTTAAACAGATTTGCGTATTTTCTCGTAGACATTTTTTAGTGTACGAGCGTGCCTTAATTAAAGCAAGTGTAAAGCGATCTGACTACAAGCTTACTTTTCTTATATTAACAATATGTTTAACGCTCGAATAATCCCCAATTCGGGCGATGGCAGAAGGGCGATTTCGACAGCCTAATAATTTAGGTTAGTAAAATTTTTTCTAAAAATTCAGTCTATCTCTAGTGTTAAACGCACAAGAGTTACTATTACCGGGCTTAAATAGATTCAGTAGTTCTACGGTTCCTGATTTGCAGACTCGTCACTCACCGACCATTTTGAGGCTTTGTTTACCCCCCCGCTTGGCAACCTGGCAACAACTGATCATCTGGAGCAGTGTCTTGCTTAGTAGTCCAGCCTGGTCTACGCCCCAACCCCCTACATATCCCACGCTCGATACTGACGCTGTACCAATGGCAGCTCAAGACTCGATCGTAGTCGTCTCGTCACATTCGTCTCGCCAGTTGCCGACCGCCACTGCTTCATCTCCAGTGGCTTTACCGCAGTTGGAGTGGTCTACGCCCCAACCCTCTTCTATACCCTCCACACCTGATACTGACGCTACACTAAGGGCGACTCAAAGCTCGATCGCGGTAGTCTCGTCACGTTCGTCTCGCCAACTTCCGCCAGCCACTGCTTCATCTCCAGTGGCTTTACCGCAGTTGGAGCAACCACACGCACAACGTAATCGAGCCGCAGCACTTTTGCCGCTCCAACCTGTGCAAGATAGGCTTGCAGCCGAGACCGCTGAATCCATTACCTCCTTCGCTTTTTCTGAGCCAACAACAGTGATGGAGAAGGCACTGGCTGGGGCGATCGCCCAGAGTAACAGCCCCTCCTTGGCGCAAAGTGACAGCAACCCGCCCACTTCCGTTTTCAATGATCCTGAGCTGGGTGTGCTGCGCTTGCAAGTGCCCAAAATTCAGCAATCTGGGACTTCAGCAGACGGGACTTCAGAGCAACAAGCACAGACAGCAGCGCGATGTGCATCGGGAGTTGCACTAGACCCAGAACTTGGTTGTCTGCCGATACAAACAGTGCAACCCCCACCCCCATCCCGGCAACCACTGGTCTACCTTGTTGGTCGCCTCGACTACTTTAGAAGCAGCAACGTTTTCTCGGCGATCGATCCGGTCGATGATGGCTTGTTCAGACCTGGTTTGACTCTTTTTACAGCACCAGCATTAGGACGTAATACCTACTTTATTGGTGCGATTGACGGCAATTTAATTCGGTACAACACGCAATCCCAAATTGATTACAACGAGCTACAGTTCCGGGCTGGCATTTTTCAACGGCTGTCACCAACCATGTTTGGTGAAATTGGTTGGACTAATCAGCAGCTTTTTATTGCAGGTAGCAAGATTCCAGGGTTGCCGATCGGGACACGCTTTTTAAACGATCATGCAGTTCGGCTGGAGCTGAGTCGCCGCGATCAGCTCAATAAACGACTCTTGCTCAGTACGTTTTACCAACTGCGGCTAAGTTTCGCTGACCCCGACAGTCGATCGCGGGTACTCAATTCCTTTATTGCTTCACTTAGCTATAATGTGCAGCCCAACCTCCAGGTCGGACTTGACTATCAATTTGCGCTAGCGAACTTTACAGCTATCAGGCGAGACGACGAATATCATCAGTTGGCGGCTCGCCTGACCTATACAGCGTTTCGGAATACACAACTAAATATGTTTGTTGGCTACAGCTTTGGCAATTCTACTGACCCAGCAATCGAGTTTAACAGCCTGATCTTGGGAGTGAGCCTTTCGGTAAATTTAGGGCTTTTTTGAGAACAACTGCTGACAGGGTGCGTCTACATAGGCAAGTGTAGTTCCGTCGTTAACGAAACAAGTTTTTACAAAGATAGGTTAGGCTTTGGCGGTGAATTAGCTCAAGACTCTCTGGAATTGCTTTGCATGGCTTAGTAGAGAGAGTCAGGTAGTGCCTTTACGCATTCGCCGTGAGCTGTCTTTTTAATAAGCAACCGATCAAGCACCAGACTGCTTTTCTGCAAGGACATTCCTGCAAGGGAAAGTGGCAGAAAAGGTGAGTAGTGGAAAGCAGGCATTATGTCCCACCTCATGTCGTTGCTGTAATGGTGTTGCTAGCGATCAATCATCAGGGGAATCTACCTTCATGGATCAACTTGTTAAAGGTAGTGCTCCGGAGTCGCTTTTATGTTGACTATTTCTAAATTGCGTGGTGTTGAAGGCAGACCAAGCCGCCTTCTGCTGGTCTTTGTCTGTACGTTGTGGTTTGTAGTAGTTACTCAATCGTCGATCGCGGCTCAAGCTTCTACAATCAATCAAGCCAGAATTACTCAAGTGCTAGACAGCCCCCAGGTGTTCATCCAAAACAGACAAGCAAAGGTTAATGACTCTGCAAAAAGAGGGCAGCGCGTTCGTACTGGCAAAGCACGGGCACAGCTTACATTTAACACGGGCGCGATCGGGCGCTTGGCGCAAAACTCTGTCTTAACTGTTGGGCAATGTGCTCGTCTCCAGCAGGGTACGCTGTTAGTGAACGGCGCCATGAATGGGTGTACTGCCTCTGTTGTTGCAGGCGTGCGTGGCACAACTTACGTGCTAGAAGCGACTCGTGGCGACACAGGCATCAAAGTTTTGGAAGGAGAGGTGGTAGTGTCACAGCGGCAAGAACCAAATGATACTGAACCGACTACGGGCAATAAACAATTCTCTCTGCCTTCGGCGCTGCCAAAACTGCCGTCCTTTCCCAAAAATCCTGCTTCCAAACCATTGCCTAAACCTCTAGAGACGATCGACATTCTCCCCACGGAAGCAAAGCAAATTGTGCTGAAAGCAGGTGAAAAAGTCACCATTAGCGCTACTGGAACCCTAGGACTGGTCGAAAAGCTGACCCAGGGAGATTTCACTAGCCTTCTGACGGGCAATCTCTTTAATGGGTTTACTAATCAGCTACCCGGCATGGCAAAAATCCAGGCAAGCTTTCAGCAGTTATTTCCAGGCGTGCCGTTCCCTGTTCGCTTACCGCGCCTTCCCAGTCTCAAGCTGCCAATTCGTTTGCCGTTTCGTTTACCGTTTTAGAGGTGGGGGGAGAGAAGGTAGAGGGCAGAAGGCAGAAGACAGGAGGTAGGAGGTAGAAGGCAAAAGCTGAAACCTTATAGCTAATTGCTCAACCAACTCAAAACTCTTCCACTCCTTCACTCTTTACCCCTTTACTCCTCCTACCCCTTCACCTTTCTACCTCTCTACCCGCATCACCAATGACTCAAACAAAACGCCGATGGAGGGTGAGTCCTGCCACGATCGCGCCTGTGCTCATCATTAGTTGGGCAGTCACAAGTGCGATCGCTACAGGATTTAACTTTCGACCGCTGGTGCTGTTGGAGTTGCAGACTCAGGCGCTCTTTTTTCGGCTGAGGGGTGAAGTAGCGCCGCCACCAGAGCTTGTGATTTTGGCGATCGACGACGATTCACTAACGCGGGGGCGAGATGCTAAAGAATTGAAGGAACTAGCGTCGATCCGCTCTTGGCCCTGGAGGCGGACTGCTTATGCAGAGGCGATCGATAAAATTATGGCAGCAGGCGCTCGATCCGTAGCTGTTGATGTGCTGTGGGATTTGCCAAGCGAACGTCCCGCTGATGATCAGCGTCTCCAGCAGACTCTAAAACGCTATGCTGGGCGAGTGACGCTGGCAGCAATTCATGCTACGTCCGAGAGCATTGGGGGTGGTTTAGATCAATTGGTTTATCCCGATCCCATGTTTCAAGTTGACCCTAAAGCGATCGGGCTTATCAACTACTCGCCGGAGCCAGATGGACAGCTTCGTCGCTTTGCTAGTGTGTACCTTAACCAGATTGATGCCGACTTGCGACAGTCAAAGTCCGACCTGCTCTCGTTTGATGAAGCGAGCTTACAAACCTCAAAACTCCCGTTTAACGCACCGAAGGGTGACTATATATTTTTCTACGGTGGTTCAAATACGTTTGCAATTGTTCCGTTTTGGACCGTACTCTACCCTCAAAACTGGGAACGACTGAAGCAGGAGCAAATCTTCAAAGACAAAATTGTCTTGATAGGACCGACGGCTGCCTTTTTACAGGATATTCACCCGACCCCCTTTGGCGATCTTTCTGGTATAGAAGTGCATGCCAACGCAATTGCCACCTTGCTAGAGGATCGGGCGATCGCTGAGGTCATGCCCGATCCGGCTTGGCGTGGTTTCTATCTGTTCCTTGTCCTTGCTGGCATTGGGCTAGCGATCGGTCAAGTCTCGAAACGGACAACGCCGCGCTTTGTGCTGGCGATCGTAATCGCGGGTGCCTGGTGGCTGGTGGGTTATGCCAGCTTTGTCTATGGCGGCTTGATTCTTCCCGTGGCGGCACCATTCCTCGCGATCTCGCTCAGTGGGCTTTTCTATCTCAGTACAGGAGCCGCCAATGACCAGCTTGAAAAACTACGCCTGCGCCGTACGTTAGAGCGCTACGTTGCCAAACCGATCGTGAAAGAAATTCTCAGCCAACCGGAGGATTTCCAGGCGTTGCTGCAAGGGCGCAAGCTCAATGCTGCCGTACTTTTTTGCGACATTCGTGGCTTTACTACGCTGTCCTACAAGCTACCGCCCGAGACATTGGTGTCTCTGCTAAATACTTATCTCAATGCGATGGTCGAAGCAGTTGCCGCCGCCAGTGGCACGATCGACAAATTTATTGGCGATGCCGTCATGGCAGAATTTGGCTCCCCAGTTTCCTATGGTGAAGAAACGGATGCCATGAATGCGATTCGGGCAGCGCTGGGAATGCGACAGGCGTTAGCAGCCTTGCGCTCGCAGTGGCAGCAAGAGGGCAAAACCTTGCTTTATCACGGCATTGGTATTAGCTATGGAGAGGTCATTGCTGGAAACATTGGCTCACTCCGCCGCTTGGAATATACCGTTATTGGCGATACGGTCAATGTTGCCAGCCGCGTTGAAGGACTGACTAAAAGTTTTTGGACAGATATTTTGATCACTGACGCGCTCTACCAACGGGTACAAGAGCACGTTGAAGTTGTGTTTGTGGGGGAACATTTGCTGCGTGGACGAGAAGATAGTCCTAGCCGTCTTTACAGTTTGATTGGGTTAAAGGGAGAAGCACCCACGCTCTATCATCAGGTTCACGAAGAATTGCGACGCTATTTAGGCTATATAGAAGCGACAGAATCTTGAGGCGATCATATTTTAAGCGTGTAGTCGTCCGCCTCTCGTTAGCTCTTTGACTCTTGCAAAAGGCTTTGTACAAATTGATAAAGGTCTGCCTCTGATTGCCCCTGCTGCTGTTGCTCCTTCAGGTCAATTAAACCTTGTGCCAGTTCGGTTGCCTGCTTTTTATAGGTGTTGTGTGCCACCAATAGATCGAGAAAGACCTCACGCTCAACCTGGCAGCGATCGGCTTCGTCAGTGATGTGAGAGGCGTAGGCAACCGAATCAACGTTGTACCGCAGTAGAAAAATCAGTGCGCCTGTCAATTGCTGCAACTGCTGCTGAAGTTTGCGTGTATCCAGTTCCAAGCGATCGAACGCTACCTGACCTTCAAGGCGTAACTCGACAATGGGCGCATCGGCAGCACGGATTTTACCCGACTGCACGGCTTGCTGCACTGTTGCGATCGCCATCTCTTCCAGTTCTTCTAGGCTTTCTTGCCCGCGTGCCGTTACCTTCAGCCGTACGATCGTTCGTTGCGTGTAGTCTTGTTTCAACTCAGCATGAATGCCCGATGCGTCTAGCGACACCAGATACACACCACGATCGAACTGACTTTCTTCTACATTATTTGCTTCGACAGAACCAGGGTTAAAAATCCAGTCCTCCACAACGTAGTTTTTGTGGATGTGCCCCAGCGCTAGATACTCAACGCCAGCCTCTTTCAACGGCAGCAAATCGTTATAGCGCAACGCACCGTGATAGCGAGCAATCTGTCCTTCTAGTCCGTGGTGAAAAAGCATTACTGTATGAGCTGGAGCGGGAGGAAGGTCTTTGATCGCTGTAGCGAGAGAGGCGATCGCCGTCGGAGCCGATGCGCCATACCAGCAAGACCCTAAGACCCTCACACCGCAAGCCAGATCAATGTAGCCGCCACGCTTCGTTTCCCAGTCCCACGGTTCATACAATGCGGTGCCATTTGCAGTCGTTGGCTCTAGCAATACCAGCAAACCCCAATCGGATAAGTAGCGCAGCCAGCTTGTTTTGGTGCCATAAGGTGTGTTGTCGTGGTTGCCCTCGATCGCCAAGACTGGGATGCCTGCCTCCTTCAACTCTTGCAAGCAAAGCTGTGCCTGATTAAGAATGTTTGGCTGAATATGTCGATGCTCAAATAGGTCACCAGCCAGTACCACAAAATCAACCTGGGGCACGATCGCATACTGATACAACGCATCCTGAAACGCTAGATAAAAATCTTTGGTGCGCTCTTTGCTGTCGTACCGATCAAACCCTAGATGAATGTCCGAAACATGAAGAAAGCGCGGCATGGCGATCGAGCGTTGGTTATTAGAGCCAGTCTAACTGATTGTCTGTAGAGCGGCGGTCGCTTCTGACCGATCACACTACCTGTAGACCTGGTGCTATATAACATTGCTGGTAGTGCTCAAGATGTAATGATAGAGAAGTAGAGTTGTTCTCCTCCTATGCCTGCCTGCCCCCTTTGTGCGTCCGTCAAAACGGTCAAGAACGGACGTATCCACAATGGTAA
>NZ_JACJPI010000085.1 GCF_014695975.1 Leptolyngbya sp. FACHB-321
TCACTACCGCTCGCGAGGGTTTCGCCATCAGGGCTAAAGCTAACCGAGGTGACAATATCAGTATGCCCTTTGAGCACCTTCGTACACTCCCCCGTAGCCACATCCCAGAGCCTGACTTGTTGGTCTTTGCTACTACTCGCCAAGGTGCCGTCATCGGGACTAAAGGCGATCGATGACACCCAATTACTATGAGATTCTAGCGTCGTCAAACATTGCCCCGATCGTACATCCCAGAGCCGCACCGTCTGGTCATCACCACTGCTTACAAGGGTTTGCCCATCGGGGCTAAAGTGAACTAACCAGACTTGATGGGTATGATCCTGGAATGTTTGCAGGCATTGTCGGGTCTGCACATCCCATAGGCGCACCGTTTTGTCTTCACTGCCCGTAGCCAGCAGGCGACCATCAGGACTAAACGCGACTGCCCACACTTTCGCCTTGTATGCCGGTAACGTTCCCAGGTTGTCTCCCGTATGGAGATTCCAGAAGGTCACCGTTTGATTGTCACTCCCCGTCACTAACGTTTTGCCATCGGGACTCAAGGCTGTGGCTAAAACCCAGTTGGTATGGGTGGCGATGGTTTGCAAACATTGCCCAGATTGAGTATGCCAGAGTCGAATCGTGCGATCGTCGCTGCTACTGATCAATGTTTGCTTGTCTGGATGAAAGATGACGGTTAACACGCGATCAGTATGAGCGTGTAGCACTTGCAGACATTGCCTGGTTGCCACATGCCATAAGCGAATCGTGTGATCATGGCTGCCGCTGGCTAACAGTTGTCCATCAGCACTAAACGCCAGGGCTTGCACACCACTGGTATGTCCTCGCAAGGTTTGCAGACATTGCCCTGTGGACACATTCCAGAGCCGAATGGTTTGGTCGTTACTGCCACTCGCTAGCAAACTGCCATCAGGGCTAAACGCGAGACATAACACCCAGGCAGCATGTCCTTCCAGGGTGGCTGTCTGCCGTTTATCTGCCAGTTGCCAGAGCTGAATGGTGCGATCGATCCCGGTCGCCAGCAGGTTTCCCTGTGGGCTAAAAACGACCGCTAAAATATCACCGCGCGTTTGTGTAAACACGGATCTAGTGAAATCTGCACCCGTAAAATTGACGTGATGCAAAGGCACACCCTGCAAGTACACCTGCCAGAACGTCAGGTTTGAAAAGTCATAGCCACTCAAATTGATGTCTAACTGACTGAAGAGTTTGAGTAGGTTTCCTGCGGCATAACCCGGTTGTGGTAAAGATCGGGCTTTGAGGGTGGCTAAGGCCTGATCTAGACACTGCTTTATAGCTGCTGGGCTCCCTAATCGCACGAGCAACTGAGCCAACAGTGGTTGGAGTAGCAGCCGCATCTGAGTCTGTCGCAGGTAGTCTTCAGTTTGAGCCTTGCTGAATGCGTACCGATCGCACAACGCCAACTCGCCGTTCACTAGCTCCTCCCTAGCCTGTGTGATTAAGCGCTCTGTGACGTATTCCATCACCACAGGCTGTTGGGTAAAGCGCTTCTTTTCAGTGAGTGCTACTTTTTCCACCAGGGATCGCTGTTGCAGGGATTCCATCGCTTCCAAGAGTGACCGTGGCGCGATCGCAGGCACGATGTCTTGTGCCAATGCAGCCAGCGAAATCCCTTCCCGGTTAATGGCAAGCCAGTACATGACCTGCTGTTCCGGGCCTGACAATCGCTCGAACTGTTGAGCTAAAAGGTCGGCGATGTCGCCAAAAACAATGGTGCTGTGCTCCAGAAAGGCAGCAATATCACCCTCAAACAGTTCCTGAATGGTGGTGGCAACAATCTTGAGTGCCAGGGGGTTGCCGCCGTAGTGCTCTATGAGCGATCGCCCTGCTAGTTCTGTCAGGGTAAAACCCTTCTCAGCTATCAGCTTTTGCCCGTCTGCCTCAGGTAAGCCAGCTAACTGGAGTGATCGGATGGGTAAAGCGCTGCCTGCTTTGCTGCCCAAACCTCGTGGCGGTTCGCGACTGGTCAGCACCAAACAGCTTTGATGCCGCGTCTGTCCGATGCTTTCCAGCAGTGGTCCGTAGCCTTCATAGCCTTCCCGATAAGCACCAGCCCGTCCCTCTGCCACCAAAAGAGACTCGACATTATCCAGCACCAACAAACAGCGCGAGTGCCGCAAGTAGTCCAGCAGCTTATTAACTCTGCCACTGAAGCTCTCTGGTAAATCAAGCTGCCGACGAGATATTACGCCTAACCAGTCTGCCAGCACCTCTTGTACGGGTGGTGCATTGCGGAGCGATCGCCAGATGACAAACTCAAACTCATCCTGGAGCTGTTCCGCCAGCCGGACGGACAGTGCCGTTTTGCCAATGCCACCCATACCCAAGAGCATCACGAGTCGGCACCGATCGTGGCAAAGCCACTGCGCCAACGTGGCAAGTTCCGCTGCACGACCGTAGAACAAGGAGACATCCAGTGCTTCACCCCAATCGATCACGGGAGTTGGGGGTTGGGAGCTAGAGGGCGATAGCAGGGATGCTGTGGGGAGCGTACTTGCTTCTTTTACTTCTCGTGGTGGCTCTTGTGCCTCAACCGTAGTGAAGTCGGCAATGTCTTCTGGATTGAGCGACAGCCGCTGGCACAGTTCCACAAAGGTGGCGCGATCGACCGGTTTGCCCGTCAGAAAGTTGCTCACTGTGGCAATCGCTAAGCCTGCCTCTTCAGCGAGGGCGCGCTGGTTGACAAACCCACTCCGTCTGACCGCCAATTTCGCTGGCTCGATCCAGTCTTGACGCACCCTGAGCGACCTGGTTGACATTAGATCGTCCTGTGAGGAGTGCTCAAATTCTAGGCGGAAACGCAAGCAGTCACAAGTCAGTACAAGCCAGTACAGCTCAGGTCTGAACTCAGGTGGCAGGAGCGTTTGATGAAGGGGTAGAGCAAATCATTTCGCAAGAAGGTTTTTATGACTTCACTTCAAGCCCTCAATGCTTCGCTACAGGCTGCTGGTGCCCAGTGGGTGGCAGACGCAACACCACTTTCAAAACTAACGCTGGCTGAAAAGGCTAGGCGTTTGGGTGTCGTGATCGATCGAGCAGCGCTGGCGAAAGCAATGGCTCCTCGCGCCCAAGTGGAAACGCCTAAGTTTGAGCGCGAAGTGGATTGGCGCAACCGTAACGGTAATAAAGTGACACCTGTTAAAGATCAAGGAGAATGTGGTTCTTGTACGTCGTTTAGCGCTGTAGGAGCAGTCGAGTCAATCGCGCTGATTGAGTTGGGTCAAGTGCTCAACCTGTCTGAAGCAGATCTGCACTTCTGTTCAAGTCATGGAGCAACCTGTGACGGCTGGTGGCCAGATGCCGCTTATGAGTCTTTCCGCACTCGCGGCGTGACTGATGAAGCGAATTGCCCCTACACCAATGCTTTTAACGGCTCGAATCCAGTTTGCCATGTGGCAGATGATCGAGCGGCTCATGTGGTCAGGATTACCACGTCAACGGCGCTGCAAAGTGTCGTTGCTCGGAAGAATTGGCTGACGCAGGTGGGGCCCTGCGTGGCTGCTTTTCATGTCTTTGACGATTTCTTCTCCTACCGTAGCGGTGTGTATCAGCACGTCTCAGGCGCGGAAGTCGGCTTGCACAATGTTGTGATCATTGGCTATTCAGAAGCGGAGCAATGCTGGATCTGTAAGAATTCTTGGGGTACAGGCTGGGGTATGCAAGGCTTCTTCAAAATTGCCTATGGAGCCGCAGGCATTGATACGGAGTTTCCCTTCTGGACAGCGCGCGGCGTGAAGCTGCCGCCCCCTCCACCAGATAATGGTATCCGGTATGACGGCATTTGGGTGCCTGCTAACGATGGTAGACCGATCGTGTGGGGCTGGACGTTTGAGCATCTCCAGAAGAAAAACGGAGAGTGCTACAGCCAGGGCTATCGATTGACGCATCAGCAACGCTATGACATCGGTGGCGGGCAGATTCGCTACGACGGCATCTGGACACCTGGCAACGATGGTAGACCGATCGTCTGGGGCTATACCTTCGAGGACTTTCAGAAGAAAAACGGGGAGTTTTATGGCAATGGCTATCGGTTGACGCATCAGCAACGCTATGACATCGGTGGTGGACAGATTCGCTATGACGGCATCTGGACACCCGGTAACGATGGTAGACCGATCGTCTGGGGCTGGACGTTTGAGCATCTCCAAAATAAAAATGGCGAGTGCTACAGCCAGGGCTATCGATTAATGTCTCAACAGCGGTACAAGATCAACTAGTCGTTCGATTGAGTGCGAATGCGATCGCCCCTTGCACCTAAACTTCAAGGGCGATCGCTCTACCAACTCACGTCTCTCGTCGTGAAAGCCTGACAATCTTTAGAACTGCTTACCTTTACCAAAGTCTGCAAGCAACATGGACATTCCCACCAGTCTTAGCCTTGAGGTCGGCGAAACGTATAGCCTGACACTCCCTGGACTTGCCACTGCAGGCTATCAATGGACGTATGAAATGACCCATGAGGGTGGTTCTGTGGTTGCTATAACCGCCGTACCATTGACAGCGAGTCGCCACGAGTCAGCTCAACCCGCTATCGGTACTAACCGAGACGAAAGCTTTGAGATTCAAGCACTGAAAGCAGGACAAGCAACGCTTCGGTTTAAGCAAGCGCGATCGTGGGAAGAAAACCAGCCGCCGCTCAAGGAATATCAGATCGAAGTAGTGATTCGATAGCTGGCGATTGCCCTTCCTAAAAAGCTTAGTTGGTCAGTCCAAGCCTCTTTGGGCAAGCGTTGTCAATTAAATGTGAAGAAAAGGCGGAATGTGTCCACCTGGTCTTAAAGATTTCTCTAATATTTTCTCAAGCAGGATTAAAGCCGTTAGCTCGATTCATCTGTATTAGTGCCCAAGAGTTAAGCACTGCTTGCAAGTGCAAGCTCTGACAGAACCAAAAATTAAGTCAACTCAAGGAGAGCATCGTTGTGAACAAGGTTAAGATCCTCATCCTCACTGCTAATCCCCGCAACACTGATCCCCTCCGGTTGAATGAAGAAATCCGCGAAATTGAAGCCGAGATGGAACGAGCAAGGCTCCGCGACCAGTTTGAGATCATTAGCAAAGGAGCGGTTCGGGTCAGCGACCTGTCTTATGCTTTGCTACAACATCAACCGACGATCGTTCACTTCTCTGGGCATGGAGCAGGCGAAGACGGTTTAATCCTGGAAGACGACAACGGACAGGTGAAAGCAGTGCTCACCATCCCCCTAGTTGAATTGTTTAGGCTGAGTAAAGCCACAGTCAAATGCGTCTTCCTCAATGCCTGCTATTCCAAAGTTCAAGCCGATGCCATTTACCAACAGATCGATTGTGTAGTTGGCATGACAAAAGCGATCGGTGACAAAACCGCCATCCAGTTTGCGCCTAAATTCTACGCTGCTCTTGGTCATGGGCGATCGTTTCAAGATGCCTTTGACTATGCCAAAAATGTTCTGCAACTCGATAAAAACCCTGAAGTCGCCACTCCTATCCAGCAAATTCGTCAAGGAGCCGCCAACCTCTTCCCTTCAATTTCCAGCGTCAACAATTTACTGCCTTTCTCGCCTCATAAACAACAAGGTAAAAGATTAGTGCTAGTCTTAACTGCCGATATTAATGAGATGCACAAACCGCTGGTAGAAGCAATGGTTGCTCATTTGCAAAAACTCTCTGGGGATTCATCTTTAACGTTGACAAGTATTGAGGTAGGTAGTGTCAAACTCATTCTTGATGGCTCAGATGAAGGATTTGCTCGAATAGAGTCTCTTGTCCAATGTAGACAGCTTAATGAACTACGGGGCTTTCCGATTGAAGACGTATACTATATAGCCAAAAACATACAGGCGAAACAGTCTAAAACTTTTGGTGGTGGGGATAGTGGTTCAGCCTTTTATGCAAGAGATGCCGAAGCGGCGTATCATGAGCCTCGACTATTTGATCTTCCAGCCAGTTCATCGCAATCGATCGGCAATATCTCAATTACAGGCAACAGTAATGCCTCTAACATACTTCAAGGGGATAGCAATACCGTATCCCAAAATATTAATCATTCCACCGCTACTTCATCTGATTTACAAGCGGTGATCGCTGCACTTGCCCAACTCAAAGAAGCAATCGCTAACACCGATGCTCTCGGTTCCTATGAGAAGAAGAGAACAAAAGGTGACGTTGATTTTATTGAAGAGGAAGTACAGAAACAAAGACCTGACAAGTCTGGGATCGCTCAAGCGATCGCGGCTTTGAAGCAATCCCTATCGGGTGTTGTCACGTTAGCAGAACCCGTAACAAAAGTTGCTGAACTAATTGCAAAAGCTTGGATGGTATAGCCATGACTCAACACAATTCCCAGCCTCAACCTAGTCGTCAGTATCTTATTGGTGATATTCAAATTTCAGGCAATAACAATGAGTCCAACTTCGTTCAGGGCGATAACAACCATTTTTTCAAGTATGAAATCACGCCTCAAGGAGGGGTGGTTAACATTCTGCCGCCAGAGCAAGCGCCTCGGATTACGGCTCGACCAGCACCGATTCGGTTGCGTCCTCGTGCTTTTTCCAAGCTGCTCGGACGAGAAAAAGAGATTGCCCAGGGTGTTACTGCGTTTAAAGCATCACAAACAATCGAACTTTATGGTTCGGTAGGGATCGGTAAATCAGTCCTGCTGCGGCAACTTGCTCACCATGGAACTGCTGAATCCTTGCAACATTTTCCGGATGGTGTGATTTACTTTCATTTGCTGCGTGAGGAGCCTGTTGAAGATTTGCAGCAAAAACTATTTGAGGCTTTTTACGACAGCGATCGCCCCTTCAAACCGTCTGCTGTTCGAGTTCGGCATGACTTACAAAATAAGCGTGCCCTGATCCTCCTCGACAATGCCAAACTATCCCGCAAAGACATTGAGAAGCTAGGGGAAACTGCACCGAATTGCGTTTTTGCTTTTACATCGTTAGAGCGCAGTCTATGGGGCGAAGAGCAACCGATTCAGGTCAGTGGGCTTTCATCGAATGCGGCTCTGGATTTAATAGGGCAGGAATTAAAGCGATCACAATCGTTCACAGATCAAGAACAAGCCGCAGTCACAGCAATTTGTAGCAGTCTTAACGGACATCCCCTTGAGATTTTGCAACAAATTGTAGGAGTGCGCGAAAGCAAGGAATCGTTAGCTGATGTCGCGCGGCGAGTTCAAAGGAACCCCTCACAAAAAGCTCGAATCGAACACTTGCTCAAGCCTCTTGATCAGCAAAAGCGTTCTATATTGGCTGCACTGGCGGCTTTAGGAGGAATTGCGATTTCAGCCAAGCAAGCATTAGCGATCGCAGACGAAGGCACAGCATCAGATCTTGGAGACTTGGAAAAGATGCACCTTGTGCAACAGGAAGATTCTCACTACAGTTTGAGTACAAATTTGCTGAGTTCTATTGAACAGATAGAGAATCTAACTCCTTATATAGAGAGGGCTGTATTCTTTGTCACGAAATGGGCACAGAACACGACTCCTGAAAAACTGCAACAAGAATCTGAAGCAATCTCTTATCTATTGCAGTGGTTAATTAAGCAAGGCCGCTGGAGTGATGTTCTTTTGCTAGGCAAACCGTTTGAAAGTGCATTAGCGCTCTCAGGACAATGGGAGCTTCAAGCACAGGTGCTCCAGCGGTATGCACAAGCAGCAGAAAATTTGGGCGATAACTCTGCTGTTGCATGGGCATTGCATCAATTGGGCGTTCGTTCACTTGGTCTTGGTAAAACGTCTAGAGCACAGAACTTGCTAAATAAAGCGTTTAAGCTGCGGCAGGAATTGGGAGATCTACGTGGAGCAGAATTAACCCAACGGTGTCTAAATTTCAAATTTCCTACTGTTCCTCCAATTACAGATTTTCTTGTTCCGATCCCACCTCAACCTTCACCTTCGACAGACCTTCTGAGTAAGGCGCTTGTACCTGCTTTGGTAGGGGTAACGGTTTTATCTCTTCTAAGTTATGAACTCTTCAAATCGCATCAAGAAACAGCAAATCTTCAACGAGAAAATCAGGAGCTAAGAGAGGAAACAGTCCCCTTAAAGGAGAAAGCATCTACCAGTTCTAGCCATGAAAGTGAATTGATGCTAACCATTGAAAAAATCACGAAGGAACGTGGTTCCTTGCAAAAAGAAAGAGATGACGCGAGTAAAAGAGCAGCAGAATCTGACAAAAGAGCGAAGAATGCCGAACAAAACATGGAAGCTTTAAAGAAGCGTCCAGATCCTAGCGTCCATAATGAAGAACCGAAGCAAAGCAATATAGGCATCAACAATCAACTCTTTACTAAATACATGAATGTAAATAGCTGCCTCTCTAGGGCTAATCAAGCTGTAATGCAAGTAGCAACTCGCGATATTCGATCAGATAATAGTTCTTTCTCTGGGACTGTGGATTCATCTAAATCGATCCTTGTAAACATCCGTTGTTTAAGCGTAATGGATCACTCAGCGGCTGTGATTTCAGTTGTTTTTTCTGAGGGGGACGAAAGTACTGCGGACTCGATAGCAAGCAAAGTATATCAATACTTCCAAGAGTGAGAAGATTAGCGCTATATACTTGTAATGTAGAGGTCATTTACCTCATAAAATTTCTGAATACAAACTTGGCTTGTTTCAATTGTTATACAGATATTAGAGGTCATAGTTCTACCAATTTGAGTAGTAAGCAATTACCTTTGATAAACTTACCTTTCTCCTCATCTTTGTTTCAAGTCCAAGATTTTTATCAATTAAGTAGACATTAGGAGAATCAACTCATGCTGAAACAGTTTTCTATTCTCAATTTGATTGTATGCCTATTAGTTGGAACACTTCCATCTGTACCTCAAGCGCAGGCAGCCAGCGCGGTTGCAGAAGACAGTGAGGGCAACTTATTTGCCAATTCCGACTCAACCGTTAATCTAGCTTCTGGTGGTGCTATGGCAGTTTGTCTCCAGCAAGGCAAGGGAGATTGTGTAGTGCGTGGAACTGCCCGCGGGCGAGGTTGGGCAGCGATCGCCAAAGGCGGAGGCAGGGTTAGCTGGAGCTACGGTCACAATACCCGCGCTACCGCAGTTCAATCTGCACTTAAAAAATGCACCTCTGATGCCTGTCGGATTGTGTTGGTTTATTTGGATGACTCTCCTTGAGGCTCATCAATCTGTGAGCAAACATGCTGAGCGATCGCTCCTGAAAAAAGAGGCGATCGCTCTTTGATATGAATGTGAAGAATCAGAGGTGAAATCGTGTTTGAGTAAAAGGATTTATCTTGGTTACGGCGATCGCTGAGTTGAGGAGCGATCGCTTCTTGCTGGAGAGACGATCGGCTGATGTCCAGTATCAAGCGACGTTTGACGACCTGTTTGCCAAGGGCTATCGATCGACATTCTTTGTAGTTACGGAGTTTCGTCATAGTGCTGTGAAGCAGGCTGTCAACATAGGGTGATCGCGCACTGCCAATCAGGCCTTGTGCGATCACCCTTAATGCAAAACGCCTGCCGCTCGTACGTCCGCTCTCAGCTAATTCTCAAGTGCTGCCATGACCACAAAATTCTTTACCATGATCAATAATCATTGTTGAGGAGTGAAAGGAGCAGGGAATTTTCAAGGCAGCCGCTGTCCATGCTCTAGAGTTGATTCAATAAGATCCGGGCTGAACACACAGCTAGACATCGCCTCGACCAGTCATTGCTTCGTTACGGTTCTGCCAGCCTCCCCTTAGAAGGGTCTTCATTGTCGTGAAAAAGATCCTGATCCTGACCGCTAACCCAAAGAACACTGACAAACTCCGCCTAGATGAAGAGGTGCGAGAGATTGAGGAAGGCTTGCAACGATCGCGCAGTCGAGAACAGTTTGAAATTATTGCGAAGTGGGCGGTTCGTCCTGATGATTTACGGCGCGCGCTGTTGGATCATGAACCGCAAATTGTGCATTTTTCAGGACATGGAGCTGGGGCTGAGGGCTTAGTCCTAGAAAACAATGCTGGACAAATGAAACCGGTGAATGCGCAGTCGCTCGCACGGTTATTTAAGCTGTTCCAGGAAAAAGTCGAATGTGTGCTCCTCAATGCCTGCTACTCAGAAGCTCAAGCTGACGCCATTCACCAGCACATTCATCATGTAATTGGGATGAGCAAGGCGATCGGCGATCGGGCCGCCATCGAGTTTGCCGTGGGTTTTTACGATGGGCTGGGAGCCGGACGCTCCTATGCCGATGCCTTTGAGTTTGGTCTTTCAGCCATTGACCTGGAAGGCATTCAGGAAACAGCAACACCCCAGTTCAAACAGCGAAGCCCATCAACCGCTCAGGCTCTCTCTCCTTCTACCCCCCTAAGTGTTACCGAACGCCCCCCTGACCCCTTACCAACAGCCGACGTTGCAGAGTTAGAGACACAGCCGATCGCCCAAACCCAGTCGAGCGCACAGCCATCAGGAGCGAGAACCCGATCGCGCCTCTTCATCAGTTACAAGCGTGGCGTAGAGCCGGATGAACGTCTTGCCTTAGAGCTTTACCAGGCCTTGAGGCCATCCCATGATGTTTTCATCGATCAGACGATGGTCATTGGCACGCCCTGGGCCGAACGGATTGAGCAGGAACTCCGGCAATCCGATTTTCTGATTACGTTTCTCTCGGCTCAGTCTGTTCCCAGTGAGATGGTGTTGGGCGAAATCGAGACGGCCTATCGCCTGATGAAGGAGTCGGGTAAACCCGTTATTTTACCGATCCGGTTGGGCTATCGAGAACCCTTTGTCTATCCCCTCAGCGCTTACCTGAATCCCATCAACTGGGCGCTGTGGGAAGGGGAAGGGGATACACCGCGTCTGCTGCAGGAAATCATGCAGGCGATCGCGGGCGGTGACCTGTCCATTCGGAGCGAGCAATCGAAAGCGGAGTTGCTCCAACCGGTTGTGCAAGCGCTACCACAACCACTGTCGTCAGCACAACCTACCTCTGTGAGGGCAAACCCTGCCATGACGTTGGAACCCGCCGAGGGGACGATGGACCCGGAGTCTCACTTTTATGTAGAGCGCCCTTCCGATGCGATCGCGCTGTCTACCATTCGGCAGCAGGGGGTCACACTCACGATTAAAGGTCCGCGCCAGATGGGCAAAAGTTCCTTGCTGATGCAGGCGATTGATGCCGCGCTGAAAGCTGGGAAGCAGGTTGTGTTTTTGGACTTTCAGTTGTTTGACCAGGACGTTTTGAATGCTGCCGATGTCTTCTATCGGCAGTTCTGCACCAGTCTGACGGAACAACTCAACATTCCGGATCGGGTGACGGATTACTGGCAGGAAAGTGGCGGTAACATCCAACGCTGCACGCGCTATATGCAAACCCATGTGCTCAAGGAAGTGGGTGGTCCCTTAGTCCTGGCGATGGACGAGGTAGACCGCATGTTTGATGCCGACTACCGCTCCGACTTTTTCAGTATGTTGCGGAGCTGGCATAATAATCGTGCCCTACCAACGTCTCGGATCTGGAAGCAGTTTGATCTGGCACTGGTAACCGCTACCGAGCCGTACCATTTGATTGCCAACCTGAACCAATCGCCGTTTAATGTGGGCGAGGTCATTCTGCTGGCAGACTTTACCGCTCAACAAGTCAGCGATCTGAACCAACGACATGGCTCTCCTTTCACCCCAGCCCAGGAGCTTCAGTTGATGGCTTTACTGAATGGGCATCCGTATCTGGTACGACGGGCACTTTACCTGGTAGCCAGTCAGCAGCTGAGTGTCGAGACGTTGTTGGCTCAAGCGGCGACTGACCGCGGTCCCTTTGGCGACCACCTGCGCTATCACCTGTTCCGCATCTATGACAAACAGGAGTTGGTGCGGGGGCTGCTCCAGGTACTGCGCGACAAGGCTTGCCCCGATGAGCGCATTGCCCGCTTGTTAGTTGCAGCGGGTTTGGTCAGTCGAGACGACCAGCGAGTGCTGCCCCGTTGCCAGCTTTACGCTGACTATTTCCGGGAGCATTTGCATGGCTGAGCCCACCATCTACACCGTTGGCGGTACGGTCCAGGCGAATGAGCGGGGCTTGTATATTGCCCGGCAAGCCGATGCGGAGCTACTCCAACTATGTCGAGATTCGACTTTTGCTTATGTCCTGACACCCCGCCAGATGGGTAAGTCCAGTCTGATGGTGCGGACGGCTGAGCAACTGATCGAAGCGGGGGTTCAGGCGGTCATTATTGACCTGACTCAGATTGGCACGCAACTGAGTGCCGATACCTGGTACAGCGACTTTCTGAATCTGGTGGCCAGCCAGCTCGTGTTGTCTACGAACGTGAAGCAATGGTGGCAGGACCATGCTCAAGCGGGAGTGACGGTGCGACTGACCCGTTTTTTTCAAGAAGTGGTGCTGGCAGAAGTCGCAGAACCGATCGTCATTTTTGTCGATGAGATTGACACCACCCTCAGTCTGGACTTCACCGATGACTTCTATGCGGCCATTCGTTATCTCTATGTCGCCCGTTCGACTGATTCAGCGCTACGCCGTTTGTCGTTTGTGCTCATTGGGGTGGCGACCCCAGCGGATCTGATTCGTGACGCTAAACGGACGCCCTTTAATATCGGTCAACGGGTAGACCTGACGGATTTTACGGCTGAGGAAGCGTTGCCCCTGGCAGCGGGGTTAGGGTTGCCTCCAGAGCAAACTCAACAGGGACTGGGCTGGGTCTTGAAGTGGACGAGTGGACATCCCTATTTGACCCAGCGGCTTTGCCGTGCTCTGGTGGATCAGCCGCCCACTGGTTGGACGGAGACAGCAGTGGCTCTGGCGGTGACACATACCTTCCTGGGTCGCATGAGTGAGCAAGATAACAACTTGCAGTTTGTGCGCGACATGTTGACCAAACGTGCCCCGCACCCACTAGAGCAGGAGGTGCTGAACACCTATCGCGCAATCTATCGAGGGAAACGATCGGTCCTGGATGAAGAACAGAACCTGGTAAAGTCGCACCTGAAGCTGTCGGGGGTGGTGCGCCGAGAGGGCAAGCACCTGGTGGTGCGAAACCGCATTTACCGCGAGGTGTTTAACTGGCAGTGGATTCAGGAGCATTTGCCGGAGAACTTTTGGCAGCGGTATCAGCCCGTGCTGAAATGGGCTATCCCAATGACGGTCGCCTCTTTTTTGGTGGCTGGGGTGATGACCGGGCTGGCTCAGGAAGCCCAACGGCAGAAGCAAGAAGCTCTACAGCAAAAGGGCATTGCCGAGCAAAAAACGTTAGAAGCCGAACAGCAAAAGGCGAAGGCCCTGGAGAGTGAAAAGAAGGCAAAAGACGCACTGGGGAAAGAACAGGCGGCAAACCAGCAGAAACTCAGCGCCTTAAAAACCGCAGAGACCCAAAAGCAGCGCGCCCAAGAGCAAGCCCAGATCGCTCAGCAACAGCGACAACTGGCAGAGCAACAAGCGACCATTGCTCAGGAGCAGACCCGCCGGGCAGAAACTCAAGCGAGGATTGCCCAGACAGAAAAGAACCGAGCGGAACAGCAAACTCAGATTGCTAGACAACAGACACTGATAGCTCAGTTACGGGGGCAGGCAGCCATAGCGCTGAATCTACTACCCACTGCCAATGCAGTTTCAGGCTCGATTTTGGCAATCGACACCTTGATTAAGAGCAAGTCACTGCCAACCGTGGAGATGATCGCCCAATCTAGCTTGCTCAGTGCAGTGCAAACGGCACAAGAAGTCAATCAACTGCAAGGGCATACGGATTTGGTCAGTTCGGTGGCCTTTAGCCCCGATGGCAAGCGCCTCGTCAGTGGCAGTGGCGACAATACGGTGCGGCTGTGGGATGCTCAAACCGGTCGACCCATTGGTCCACCCCTGCAAGGGCATACGGATTCGGTCACTTCGGTCGCCTTTAGCCCTGATGGCAAGCGTCTCGTCAGTGGCAGTGACGACAATACGGTGCGGCTGTGGAATGCCCAAACCGGTCAGCCCATTGGTCCACCCCTGCAAGGGCATATAGCTTCGGTCTGGTCAGTGGCTTTTAGCCCCGATGGCAAGCGTCTCGTCAGTGGCAGTATAGACCAGACAGTGCAGCTGTGGGATGCCCAAACCGGTCAACCCATTGGTCCACCCCTGCAAGGGCATACGGATCCAGTTTATTCAGTGGCCTTTAGCCCCGATGGCAGGCGTCTCGTCAGTGGCAGTGCAGACGATACGGTGCGGCTGTGGAATGCTCAAACCGGTCAGCCCATTGGTCCACCCCTGCAAGGGCATACGTCTTCGGTCTGGTCAGTGGCCTTTAGCCCTGATGGCAAGCGTTTCGTCAGTGGCAGTTTTGACCAGACAGTGCGGCTGTGGAATGCTCAAACCGGTCAGCCCATTGGTCCACCCCTGCAAGGGCATACGGCTTTGGTCTTTTCGGTGGCCTTTAGCCCCGATGGCAAGCGCCTCGTCAGTGGCAGTGGTGACAGTACGGTGCGACTGTGGGATGCTCAAACCGGTCAGCCCATTGGTCAACCTCTGCAAGGGCATACGACTTCGGTTACTTCGGTCGCCTTTAGCCCTAATGGCAAGCGCCTCGTCAGTAGCAGTTATGACAAGACAGTGCGGCTGTGGGATGCCCAAACCGATCAGCCCATTGGTCCACCCCTGCAAGGGCATACGAATTCGGTCACTTCGGTCGCCTTTAGCCCCGATGGCAAGCGTCTCGTCAGTGGCAGTGGTGACACTACGGTGCGGCTGTGGGATGCTCAAACCGGTCAGCCCATTGGTCCACCTCTGCAAGGGCATACGGCTTCGGTCACTTCGGTCGCCTTTAGCCCCGATGGCAAGCGTCTCGTCAGTGGTAGTGAAGACGATATAGACGATATGGTGCGGCTGTGGAATGCCCAAACCGGTCAACCCATTGGTCCACCCCCGCAAGGGCATACGGCTAGGGTCTTTTCGGTCGCCTTTAGCCCCGATGGCAAGCGTCTCGTCAGTGGCAGTTTAGACCAGACAGTGCGGCTGCAGGATGCCCAAACTGGTCAGCCCATTGGTCCACCCTTGCAAGGGCATACGGCTTCGGTCAATTCGGTCGCCTTTAGCCCTGATGGCAAGCGTTTCGTCAGTGGCAGTTTTGACCAGACGGTGCGGCTGTGGGACGCCCAAACTGGTCAACACATTGGTCCACCCCTGCAAGGGCATACGAATTCGGTTCATTCAGTGGCCTTTAGCCCAGATGGCAAGCGTCTCGTCAGTGGCAGTGGCGACAAGACAGTGCGACTGTGGAATGCCCAAACCGGTCAACCCATTGGTCAACCTCTGCAAGGGCATACGGCTTCGGTTCATTCAGTGGTCTTTAGCCCCGATGGCAAGCGCCTCGTCAGTGGCAGTGGCGACAAGACAGTGCGACTGTGGGATGCTCAAACCGGTCAGCCCATTGGTCAACCTCTGCAAGGGCATACGGCTTCGGTCACTTCGGTCGCCTTTAGCCCTGATGGCAAGCGTCTCGTCAGTGGTAGTGACGACAAGACGGTGCGGCTGTGGGATGTTTCCCCAGAGAGCTGGCTGGCAATTGCCTGTAATCGGCTCCAGTACCATCCGCTGCTAAATCAGCCAGAGACCCTTACCAGTGACCCAGATTTCCTACAGATCGCGCAGCGTTCTAGAACTGTTTGCCGACAACGGGTGTGGCATCGTTCAACAGCTTCCAGTCAGGCTCCAACAACCTGGTTTGAGGACGTGTTCCACCGCATTGCCAGTATCTTTGGCGGATAACCACAGGTCGAAAAAACAATTGAGGGTCAAGTTTTCTCCAAAGGCGACCACCCTATTGCACCCCCAGCAAAAGCGTGGAACGAAATTGTGCCAAGCGAAAGAAGGTTTGATGAAGCGATCAGCTTGGTTAGTTGCACCCCGGAGCAACGGTGCCACGCAGAATAAGGGTTTCAACCGCTGCAAAGGGGCAAAAAGGCCACTGTACTACTCCTTTTTGAGCTTTTTGTGTCCAGATTTAGTCCAGAGCCACTAGTACACCCCCAAAAACCGGTTTCTCTTTGACCACTCACTGCCCCCGTGCACTCAGCGATCGCGGTTAGCACTCAGTCAATTATGTGACCCACGATCCAGCATGATAAGAGTGCAGGTGATTGGCAGTAAAGCAGCAGCATGGCGAAACAAAAGACGAGCGAACCCCTGACAGGCGCAGCGTTATTACAGAAGGTCAAGACGCTAGCGACCCTGAGCAAGACCCAGAAAGCGAAAGCCTGCGGTTACTACACGGCCACGAAGGGTGGTGGGGAACGCGTCAACCTGCTGCAGTTTCTGAAAGCCCTCCTGGAAGCGGAAGGCATTGCACTGGACGAACCAGCCGCTGAGCGTGGTCGAGATGGACGCCGTGCCAATTACCGGCTTGCGGTGCAAGCGAATGGTCAATTGTTGATCGGCACCGCGTATACCGAGCAAATGGCGCTCCAGCCAGGTGATGCGTTTGAGTTAGTGCTGGGACGCAAACACATACAGCTTAAACAACTGGACCCGGTCGATTGAAGCACGACAGCGAGTTCGCTGCCCCACAACACAGCAGTCCAAAGCCAACCGATCGTTTCAATACTCAAAGGCACGACCGCACCAGTGGAACTCCATTGCTAAACAAGGGCAGTCAAAGCCTGACATAACTAAGGCGGCGCTTTCTCCACCGATAAAGCCGTTACATAATAGGAAAGGAGCATTTCAGCGCTCGTTCCCATTAAGGTTGTGATCTTATCTGGAGGCACTTTTTGCTCTACGAGCCTGCACACAAAAGTATGTCTCAGCATGTGAGGCGTAAAGTTTCTCAGACCCGCTTTCAAGGCATATTTTTTCACGACCTCCTGCACCCCTCGTGCCGTCATACTGCCCCTTTGCCCGACAAAAACGGGCGCTTGGCTGCTACCCTGCACTTGAGCACCTAAATGAAGCAGAGCTTTACGAACGTCTGGAGGCAGCACAAGCCTTCTCATGCGATTGCTTTTCCCCGGTTGTACACGTAACTGACCTTGTTCAGTCTCAAGGTCTAGATCAGCCCAGCGTAACTGACACAGTTCCCCCACTCGGATCCCTGTAGACAGCAGCACCTTGACAATGGCGCAATCACGGTAGTTCTGAGACTGCTCCACTGCTTCGAGCAGTCTCAGTTGTTCCTCCTGACTTAAGGGAGCCGCTCGTGCCACTGGAACCCCTCTGACCCGAACAGGGACGCGGGGCAGCCGCTCACTTCCTCGTGCCTCAGTTTGATGCAACCAGGTGTAGAAAGTCTTCAGTGCACCCAGCCTACGGTTCACACTATTAGGCTTTAGCTTCTGCTGGGTTAACAAAAACGCTTGATATTGCTCCAGCTCTTTCGAGGTCACCTGTGTGAGACCAAGTCGCTCGTACTCAGACAGCCTTAACCATTGACTAAAGGACTTTAAGTCTGAAAGGTAATTTTTGACCGTGAGCGGACTACGTCCCAATTGCTGCAGGTGAGCGGCAAAGCGCTCGCAGTAGTCCTTCCAATCTCCCTCCGCGGCACCAGGCTCTACCATTTTGCTGACTGAACGAGGCATTAAAGCATCGTGCTGCATCTCAAGCAGACAAAGCATCCAGTCCATCGTATCAAGCGTTTGCTTAAAAAACAGAAGGCTAAGCAAAAGCGAGAAGCCGCTCACGCTTGCCCAGCTTGACCTAAATTGCTTTAAACGGCGTTAACAACAGCAAATCTCGGTGTATATTTCTTATATACGCCAAGTTTATTCGTACTTTGGTGGCGTCAACTCGTTTTTGTCGCTGCTGTAGAGGCGCTCATTACCGCCTTGGTCTAGGAAGGGAGAAATTTTAATCGCCAAGGCTGAAATTACGACTGACTAGAACTTCTAGCCATTGCCCTGACTGAACACTGAATAGCTTGAACTCTCCCACCATTGACTTTGTTGGGGACTGTTTGTGCTGGAAACACTTGGCTTTGCGTTGTTACCGCTTGCTGACTGTCGCTATGCCAATCCTTGCAGGCGGGACGGTGCTTCTATCTACCTCAATTTCCACGTCTATTAGGCACAATCTGACATGAAACAGTACACCTTGAGTCTAGTTTTAGGGATCTGGTTACAGTCCAAAGAGTTCAAACAATCTAAAGACCCCAACCTCAGCAAGTATCTTCGAACAGCGCTCAAGCTCTACGTTCTTCCCGGAATTGATTCAAAGACAAAGCAGTTGTCGCCCAAGGAGATTGCTGCCTATAGTGCGAAGCTGAACGCCAAAAGGCTCAAGAACGCTTTGAGCCTCTTTGATGAGCAATTTGCGCTGGCCTTGGAAGCAGGCAAAACATCGAAGGCAACTAAGGGTAACTACCGCTCCGCTTTAGGACGCTTTATGCGCTGGCTAGTGAAACAAGCTTGGTGGCAGGAGATGTTTCCAGATGATTTACCAGCTTTTGTACCAAAGTTGCCAGAGTACATACCAAAGCCTGTTCTTAAACCGCGAGGGTCAGTTTACGCTTTCCCAGAAGACGAATTGCCAGAAAGTGTGAAAACAGAGTTTAAAAGTTTTGAAGTCTTTCGGCGTACAGGTGGGAAAAAACAACTGGTTAAGGGTGTAGTGGTGCGAAGGAAAAATGAGGTAGGTAAGCTCAGACCCGAATTAGAGGTGCTTGAAGAGTCTACCTTTACCAATGAAAAAGAAACGGTACTCCGCTTCTTTGGATGGTACGTTGACTTTAGTGAGGAGCATCCCAAACAGCCACTCTCTCTAGAACTAATCACTCACGTCCACTTAATTGACGCCTTTGCTGATTGGTCAGTCGAAGAGAGAGGAAATTCTCACATTCCTGCTATTGCTGCTGCTACTACTGCAATCGCAGTAGCAAAATGGTTGCATTTCGATGTTGTGAAACGTCGTAAATGGACGGATATCGATGTTATTGAAGAACTGAGAGAGCTCAGAAATGATTATCTGGAGGAATATAAAGATGAGAAGAAGCGCGCTGGAAGAAAGAAGTGGAAACTTAAGGAGATAACGCACGAAGAGGCTCGCCAGGTTGTGCAATACCTTCGGGAGCACTGTGCTTTGCATTTGAGCCGTCTCAGCATGGCGAAAGGCGCTAACGGTAGATACGTCAGAGGACATCAGCGGTCTATGGCATCTATCTTTAAAGCCTGGCAGGTTTATATCATCGTCAAGTATTTAACTTTCTGCCCAGTGCGGCAGGAGGAAATTAGAAGCCTAGAGCTGGGCAGAAACATTTTCAGAAAAGTTGATGCTCAAGGAAACCCATACTACGAAGTTGAAATTCCACCTGAAGAGAACAAAAATGATTTAGACCGTAATTATAGATTGCCAGATCTTCTGACCAAAGATTTAGATACCTGGATTTATGTTTGGCGGCCAATGGCTGATCAAGTGGTTAAATCCCTCGATCGTTGGCTTGAGTTTTGGGGTTTTAGACCGGGTGCCTTGGAAAAGCTTCAACAAAAATTAGCAGAGGCTGAGGCTGGCAAACTGCATGAGTATGCCAAAGAGCAGGAGAAGTGTATCAAAAACTATGCGAGAAGAGTCAACGGTTTACAAAGACGGATGGCTGTCTTGGAAACAGTGAGAGGCAATCTTGATCAAAACAAGGGTTTGTTTATCATGACAGGTAAAAGTCAGCATGCAGATGCCTTCGGCAAGCTACATGATGAGGGCACAATTCATAGTCTGGTCACGCATGCTGTTGCCCAAGCGACGACAAAATTATTTGGTAGCCCACGCTATACAAATCCGCATGCTTTCAGACACATCGCAGATAAGCATGTGCGGATGCTAGGCAAGGATCCAAAAGCTTTTGATACTCTCATCGCCCACTCTGAGGAAATGGGGGATGAGTACGCCGAGCAGCTTATGTCAGAGCGCGATTTGACGGATGCCATTGTCAACAACTGGTGGGAAGAAGATAGCCACAGTTGATTAGCGTGTTCTGATCTCTCTCAAAATGGCATTAGCACTTAATGCTGCTGGTTCATATCGGGCTCTACACATAGCAGTCTGACTTCTTGACTATGGACAACGGTGTCTACACCATAGACACGACATCCAGCTGTTCAAAAGAGGTGCAGTAAGCGTTTCTCTGAGAGCAAAGCCGGGGGCAAGTTAACCTTGCCCCGGCTTTGCTCTCAGCATCTCAGTACAGCAGATATAGTACGAATAAACTGCTTTCATCGTTAAAATTCTGACTGGATATTAAAGATGATTGCACTGGCATTTTTACTAAAACCCCAAGATTTCAATGTCGAAAAAGAGACCAACTTTGCTACGGCTGGAGTCAGTGCTGATGCGTCATTCCAATTTGCGATCGCCCCGGTAGCGAAGGCTATGATCGAGTGTTTGCAGGTCGAAATCTTGGACCTTTACTATCCTGGCTTTACGCTCTCCCTGTCTGACATGGAAAAGCGCTCAGAGGTTGATGAGGCAAACATCGCCAGTCTTCTTTTCAAGGGCGGTATTTCAACGAAGAATGAGGCTCGTACAAGAATGGGGCTACCGGCCTTAGAAGCGGCTGGTCACAACTTTATTGATGGCAGCAGTACTTAGAATAATTTATACTCTGATTTTGAGCGCTAAAGATTGAAAAGCATTCGTACTTTCTAGAGTACGAATTCGTACTTTACGAAAACTCGCCGTTTCAGCCTCTGTCATTGCCAAGGCAGCGGCGATGGAAAGGATGTTTCTGAAGGCAGATCTGTTGGTAGTGATGGCGGTCGCATGAGTTGCAGCAGTGCCTTCTGTAGCGTGGCACTGAATCCTGCTCCAAGTTTTAGTTTCAACAGGTCATTGGTCGCCAACTCATCCAGCGTTTGGTAGCTCAACTGGTACTCCAGAATCGAGACCACTTCTTCCAGCCACTCGTCGGGTAGTTGACCACGCAGTTCACGCCGAATTTGGACGATGACAGGGTTAGGGTGACTGAACATACTGTGAGCTAAAGCCTCTTAAAAAGTGCCGTAACCAGTGCCGTGTTGACTGCCGTAAACCTGCCGTCTGCGGTGCCGTAACACTGCCGTACGGCACACGGCAGTTGACGTAACATCCACTCCGTCTAGGTTTCCAGCCAACGCACCCATTCGGCGCGGGAAGTGCCGTTTGAGAAGGTTTCGATCAGGTTGAGGTGGATCAGCTCCAGTAAAAGTTCAGACACCTGTTCACCGTTCAAGCCGTTATTTTTACCCCAACTTTTCTTCACGTCCCGCACCGTCATTTGTCCTTTCTTACGCAGGTAGAGGCCTAAGTTTCTGAGGTCGCTCGTGGGTAACGCCTCGAGGCGACTACGGGTAGACTGTGGTGCATTTGGTGGTGCATTTGGCGGCGCATCGGCTTGCCAACAATCCTTCAAAAAGTCCACCAATTGCGCTCGCAAGTCGGAGGGTGGGCTTGGCGAGACGGGTGGTGGTGAGACGGGTGGAGCTGGCATTGGTGGCTGTGTCCACGGTGTGAAGTCAGTCACCTTGCGCTCAATCTGGGGCAACGCCACCGGCAACCACTCGGCATGACAGGGCAACTTCAATTTGCCTTGACCACTGGAGACCGGCTTGCGCGTCGTGGGGTGGATCGTGGGGATGAGCTCCAATTCCAGCAGCGCCGCATCCCGTAAGCGGGCAATCCCTTTCGCATCACCCAGCGCTGTAAGCGTCCGATCGTGCGCGACAAACAGGGGTGGCATGAGCACTTTGCGACTATCACTCATGGCGGACTTGAAGAACTTACTCCCGATGTCACCCGGCAGGCGGTCGGCCCAGTTCGTCATTTCTTCCGAGACCACGCTGGTAATGCGCTGCTGCTGCCGTAACGACTCTTGCCAGTCTTCCTCGGTTAAACCTGAGCGGTTGAACTCTTGGTAGCGGCGCTCGATTTCATCGAGGTACCACTGCAGAAACTCAGCGATCGCGGGGTAATCCATCCCGGCACCGATATGCCGGATGCCCTTCCATTCATGGTTAGCCGCGTGTGGATCCAGCAAAATCACTTGATGCCCCGCTCGCACCTTTTCCATCACTAGATAACGCGCCGTCCAGCTTTTCCCGGCTCCCATGCCACCAAACAAGAGCCCTGGATATTCCAGGAAGTTTTGCAGGTACGCCGTCGGGTCAACCGTGGGCTCAGATGTGGGTGTGACGGGCATCGATGGCTGCTCAGGCGGGGCGGTTGTTGCCACGGGCTGCGGGGGAGCCTGCTGTGGCGGCGCTGTCACGTCCTGATAGTCCGCATCTTGGACGTCTGACAGATAGGGTGCCATTTGGGGGTAAAGTCGTTCGGCAGCCTGCAACTGCGCCACCTGTTGATAGCCTTCTAACTCCGCGTGATGGGCGATCGCCTGCAGTTGACCTTGCTGCAGCCGCGTTTGACGCTCCCACTCCTGATACTGGCGACGGTAATCGCGTCGGGTTTGGGTCAGCAGCCAGGCGGACACGCAAAGACCGGTGCCCATGAGCGACAGCGGAATTTTGCGATAGGCCGCCTGATAAGTGAGCTGCGTACCTAGAAAGCGGAACGTCTCTGGTTGATGCAGGTAGCCGCTGACGGCTAGTGCCGTGCTAGTCATGCCAGCCGCCAGCAGCCCCAGAATCTGCGGCAGATAGGGGTCTTTCACCGTAAAACCTCCTGCACTTGTTGCTGCACCTGCTGTTGCACCTGTTGGCTAGTGTGGGCCAGTTGGTCAAACCAGCCGGTGAAGAGGGCGACGGCTAGGGCGGTCGCCAGGGCGAGTAACCGCGCACTGCGAGACAGGTAGGCAGGCAGTGCCAAGGACAGGAGACAGGCGATCGATGCGATCCAGTAGAACGGCAGCAGCACTGTCACCCACCGGGCGAGCAAGGTGACGGTGATGCCCAGGGCAAACAGCCCCATGAAGCGGCTCATGCCTTCCAGGGCGTAGTCGAGCCGATCCGGTTCGGGTACTGCCTCTGGCTCGTAGTAGTCATCGGACGGTGGGAGCAGGAGGGGTGAGTCATAGGGGTCAAACATGCTTCACCTCACACTCGAAAGAAGTCTTTGACACCATGCCAGAAGCCTTTGCCAGGTTTGCCAGCGGTGCCGTAAGTCAGCCGTTCTTTGCGGGTTTCCGCCTGTCGCCGCAACGCTTCCTGCACTTGCATCTGGCGCTGTGCCTGGGGCACTTTCTCGCCGATTGCTTTCGCACGGTTCTGATGGCGCAGGTGAATCAACTTGATCGCACTCTGGAAGTCCAAACGGTTCAGGTCATACTCGGAGCGATATTCGGCTTCGAGCTTCTGCATCCCGTGTCCAGCTTTCTGATTGAGCAGTTGCAGATGCTTGTCGTAACCTTTAGAGAGCAGCCACGCATCGAGCAGGCTCTTATCGATTTGCTTAGAGCCTTTCTCGGCTTGCTTCAGCACGCGTTGGACAAACTGTTCGTACTCAACTTGCCCTTCGATCAAGGTAGTGAAGTGCTTCTCCAGGATTGGCAGCACGTCTTTCAGACGGGTCATAGCAGTGGCGCGGTCGGCAAACAAAGCGAGTTCGTGGTCGCTCATCTGCGCTAGGCGTGCCAAGTCAATGCCAAAGTAGCGGGTAGCACGTTCGGTCAGCGCGCCCGCGTGCGGCAGGAGGTGAGATTGGATACCCTTAGGACCGCTGCTGTAACCTTTCGCTCTTGGTGCGGACATCAGTGACACTCCTTCGTTTCAGAGGACCAGAATAAGAAACTGCTGCGCTGGGTGTCGCAGAGGGGTGAGCGGGGGACAAGGACAACGCGCTGACTAGCAGCACCGGCGAAAAAGCCCAGCAAATAACCGCCTAAGACAAACCCAAGTACCGCTACTACGCCAAGCAGCATGGTGTTGAGTGGTTCACGGTAGGTAGTGACACGCTCAGACGTAGTAGGCGTTTGTGCTTGAGCGAGAGCAGTTTCGAGCGGGGTAAAGGTGGTGCTGCCGTCCGGCTGCTGTTGCACTAGATAGGGTCTGCCTGCTTGGTTCGACCAGACGCACAGTTTGGCCGATGCGGCGGGTGGTAGGGCTTTAGGGTTGGGCATCAGTTTGTCCTCCAATAAAGTTGCTGGCGAGCCAACCGGATTGACTCCGCCAACGTACGGGCACCCACGTCACGCCGTCTTGCTGCACGCGGCGATCAGGCGACAGTTCTACCAGGTCACCGTGCAGCAACACGCCCAAGACTGGACTTTGAAAACTGGGCGCGGCGCGGAAGTTGGCGGCTACGCCAGGGCTCTGGATATGGGCGATCGGAGGGTGGCAAGGTCATGCGGGGTTGCTGATGGGGCATTGGTTACAGCCGGTGTGGGCGGCGCTGCAGACGTTTCTGGCTGTGGTGTGATCGCATCTTCCGATGCTAGTGACGGGGTCGGCAGCGGCGAAACGAAAGGTGTAGCGGTGGGAATGGCGGCGGTTGTGGCGGGTGTCTGCTGTTGCGAGAAACCGAAGCCGAACATTAACAGCGGAATCGCCAGCAAGCCCAGAGCCAGGGGTAAGCCCCAATGAGTGGTGGCTTGAGGTTCTGGTGGTGGCACTGGTTGCAGGGTGAAGAATTGTCCCTCGGTCGGGTTAGGAGGCTGTGGCATGGCTTTAGCACCGTGACGGTGGTTGAGACTGACGGGGCACAGTGTCTGACAGACGCAGCGTGTGGCTTACAGCGGCAACGCACCAGCGGCTGTGTAAGGGGAGATCGCCAGGAAGTTGCTGGTCAAGTCAGGCACCTCTAGGGCATCGTCCAGCAGCACTGCAAAGTCGGCGCGCTGATCGGGGTGTCCGCTGAGTTCTGCGACCAGATATTGCTGAATGCGGAGTTGAGATTGCCGCAGGCGCTCGGCCATCACTTTGGCGGTACTGCGCTCAAACTGGGTCAATTTGGCATCGAAGGCAAACACTTGGGCGTTGATGGTGTTGACACCCGTCTGGGCTAAGGCAGTAATGGCATGGGCGCTTTGGTGATCCAGTTCAGAGAGCCGTTGCTGTTGCTGTTCAACGTTAGGGTTGGGGCGCTTGGCTTTGGGTTTGTGTCCGTTGACGGATTCTTTGAGCGCATCAGTGTTAAGGGGCATGGGTTTCTAGCTCCTGAATTAGTAGGGTTTTGAATTTGGCGAGCGAGCGGCAGCGTTTGAGAAATAAGACAAGACTGATCAGCACGGCTAAATCACTGTCGTCATAAAGCCCGTAGGCATTTGGCTCGATGTGAAGTTGTTCGATCCACCATCGCAAGGTGCGGTCAGGGACTTTCCGACCTCTCACTCTTGAGAGTCGCCACGCTAACTCTTTAAGGGAGTGACCCGGCGGCTGTAAGACATAGACGGTCATGGTTTTATCGCTTCCATTGCCGCGTTATCCGAAAGGATCCCGTTGCAATGAAATAGCAACGAATCTCGTAAAAGATGCTAGCATAAATTACATCAAATGCTACAATCAATGCACTTGATTAGTTTGATGCAGAAAGAAGATCATCCAGAGAGGAAGGATATGATTTATGCATTCCAAGCGGGAAGCAGACGATATGCGGCGTACAACCGTATCTTTTGAGGATGATCAGTTTGAAATTCTCGAAAAATGGGCAGATAAAGAGATTCGGACAGTGCCGAACCTCATTCAAGCGATCGTAGTCAGTGTTCTAAGAGGAGAACCGCCAAACGTTCCAGACCTTCCAGGGTTGGAGAAGTTGAAAGGCAAGTAAGGGGTAATCGCATGATTGCAGCGATTGAAAAACCGATGAGTTTTGAGGAGTTCGTCACTTGGCTACCCCAGGACGGACGCTACGAGTTGATTGATGGAATTGTTTTCGAGATGCAACCAACGGGTGGACATGAAGATGTCACTGATTTACTGTCCACAGCGCTCACTCTAGAGGCGAATCGGCTGCAATATCCTTACAAGTTCCCTAGGCGAGCACTTATTAAGGCTCCTAGCTGGAACACAGGCTATCTACCCGATGTACTGGTAGTTGATCGCCAAACCTTGGCAAAGGAACCCCTTTGGCAGCAGGAAGCCACCATTACTAGAGGCAGCACTATCAAGCTCGTTGTCGAGGTGGTCAGTACCAACTGGGAAACTGACTACGCCCGCAAATTTGAAGACTACGAAACGATGGGAATTCAAGAGTATTGGCTGGTCGATTACTTAGGACTAGGCGGCACTCGCTATATTGGCAAACCAAAACAACCTACTTTTTCAGTCTATGTACTTAGAGATGGAGAGTATCAGATGAAGCAATTTAGAGGTAGGGAGCGGATTGAGTCTCTGACTTTCCCAGAGTTAACACTGACAGCTGAGCAAGTCTTCAGGGCTGGTCATTAACCCTGGCCGCTGCCGTTAAAAATCAGAGCAGGGTGTCCGGATCTGGGAGCAGATCAAATATACTCTCTAAAGCCGAATTGCTGAGCTGAGAAACACGGCTGATACGTCACCAAGTTTGTTCTTTTGAAAGCGCAAGGAGCGTGGTTATGTTCTAGGAATATCTAGAAGCCAAAAACCCCCACTGCGGGAAACAGAAGGGGTTAGAAGGCTTGTTATTAAATTCAAGGATAGGGGCGGGGACTCTAACTCACAGCTTTGGCGAGCACAAATGTTAGGTCATCCAGCTTTGCTATGCCAATTTTAGTGGCAATTTGTCAAAAGGTGCAACCTTTTTGACAAATTGCTCTAGTTTTGGCATGGCTTCCTATCCGCTGTTGTTCCAGCCATAGGGAGTAAACTTGTGCATCAAAGATCAAAAAATAAAAGGCAGGGAAAGCAGCCCCTGCCGTACGTTTGTCTGGGCAGGGAGGCGTAGCGATGAATCTCCCTGCCTCCCAATTTCAAGCAATTCAAGAGTCAGACGCGTTCTTGAACCTCTTTCCACAGCGGTTCGATTTCATCTATGCCGAGCATCCAGACCCGGGCGATCGCCCTGACTGGAAAACTGAAGATAGGCATCCCTTGAGCGATCGCCTGCTGCAAGCAGGCGCTTACTTATACGGCGTGCGGTTTGGCAAACAGACCGACTACCTCATGCTTGATATCGACATCAGTAGTCTCTACCACCCCCAGAGCGATCACTTGGCCATCCCCCGCCTACTAGCCACACTAGAGCCGTTAGGTTTAGTCGAAACCATCGCCGTTACCAGTAGCTACAGCGGTGGACTCCACCTCTACCTACCCTTCCAGAAGACCCAAGAAACTTGGGCGGTCGCCCAGGTCGTCTCCACCTTGTTGGCTAACGCTGGGTTCAAACTCAAACCAGGGCAACTCGAACTCTTCCCCAACCCCAAACCCTTTAGCGAAACACCCAACCTCTACGCTGCCCATCGGCTGCCCCTGCAAGTCGGCTCCTACCTGCTCAACCGTGACTTCCAGCCCATCTACGGCGACCAAACTACGTTTGTACAACGCTGGCAGTTCGCCCAGCAGCGCAACGCCATCGACCCACGCACCCTGAAACGAGTTTTGCAACAGACGAAACGCAAACGGTACAAACTCTCTGGCAAAGCCGAGAAATTTCTCCATGACCTGAACACCGAAGTATTAAGCGGGTGGACCGACACCGGGCAGACTAACTACCTGTTAGGTCGCATTGCCATGCGGGAATACATCTTCGGCCATGTCCAGCGTGGCTCTGCTCCTCTCACTGGTGAAGACCTCGCCGCCGCCATCTGTGAAGTCGCGCAATCGCTCCCTGGCTTTGAGACCTATTGCAGCCATCGAGCCCACCTGGAACAACGAGCCATGTTCTATGCCCGTTCCATCCAGTCCAGCCGCTACTACCCCTTCGGCTCCAAGCACCAGGCAAAGACTGCACCCTTACTAGAACCAACTGCACCACCCAAGCCCAACTGGAACCAGACGCAGTCACAAGCCGCCCGCGATCGCATCCAGCACGCTCTTAGCGACTTACAGCAACGCCATGCTTTACCAGAGACAACGACCGCCCGTAGAGAAGCAATCAGAGCCTATGGGATCGGGAATCAAACTTTAGATAAATACAAGGAGTTGTGGCATCCAAAGTATGTCAAACCCATACAGGGAGGGGGCTACCACCCTGCCGATACAGATTCCATCCACGTGGAATCGCTAGAAGTCATACAGGGAGGGGGCTACCACCCTGTTGATACCAATAAGCTTGTGTCCCATGCCGCTGCCCCCACAGGGCAAGCGGTTGGGTCTTCAGAGGTTGGGGGGGCTGGGGGGTTTTCCACAGGTTCACCCCATAAATTCATCTCTCAGAAGTCTGACAGGGTAGAGAAGCAGCTTGCTAAGATGCAGGTATGGTGGGACAGCGGTGACCCGATTCTGGTGGCAGAAGCCCAGCAGTTCTTTACGTCCCAAGCACGGAAAGAGTTGGTCAGTCTCGTCGGCACTGATGCCACGACATCAGTGCAACTTGAAGGTTGGTTGAGCGAGGAGGCAGTCATGCCAGGTGGGTTTGGACGAGCGCAACCGCAACGTCGCGGTAGTAAGACTGCCTTGCAAGAAGTTCGGCAACTGAGTGTTGTGTCTCCACCGCCAGTGCCGGACGCGGCTGCCGATCAGGTCATGCAGGCAGAAGTCGAAGCATTCTTTGCCCACTACCAGCAAGAGCATCCGGAAGCGACGGCTCTGGCTTGGTCGGCTGGTGTTTACAATCCGTTGGCAACGGTCGATTTACTGGCAGTGGGTGCCCGTTACCTGGAGCCTGGTGAAGAAGACTGGCTGGCTCTGGCACGTATGGTAGGCTGGCTGTGCGTTGAGGACGAGCTGGATGCCATTTATTTCACAGCGCCACCACCTGCCTTTGCATTGGAGCAAGCTGATTGGTATGTGCGCCCAGATTTCACGAGCTTTCTGGAGTCACCAGTACTGTTGCGAGCGGTGGTGCAGCAGTTCCCTCTTCCGGAAGCGAGTCTCCGAGAGGCGATCGACCAGAAGGTAGCAGCGTTGGGTTGGTCAGCGGAGCAGCGCACTCGCTTTGTGATGGAGTTGTTTGAGCAGCCGGAAACTGATCTAACTAAGGGTGGGTAGTGCTCAAGATGTAATGATAGAGAAGTAGAGTTGTTCTCCTCCTATGCCTGCCTGCCCCCTTTGTGCGTCCGTCAAAACGGTCAAGAACGGACGTATCCACAATGGTAA
>NZ_JACJPI010000086.1 GCF_014695975.1 Leptolyngbya sp. FACHB-321
AGCGTCAGGCGATCGCCTTCCCACACGGCAATCGTGGCGTGCGGTTCGATTGGGTTGTTGTGTTCGATCGGTGTCGTGTACGTTACATCAATGCGGACATCCGCTGCACTCAAGCCCCGTTCCAAATCACCTTGCTGAGTATCTGTCGGGTAGCCTGCATTTATTCTTTCCGGTGCATATGCGCGGTGGAGATTTGCTGCAAACTCCAGTGCTGGACGTTCTTGTGTATATGCAACGCGCACGAGTGTTGCAGCATATTGAGCTTGCTCGAATGTCTCGGCAACAACCAAGCCGACGTGCTGCCCATAGTGGTTAATTCGGTCGTCTTGTAGCACTGGAATCACTTTGAGGTAGCGATCGCTGACTTCGGGCGGGTCAGTGGTTGCAAGCTTGGGCGCGTTGAGGTGGGTAATAACGGCAAGTACTCCGGGAGATTTTTCCGCTGCGCTGGTGTCGATGCTCTGGATGCGTCCACGGGCGATCGTACTCCGTACCACGACGGCATGAGCTAAGTTCTCCATTGGAAACTCAGCCGCGTAACGTGCCGCTCCCGTGACCTTAAGCCGCCCGTCAGTTCGATCCATCGGCTTGCCAATCGCTGAGTTTGTTGGCTTGTCAGCGTTACTTTGAGCTGAAAACTGCATAGGTAGGCGTTGTCCTTATTCTGTTCAGAGGAGCTTATCGGGTGTAATCGGTAAATCGCGGATGCGCTTGCCAGTGGCGTGGAAGATGGCGTTGGCGATCGCTGCCGATACGCCCACTATGCCAACTTCCCCAACACCTCTTGCCCCTAGCGGATTTGCCTTGAGGTCTGGCTCTCCTACAAAGTACGCTTCGATCGCGGTAACGTCGGCATTCACGGGTACGTGATACTCACCGAAATTTGCATTGACAAAACGCCCATTACGCGCGTCCATTTGGGTATACTCCATCAGCACCTTGCCAATGCCGCCCACAACTGCACCGCTCACCTGAGAGCTTGCCGTTTTGGTATTAATCACCCGCCCAACATCACAGACTGAGACAACCCGCGATACTCTCACCAGTCCAAAGTCTGGATCGATATGCACCTCAGCAAAGTGTGCGCCAAAGGAGTGGATGGAGAAGCGCTGCTTCTCGTCTCCTGGTTCAGAGTCCTTTTCGGTTTCAATGTAGTCTCTATTAGCGCGTTTCAGGATGTCTGTATAGCTCTCGCCCTTCGATGCATCCTGCTTTAAAAACAGGCGTCCGTCTTCCACCTCAATCTCATCAGCCTTGACGTTAGACAGGAGTGAATTCGGCTGAGTACTTGCTAGAGACAGTGCTTGTTCACGGACTGCCAGACACGCCGCTTGCACCGCAGAACCCAGACTAGCGGTGAGCATCGAGCCACCTTGCACGGGGGAGTAGGGGAAATCTGTATCCCCCAACTCAAACCGCACTCGTTCGGGTGGCAAGCCCAGAGCATCTGCCGCAATCTGGGTCATAATCACATAAGCCCCCGTGCCGATGTCGCTCCCTGCACTTTGCACCACCGCCGTACCGTCAGCCAGGAGACGTGCTTTGGCAACAGCTCGCAAGCGATACATCGGGTAAGTAGCAGTTGCCATACCCATGCCAACCAAGTAGCGACCGTCACGCATCGATCGCGCTTCCAGATTGCGTCGCGACCAGCCAAACTTTTCTGCCCCGACCTGGTAGCATTCCTTGAGAAATTTACTCGACCAAGGCAGCCCATCTTCGGGATTGACTTCGGCATAGTTTCGCATCCTCAATTCGAGCGGATCGAGCTTGAGGGTGTAGGCAAGTTCATCCAGACAGCATTCGAGGGCATACACACCAGAAATTTCCCCCGGTCCCCGCATAAAGGTGGGCGTACTCGTGTTGAGTCGGACGAGACGGTATCGCGTTACCAGGTTGGGGCAGGCATAAAGCATCCGAGTCGCATCGAGCGTAGCTTCGGTATACTCTTCGTACATGGAGGTTCCCGCCGTTGCCTCGTGGACGATCGCACTAAGCTTGCCATCCTTCGATGCGCCCAATGCCACCCGTTGCACCGTGTAAGGTCGAAATCCCACTGAAGTGTACATCTGCTGGCGGGTGAGCACCAGCTTGACGGGACGCCCCACCTGACGGGCAGCGATCGCGGCTACAGTGACGTGGGGCCAACTCCGCAGACCCGAGCCAAATCCTCCGCCAACGAAGGGCGAGATAACTCGCACGTTCTCTTCAGGCATTCCAAAGGTTAGGGCGACGTGCTTCCGGGTGTTGTACACCCATTGAGTTTTGTCGTAAAGTGTCAGTTTGTCGCCTTGCCAAGTCGCGATCGTGGCGTGCGGCTCCATCGGGTTGTGGTGTTCGATGGGAATCGTATAGCTGCCCTCAACCCGCACCTGGGCACTTGCTAAAGCATCGGGATTGCCGCGCACCACATCGGCATGTCGTCCTCCTTGGCTGGATTCGGTAGGCGGGAAGGCTTGCGCCATTGCTGCTTCTACAGTTGTCGTGGGGGTTTGCTCTTCGTAACGAGCCTGCACCAGCGAAGCGGCATACTGAGCACGCTCCAGGGTATCCGCGACCACGACTGCAATGGGTTGACTGTTGAAGTAAATGGTATCGCTTTGGAGGATGGGAAAGTGTTTCCCGACTTTGGGATCGATAAACGCCCGCTGCTCGGGTTTGTCAAAGTTCAGCTTTGGCGCATTGAGATGGGTAATTACCCTCAAGACACCGGGAGCACGTTCTGCGGCTTGGGTATCGATTTGCTGGATGCGCCCTTTAGCGATCGCACTCATGACCAGTACAGCGTGTACGAGGTCGGGTACTTCCATCTCTGCCGAGTAGCGTGCTGCCCCAGTGACTTTCAATCGCCCGTCAACGCGATCCATCGGCTTACCGACAGCAGCATTTTTCCCCTGACTCATGCCACACCTCCATCGGCTACTGTGGTCAGCGCCTGCATGATCGCCCGCTTGCCCATCTCGATCTTGAAGCGGTTGTGTTCGTAACCCCGTGCTTCGCGCATCGTCACTTCGGCGGCTTGCTGGAAGGTCGCTGCCGTTGCAGGTGCACCCGTGAGTATCTTTTCCGCTTCCACCAAACGCCACGGCTTGTGCGCCACCCCGCCCATCGCTACCCGTGCTTGGCGGATTTTGCCACCCTGGATGTCCAACGCGGCAGCGACGGAGACGAGGGCAAACGCATAAGAGGTGCGATCGCGCAATTTCAGGTAGTACGATCGCGGCGCGAAAACGGTAGATGCAGCGGGTAAGTCGATCGCCGTAATCAGTTCGTCGCGTCGCAGGTTCGTATCTATCTGTGGCGTATCGCCCGGTAAGCGGTGAAACTCTGAAATGGGAATACTTCTTTGCCCTTGCGGTCCCTCGACTTGCACGATCGCATCAAGCGCCACCAATGCGACGCACATATCCGATGGATGCGTGGCAATGCACTGCTCGTTCGCGCCGAAGATCGCATGGATGCGGTTGTAGCCTTCCAGAGCGCCACAACCTGTACCAGGCTCTCGCTTGTTGCAAGGCGTCACCGTGTCGTAGAAGTAGTAGCAGCGCGTTCTTTGCATCAGATTCCCGCCGTTGGTTGCCATGTTTCGCAGTTGGGCGCTGGCTCCAGCCAGAATAGCTTGAGAGATAAGGGGGTAGCGCTGGCGCACCAGTGGGTGATTTGCCGTATCGCTGTTGCGTGCCAAAGCACCGAGACGCACGCCACCCTCGCGTTCTTCAATGCCAACGAGTTCCAGCCGCGAGATATCCACGAGGCGATCGGGCTGTTCCACGTTGTCCTTCATTAAATCTAGAAGGTTCGTGCCGCCAGCAATGAACTTTGCTGTTTGGTCGCTGCCAACCGTCTGGATGGCTGCGCCTCGCTCTGTCGTGCGCGTATAAGCAAATGGTTTCATAATGTCACACTCCTCTAGGCTTGGGGACTTGCGCTTGCTTCGCGGATAGCCGCGACGATGCCGGGGTATGCGCCGCAGCGACAGATGTTGCCGCTCATGCGTTCGCGTATCTCCGCATCCGTTAACTTCACGCCTCCGGTTTGCCTAACATCAGCCGTTACCGCACTCGCCGTACCTGTTGCTACTTCATCCAATAGCGCTACAGCCGAGCAAATCTGACCGGGCGTGCAGTAGCCGCACTGAAAGCCGTCATGCTTAATGAACGCGGCTTGCACTGGATGCAGCTCGTCTCCCTTGGCGAGACCCTCAATTGTGGTGATCTCGTCACCTTCGTGCATCAGCGCTAGAGTGAGGCAGGAATTGATGCGCCGTCCGTTAACCAATACCGTACAAGCGCCGCACTGTCCGTGGTCGCAACCCTTCTTGCTCCCGGTAAGCCCAATGTACTCGCGCAAGGCATCGAGCAACGTGACACGCGGTTCTATTTTCACGGCGCGTGCTGTCCCATTCACCCGCAGTGTCACATCAACCGTATCTGTTCCTAGGATGGTGCTAACTGATGGAGAAGATGGCGGACGAGTTTGGGCAAAGACTTTAGTCGCCCAGTCTCCCAGCGTACTAAAAATTGCGCCGATCAGCATGAGCTGACCGAACCGTCGTCGTCTCAACCGAAACCTCATCGGCGTTCTCCTAAATTAAATTCTCTGGCATAGATCGAGGCGAAATCACTTTATCATGGCTTCTTCTAAGCCTCGTCAGTTGTCTTTATTCTTTAACTTTCATTCGATTCAGAATAGTCAAGTTTTTCAAGTTAAGATGCAATTTAAGCGGAGTGCATCCCAATGCTTTTCAAAAATACCAGGATGCGATCGCTCTAGGGGAGCGAACCGTATCATCTGATTTTTGCTGTAAAAACTGTATTTAGCAATACAGTTTTTTGACAAGTTACTTGGAAATCAAAAATAAGGAAAACTTAAAAATTAAATGATTATATTTAGATCGAGAGTTTTTTGTGTACCAGTAATTCGCTGGTTACAGGCTTTGGATGTTCCCTTTGAAATGCCAGCTACATAGCTAAACAGCAATACTCAGGCAACTCGTAAACGCTCAACATCCTTCATCGGTGGCGCGCCAAACATGCGGGAATATTCGCGACTGAACTGAGAAGGACTCTCATAACCAACCTGATACGCCGCATAGGTGGCATCCGCGTTTTCAGCCAGCATCAGACGACGGGCTTCCAATAACCTCAACTGCTTTTGATATTGCAACGGACTCATTGAGGTCACTGCCTTAAAGTGCCGATGAAATGTTGCAGAAGACATCCTCGCTTGCTTTGCTAAATCATCCATGCTCAATGGCTTTGTGAACTCAGCTTTGATCTGTTTAATCACCTCTGCAATGCGCTGCATATAGCTGCCGGAGGTCGCAATCTGCCAAACCGCTTCGTTCTGATCGCTCATTAAAAGACGGTAATAGATTTCGCGAATCATCATCGGTGCCAAGAATGGAATATCCTCGGGCGTGTCCAGAAGCCGTGTGAGCCGGGTGGCACACTCAATTAACGGGGCATTTGCATCGCTCACGAACAAGCCTCTCACTGAACTTTCTTTCTTATCTGGACTGCGCTGGAGTTGGTCGATAATATTCCAAAGCCCAGTCGCGTCCAGGCTGAGCTTAAAGCATAGATACGGCTTATCTGGTGTCGCTTCGACAATGTTTCCACTAAGCGGCAGATCGACCGTGACAACAATATATTGAGCCGCACCATAGTGATAGGTTTCCTTGCTCAGTAAGGTTTCTTTTTTACCCTGAACAATAATGCAAAGCGTCGGTTCATACACAGCGCGAAGTGCTGTAGGAGCCGTAGATTCCCGCATGAATTCCAACTGAGCGATCGCCGTTGAATGGATACCGTTCCCCTTGCCATCCGTGTGGCGAGTCACTAATTTCGCCAGTTCCTGACAAGCATCAATCGTGGTCTCGCGCTTTAGGGATTTATCTGCCATACCGGGTCCTCCGCGAGAGTGGCATATCGTGAGACATCCCTCTCATCGTTTTACTACGCCTATTATAGAAGATTCTCTTGAACACCATCCTGGTGATTGAGAAAATTAGGCAATAATCTGCGAAGTTTATGTATTCAGACCCCTCTTTCTAAAGCCTATGATGAGCTCATGCCAGAAGAGCAATGAAAGGATAAGGCAATAACGGAGATAGACAGATCACGTAGGAAACATGGTTCATTACAGGTGCAAGCGGCAGTTGCAGCAGGACTGGAACGCTTTAGGCAGTCCGATGTATTAGCGGGACTTAGACAAAAAGTGAGGCAAAAATGGCTTCAAACCTAGATATAGAAAGGTTTTTAGCTCAAATAGGCATGAATCGAGTATTTACAAGGGTTTCAGCCATTTTTAGGTCATCGACCTCTTTCGCTTGCTACGAGGCGTTTTCAGCCCCTAAAGGGGCTAGAAAATGTCTAAGTCCCGTTAGTCAACGTATGAAACGTTCAAGATACACCAAAAGCATTGATTGCGGTTGAAGATGCGAATCACTATGGCATTACCAAAGATCGCGATCCAATCCACCCGACGCTGGGTCAAGCCACAGTAATTGAGACAATCGAATGCTGGAGTGGGTTGTTTTTGCGATAGCGAAGCGCTGCTGCGTTAGCGAAGCGACTCTGAAAGAGTCAGCGCAGATCGCATCTTCTCCACGATCAAGACGCTTTTAATGATGTCTGCAACACAGGTGACAATTTTGATTCAAACGTGAGTGTGATTAGTCAAACTCCGTGATTACTGTGGCTCTGTTCCGGCACTTCTAGTTTTGTTACTGAACAATCGATCGCCATTGATAGCGGAGTTAACCGCGCCATAACAACAGATGGTGAATGGCGGAATGTGTTGGTGTGAATCAATTACTGTTCATGACACAGCTTATTGATGAACAGAAGTATTCTCATGTCTCTAAACAATGAAAGGAAGTAACTAATGTTACAACAACATCAAGATACGGCTCAATACGAGCAAAATGGGCAAATTCATGTTCAAACAACATCTCCACAACAGAAGCAGCATGACTACACAGAAGCGATCGAGATACTCGCCTCAACGATCCGAGGTGAACTGATCCTTCCGGGTAACCCTGCCTATGAAGCCGAACGAAAAGTCTGGAATGGTAGCTTTGATGGCTATCCGGCTGCGATCGTGCACTGTGCTGATGCGGAAGATGTTAAAGTCGCCGTCAATTTTGCCCGTGAGCAGGCAATGACGCTCTCCGTGCGTAGCGGAGGACATAGTGCAGCCGGACATGGCACCAATACCGGTGGACTGGTGATCGACCTCTCCAACATGAAGACGATGACGGTTGACCCGGTACGCCACACAGCCCGTCTGGAACCCGGTCTTACCTGGGGTGAGGTCGCCAAAAGGCTCCAGCCCTTTGGATTGGCATTGACGGCGGGCGACGTTGCCTCTGTGGGTGTGGGTGGTTTGCTGCTCGGCGGCGGCATTGGTTGGATGGTCCGCGCCTACGGTTTAACGATCGATCGCCTGCAAGCAGTGGAGCTGGTTACAGCGGATGGACAACTGCTGCGTGCCAGTGCTGACGAAAATCCCGAACTGTTCTGGGGACTGCGCGGTGGTGGTGGCAACTTTGGTATTGCGACCGCTTTCGAGGTAAACCTACATCCAGGTGGAACTGTTCTGGGCGGTGCCGTTTTTTATGAGGCAACCGAGGCAGAGCGTATCCTGCGAGAGTATACCCGTCTAGCCACGGCAGCACCGGATGAACTTTCCACTGAAGTTTTGTTCATGCTGGCACCTCCTGCCCCCTTCATTCCCCCTGACAAACAGGGAACCCCAGTCGTCGGGATTATGATCTGCTACACCGGTGACATAGAAGAGGGTGAGCGGGTTGTGGCTCCACTGCGTCAGCTTGCCACTCCCATTGCCGACCTGATTGCACCTATGCCCTATTCGGCTATTTTTGCGCTCACAGCGGTTGGTGAGAGCCCTGGCTTTCAGCATCATTCGCGATCGCAGTTTTTCGAGACGTTCTCAGACGAGATGATACACGCATTAGTTGAATCCGCTCAATCTGTCATGTCTCCTGAAACGTTGGTCTCCCTGCGTGTCCTGGGTGGAGCTATGAGCCGGGTCGCGACAGATGCAACAGCCTTTGCTCATCGCGATAAACAGGGCATGGTGTTAATCACTCACTTCGCACCATTATCTGTCGATGCTGCCAGTCTCGATGCCCGCACCCAGCGAGTCTTTCGGGCACTCTTACCCTACGCCAACGGTGCTTATGTGGGCTTCCTGGCGGATGAAGGGGAGCAGCGGATTCGTGAAGTCTATCCGACTGCCACATACGAGCGACTCGTTGCGCTCAAGAACCAGTATGACCCCACCAATCTGTTTCATCGCAACCAGAATATCAAACCCACCGCTACTCCAGCGATGCTTGTCACCCCAGTAAATTCATAACGCTACCTTTACCTCTAAAACAATGAGTACTCAATTCAGTCAAAGCAAAGTTGCAATTGTCGGACGGAGCGAGGACCTCGACTGGTTCGATACAATGCTCGACGAGCAGATGGCTATCCGCGTCCATAGCAAAGATGTCGATGGGGCTTTCACAATTATTAGACATCTCCGAAAACTCCTAATGCCCCTCTGGTACTGGCTTTTCCAGGATTAAACGAGACCAGCCAACCCAGTCAGTTTTAACGTCAAAATCAGGATTTTAGGTATTTGCTG
>NZ_JACJPI010000087.1 GCF_014695975.1 Leptolyngbya sp. FACHB-321
ATGCCCCAGATTTGTTTGACCTGTTCCGCTTCATTGGTGATGCCGTCCGCCAGACACTGAAACAGTAGTGCTCTGACATACTCATCATTCAGTCCGTCAATCTCGTCATTTTCCTGACCGCACCCTGGCTCATGGTCCCCATCAGAGTCCTCTAAAGGGGTATCGCCAAACGGTGCGGTATTGGGTGCGGTCGGATCAAAAGCACTTTTTAGACAGCGTTCTAACCAGGTGCGGTCGTCGGTGCGGTCGTGCCTCGGTGCGGTATCGGGTGCGGTGCTGGTGCGGTCTGGTGCGGTGGTTGGGTGCGGTCGTGCCTTGACATGAGCGGCTGCATGCCGCATCACCTCATAAGTCCCTTCATCGGTGCCATCATCCACCGCTACAGCGACGGCGATGGTCAACGGCAGCGATTGCAGTGGTGGGATTGGGATCGGCGGCAGATTGCGCCCAAAGCGTGGGTGATGGTAATGGGTGAGATGCCGTGCCAGCTCGTCATCCACCAGGCACGTCCAGCCCTTATCCGCCATCACATAAGCCCGCAGTTCTCGGTCTGAAGCTGTCTTCATGTACCGCTTGCAGGCTTTACCCAGACGAATGGCTGTAAAAGCATCCTTGAGCGCGGCAAACCCTTCTAGCCCCATTGCTTCAGCGCTTTCAGCTTGTGACATGAACAGAAAGATGATGCCGTACTTCCTGGCTTCAGACAGCATGACCCGAATGAAGCGATCACAGATGTCGAGCTTTCTCGACTTAGCTTGCACTGCCAGGTCAGCCATTCATTGATGATGATAAGCAGCGGCGAGCGCTCTGGCAGTCCCTTCTTCCCTTCGGCTTTGCGTTGCCGCAACTCCTCTAACAGCAGCTCCAACTGAGCAAACGCGGCGATCGTAGAGTCAACGACCGTCAAAGGTTGCCAGGGGTTCTTAAGGTTGTGGCAGTCAATCACCAGAATCTGATGGTCATCCCCGTACATGGTTGAGATCATCCGAGCGCTGGTATCCTTGCCACTGCCAGAGGGACCCATCAGCAAGATGTGGTTTGATTCGGCTTTGAGCTGGCTCCAGTCATAGGGAATGAGTTCGTCTACCTCTACCTCTGCTGTAGTGAAGGTGGCTTGTGCCGTTGGTTTCATGCTGGCGAGTAGCCAATCCTGCCATGCCTTCTGGCTGATGTCTCGCCCATCATTAGCGCGGCGTTCCGAGTCAATGACGATTTTTCGCAGTGGCTTGGCCAGCAGGGTCAGCGCCCAGGCAACACCTGTAAAGGGGAGTCGCCAGCTTGGAGCGCGATCGGGGATGGCTCCCAGTGCCAAGCAACCGGCAGCAGCAGCAGCGATGCCCCAAGAGGTAAGGGCAGCCTGTCGGTTAATGTAGACGCGTTCCTCAAACTGGGAGGGATGCAGCTCATTCATAGATAAAACCCGATAACGTAACCGATTGCTATCAACACCAATCGATAAATAATGAGCGGTTGCAACCGTGGGAATGTGGTGAAGGCATACAATCCCGCCAGTGCAGATGGCAAGGCAATGACCAGCAAACCGATGCCGATGACGGGTAGCGCAGCCGCCACACCAGCCTTGAACGCACTGGTGATAAAGCCAGTGCTGCTTACCCAGCAGACGGCTTGCAAGGTCAGATCAACGGGTCTAGGCGGGAAAGCTAACGCCCTTAACCAAAGGCTTTCGGCTTCTCCAAGCGGGCTCAGATCGTTGGAGTCGATCACCACTTGCTTGATGGGAGTCGGATCCGCAAACGGATTGAAGCCTTCGATCACCATCTTGGGAGTGCCAGCGGGCGGTGAGTCGTTGGGTGTTGGGTGATCAGTCATCGGTGCGCCTCCCAAGGCATGTTTAGCTCTGATCGCTGCATGACTGGACGATTGTTTTGCACCACTGCGGCGGCTAACAACCACACTCCGATAACTGTGAGCGTGACCAGGATCAAGCCAACAAAAGCTTCGGCACTGCCAGAGCTGTTGTTATGGCTACCACTCTGCCAATACCAGCTGAAGTTGATCGTCTTTTGCGGCTGCACATACACCACACGTGCAACGGACTGGCTCTGTGGCTGGTTGGCTGCGATCGTGCTGATGGCTTGATCGAGCAGGGTCAACATCTGCTCATCGCGTTCAGACTGTGCGATCGCTCGCAGCGCTTCCAGTTCTGCCAGTGAGTAGCGCTCAGGAGCTGCCTGTGAACGCGGCGTGTGGGTGGTGTTGAGCGGTGTTGGCTGCTTGGCTTCAAGGCTGACCGTTTCAGAGTCTGCCTCAGCTGCTGCTGGCATGAGAGGGACAGCACCACGCGGTTGATGTTGCAGTACCATGCGGTCGGGCGCGGCGGTCTTATGCGCTTGCAGCCACTGCGTCAGGTCTGAGTCAAAGGACTTGGCACGGTCAGTCCCCAGTGCGATCGCCAGCGCTTGCAACCCAGTCACCGTCCAATGAATTTTAGGCATCCCGGCACGTTGAGGTACACGCACAAAGTGTTCACCTTCAATGAGCTTGTTGGACTTCCTGAAGCCGTTCACAGTTTTGTCATTGGTACCCATCGCAGCGAAAGCTACCGCTTGCGCCAGGATGTAACCGAACTCAGGATGTTCAACGATTTGAGTCAGTGTGGGATTCATTGGCTTGCCCTCTGTGCAGTGGTCGGCGCGTAAGACTTGGGGAAGTAATGTTGCAGCGCCGTCTGCAACAGCACCCCAGCGGTGACACCCCAAATGAACACAGTCAGCAGGCGGCAAACGCGGTGCCACTGACTCAGTTGGGGCGGCTGCGATCGGGGGATGCAGATCGGTTGAGTGTAGGCAGGGTTCGCGCTGGCTCTAGCGGCAATTTCCTGCATCACATCAGTCATGATGGGATAGCTCCTGTTCGTAAAGGGTGGGGGTACAGAGCCAGTGGTCTACTTTGAGCGGTTGACACTGGCTTCTGTCATGGATGGGTCAGGTGTAGTGGGTGTAGAGGCTCGCAAGAGCGCCTAGGCAAGCACCATGAGCATGAGCGAGAGCAGCAGGCGTGTCAGGCCTCTGCTGGAGGCTTTCCCAGGGTTTGCAGCGTGTTGAGAGAGTGCTGCAAGCTCTGCGTTTCCTGACTTTGGGCTGTGGTCAGCATCTCGGTCCGTTCGCGGTAAAGACGCGCTTCCAGCTTGAATTCGGTGGCTTTCTCGGCGATCGCAGCCTTCGCTTGCTGGGTCTGTTGCAACTTTTGCTCACGCACTCGAATGTCGCGTTGCATTTCCTCGGTCAAGACATCGGCAGTTTGCAGAAACTGGGCGGCGATCGCTAACGGGTCATCAAACGCCACGACTTCGCCTTGCCGGAGTGTTCCAGACTGTAGGTCTGTGGCAGCTCTGGCTGAGACAGGACGACCTGATGGTTACCAATCTCAACGGTGACAGTAGGAACGGCAGGAGCGCCTTCACCAACTCTGGGCTTTTCGCCCATGTAAGCCAAGAGCTGATTGCGCTCGTCATCCGAAAAGTACCGGACACCATCGATCAGGGCTCCCACTTCGTTCCGAGAATTATCATTGGCTTTTCTAAACCAGCTCTGTACTGTGCGTTTGTCACGATCAGTGGCTGCCGCGATCGACCGTAAGGTATGCCTGCGTTCCATTGCTTTTCTCCGCTTCATAGGGGTTTCATAGCGTCGTCATAGAGCTTCATAGGGGGCATCACTATGAACTTCGTAGCGTTGTCGCAGGAGTTTCACGTAAAACCCGTATGCCTAGTATGCAAAATAGCATAATTAGCATATAATGCATATGTCAAACAATCTAAATGATCAAAACATGTCATTTGCCCCAAGCTGGCTCATAATGAAGCCAGATTTGAGGCAAGTTTTGATGTGACCGAAAGCAATGAGGACAAGACAGTGAGTCTACGAATCTTTATGCCTGAGGATGTGAGAACTAAGTTCAAATCTGAATGCGTCCTAGACGGTATTTCCATGTCAGAAAAAGCCGTTGAGCTGATTCAGCAGTGGTTACAGGAAAAAACGCAATCTAAACAGAAAACGGGGTGATGGGTAGTTATGTCTTTAGATGACAAACAGTCACAGCACCTCCTATCCCTCATCAACGGTTTAGAAGTTTTAATATCAGCTACTGATCAAGATGGAGCAAATTCTGCGGGGACAGGTGTAGGCATGGCCAACCTCCAACCAGCACCTAAGACCAAGAGGTCGATTGACAGTACCGCAGTGGCAGTTTCTGAAAAACTTTGCCAGCAGCCAGGATCTGCGGTTAGATGATTGATACTTCACCACAGCAAAGCTCTCACCACAGCAAGAGCGACTGGTGAATCACAAGTTTCCACGTTTGAAGCGAGAGGAGTGACCGTCATGTTCTAGGCAACCCTAGAAGCCAAAAACCCCCACTGCGGCCAAACAGAAGGGGTCAGAAGGCTTTTTATTCAATTGAAAGATAGGAGCAGGGACGCTAATCAGAGCTTTGGACGAGCGAGGTATTAGGTCACTAGCTTTGCTATGCCAATTTTAGTGGCAATTTGTCAAAAGGTGCAACCGTTTTGACAAATTGCTCTCGTTTTGGCATGGCTGCCTATCTGCTGTTAGTCCAGCTATAGGGAGTTGCATTGTGCATCGAATTTTTTGTGTCTTGAGGGAGGGCAGCCCATGTCGTTAGCCCCCTCCCGTACCTTTCCCTCCGTGCAGGAAGGCGATGATCCCTTCCTCGCGCTCTGGCCCCACCGCTATGACTATCTCTGGGCCGAGCATCCCAACCCTGACGAACGACCCGAGTGGCAAACCGAGAGCCGTCATCCCCTCTCAGATCGCCTGCTTCAACAGGGAGCGATGCTCTATGGTGTCCGCTTTGGTCCCATCACTCGCTACTGTGTCCTCGATATAGATAAGGGCAGTGTCTACCACCCCACGCGCGATCGCTTCGCCTGGCGACGGCTGGTCGCCGCCTTAGAAGCCTTAGGACTGGTGCAAGCCGTCCGCTGCACGTCCAGTTACAGCGGCGGTCTGCATCTCTACTTCCCCTTTGACACGGAGCAGAAGACATGGGCGATCGCCCTGGCCGTCTCCACACTGCTCGAAAACAGTGGCTTCAAACTGGCACCCGGTCAGCTCGAAGTCTTTCCCAACTGCAAGGCCTACGTTACCAGTGGCGAGCACAGTCTCTACAACGGTCATCGTCTGCCGATGCAAGCGGGGTCGTATCTCCTGAATCAAGACCTGCAAATGCTCTGGGGCAATCAGGAGACCTTTGTGCAACACTGGCAGTTTGCCCAGCAGCGCAACAGCCTCGACACCAAAGCCATGGAGCGGATTCTGAAAGCCGCGCGACGGCGACAGTTCCGCGTCACGGGTAAAGCCGATAAGTTCTTGAATGACCTCAATGCCGAAATTGAGCAGGGTTGGACCGGTCCCGGACAAACTAATCGGTTACTCGGACGCATTGCCATGCGTTCTTACATCTTTGGGCATGTCCTTTATACCGAGAAACCCTTAGAAGGCAACGCCTTAGTGCACGATATCGTCACGATCGCCCAAAACCTGCCTGGCTATCACGACTGGTGCCAGCATCAGCAAGAGGTCGAGAAACGCGCTCAGGACTGGAGGCTAGCCATTGAACAGAGCCACTACTTCCACTACGGCACCGACAAACGACCGATTGAGTTAAGTCCTGATCATCCTGACGAGTCAGAACCCAGTTGGAACCAACAACAGCAAGCCGAGGCCAGAGCACGCATTCAACAAGCCGTTGCTGACCTTCTAGAGAGAGAAGCACTACCATCAGGCATTACCGAACGCTTCGATGCGCTCATCCCCTATAGGCTGAGTGGTGCCACGCTCTATCGGCATCGCGATCTCTGGCATCCCAGACATTTACAAAACGCAACAATCGACGTGCTTCAGAGTGATGTGGCGCCAGATTGCTCGTGGGCGGCATCTGGCGCCACCAGTCACACAAACTTATTGGGTGAGAGTGGGTGTAAGACGCTGCCTGAAGGGGTTTCTAGCACTTTGGAATGCGTGGAGACAGGAACGATTGGGTGTAATAGCGCTCCTATCGGGGATTTGAGTCAGTCGGAGACCAGAAATATGACTCAAGCAGAGGGGATTGCCTATATCAAACAGGTGTTAAAGCAGGTAGAAGCAAGACGGCAGGTCGAAAAAGCGCAGAAACGTCAACGCTTAGCGGGACAAGACCAGCTGGTACTCCCCTTTGACCAGGAAATGCCCTAAGCTCTGGTAGCACTGCGGTTGCAGCTGCACTTGTAGCTTTTCGGGCTTTGACAGCTCCACCTGGAGTGGTGGAGCTGTCAAAGTGTCTTGGTTAATTGCCAAGCGCAGCAGCAGAGCTGTTTTAGGACAACGGATTATTCTTTTTTTAATCTCTTTCCAGGCAGAGCTTCTAGAGCAAAGGGCATACTACCAAAGGAGCCGCTGGTGTCGCTTGAGCGAGCCGCAGCGCCAACCGAGAACCAGGCTGAATTTTGTTGTCGACCCTAAGCAGCTTCCAAGGAAGCTGCTTTCAATGCTGACAAGCTGACACCTTCTGAAGTTCTCGACTGTTCCGCCCCGATGCCTGCCAAGGAGAACTTAAACCATGAAACGTCTTGTCATTTGCTGCGACGGCACCTGGAATAATTTAGCCGCTTCCTGCCCTACGAACGTGGTCAAGATTGCCCAAGCAGTTGAACCAGTCGCCAGTGATGGCACCCCTCAACTGATCTTCTACGAAGAAGGCTTGGGCACCCAGTGGTATGACAAACTGCCAGGGGGTGCGTTTGGCTGGGGAATTGATGCCAATATCAAAAATGCTTACCGCTTCCTGTGCCTCAACTATGAGTCGGGCGATGAAATCTATCTGTTTGGCTTCAGCCGAGGCGCTTACACCGTTCGGAGTCTGGGCGGTCTGATTCATTGTGCCGGTTTATTATCCCGGTTCAACATTTGCCATGCTGATACCGCTTACGAAATTTACCGCCTTTCTCATGACGCTCAGCGCCATCAAGCGGCAGATGAGTTCTTGCACAAAAAAGAGAGCCAAAGGGTTCCAATCACGCTGTTGGGGTGTTGGGATACAGTGGGAGCTTTGGGCATTCCCGATCTGCTGCCCTTTTCCCCGTTGAACCAGGCGATCAATGCGAGATATCAATTTCATAACGTCAAACTGAGTCCGCTGATTCAGAAAGCCCTACACGCGATTGCGATCGATGAAATCGCAAAACCTTTGATGTTAGCCCGATGGAAAAACGTGAAGCTTCAGTCTCCCAGGAACTGAGTCAAGTTTGGTTTCTGGGTGGGCACGGCTGCGTTGGCGGCGGCACAGCGACAAATCGGGGGCTATCAGACGGAGCACTCAAATGGATGATCGATGAGGTCAATCGGATTGGACTGAAGCTGGCATTCAACCTGACCCGGATCGAGGAGAACATCAACCCAACCAGCGATTTTAATAACGATCCAGGCTTCTACCGACTCACTGGAACGAGGCTCCGCACGATTGCGCCAGAGGTTCAACTGCATGAAAGTGTGCAACAACGCTGGTGCGCCCGCCTTGATTACCGCCCAGAGAATCTTGCCGCTCATCGCAAGGAGCTAGAGTTCTCTTGTCACCGGTAGCGGTAACGACCTGCAATCATAAATCGCCAAACTTGCACTCAAGGCATTGCTCAGCCAGGATTAACTGCAACTGACGGCAGGCAAGAAACCGTTCCTTTTCTTGCTGATGCTGAAAACCTCTCTGGGAGACCGAGACGACCCTGCTATGAAGTGGGAAATGGTCTACCTCAATGCCCCGTTCCATCATCATCGCTTCAAAATCCTGGTAGCTGGGGTCTGGGCGAAGGCGAGCGCTGCTGCTTGGATAGCGCCCTTAAACCTTTGCTGAGGGCACTCGGTTAACTGCCTCGCGCCGCAGAAGCGATTGTGTTGAAAGTCAAGCTTTTTCCGCCACATCTGGACGCCAAGGCACTCCAGTTTTCGCCATAGCATTCAGGATAATCAACAACTTGTGCATGCAGGCGGTCAAAGCGACCTTCTTTAACTTGCCCTTGGCACACAGGCGCTCATAGAAGGTCTTGATGATGGGGCTATAGCGTGTTGAGGCTAACGTCGCCATGTACAGTGCCGCTCGCACTTGTGCCCGCCCACCCCAAATCATTCGTTGCCCACGTTTCTTGCCGCTGTCTCGGTTCAGCGGTGCCACCCCAACGAGACTACTAATCTGCTTGTGTGTCAGCGTACCTAGTTCCGGCAAGTTCACCAGTAAGGTGCTCGAAAGCACAGCGCCGACTCCTGGCACACTTTGCAGTAAGTTAACTCGCGCTAGCCACAACGAGCTTTGCTCAATGCTTTGCTTGAGTTGGGCTTCGAGTGCTTCTAGTCGGTCCTCTAGCCAAGCAATGTGGGCTTCAATTTCTTGCTGCATGGCACTCCGAACCGTGCCTAACCGATTCTTTTCGGCAGTGAGCATCTCAACAATTTGGCGGCGGCGGGTCACTAATTCTGCTAATTGTTGCGATTCTTCATTTGCGATCGGACGCACTTCAGGTTGGACCGCTTCGGCAAAATGCGCCAGTACCTGAGCATCGATTGCATCAGTCTTAGCGAGTTTCCCGGTGGCTTTGGCAAAGTCTCGCGCTTGGCGAGGATTGACCACAGCTACGGGAATTTGAGCCGCACCCAAGGCAGCCGCAGCAGGGGTCTCTAGTCCTCCAGTGGCTTCCATCACAACTAAGACGGGTTGTAGCTGCTGCAAGCGTTGCACTAGAGTGGCAATGCCTGCTTCGGTGTTGGAGACTTGAAACGCTGCCGCTGTTGGTCGAATGTGACCATCGAGCTGGGCTTTAGAGACATCGATACCGACCCAGTGCACTATCTGATTCATGGTTTTTGACAGTAAACAGCACCCTTGCAAGACTCAAACTTGCACGATACGGAATCGAGTTCCAGGCGATTGTTCGAGTTCTGTTGCTAAGGTGTGTGGCGACCCAAGCTTCTGCTCGGCTTCTAACAACCCAGTGCAAATCGGTCTACCACACTCTCTCAACATACAAGTGCAATGTAGGAATTTTTTAATCAAGAATCGACTTTTGAGGTCTGCGACAGTCGGAACATCTAGGGGTTAAGTTAAACTCAGCGGAGTGGGTGACTGCTCCGCTGAGTTTAACTTAACCCCGTTATGGGAGAAGGCAATTTATGACCTGGAGCGCGATCAACTCTAAAGCGTCTCTATCCGGAGTACGCGGTCAGTGGGAAGGCGAAAGCCCTGTTCAGCATCAAGCCGCTCTCACCAACGGCTTGGCGACACAGCCATCGGCACGGGGACTACACCTTCCACAGCACTAGGCAGGTGATCGACCGGGATGCGCTCGTAGCAGGGCTGGATTGGGGCTAACGGAAATTTCCGAGTTTTAGACTTACACCCCCTTAACGGATCGCAACGCACACCCCAGGCGCTCGTCTTCTTAAGCACTGGTGCAAGTATGAGCCTTGGCAGGTTCAACCGGTCTCTACCGGACCGGTCCCAAGAAGAAGCCGTCGACCGCGTCTAACCGGCACCGCCAGACGGACCCAGGATTAAAGGGAATCTGACCCGCAACCGAAACCACCCAGGGGTTTTGCAGGTGAATGTACCGTCCTCTTTCAGCGAGGATGTCTTGCTGCAGCAGCGCAAACACCGTGGCAGCATCTTTTACGTCAGCGCCAGGTTTCAGCGCCTCAGCATAAAGCGCCGCGCTGATGATCTGCCCGCCGATGAGTGCGCCCTGCACACTGAGCACCACGTTGATCGACGGTTGGTTGCTCTCTTCAGCCGTGGCGACGTAGCGAAACAGCAGCGGATCAACGTTGTTGGGTCTGTTTGGTGGTTCCATGTCAGTCCCCTTGAAGCGAAGCGGCTACCAGAGGCAATTATATAACTTGCCAGCGAGTCAGTGGTGCCAGGGCATGGCGTCGAAAAGGGCGCTGAAGCCTCAGCAGTGCGGCGAGCGCCTGTGGCTGTTAGGCTGTCTCGACCAAAAGACAATCATGCACCGGGAGCCGACCGCGATCGCCACATGAAAGAAAGGTCATTGGCGGTCGTACCGAAACCGTTTTTAAGGGGTGTACTAGTGACCTTGGACTAAACTTGGACTAAGTTGAAGCAAAAGTGGGTAGTACAGAGGCGCTTTAGCCTGTTTGCAACGCCTGCAACCCCGATGCTGTCGTTGCACCGTTGCTCAACCCGCAACTATGCAGACTGCCGGCGCACTTGCACTGCTGCGCCGGGGTGCAACTAACCAAGGCGAGCGCCTCTGGAAGTTTGCTCTGGCTCAGGCTGGCACTAAGCACACAAGCAGTCAGGGCGTGGGACTGGCAGTAGCTGACGACCGTCCCTGGCAAGTCAATGGTGGCGCCAACCGATGCTGTACCGTGGGGCCAGACGTATTCGCAACCAAAAGCACGTCTCCAGTGGCTGTCTGCTGCCAGCCTGTCGCTTCAATGATGGCAGGAGCAGTAATCGAGTTCGGGGGGACAACTCTGGGGCGTGAGGCTGCTGCACTGTTATCTAGGGGGAGCTTCCTGGCTCCGCTCTCGTGCCGCTGCTGAGCCACCGTGAGGATGCTGCGGTCTTGCCATTCAGCTGCATCATCGAGTTCTTGATCGGGAGTGGGCGGTAAGCCTCCCCGACCCGTGATGACAAAGGAATCGCCGCGATCAGCAGGACAACCCTGAACGATTAACTGAGATGAGTCAACCAGGCCTGAGGGCAACTGGACTAAACCTGAGGTAGGGTCAAACTGATCGAGGTTGAGTCGCACCGTGCCGCTTTGAGCAGAATTGGCTCCAGTGGCGGTGAAGTCGCTTAACGGGGTGTCTTGTGGGCGAAACTGAATGCCAAAGATACCAAAAGCGTTCACAGTGACATTACCGCCACGAGCGTTGACTGAGTTGGCGCGGATGTCACTATTTTCAGTGGATACAGCGATGATCGACCCGGCATTAATCCCAATGTTGCCACCATTGCCGCCCGCCGAGGTTGTGATTTGGCTATTGTTTCGCAGCAGCACAAAATCTCGCACGTTGAGGTCGATGTTGCCCCCTACCCCTGACACGGTAGCCGCAGTCATTGAACCACCTCGATCAAGAGAAATTAAGTTGGCGTTCACTCTCAGTGTGCCAGCACTCCCGGTGCCATCATTGCTCACCGTGACGTTTGCCCCATCGCTGACACTTAAACGAGGGGTGTTGATGGTCACACTGCCTGAATTGCCGCTTGGTCTTTCAGGCAGTTTATAAGCTTGTCGTGCCGCTTCAGACAGGATTGGGGCAGACGAACTCACAGAACTGGGAAAAGGATTGCCAGGCAGTGTACCACTGACCTCAACCGATTCACTGGCATTGACGGTGAGATTACCTGCGTTACCAGTTGAGAGAGTAGCAGAACTGGCAGTGCCGCCGTTCTTAATCACCAGCCTCGCTGTGTTGATCGTTACGGCTCCAGCATCACCAGCAATGGCGGCAGCAGAGGTCACAGAACTTGGATTGAAAAGAGGTGACCCTCCCATTATTTCCACTGCTTCAGTTGCATTCACCGTCACAGTTCCACCCTTGCCAGTCCCATTAGTAGGAGAGGCTACGGTGCCGCCATCTAGAACATTTAATCGCCTAGTTGATACCGTTACTGTTCCCCCCGGTCCAGAATTAAAAGCGACTGTAGAGATATTGCTGAAAAAACTAGGATTAATCAACGAAAATCCACTTACTTGCACAGAATTAGAAGCATTCACGGTCACACTCCCTGTTTCGGCAGCACTGTAGGAGCGGGCAAGGATTCCTGCCCCACTTTGTACCGCCAACTGCTGAGTTGAAACTGTCACATCTGCTCCACGTCCAACGCCCACAGTTTCACTAGTCAAGCCGCTGTTAATGCTCGCCTGTGGATCAGTGCCATTCACTCCTAAAGACTGGGCAGCATTCACATTGATGCTCCCGCCTGCCTGATTGCCTTGGTTTTGAATCAACAGCAGTGAGCCATCCACCAGGGATACCTGGTTTCCCTGCACCTGAATTGAACCGCCCCCACTCGCATCGGCTAAGGTCTGTCGCGCTAGACGAACATTCCCAAAGCTTTGTGCTCCTGGATAGCTAAAGGTAAAACCATCACTAAGGCTCACTTGCCAACCACGAACGCTCCCCAATTCAATGCGTCCTTGCTCTGCCGTCAGTGTGCCTCCATCAATGTCTATATCCCCTCCAATCAAAGCGAGGGTCTGACCGATTGGCACCCGCAACTCTGCTGTACTACGACCTCTGACAACAGGAGAAAAAATAGGCACTGCAACCGATAAAGCGTAGCCATTCCCCTGCAGCGCAATGCGCCCCGGATTGGCTCCCATCTGCAAGCCAACCGGAACACTGACTGTCAAGAGCGGTGTGGTTTGAGGGCTAGTTGCGCTGTACTGAAAATTGTCGGCAAAATTGATGCTATTTGCAGTCGTCGCCACAAAGGAACCGCCAATATTGAGGGACGCATTCGGTCCAAACAGAATGCCATTGGGATTGAGCAAAAACAGATTTGCCGTCCCGTTGGCTCGAATCAAGCCATCAATATTCGAGACTGATCCACCTGTAACGCGGCTAAAGATATTTTGCACATTAGTGGCATTGTTGAAAGAAGCAGAGCCACCTGTGAGAATCGAGAACTGGCTGAAGCTGTGGAACAAATTACCACCCCTGCTTGCCCCACCGTCAATTTGCACAGCGGCAGTGCCAGACACTTGCGAGCGCTCTCCCAGCGGCAGCGTGGCATCAGGCACCACTTGTGCGAGGAGCGGTGCGGTCCCAAGCCAGGCACTCAAAAGACTACCAATCAAAACCCAGACGTGAAGCGGCGCTCGATTCATGGTGTTTTCGGCGGCGCTCGTGGCGCTCCACCTGCAAGGGTAACGCGGGCGTTGCAGCCTAGCGAGAACAAAGGGTCGCCGCCGATCAGGGAAGATCCGGCAGTGAAGCACTGTGTTCACAGCACGGGCGCCACTTCCCGTGCCAAGTGGCTGCACACCGTCCCTGGGTAGCTGGTACCGGAGCGGCGGCGGGAGACCAGTGTCCTGAACTTGACTGGCAGTAGTATACTGCCATACCTGGCGTTCCCGTAGCCATGAGACTAAAACCAATTGAAGTCTGCAAGCAGCGCTGACCATGGCTCACGCTCTTGTTTGCTTGGTGCCATCATGGACCAGCAGGCGCATCTATGCAAAAAGTTACGGTTTCGCTGTATCAGAAAACTTAGAACTGACCATGTAACCTGATTTTGATTTTTTGATGAGTTTTCTTGTGCTGATCAAGACCTCATGACGGCAAAAAGCGCGACACAAAGAAAACGGTCGTTTTTCTAGCTATTGCCTTTACGGGAAGTGAAAACCTTGTGGAGTGGAGATTCCAGCCAAAACCGTAACTTTCTGTTCAAATGCGCCCGCCGGTCCATCATAGTCAGCAACAGCACCACTGCTCACTTGATTCAATCGCTGGCTGGGGCTTGCACCGTTGCATCACCCGCAACTAACCAACGATAGAACCGGCATCCTAGCTTAGGCATAGGAGCTAACAGAAACAAGAGCATCGGGGTTGCAGACTATAACCGAACGGTGATTTATGCCAGTTCTAGTCCAGTAAGCTAGGAGGGATAGGCAGAAACTTTCCGCCTATCCATCCAATTTGGGATCTTAGGCGGAAAGTTTCCGTCCATTAATAGTTCTGCCGCTCGCGTTTCGTGTGATGACAGTGATTTGAGGCTTACTGGTGAGATGTATAAAAAAGCACCTACCGAGATCTTGAAGATCTAGCAGGTGTAGGGTGGTTTGAGTCGTCCTTTAGTCTGAATTAAACTGTTTCTGTGAGCTGATTATTCAAGGCTACGGCATCAATTTCGTAACGTTGAAACAGTTCGCTCAAAGTAGCTTTGTCTGTTTCAGCGAGTCGGACTACTCCCCACAAGAGATGCTCCGTTCCAATCGACTTCTTACCCTGAAGCCGAACAATTTGCAAGGCAAGCTCTAGAACGAACTTACTTTGTGGACTGAACTCTAAATTCTCACGAGATTCAAACGAATGCTCATTGGTTTCGATATCCAACGTCACACCGTTGGCTCGAAGTAAACGAGCAGAAGTGGTGGTTGAATCAGCCAACAAGCCAGCCAGGAGGTGTTCGGGTTCAACTTGCGAGTTCTGCGATCGTGTCGCCTCATTGCGAGCAAAATTGAGTGCGTTGATTGCCTTTTCCGTAAACCGCTCGAATCCAAACTCAAAGCCAAAGAAATTTTTAACCCGCTCAACTAGTGTCTGCATAGAGTGCTTTGCCTCGTAAATGAAAACGTCTTCGATTGCGACTTGAAACAGGTTGGCAATTTTGAATGCCATATCTAGGCTGGGGTCAAATTTACCTGACTCAAACCCATTCACCGCCTGACGACTGACTCCTAACTCTCTAGCAAGGTCAGATTGTGACCATTGATGCAGTTGTCGAAGTTCTTTCAGTCGATTTTTCATGGGGCTGCCTGTTCACTGTCAAGTAATACTTTACATCCTGACTAGGCGGATTGTCAAGTGATACTTGACAAGATGTGTCTGTGGTATCGTTTGGAGTGGTTAAAGCTCTCGCTCCAAGCGCGGCAGAACAACGCCGTTGCAGCGGACTACAAAGTTGGTTGGTGTTATGGTGCAAGTCTTCGGTAGCCGCTGAACAGCAATGTTATGTCTGAAAATCCTCGTGTCACCTGACAGCCAGCAGCAGCATGATCGGCTTACGGTTTATAAGGCAAAAAAACTGATCGCTCTGACCGAGTTAATTATGTCTCTGTTAGTTCTAAGGTGCCATTGATAAGCATGGCTAACAATCAACTAGCGCTTCCTCTGTTGGACTAACCGCCAACTGGCACAATCGCTCAAAACCTTACACAGCAGCCCTTCCTCTCTTCCATCCCCTTGCCCCGTTGCGCTCTGAGCAACTATACAAGCGAGTGAAGATAAGGGTCCAAAATACTACGAGGGGCAAAGGTAGCGAAGCTGCATCCAAACGTCACGTGGAGCTTAAAACCTTTACCAGATAAGGATTCCAGCAAAATTTTTGTAATTTAGCTAAATCATGCCGAAAAACAGCCATTTATGGGCAAGTTTCTAGGCGAAAAAGGCGTGAAAAGCCCATTCTGTCGTAAGTTTTGTCAGCAGTTCAGCTATCATTTACGGGTAAGTTTCGATTCTTAAACTTTTTTTTGCTGCATCCTTTGCTGCTCAGATATTACAGCGATCTCGTGGCGTTTCGTTGCAACCTCGCTACCTTTTGGCCTACCAGTAGGACGAGCGACGATTGCCAAACCGGTTTAGAAAATAACGGGGCAAAGGCCACGATCCACGGTACTAATTCTTTTGGTAGCAAGTGCATCAGGAGAAACCAGACAACGCTTTCCTGATTCTGCTACCTTTCCTCTTTCAAAATGGATAAAGTCGAGCTGAGCAGACCCAAGGATTCGTGGTGCTCAAAAAACGCTGGGTCGTTGAACGGACCTTCGGTTGGTGGATGGGATGTCGTCGATTAGTCAGAGACTATGAGCGATTGCCAGAAAACTCTGAAGCGCTGATCTATCTAGCGATGGTTCGGATCATGGTCAGGCGTTTGGCATAAAGTTTAGCTTCCCATCACTTTTGAAACATCCTCTTAACTACTAGCTTCTGAAGCTATACGCAAACAGCCCTGCTCGTCCTCTCAGCAGAGTGCTTTGTAAAAGAAACATCATCCCTAAATCGTTTTCTGCCTAGTAATAAATGGCACCCGTTGGGCACACTAAATTCACTTACTAGTACAGCCGTAGCTTCGCTGGAGCCGACACGAGTTTCCAACCATTGCACTGAATCACCCGCCGTTTAGGTTAACCGATGAAACCACTAGGCATAGTTAAAGTAGCTGGATATTCGTTTTTGGCACTTGGCATTTGTATGCTGGCGGGCGCTATCCTTCTGTACACAAATACTAATGCATTCCTCAAAGATGCTGTACAAGCAGAAGGAACAGTCACAGAGGTGGTACGGTCTTACTGGGATGGCTCAACGACCTATCAACCAGTCGTGCGCTTTAGGACTCAACAAGGTAAAGAAATTGAGTTTACCTCCTCGTCGTCAACCTCTAAAAGGCCAGGCTACTCAACGGGGCAAACGGTAGAGGTGCTTTATCGACCAGATGCGCCTCAGATAGCAGAAATTAATAGCTTTCTTTTGCTGCGGGGCGGTTCGATCTTGTGGGGCCTTTTGGGCAGCAGCTTCTCTATATTTGGCGCTACAATCCTCATTGGATCCATGCTCAAAGGATGTAAAGGACGTAAAGAAAAATATTTTAAGCAGCAAGGAACCCGCATCGAAACTGAATTCAAGTGTATAAAGATCAACACCATGCGTTCAGCTAATCACCAGCATCCTTTCCAGGTCGTAACGCAGTGGAAGAACCCGTCTACTTCGGAAATACACATCTTCGAGAGCGACAACTTATGGTACAACCCGATGGGCTACATTAAGAGCAAGCACATTACCGTCTTCATCGAGAAAGATAATCCTAAAAAATACCTTGTTGATCTTTCGTTTATTTCTGACGACGCTGATTAAAACGCCGAGCATTAACTCAATCAATGAGAACACTGATACGATCGCTCTTGAAGCCGCGATCGCCTATCTTGCTTGTTAATAAAGTTTAAGTAGCTTATTTTAACTATTCTGCAACCCCTACCTATACATGCAAAAAGGTTGAAAGGCTAAGCAGGTTCGGGAATAATACTCAAAATTTAGTTGTAGCAGAAGTAAATTGTAAACAAATGATTGGTTTGGCATAAAAAATCTGTAAGTTGCATAAGAGGATGTTTTAGAAGGGTCAGTTTGAGCGTCACAAGCCACCTGTACGGATGACCGCGATGCTTGAAACCCTGATTCTCCCGCTGCTGTTCCTCGATGGTCAAGTAGGGGTGCAATTAGGATAGCTGCAATTTAGTGCCACGAAAGCTGGAAACACCTGATTTTACGTTCCTTCCTTACGGGGTTCATATAGAAAATAGGTAATTTCTAAAAGCCTTGATAGGTATTGGTTACAAGAGTTGGTGGCACTAAAAAACACGTATCCTGATTACACCCCAAATTGGGCATATGGCAGCAGTGGGGCAAGTTGGGTACTGGTTTCACACCGGATCTGGTGATCCATATTGGTCAGACCTTAAGTTTAGGGTGCCATTCTGCCCCAGCGAGTTGCCGACATTAGTCCGTGAGTTCCACAAGTTAGCTGTGGTGCCCATGCCTAACCATACGCTGAACCGGAACAAAGCATAGGTTGTTTGTTTAGTTGCAAAGATGACTGCTGTCCGGTTAGCTTTATCGTTAGTTATCCAACCAGCCGAGCAAAAATACCTTGAATAGGTAGATCCCGAATACTGGGGAGAATGCAAAGCCTGAAAATTCTCGTGTCACCTGACAGCCAGCAGCAGCATGATCGGCTTACGGTTTATAAGGCAAAAAACCGATCGCTCTGACCGGGTTCGCTGTGTCTCTGTTAGTTCTAAGGTGCCGATTGATAAGCAGGGCTAACAATCAGCTAGCGCTTCCCCCTCTAGACCTACTGTCAACGGGCACAAGCGCTCAAACCCTTACGCTGCCGCCCCTTTCCCTTTCCCCCTCCTTGCCCCGTTGCGCTTTGAGCAACTCACCCAAGCAATAAACTAAGGCTTAAAATACTGATGTTGCCGAGTCTTTTTGCTTGAAGGCGTTCCCGTAGCCTTTAGACCAAAACCAACGTTAAGGCTGAAGCTATGCTGTGATTGCTTGCTCTTTTCAAGCCTACCGAGTGCTGCAGCCATCACTCCTGTCGTCAATTTGTTTTTCAAACAGTCACCACACCAAGGGACAGGTACTTTTGGATTCCGACATCACGGTCAGGCGCTTCAAAAGCAGTTCAACCGATCCTTACCGTTGGTTTATGGTCCGTTTGTTACGGGAACGTCATTCTGAGCTGTGATACTAAAGATTTCCTGAACCAAAGCTACCCAATCGACCCGCTGGCAGAGCGGTTGGGATCAGGACCGAACTTATTTTCACCCGTTGTACCCGGCGTCACGGCGAAGACAAGGTTCACGATGGGGACGAGCAACCACCAGCCGCTATGCTCTGTGTCATGCATCCGACGCACGCCAACTGCAAGACTCGGCAGGAAAACGGCAAGTTGATAAATGGTAGACAGCACACTCTGGTCGGTGTTTGTGGCACCACTCAGCAGACCGCTGATGAAGCCCAACACAAAGGCGAAAAT
>NZ_JACJPI010000088.1 GCF_014695975.1 Leptolyngbya sp. FACHB-321
GCAAAAAAGTGCTTCTAGACTAAGCATGAGGGCAAACCAGGCATGAGATTTTGCATTTTCAGCCTATCGGGTTTGCCCCTTTCTTGTCCCAGTTCTTATCCCGAACTCAGGTTCCAATAGGAGCGAATCGGAAAGGTCTAAACACCCTTCCTCCGCAAGGAGAAGAGTAAGGATAAGCGTAAATGAGTTTACATTGCGTAAATTATGAAGGCAGTAAGCGGTTCAGTGTGATGAAGTCAAAGTGCTTAGTACTAGTGTTTGTCCTAAGCGTCTGTGGCTTACTGCTACTGTATCGGCGAGAAATTCTGGTGGGCTGGCTGCTAGTAACAAAGCATTGCCCAAGTTGTGACCTCCGAGGGGCACGTCTAATTGGCGCAGATTTGCAGGAAGCGAACCTACAAGCGGCGAACCTGAGCGCGGCAAATTTGAGTGAGGCAAACCTTCAGGGGAGCAATCTGACAGCAGCAACGCTGGAGCAGACAGATTTGAGTTTGAGCAACTTGACCCATGCCAACTTGGTTAGTGCCAATTTAAACAGGGCAAATCTAAGTGGCGGGAGCCTCATCAAGACTGACTTACAGAATGCAACGCTGAAGCAGTCAAACCTTCTGTTCGCCGACCTTGAAGGAGCAAACCTGAGCGATGTCGATTTAAGGCAAGTGGAACTCTATGGAGCCAACCTTCTGAACACTACGCTGACTAGCACACTGCTGCCAGAACGACTGTTGCAAGAGGGGCGACAACTCAAAAAGAAGGAACCGATTCTAGACTTCAACACCCAGTAGTACTAAGGCAGTAAAAGGTCACGTTTCAATATGTGGCTTTAAACGTGTGGTTCAAATGTGAATCTGACTCAGGATAATCCGCAGTCGATCGTAGTCATCTTTCAACAGCAAACTGAGTGATCGCCCCGCTTGCACCAGCCAGGCGCGGTCTGCCTGCCGCAGTTGGTAGATTTCGCGGATTGTTGCAGCCGCCAACGCATCCACAGGTGCACTGGGCATTTGCAAGAGCGTACGCAAAAAATCTAACGTTTCGCTAAAGTGCAAAATCTCGGCTACTTCGCAAACGTGAACTGCTTGATGAATTTGGGGTGGGCGCGGCGGCAAGTGCTGATACACGCGGGCAGCCTCAGCAGCACCGCCATTTCGGGCTGCGACAGGTGCCTGAAACCCAACGATCGCCGCCCGAAACTCTGTCTTCAGCATGGCGAAGATTTGAGGCTGCTGTTCGCGCAGATCTTGGAGCGATAGCCCTAAGGCTCGCGCCCGATGAACGGAATCGATTGGGCTGGTAGTGGCGTGATAAACCACGGCATAGATCTGGTTACCCGATTCTTCGTCGATCGATTTCACCCAACTGCCAAAGGGTGGCATCACCGGAAAACTTAAGTTCTCTGGCTCCAAACATTGCGCCAGAAACTCGGTCGTCGCCGTTTCAATGACTTCCGCAATATGGCTCGACGGACGATTCTGGGCAGCAAATTGAGGCAGGGGAAGACGCATAGCAGAGTTATGAGTTTTAAGTGCTGAGTTTTGAGTTGTCTTTAATTCATAACTCATAACTCAAAACTTTTATTCCTTCACTTTCCTTTCTTCTTGCCAGCGGTAACATCCACTTCTTCCAACTCTTTAAGGCGAAAAGTGACCAGCTTATCCCAGTTGCCGCCCTCAAACAGTACGGCTGCTTTACCGTCGCTAACACGCTGAACCAAGCCTTGAAAGGCATAGTAAGTGTCTTCGGGATTGATGACCTTAACGGCTGAACCGGGCAAAATCATAGCTTCTGGTGTTGTAGTGGGGTGACAGATGAAAGTATAGGGGCGGAAAGCTAAAGGCTAAAATCCTTTACTTATCCTTCATACTTTAGCCTTTATACTTTCCACTTTATTCGTTTTATCTCAATCTCTAAAGTTAAGACGTTGACGGAAGTTTGCAACGGACTGCACTAGCCCGATCGCGATGAAGTTTGTTAGTAAGGCAGACCGCCCATAGCTAAGCCACGGTAGGGGAATGCCTGTAACAGGCGCCAGCCCAATCGTCATGCTTACGTTGACAACGACTTGAAAGACAAGCATTGACAAAACGCCGATCGCCAGCAGAGAGCCAAAGTCATCGCGCGCATTTTGGGCAATGATGATAATTCTCAGGCAGATAACCCAGAACGCCAGCAAGACCAGGAAACAGCCAACAAAGCCCAGTTCCTCGCCGATCGCCGAAAAGATAAAATCTGTATGCTGCTCTGGGATAAAGTTCAGTTGCGTTTGCGTTCCTTTTGTCAGCCCTCGTCCCCATAGTTCGCCAGCACCGATCGCAATGCGCGACTGGATCAAGTGATAGCCGCCACCCAAAGGATCTTTATCAGGATCGAGAAACAGTATAATCCGGTCTTTCTGATAATCCTTCAGAATGCCCCAGGCAATATGACCCAGTTCACCAGCAACCAGGTTTACGACCAGCGCCCCAGCCGCCCCAAACCGATGCCACGGTAACGTGTACCATGCAACGACAGCCATTAACACAACCCAGATTGCCACTAACCCAACAAACCAAGGCGAAAGCGTGATCAGGTTAAATAAGATAGCGGAAACGAGCGGCGATATCAGCAAAAGCAACCAACCTGGATTTGCATTGCCCCAGTAAAGTACGCCTAACGTAATGGCACCAAAAACCAGCGAAGTACCTAGATCGGGCTGGACAAACACCAGTGCCCACGGTACGGCAGTAATGGCTAATGTCCGCACTAGCACAGGCAGTGTCGAGGCAGCCCGATCGCTCAAAATAGCTGCCAGCGTTACAATAATCCCTAGTTTAGCGAATTCTGACGGCTGAACATTAAAGCCCCCGATCGTGATCCAGCGTTGCGCCCCCAACGCGGACGTACCGAGAAAAATAACGATTAGCAGAGAAAGATTGGTCACCCCATAAATAATCCAGCGGGATGCCATCAAGGTGTCGTAGCGCACTCGCGCAATCACCAGCGCGATCACAAAGCCGATCGCGCCAATAATCCAATGCTGATACCAATCCGTCCAGCCCTGGTTTAACTCGGTGCTGCGAATCATCACACCCCCAAATGCTGTCAAGCCCCCAGGCAGCGCGAAAAGCAGCCAATCGGTATGCTGCCAGGGCTGCACCAGAGACTTCCAACGAATGCGACTGAAGGACTTTTGCAACATAGTTGAGGGAGTGTGACGAGTAAGGAGTCCTTGAGTTAATTCTGACTCCTGTTTTTTGCTTTTCTACGCTAACGCTGCTACCGAAACTCTCCCGGCAAGTCGCTGTGCGATCGTCGTTAGAGCCTTTGCCGAAGCCGACTCGGGTGCTGCCAGAACAATTGGGATACCACGATCGCCCCCTTCTCGGAGCGAAATTTCTAACGGGATGCAGCCAAGTAGCGGCACCTGTAGCTCTGCTGCTGTTTTTTCGCCGCCAGCCGAGCCAAAAATGTCGTACTGTTTCTCTGGCATATCAGGCGGAATGAAGTAGCTCATATTTTCGACAATACCCAGCACTGGCACACCAAGCTGCTGAAACATCTTCAAGCCACGACGGGAATCTAGCAGCGCAACGCTCTGGGGCGTTGTGACAATAACCGCTCCTGCCATCGGTACTGCCTGCGCTAGTGTCAACTGGGCATCGCCTGTACCCGGTGGCATATCCACAATCAGATAATCCAGATCGCCCCACTGCACTTGGTAAAGAAACTGACGAATCACCCCATTTAACATGGGTCCACGCCAGATCACAGGCTGATCTTTGTCAATTAAAAAGCCCATCGACACCAGTTTAACGCCGTGGTTAAAAGCAGGCTCTAGCACCTCTTGCGCCCCTGACTGTCGCACCGTGATTTTGGCACCTTCCAAGCCCAGCATCATCGGTGCATTCGGACCGTAGATGTCTGCATCGATCAAACCGACCTTAGCGCCAGTTTGCGCCAGCGCTACCGCAACGTTAACAGCAACGGTGCTTTTGCCCACGCCACCTTTGCCGCTTGAAATCGCCAGGATGTTCTTGACACCATCAATGCCAGCACGATCGGGCAATGCTTTTTGCGAGGGGGTTTCAGCCGTCACGTCTACGCTGACAGTTTTGACTTCTGGCAGTGTTTTGACTGCACGTTCGCACTCATCAACAATAAATTGGCGTAGTGGGCAGGCAGGTGTGGTGAGTACCAGCGTAAAACGTACGTTACCATCAGCGATCGCCACGTTGCGGATCATATTTAAGTCCACCAAACTCTTGTTGAGTTCAGGGTCTTGCACCGGTTTGAGTACTTCTAAAACAGAACTAGTATCGAGGCGATTGGGCATGGTTGACCCTGGCTCCAGTGCGAAAAAGCGGGCGGCTATCTGTCATAAGTTTACCGTTAAGCGATCGCACACTGGCTGAAGTACGATAGATGACCTAGAAATGAAGACCTAGAAATCGAGACAACTTTGATTCGATCGTTTCAGCTTTCCAGACACCGCTTGCAATGCTTTTTGTTCCGCCGCTTGTACCAAGTCAGACGCAACTCGCGCGGCATAAGGGCGCATGAGTGACCAGAGCAACGGTGATAGCCAACCTCGAAGCGTGACCGAATAAGAGACGCGAGTGCCGCAAACAGTAGACTTGACCTGATAGGTAACCTGTTCTTCCAACCCTGGCATCACAAGAATACGCACGCTGAACAGTTCTCCCGGTCGTACGCGCTCCACAAAGATTTGGATGGGGATCGGACTCAACCGTGTCACTGCCTGATAAATCAAGCCTGGTTTCGCTACTAGCCCATTGGGAACGTTCGTGCTGGCGATAATAGGATGCCAGGACACATCAGTCAGATCAACAATTTTCTGCCACAGATCATCAACCGATGCTGAACTCAAAGCTTGATAGGTTCTTGCTAAAGAACACTGAAAGCGGCGTTTCTTATAACGAATAAACTTAGGCGCAAAGCCAAACATGGCGCGATCGCTCCTACCGCAAGGCTGATACAAACTACCGATACACCACTTGTCAAGTCGCTCACATCCGTCTACGGATTATCTCAAGTCTACTGCCCTGAGGCAAACTCAGATATCCCCATGCTAGAACAGCAACTTACCCTCTGCCAAAGTACCTGAACAGTTAAAAATGCTACACATCGGCTCGAATAGTAAACGAGTAATCGGCACCGGGTTCTAACTGATAATCGCGTTGCTCTAGAAAGCGTCCCAAGGGTTCTTTAATTAGCGCCCGACCTAGCGATGGCTCTACAGACAGTTCACCACGTTGAAAGCACCATTGAAACTGCCACTCAAATTGGTTTGCAATCACCTCGCCCTCCAGTACACCCTGCTGCCAGGACTGACGGAGAACGCGAACATAAGCAGTAGTTTCAGGTAAGCGACGAGAACCCACGATCGTATGTGTTGATTAAGAAGTACATTTTTGCAGAGTGCGATCGAGCTTGATGGCACAATCTCATTTCGTTCCCAACAACGCAATCAACTGCGAAACGCTTTCAGCTTGGGCTTTTGCGGTCTCAGCTTGGGCTTTTGCGGTCTCAGCTTGCTTTCGAGTGGTCTCTTTAATGTCATCAAGATCTAGGCGAAAAGCAGTCATAGATTCCGTGAGTTTACCAATCTGGTCTGCAATGGCTTCAATTTTCGCGTCAAAGGTATCAAGTTTTGTGTCAAAGGTGCCGAGCTTTTGCGCTTGCTGCTTGTTTAACTGAGCTAGTTCAGCAGTTGCCTGCACAAGTGTGGTTAGGAGTTGCTGGTTGTCTGAGGATGACTGTCCGGTCATAGACATACTTCTTTAGACGATTGCATGGAATCTTAGCTTATTTTGCTCAAGCGGCGAGGACACTGCCTTGCTTCAAGCTCGTCGGAGCTCACTGGTTCAAGCTTTCAGGTTGTAATACTAAGCTACTCATGAAGTAGTCTGTGTGATCGTCCGATTATTGTAAAGGCTCATTGCTTTGTCCACCCCTTGCTTGAGGCTGAGTTCGACAGCGCCCACAACAAGGTGTAAAACTTCTGTCATTACCTCAGCTTCTCGCGCTGAAAACCGACCTAATACGTGAGAAACTGCGTCACCTGCCACATCACCATTCTTAGCGCTACCAATGCCAATGCGTAAACGTGGAAAGGTTTGTGTGCCGAGGTGGGCGATCGCCGATTTCATCCCATTTTGTCCGCCTGCCGAACCAGAAAGGCGTAGTCGTAGCTTCCCAACAGGTAGATCCATGTCGTCATAGATCACCAGCACAGATTCAGGCGGCAGTTTGTACCAGTCAGTGACAGCGCGAATCGCCTGCCCAGAGTTATTCATGTAAGTAGTGGGCTTCAGTAAGCGGATCTTGACTCGTCCCGCTGCCATACCCTCACCAAAGAACCCTTGAAACTTACGGTTTTCTGACAAACTAATCTGCCAGACCTTTGCCAATGTATCGATCACCTCAAAGCCAATGTTATGGCGGGTGCGATCGTACTTTGCACCCGGGTTGCCCAGCCCAACGATCAACTGAGGGATAACGGGTTGTGCAGTGGTTGCCTCTGTCATTGGTCTTATCCAGGCAGGTCAATCGAGCTAGACCTAACTAGCAACTTCGGTTGGAACAGCAGCTTCAGTAGGCTTAGGTTCAGGCGCAGTAGAGTCAGCTTCGGTAGGTTCAGCTACAGTTTCAGCAACCACAGTAGGTTCAGCTTCGGAGTCTGGTTGGAGATCTGGTTCAGCGATCGTGGAAGTGTCAGAAGCCGAAGTCGTGTCAGGTGCGGGAGATAAGGTTGGCTGAGAGGGCATTTCCAGCATCGCTTCCATAGGAGCTTTCACCGCTTGCTCGATTTGTTCGGCTTCGCGCTTAAACTCTGCCTCAAATTCTTTGGATGCCTCCTGGAAGCCACGAATTGCTTTACCAACGCTGCGACCGATCTCTGGCAGTTTCTTGGGCCCAAACACAAGCAGCGCCAAAACCATAATTACTGCCATTTCTGGCAACCCAATCCCGAAAATATTCACCGTATTGCCTCCTGCAAATGCTTGCTGGACTAAGAACGCAAACCCTAAAGCATGACTATGAATTTATAGGAGTCACGTTATAACGTATCACCTACGCAGTCTAGTCTATCGTCCTCAGTCCTTTGTGCTACTTAGTTGAACGCAACTCAGTCTTAAATCGCCATAAAAAATCCCGGTCAAGCCGGGAAGCCGAATCGTCATTCGCATTGGGAAGCCAAGCGCACTTAGCCGCCCAGACTTGTCCAATCGACATCTACATCATTTAGCAGAAGCGAAGAGTTGTAAATCTGCAAGATGATGAGCAGGAATACCAAAAAGAGGATCATAAAGACACCCATCAAGGTCGTAGTGCCCCAACCGGGAACAACCTTACCGTATTCAGAGTTCAGGGGTTTAAGAACGTCTCCCAACCGAGTCCGCTGTGCCATGAGTCACCTAATGTTTAGCTCGACAGAACATATATATTGTTTGTAACATTATATGGCAACGCACTCATAATATTTCTCGCATATGGAACCCGCAACAGCTCTTAATATTTCGATCTGCGCGACGTTGGTCGGCTTGACGGCATATGCCATCTACACGGCGTTTGGACCACCATCGAAGGCATTAGATGATCCGTTTGAGGATCACGAAGATTAGAGCTTGCAGCCATCAGCCGTCAGCGATCGACTTTCAGTCATCGACGCGATCGCTTTGGTCTTGTGCTGAAGGCTGCGCTGAAACCTGACCGCTAGTAGCTGACCGCTTTACTTTGACGCTGACAATTTTCCAGGGGTGAACTGTAGCGGTTTGCCCCTGAGTTGTTTGGGCAGTCGTTGGTCGCTCTAACAAATCTACAGGCTGCTCTAGCGCCAAATCCAAGTCGCTTTGGAAAGTAAGCTGTGCTGGTTCGCCGTGACACTCGTAGCAACGCAAGACCCACTCATCCAGCGAGTCTTCTGACTGCTTGAATGCCATCAACACGAGATTCTCGGCTCCCAGATCTAGAAGGGAAGCGGTCGGTGGCAAGGTTTTAGGGCGATCGTCTCCGCTAGCAGAAATGACCTGTGCAGTGAGCGGCATATTTAACTCATAGCCATGCTTGACGGTTTGAGCGGCTTTCCAGTCGCCTGCATGAGGATAGAGGGCATAGGTGAACGAGTGCCGTCCTTTGTCTGCCTCTGGATCGGGCCATTCGGAGCCACGCAGTAAGGTGAGTCGTAGTTGATCAGGTTTCGCGTCATAGCCATGCTTACAGTCGTTGAGTAAGCTCACACCATAATTACCGTCGCTTAGATCTGCCCAATGCATCGCAGGGACTTCCCACTGCGCTTTTTCGCGCTCGCTCTCCGGCTTCGTCGTCCGCTCAATCGCCCCACAAGGAATTTCATACGTCGCGTAATCTGTTTCTAGATTCAATGGAAAAGCAGCTTTCACGACAACATGGCGCTCTTGCCAATCAACAAACGTGCGGATTTCCAAATTGGGTGAATCTTGCTGCAAAACATAAAATTGCTTAAAGATGGATGCCCCAATTTTGCGTTCAATATAAATGTATTCTTCAAGGGCATTTTGAACGTAGTCATTTTTTCTCTGAAAAGGTTTCTGTGATGATTCAATTGTTAGCAGAGTTGCAGATGGTAAAGGATGTTGAGCATACTTAGGGTCAATGTTCCAGGCATCCCAATATTGTCCTTTATCCTCGAATGCTTGCAGTTCATTACCTAGGCCGTTAAGTACTTCGCGTTGATGGATTTTATCAAAGATGCTGGCTAAATCTCCCGTCTTTGAATCAACGATGACTCTCAAAAACTCATTTTCTAGGACGAATGAATGCGATTCGATCGTTTCTGTAGTTGATTCGTAAGGGCAGAGCCAGTAAGTACGGTAGCCAACTGCTGGAATCTGCTCTGCAAAAAAGGAAATGCCGCAAAGCCCTCTATCTAGAGAGTAAAAACGCTGGGCTGTAATGATTTGTCCCTCTAAATCAAAAATTCGCCAGTTATCTGGATCACCAGATGATAAACAGATATCAACTCCAATAACATGCGATCGCTCCCAGTTCAGCGGATTAAAGACCACGATCGCTTTCGCATCTGGATGCGGTGGCGGTGGAAGGGCAATTTGTTGGGCGATCGTAGCGAGCGAGTACTGCTTAATTTCCTGACCAAGCTTTGTCGCTTCTTCCCAAGCCCGATTCGCGTCGTCGAATACTTCTGTAATGGATGAGCCAGGGAGAATATCGTGAAACTGATTAAACAGCACTTTTTTCCAGGCAGTTTCTAAATCCCTTTTGGGATAGTTCACGCTTGCGCTGATGGTTGCCAGCGATGCCCACAGTTCAGCTTGATACAGCAACTCTTCAGAATGACGGTTGAAGTGCTTCTGATCGGCGTGGGTAGTGTGGCAGCCACGATGGAATTCGAGGTAGAGGTCGGAGTCCCAGAGAGGAAGATGAGAGGGGTGAGGGGCAAGGGGAGGAGAAAAAGAGGAAAGTTTTGAGTTCTGAGTTTCGTTAGGAGCAGTTAAAGACTCGTTGACGATTGTTGAAGGCTCATTCACGACTAGCTGTGCTTGGGTGATCGAGCGTTGATCCTCAGCCGTTGAGCCTCTAGCTGCATCTGGCTTGTAGTGCGCTTCGAGGTCTTGCAGATAGTCGAGGGCAGTGGAGAATTCTAGTTGGGGGAAGAAGGGCGATCGCTGCCAGCGGCGGGCGATTTCGAGCATATCGCGGGTGGGACCACCACCATGATCGCCGACTCCGGGGAGCCAGAGGACATCGGGAATGCCTGTTTTGGTTTCCCAGTCGCAGGCGTAGGTTGCCATTTTGATGGGGTCGATGCCTTCGCCGATCGGCGCGGACATGAGGCTGAAGATCTCGGTGCCATCGGGAGCTTGCCACTGGAAAACTTCGTAGGGGAATTTCGTGGTGTCGTTCCAGCGCAGTTTTTGAGTAACGAAGTAATCGATGCCACCTTGCTTGAGGATCTGCGGTAGCTGCCAGGTGAAGCCAAAGCTATCGGGTAGCCATGCCATGCGGTTGATGCTGCCAAATTTCTCCTGAAAGTAGCGTTGACCGTACAACACGTGCCGCACCATTGACTCACCACTGATGATGTTGAGTTCTGGTTCGATCCACAGCCCACCGACGGGTTCCCACCATCCGTCCGCGATCGCCTCTCGGATCTTCTCGAACAACGCAGGACGGTTCTGCTCAATCCATTCATACAGTGCGGGAGTCGAGTGGCAGAAGATGAGTTCGGGGAAGTCTTTTTGCAGGTTCAAGGCTGACTCGAAGGTGCGTTCAGCAGCGTTCCAGGTTTCAGCAACTGTCCAGAGCCATGCCATATCGAGATGAGCGTGTCCCACCAAGCGGATGCGACGCTGTTTAATGAAGGGGGAAAGGGGGAGGAGGCGATCGCGTAAGGTTGCCAGAGCTTGATCGAAGAGTTTGCGGAGGGAGGATGCAGGGGGAGAGGAAAGGATTGACCAGTCGATCGCGGTGATGGCTTCGGTGAGGAGGGGGAGTTCTTCGGGCGCGAAGGTTTGGAGATAGAGGCGGAGTACGTCTAGTTCGTCGGCGATGAAGCTGGGTTCGGGAGCGTCGCTGGAGGATTCGTAGTGACAGACCGATCGCACGAGTGCGCCATCGTCATGACCGGGACTGATCAGGCGAATGGCGATCGCAAATGTATCTCCGGGTGCAACGGTGTTACTGAGGAGCAACCGAGTACTGACATCAAACAGATCGCCTTCCTGCACGAACGTGCCATTGACAAAAAGTTGAGCATTGGTTGCCCACCAGGTAGCAGCGACGCGCAGAGTTAAACCTGTCAGTGGATAACCCTGCAAGTCTTGGGGCACCGTGATGACTTGCCCAAACCAGCGCACCCGGTTGCCCTTTGTCCAGGCAAGGTGGTCTTTTTCATTAAGGGGCGCGATCGACCAACTTTGCCAGGTTTCGGGCTGAGTTGCCTGAGCGATCGACAGATCCTCATCGCAGTAGCGCCAACCTGCTTGAATAGTGCATTGGGTCAGACCACGCAAGCGCGTAATCGCCTCTGAAAGATGCTCGGCTGGGTCTGAAACGGGACTACTCACCACTGTCATCCTTCCACTGACTGCACGCCTATAATAGAGCGCTGGGCTACATAATTTCTCGGTTAGGGGAGTACAGCAAGCTCATCTGCTAGCTTCATAATTAGTTAACCCTAGGATTTCTATAGGGCAGCACTTTACGAAAGTTGATTAAGACAGCTAGAGTTTTGTGACTGACTTGGTAAAGCCTTATGCAAGTAGAGGATGAACGAAGAATTGTTCTAAGTGCTTTTCTAGTCGTCGTATTTAATCTAGTTATTGCCTGCTTAGGAATTGCTTATTTTTCGTCATATTACGCTCCTGGAAACCCTATACGTCCCAGCCGCACTAATGTAAATCTAATTGGTTTTGCAGCAATATTTATAGGGGCATTTCAAGTCCTGTATCTTACTCCATTACTGATTTATGCGGCTCGCTTACGGAGGTGGAACTTGGTTAGAGGTGCAGCTTTAGGAGGTATTATGACTGCGCTGCTAAATGTCGCCTTTCTGCTCACTCTTCCCAACAGGTAGTGTGAAGCAATTCTTTGCCACATAAAAGCAGACTATTGAAAATCGAGGACGATTATCTATGGCTACAGATAATTACTTCCCTTTTGTGGAAAGTACAGCCGTAGCTGATACCCAAACCATCCTGCAAGGTTTCAGCATCCTGGTTACAGAGTTGTTTGCTTAACCAATGCCGTTACTAATTCCTACTCCAACTTCAACCCTTTAGCCTTTAGCCTTCATCCTTTAACTTTCAACCCTTACCGCTTACTGCCATTTCCTTTCGTAACTCCAGGTAGCGATGCAAATACTCTGAGATAATGCCGTGCAGCATCAGGTTGCGGGCAGAACTAAACGAACTTTCGGGAGCGAGTGGATGGCGGTTTGTGATGACGTGGTTCCAGTTATAGTCACCTGTCAGCGCACTGACATAGCAACCAAAGTTTTCGTCAAATTCGAGGGACAGCACTGCCCGTTCAAATTCGTCACTCGTGAGGCAGAGCGAATAGAAGACCTTGAAAAGCTCGATCGACGACTCCAGATCCAGGATGCGTAACCAGCGACGCTTCGTGAAATCAATGTCTACTTGCACCGATTTGATGCTGTCAAAACTCAGCCCTCGTGCCTGCACCTGCTGTATCCAGTGAGGATTTTCGCGCTGTGCCTTGCTGTAGTCCAGCACGAAGTTATACAGAATGAGATCGTGTTCCAGAAACGCATTCTCTGCCAAATCGTTGATGGTGCTGGGGTAAAGTTTAGATTTTTCGATCGTCGGATCAGGACCGTTATCAATCAGGAAATTGACGATATTGGAGCCGAGGCAGATGTGCCGCACAATCAGGTAGCAGGCTTCGGGCGACGCAAAAGTGTTGAGAAACCAGGCAGCCGATCGATGCATCAGCGTGTAGTTGCTGAACTGGAAGGGCAACAGCCGCTTCACCGTCATAATGATTGCCAGCAGCACATTTGCAATGAAAGCGATCGGCAATAATAGATAGCTGCGCGTCCAGTTTCGCAAGTCGCGAATCATGTAGCCCTTCGCAACCAGGTCTACCGGAATCGCCTGATCGACATACAGTGCATCCCAGGCGTTAGGATTGCGGCGATCGTGCGGTTCGGGTAGATAAGGGTTCAGGTCAGATTGCAGTGGCAATGGCTCGATCGTCGCTTGAATTGGCGCTTGAGTGGAAGCAGAAACAACGTCCATATTTCTTGTGAATTAAATAGTGAAGTGAAGCATAAGGTTGCTCAGCCTGAAAAGACGGCACCCTGAGTGACACCGTGTTGGGTTTTGCGATCGTAGTCGAGGTCACGCTGGTTGTACTGGCTGATGATGCCTTGAGCTGCCTTATTTGCAGCAACCCCCAGCTCTGAGCATGAGCTTTTTGCCGGAAACCGTTTTAGCAGCTGTAGAATCTCTTGACTAGTGGCAATGCCATTGTCTTTATGCCCATCTTCGTGAAGGCGCAGTGCTTTAATGTACTGGTTCCAGCGATTGACCAAGCCTTTCGCAGCGTTAGCGGGTTGCTTCCACTGTGGCAGGGTAACCGAGACATCGGCTCTGACTCGAATCGCAGTTAATTGACAGCTATTTGCCTGACTTAAATATTGATAGTTCCAGCGCACATACCAATCGGTACGCGCATCAAAGCGCTGCCCTGATGTTTGGCTAATGGGGCCCAACTGGTTCATTTGTTGGCGCAGTTGTCCAGCCGTTGCGCCCTTAATTGGATAGTAAACAGTTTTGACTGCAACAACGGGTTGGGACTGAGCTTGAATCGGAGCGATCGAATGGATCAGAATCACCGCCAAACAACTCACGATAGCCACTAAAATTTGCTTCAAAAGGTTGGGGCTTCGGTTCATACTCAGTCCTCATGTTTACTAAGGCGTAGTTGCCATCACCGAATCTCCTCCAATTGCAGCAAGTAAAGTCGCGCTGTTACCTGAGCGGTTTTTACAATTCGCTGAGCAATCTCTGTAGTCATCCATTCGGCGTTAATCAACTCATTCAGCTTGCCCAAATGTGCTTCGTCATTCGCGCTGTGATAGCCCAAAAACGACACTTGTTCATCTTTTAGCCCCAGCGTTTGCTGAATTTTTGCTGCCCAATGTCCCGCCAGATTGTTGCCCAAGCCCTCAATAATAAACATGCTTCCCAGCAGATCAACGGGATTTTCGCGTGATGCCTGGTGGAAGATAAACGCTGACAGTGCCTCACTACCAATGTTCTTCTCCGCATTCACAATTTCCTCCAGCGCACCACCGATCGACACGTAGTTGCGTTCTAGCATCTGGTAATCGCGGTGTTCATCCTGGGCATGACCAATGAAGGTCGATCGTAGCCGAAAGTCCGTCATATTCGATGCAGCACGGGCAATCCACCGCGCCCCTTCCACCACCTGCGGACGCAAATTTCGCAGCATCGCCTTGTAGTCATCCACCGTAAATTCACCGCGATGCAGTTTGCGCACAATGGGAACGGAACGAATCTCACGCTCAAACTCTAACCAGACGAGGGCAAGTTGACGCAGCAGGTAGGCAGAAACGGGTTCTTCAGGAGTAGGGATTGGAGCGTGGGGAGTGGGGAGTGGAAGAGAGTTCTGAATAGCGTTTTGCGCTGCGTTGCCAGAAAGTTCTAAGTTTTGAGTTAGGTCATTGGAGAGGTGAGGCATAGGAGTTGGGGATTGGGATGAAGAGTTTTGATTCATGCTTGGTGCAGATGCGTTAAAGCGTTGCGAGTTGCGAATCAATTCTGCTCCCTCTGCCTCCCCTGCTTCCTTCGCTTCTGCCTCCTGGCTCCCCACCACGCTCAGCATCATATACGCCGTTGTAAACCGTCCGCTTTCTGGCACGAAGCAGAAGATCTTTTGCCCCGGTTGCAGATTGCCAGAGTGGAATAATTCCTCCAGCATTAAGTAGATGGACGCGCAACCTGTATTGCCGCGTGTGTAGAGATTGGTAAACCATTTGTCTTCAGGAATCATGCAGCCTGCTTTCTCCAGCAGTTCCACAATTTGTCCCCGAAAAAAGTGGGATGAATAATGACACAGTAACCAATCAATGTCATCAGGCTGCACGCGACCTAGTTCAATTAACTTGAGCCAACCTTCGACGCCAAGCTTGATCACATTATCTAAAAGTCGAATATTTTGACGAAGATTGATAGCCCCCGCTTCAGCAGCTTGCAAGTAGGAAGGATAGTCCATCCAACTTTTTTGTGCGCTGTCATCCTCTGTGCCAGCATACATACAAACAGGATAGGCATTGGCATGAGAAATCAACTCAATCCATTCAATTTTCAAACTAATGCCTGAAGGATTAGGATGATTTTGAACGAGAAAAGCGCCTGCACCGTCAGACAGCATCCAGCGGAGAAATTCGGTATCAAAACCGAGAGATTTTCCCGCTTTGACGCTTGCTTCAGCTTCAAAATGAGTGTGTTTGAACAACCGTGACGGTAGCTCTGAGGCAACAGCGATCGCGGCTCGTTTTTCGCCTAGCTTTACCTGTGATGCTGCATATTTTAATGCCGTCACACCCGCACAACAGACGCCCTGGCTGGAACTAATTTCGAGGGGTGATAGTTCCGTCAATTCGCCATGTACCATGCTGGCAAAGCCAGGAACAAGCAAATCTGACCAACTGGTGGCAGCAGAGAGAAGGTCGATCGCACCTGGCTCTAGATTAGCGTTTGCTAACGCATCACGAACGGCGCTCGCTGCCATTTGGCTATTGCTATATGTGGTTTGTTGCTGGCGATCAAGTGCGTAATAGCGCTGCTGAATGCCGTTACTTTTGAGAATACGATGTTTGACTTTTGAGGGGCGACCATTCACTTTTCCTAAATAGTCTTCCATCTCGTCATTGGCGATCGGATTTCCAGGCAAAAACTTGCCGATGCTGTTGATGTATACACCGTGCATATGTGACTCTTTATTGTGAAAAGGTGATTTTTGAGAGCAATAAAACCTAATTTCAAGATTCAGAAGCCGACCTTCCTAACCTGAAACACTCCTCCATGACATCATCGACAGTTCTAACCATTTCGGAACTTTTTAGCAGTCAATGCATCAAGCCACTTGTAGGAAAGATGCCCAAAATGTAGTTAAGAAAAACAAATTTATCTCTAGAGCCTTAAACGTATGCTCTACAGGTCAAAAAATGATTTAACTTAACCTGAAGTCGATAGGTTGACTCTAGTAATTTCGCGTAGAATTTACCTAAAATTTGTGACACTTCTGCTGACTGTCACCAGCTTAAGCATTGAGTCATATATTTAGAGCAAGACTAAAATCAACGCTTTAGTAAAAATCCCAATGGATGCGATCGGCTCTATCAATGTATCTACCCACCTACCGCAACAGTCCCTCACGCTACGGCAGGGGCTAGAACGTTACTACCAGGCAAACCCCGACTTTGTGCGCAATCAAGACCTTCAGGTTGGCATCATGCGGATTCCTTGGTGCGACATGCAGCGGCACGACATTATGCACGTAGTCACGGGCTACAGCACAGCGCTGGAACAAGAACTCCAACTAATTGGCTTTTTGCTGACTGCCCTTACCTGGAAACGCCCCTGGTACTATTACGCGCAAAGCTTCGTGGTGTTTTTAGAGCTGTTGTGGCAGTCCATCCAGGGCAAAGCGTGGGGCGGCATCTACCATAACCCTGTGCAGGTCTGCCAACTGTACCTGAAGGGAGTCAAGCAAGGGCTAGCGTTGCCCCAAAAAATTAATGCCGCGATCGATCCTGAGACCGTACTCGATCGCGATCTGGAATCACTACGATCGGAGTATGGCATTCAGAACGCTGGTGCCTGGGATTGCTGAGGAAGGCACCAGGCAGAGGGCAGGAGGCAAACGCAACTCTTGCCTCATCGACTGCCGCTCCCCTCATCATCCTCTTGCCCCCTCACTCCCCACTCCCTACTCCCTCACTCCCCACTCTCCTTAGAGATTAAAAAAACGGAGTATATTGGCGGGTATGTAGGTTCAGGTGGAGCAACGCCAAATGTGCGGAATTGTTGGCTATATTGGCACTCAGGCAGCAAGCAGCATTCTGCTCGAAGGGCTGCGTAAGCTGGAATATCGCGGTTACGATTCTGCTGGGATTGCCACTGTGCTGGAGGGCGAGATTCATTGCGTCCGCGCCAAGGGCAAATTGCACAACCTGGAATCAAAGCTTGCTGGTGAGGATAATCCCGCACGAGTGGGCATTGCACATACCCGCTGGGCAACCCACGGCAAGCCTGAAGAATATAATGCCCATCCTCACACCGATACTGCAAAGCGCATCGCGGTGATTCAAAACGGCATTATCGAGAACTATCGTGAACTCCGAGAAGAACTGAAAGAGCGAGGCTGTCAGTTTCGTTCGGATACGGATACAGAAGTGATTCCGCATTTAATTGCTGAAGTGTTACAGCAAGCGGAAAGTATGGAAGCCAGCCCGTTGGTTTCGATCGAACCGTCGCCCTTTTTAGAAGCGGTGCGGCAAGTAGTCAATCGGTTAGAAGGCGCGTTTGCGATCGCCGTTATTTCGGCTGATTATCCTGACGAATTGATCGTGGCGCGGCAGCAGGCTCCCGTCGTTATTGGCTTTGGGCAGGGCGAGTTTTATTGTGCCTCGGATACGCCTGCGATCGTCCCCTACACCCGCGCAGTGCTGACTCTAGATAACGGTGAGTTGGCACGGATGACTCCGTTAGGAGTAGAAGTTTACAGCTTCGAGGGACAGCGCCTCAAAAAAACACCTCGGACGCTGAATTGGAACCCTGTAATGGTGGAAAAGCAGGGCTTCAAACACTTTATGCTCAAGGAAATTTATGAGCAGCCAGGAGTCGTGCGATCGTGTCTGGAAAACTATATTGATAGTCACTGGACAGCCGCCGATCACCGTCATTCGCCAATTCGCCTGAATTTATCGGCTGATTTATATGCCGATTTGCAACAGATTCAAATTGTGGCGTGTGGCACTAGTTGGCACGCAGCGCTAGTGGGGAAGTACCTGCTGGAGCAGTTGGCAGAACTGCCGACATCGGTGCAATATGCGTCTGAGTTTCGCTATGCACCCTCGCCGCTGACCCCAAACACCCTCACTATTGGCGTGACGCAATCTGGCGAAACAGCAGACACGCTGGCAGCACTGGCAATGGAGAAGCAGCGTCGATCGGGTCATGCATCAGAGTTTCAAGCACGGTTGTTAGGCATTACTAACCGTCCAGAAAGTTCGTTAGGGGATTTGGTGCCTCACATTATTGATACTCACGCAGGTATTGAGATTGGCGTAGCGGCAACGAAAACGTTTGTCGCACAACTGATGGCGTTTTATTGTCTGGCGATCGACCTGGCACAGCAGCGTCAAGTCATTGCACCCGCGCAGCTAGAACAACTGCTGGCAGGCTTGCAGCAGCTACCCGCACAAATTGAAGCTGTGCTGGAAAGCCAGGAGCGCTACATTGAGCAACTGGCGCACGACTTTGCCGAAACGCAGGACTTTATCTTTTTAGGACGGGGCATTAACTTTCCGATCGCCCTTGAAGGTGCGCTCAAGCTGAAGGAGATCAGCTACATCCATGCCGAAGGTTATCCGGCTGGCGAAATGAAGCACGGACCAATCGCGCTGCTGGATGCAAAGGTGCCTGTGGTGGCGATCGCGATGCCGGGAACTGTCTTTGAAAAAGTGCTCTCTAATGCCCAGGAAGCAAAAGCCCGCGATGCACGTCTGATTGGTGTCACGCCAATGGATGAACACGAAGCTGCCGAAACCTTTGATACGGTGATTCCAGTGCCTCATGTGGATGAACTGCTGTCGCCGATCGTCACGGTGATTCCCCTGCAACTGCTGGCGTATCACATTGCTGCACGTAGAGGCTTGGACGTCGACCAGCCTCGTAATCTCGCAAAGTCGGTCACTGTAGAATAAATCATGAAATCCCTGGACGAGATCAAACAGCAACTGGAACGTTATCAATTGAACCTCCAGCGAACGTATCATGTGTCTCGTTTGGGGTTATTTGGTTCCTATGTGCGAGGTGAGCAGACTGAAGCGAGCGATATTGATGTGCTGGTTGAATTTGAACCCGGATTTCGTTTTGGCTTAGTCACGTTTTGCGAACTTGAAAATTATCTCAGCGATATTTTGGAACTGAAGGTGGATCTGGTGATGAAGGATGGGCTGAAACCTCGTATTGGGGAGCGAATTCTCCAGGAGGTCATTTATCTGTGACTCAGCGCAACACTCAAGACTACCTCCAGGACATCTTAAACACCATTGAAATTGCAGAACAATTCGTTGCAGGCATAACCTTTACTGAGTTTCAAACCGATCAGAAGACTATTTTTGCAGTGACACGTGCGATCGAAGTGATTGGCGAAGCTGCAAAATACATTCCTTTAGCGTTACGCAATCAGTATGCAGAGATTTCCTGGAAAAGCATTACAGGAATGCGAGATAAGCTGATCCATGCTTACTTTGGCGTGAATCTCGAAGTTCTATGGGATACAGTCTATCAAGATTTACAAGCACTGAAACCTGTGATTGAGCAAATGTTGAAGGATGAATTACATCAATCATAATTGGCTGTGAATGCTGCCTCGCTAGTGACGATCACTTCTCTTCTCTCACTAGCGAAGAGTATGAAACTGCTAGGGCAGTCATGCAGCAGCAGTTAAATTTGTAATGGTCGGTAAAGATGGCGATCGCGCCTGCACTTTGAAGCGCTCAGCAAGCTGCGATCGCCCTTGCTTGAAGCAAACACTAGACCGCTTGCACACCAGCACTGCTAGCCGACAGCTCTTCTGCTCCGGCTTTCAAACGGCTAGCGGTACTTCTGCGAATCCGCTCACTCTTACGGATACCACCTGCCATTTCATATTCAGGGCTGTTTTTGCCATATTTGAAGGCAACGCCAATCAACATCTGGTCGGCTAAATCACCCAGGTTTTTCTCCAGAGTTGCAATTTCTGTTTTAGAGGAATCAATGATGGCGAGAGCCGTGTTATAAGCGTCAATCTTGGTGCGGAGTTGTTCGATCTGAGTGGTGAGGTTAGCCATGCTGCGGGTATCACCAAAGTCTAGCGTTGGATCAACGGCTTTCAAGCCAGCAGAGCGGAGTTCCGCTTTTTCGAGCATCTGCGAAGTACGTTTTTTGCGAGACATAGAAGCAAACCCTGATGAGAGTGGATGAAACCAGCATGGCTGATGACCAAGAGCTTTCGGTTCAGCAAAGCTCACAGAAAAGGCGTATTTTCTCCATGAAGTTGTTTAAGCCAGTCAATGATTGTGCTGACGTAGTGTACGGATGAGCCTGTCCGGGTTGTTGCAATTTAGTGAAAGCCTTTGGGGAATGCCTTGGTGATGCGTTCAGGTATGGCGATCGCACGCGCAAACTTTACGGTAACTTCAGCGTTAGTAACGACAGCTTTAACGTTAGTGACGATAGCTTCATCATTCCTAACCATCGCTTGTGTAGAGGTAACGATAACTTGTGCAGAAGTAACGATAGCTTGTGCAGTGGTAACAATTACTTGTGTGGAGGTAACGACAGCTTATGCGATGGTAACGATTGCTTGATCGATCGTGACGATTACTTCTGCCTTGGTAACGGCAACGCAGTTCAGTCGTAGGGGTGGGTTTGGACAATACATAATCAGCTTCGCGTTAATTCTTAGGCAAAACTCGCCCCTACAGGCATCTGTAATTTGTTTGGTATTCCTACGATGGAGACGCACAGCCATGCCACCTACGGAAACTCTATCAACAGGTGCGTTGTCAGGAGCAGCTTTGCATGAAATACGACCCGGAGAAACATCATCGTCGAGACGCAAAGCGTCGCCAAAGGCGAACGATTCGGTTGCAGGGGTATGATTACGCATCAGCCGGACTGTATTTCATCACTATCTGTACACATCAGCGGCAATGTTTGTTGGGTGAAATTGTGGAGGGTGAAATGCAATTGAACGACTTTGGGCAGGTTGCGCGATCGCATTGGATGAGTTTGCCAAAATACCATTCACATTTGCAGTTGGATGCCTTCGTGGTGATGCCCAATCATGTTCACGGCATTTTGGCTTTAAACGAGCCCCCGTAGGGGCAGATTTAGCAGATAACCAACCGACGAGAACCGAAAAATCTGAAACAAAACCTGCCCCTACCAACGCGGCGTTAACGACTAACCGTCATGGCATTCCCGAAATTATTCGTGGGTTCAAAACATTTTCTGCCCGTTGCATCAACCAACGTCGGCAAGTAACTGGGGTTGCTGTTTGGCAGCGCAATTATTATGAACATATTGTTCGCGACGAAACGTCTTTACAACGTCTGCGGCAATACATTCACAGTAACCCTCTATCGTGGCAGGACGATCAATTGCATCCAGATTGCCCACCCAAATAGTAGAGGCAGATAGGGTGGTAGGGGCAGGTTTAGTGAACCATTCACGGTTAGCCCAACAAGCAACGAAACCTGCCCATTCTCCCGAAGTTGCGTAGCGTGATAGAGCAGGTTTAGCGAATCATTCACGGTTAGCCCGACAAGCAACGACAAAACCTGCCCGGTTCGGTTCCATGAGGGCAGGTTTGGTTAAGATTGAACGGCTTGATGCATTAAGCATGGGCAAACCCTGCCCCTACAGATGACCAATCCCTTAACCTGTGTGCCATACCAGCCAAACCGCACAGTTTCCTAGCCAGTCCAAAGGGCATGAACCGTTTAAACGCCGCCAATGCAAAGCGATCGCGACCTTAGTTTAGGCAGCGATTCAAGGAAGTTTTAGGCAGCAGTCGATCGTTGTTTACACACCAACCGTCAATGGTTGTTTGCTAAACAGCTTCAAAATGCGGTCTGCCATTTGGGGTGGCGTTAAGCCCAAGTCTGCTTTAGATTCCTCTGGCGTAGCGTGATCAACCAGCTTGTCAGGAATGCCAATGCGGGTGAGTGGTACAGAAATATCGGCATCCAACAGGGCTTCGGCGATCGCAGACCCAAAACCTCCAGGCAAACAGCCTTCTTCAAGCGTCACAACACGACCAATGCTTTGTGCCAGGGGCAGAATCAGTTCGGTGTCCAACGGTTTGGCAAAGCGGGCGTTAATCACCGTCGCTTCAATGCCATGTTCGCTGAGAATTTCGGCAACTTGCATCGAAGGGTAAACCATCGAGCCATAGCCAACCAGCAGTACATCATCACCATTACGGATAATTTCGCCTTTGCCGATCGGCAGTGGCTCCCAGCCTTCTTCCATCAGAGGAGCGCCATAGCCATTACCGCGTGGATAGCGAAGGGCGATCGGTCCCGTATGGTCAATGCCTGTCACAATCATGCGCTGAAGTTCGGCTTCATCTTTGGGAGCCATCAGCACCATATTGGGAATGCAGCGGAGATAGGCAATGTCGTACATGCCTTGATGGGTGGGACCATCTGCACCCACAATGCCAGCGCGATCGATGCAGAAAAAGACAGGCAAGTCTTGAATGCAGACATCATGAACAATCTGGTCAAACCCACGCTGCAAGAAGGTGGAGTAGATCGTCACCACAGGACGCATCCCTTCACACGCGAGTCCGGCTGCCAACGTCACGGCGTGCTGTTCGGCAATGCCGACGTCGATGTATTGCTCAGGCAGTTGCTTCTGCAAGATGTCGAGTCCCGTACCCGTTGCCATCGCAGCCGTAATGCCAATGATTTTTGGGTTGTTCTCAGCAAGTTTAGTGAGCGTGTCACCAAACACCTTTGAGTAACCGGGTGGCTTGGGCTTGCTAGAGGGAGCCGCTTTCCCAGTGGCGAGGTTGAACGGCGATTGGGCGTGATAGCCAACCTGGTCTTTCTCGGCAATCTCGTAGCCTTTGCCTTTAGTAGTGACAACATGGACGAGAACGGGACCCGTATGCTTATGCGCTTGCTGAAAGGTGGTAATCAGCTCTTGCAAATTGTGACCGTCGATCGGTCCCATATAGGTAAAGCCCAGTTCTTCAAACACAGCACCGACTTTGGGCACTGCTAACCGCTTCATGCTTTCTTTGACACGCTCCAGTTCTGGTGCCAGAGATTCGCCGACAAATGGTAATTGCTTGAATTGCTCTTCCAGATTTTCCGAAATAAACTGCACAGGTGCGCTGAGCCGCATTTTGTTGAGGTAGCGGGGAATCGCACCGACATTGGGCGAAATGGACATCTCGTTGTCGTTAAGCACAACCAACAGATTCGTTTTGGGCAAATGTCCTGCGTGGTTGATTGCCTCTAGCGCCATGCCGCCTGTCAAAGCGCCATCGCCAATGACCGCAACGACTTTATGGGTTTCGCCTTTGCGATCGCGCGCCAACGCCATACCCAGCGCTGAAGAGATGCTGGTAGACGCATGACCTGCGCCAAAGTGATCAAACTTGCTTTCAGAGCGCTTGAGATAGCCCGCAACGCCATCTTTCTGCCGCAGCGTGTGAAAGCGGGCATAGCGCCCAGTCAGGAGTTTGTGAGGGTATGCCTGGTGCCCCACGTCCCAGGTCACTTTGTCGCGATCGAGATCCAGGGTTTGATAGAGTGCCAATGTTAACTCGACCACACCTAAACCAGGACCCAAATGCCCACCACTGGCAGCAATGGTTTGCAGATGCTTCTCACGAAGCTGGCGAGCAATTTGCTGAAGCTGATAAATCGACAAACCGTGCAACTGGTTGGGGTGAGTTAATTCACTCAGGTGCATACCGGGGTATCCTTTCGACTGCTAACGGGTTCGTATACCTTTATCACTGTAGTAGATTCGGGTTAGTGAAGTTGATAACAGAATTGTAATCTTCGGTTAGTTGGCTCTTAGACAGGGGTTTGAACCAGGGCTAGAAAGCTTGTTATGATGCAAACGATCACCTTTCACCCCTGAATCTGTGAACGCTCAAATCCATCAGCCCACGCCTCAGTCTGGTGTTTCATTCGTTAGCACCCTTGCCAGCCTTAGCGTTGCAGCAGGTCTGCTCGCGATCGTGCTGCCAGCACCGGCGACCGCCGCCAACGACTACGATCGCTGCACATCAGACCTCCTCGGTGCCAAGATTACGACCGAAGAAGCTGCGTCTGCTTGTTCTAGAGCTTTTGCCCCACGCGATTTATCGAGCTGTGTCAGCCAACTGAGCGGAAACACTTTTGCTGCCGCTGACGCCCTCAATGCCTGCCGCCAAGTCCGGCGACCGAGAGAAATGGCGACTTGCGTGGTTGATATTCGGCGTGAAGTCACCGATAGCACTGCGGCTGAGGTACTCGATAGCTGCCGACGTAGTTTGCTGCCCAAGCGCTATTCTGATTGCGTGGTCGGAGTGAACAGAGCTGCCAAAGTTCCGCCAACACAAGCCCTAGACTCTTGTGTGGATGCTAGCTATTTCCCACGCGAGGTTGACCCAACGTTCTTACCGTTTACGCCGTCAGGTGGTGTGAGCGTTACCCCACTCCAGACTGAAACGCCGCTACAGACTAGCCCAGCGCCGGAAGTGACTAGCCCAGCACCTACGGCTCCTGCAACAACGACCCCAGCCCAGCCGATCCCCCAACTGTACTAAGTCAGCTTTAAGCGCCTAATAAGTAATGGGTTTGAGACTGCCTCAGACCCATTTTCGTTTGGCAGAAACGTTCTCATCTCCCAGCCTCTCGCCGCTACAGAAAGGAAACTAGAAAACAAGTCTGGGATATAAAGTTACAGCGATCTTCAATTAAAGAAGCCATGCTCTTTCACCCCTTCAGTCAGTGAGAAGAAATTCTGGCTTACCCATTGGGTCTTTGCTGTAACCGTAACTTTTACTCATTCATAGTTTTGTAGGTTGACACTGCCGATGGTGAAATGCGATTGAGGTAGCGGAAAATCCAGTATTTGAAAATCGTGTCTAAGACTACTGGAAACGTTGCAATAAACAAAAAGATAAAACTTTGATTTGCAGGTAAGCCCCAATGTTTCGATAAACCTTCTAGCAAAACCTCCCATCCATGCGGCGAGTGAAAACCGACAAACATATCGGTAAACAGAATGATAATGAAGGCTTTGGCGCTATCACTTAAACCGTAAACAGTGTCGTCAATAAATGACTTGAGTATGGCTACTTCACGACGATTCATGATCAGCACGATCGCAAAAGCAATCAGTGAACATAAATCAGCAAAAATGTTTTTAATCGCCTCAGAACCGCTATGGCTGTATTCCAATTTAATCTCTTCGGCGCGCTCTTTTAGCTTGGCTTCAATGCGTTCTTCCTGCTCTGCTCTTGTTAATGGTTTGTTGGTTTCACCTGTTGTGTAATGCTCTTCAGCTCCATCAAGTGCTGGGTCGCCTAGCACATCATTGTGAAGGCTTGGAGCCTTGCCCAACAAGAAGTCGAATTCCATCCGTTCTCTAAACATGTGCAGCTCTTTCAAGGCTGTTTCTTGAAGCTCAAAATTCAAGAAGGGATCAGCGCTCTCGGATGATCGAAAGGAATCAACAATAGGACCAACAAGAACCGTTTTTGAAATTTGCTGCACGAGCAACGGCACAGTGATAAGAATCAGCAAAAAGCGAATGGAGGTACGTGTCTTTACCTTGTTAGACCGAAAGCTTTGCACTACTTTCTGTTCAGAATTTGGGTCTAAGTCACGCTTGATACGACCGAGCGTGCTGGCGATCGTTCGGGGTAATACACCCGACTTATCAAAAATACCCGTATCGTCATCATCATCAAAGACTGGCTCTCCTTTTTCTCCTTTATAAAGTTGGTCAATAGTTTGACCATTACTCAAGCGTTGACTACCAGTATTGCTTTTGGCTCCGATCGCTAGCTGCGGTTTCCCATTTTGTGCCACTGGAACGCTGCCCGTTTGATTGACAGGTACCAGCGCCACAGATTCTGTTTCCGGCTGATATTTTTCGAGAACGGTATCAATAAACTTCAGCTTTTCTAAAATGACCGCCGCTCGCTCACTGTTGGCTAAAGAAGCGGCACCCTGGCGTGCATTTCCGGACGTATCGGCTGTGTTAAAAATAAACCGACTGGCTTTAAATTCTGAGAGCCGGAGGGTTGCAATCTTGAGGCATTTTCTTAGCTCTTCTTGAAAAACTGCCTTTGAATTAGCACCATATTTAGCGGTTTCTGCAGAAATTGGCTTGCCGTCAAAATGCTCATCTTCGATCGCTTGGATCATCAAAGCGGCAGCATAGGCTTGATCCAGGGCTCGCTCTGGAGTTTGTTCATACCACTGTCTAGCAGCGCCGAGTGACTGCTTCAGCCTTGTCCAAAGTGTTGTTTGCATAATACGAAGGGGTGCAGAGTGGCGCTGAATCCTTAGCGCTGATAGGTAAGCTTTGCTAGCCTGAGAAGAAAGCTAAAGGACTCTATTGCAGAAACGGAAACGCTAAAGCTAAGAGCGCTCAGTCATGGTAGCAAAATCAGTCGAGGGCAATCAGTGAACAGTGAGCCAATTTGGGTTTCAGGCGCAACACGCAGCGGCAAAACTGCCTATCTGGTCAACCAGTTTCGTAGTTGGATACAGTCTGGTTTAACACAACATGGCACACCGAGAGAGCGAAGCACTAAAGTATTAAATGAAACACCAGAAAGGGCTTCGCCACCGCTTCCCCCTACGTCACTTCACTCATCCGTGCCGCCGCTCGTTTCTTTCTCCACCACACCTGAGGGTGTACCCGGAGTCCTCGTCTTGGCAGCGATCGGTGATAACAGAATTGAGCTAGTCGATCGCTTGACGGCAGCGACTCAAGGCAAGGTATCACTCCACTCCACTACACCGCTAGGTTTTTTTCAGTCAGAAGTGACGCTGTTCTGGTCGTTGCTCATTCAACAGCTTGACCTAAAAGCGCAGTTCCCTGTGCGCCTGGCACCCGAAAACGAGCAAGCACTGGCAACGCAACTCTGGCGATCAGAACTCGACCAGGCGATCGGGCAACAGACGAGCCTGACCGAGGTACGCCTGGTTCGACGACTGCTGGATTTACTACAACTCGCAGCCCTGGCTGGCATTCCGATCGCAGATATCCCTGTAATACTTGAACAGGGACTTGCAGGGCAAAATGAGGCGCTGCCATTCCCAGAATCTGAAGTGGGTGAACTGCTGCAACGCTGGCAAAACTGGTGTCTGTCGCAAGGGCTGTTAACCTATGGCATCATTGCGGGGCTGTACTGGCAATACTTACTACCCAACCCAACCTACCAACGCTACTTGGCACAACGGTATCAGGTGGTCTTAGCGGATGATGTGGACGAGTACCCAGCGATCGCGCGATCGGTCTTCGAGACTTTGCTGGATGCTGGAGCAGCCGCTATTTTTACCTACAATCCAGATGGAGCCGTACGGTTGGGCTTGGGAGCTGATCCCGCTTATCTGGCAGGTTTAGTAGACCGCTGTCGCATTGAAACGCTGACCGATCGTCCTATCTACTGCCTGGGTGACGACTTAGGCGATGCAGTTGTGGCACTCGCCACTGACCCAATTTTCTTTGCTAGCCTGCCAGACACAATCCAGGCAATTCAAACAACCTCCCGTGCCCAACTGTTGCGCCGCACTGCGGAAGTCATCATTGAAGCGGTGCAGACTCAGCAAGTGCAGCCCCGCGATATTGTCGTCATTGCACCCGGCGTAGATGCGATCGCCCGCTACAGCCTGACCGAAATGCTCGGTAAGCATCAGATTCCCGTCGAATCTCTCAACGACCAGCGCCCCTTGACCAGTTCGCCTATTATTCGCGCCCTGCTGACGTTATTAACCCTGGTTTATCCCAGTTTAGGACGACTGGTTGATCGAGAAGCAGTGGCAGAGATGCTAGTAGTGTTGAGTCAGCAGCCAGCAAACGGTCAGCAGTCAGAAGCTCCTCACCCCTCACTCCTTACCCCTCATCCCTCGTTGATCGACCCCGTTCGTGCTGGGTTACTTGCCGATTACTGCTTTGCCCCTCATCCCGATCGCCCCCGTTTGCTGCCAGTCACCACCTTTCCTCGCTGGGATCGGTTGGGCTACCAGGCAAGCAACGCCTACCAGGCGATCGTACAGTGGATTGCAACGCAGCAGAGTCAACTTGAACAGCGGTTGATCCCCAATGCGGTCTCGTTGCTCGATCGTGCCATTCAGCACTTCCTGTTTGGCGGCGGCGCGTTACCGTTTGAGCAACTATCGGCGTTACGCCAGCTGATCGAAACGGCTCAGCACTACTGGGAAGTAGATGGTAGACTCCGACGCAGCCAACGGTTTGATGCACCGGCTTATATGACCGTGAGCCGCTTTGTTCAACTTTTACAGAGTGACACTGTGACTGCGAACCCTTATCCCGTACGCCCGATCGGACCAGATAGTAATGCAGTGCTATTGGCTAATGTGTTTCAGTACCGTTCTAGTCGTCGGGTTCACCGCTGGCAATTTTGGCTGGATGCTGGTTCGCCACGCTGGTTGAGTGGGGTCGACTCACTATTTGGTGCACCACTGTTTCTGCAAGGTTGGTCGGGGCGCGCCTGGACATCTGCGGATGCGATGGATGCAAATGAACGCCGTCTCCGTCGCATTCTGCTAGATCTGCTCGGTCGTACTGAGGAGCGAGTCTACCTTTGCCATAGTGATTTGGCAACAAACGGACAGGAGCAAACAGGCGTGCTGTTGTCGTTAGTGAATGCAGCAGTACCGCTAGATACAGGGTTGTTAATAGGCTGAAGGGCGATCGTTACTGTCAATCATTACTTTGATCATCGTACTGCTGCCCGCCCTCTCAAGGCTGTAAAGCATTGAGAAGCTGTCAATTCCCTGGCTAAATTCTCTTAAAGCACAATTAAGATAATAAATGACGGCTAGAAACAATGTTACGGCGTGTTTCTAGAGCTGATTTAAGGGATACAGCGTTTTGCCAGTAGTGGCATCAAAGACAAAGAGCTGATCAAAATCTAGCGTTAGTGAACAGCGATCGCCTACACAGAGGCGCTGATCAGGGCGACACTGAAAAGCGAGTTCTGACGATCGAGCCGATGACTCTGTCAGTAACCTAGCACGTACCAACACTTCTCGACCAAGCGGCTCTACCACACTAATTTCGACCTTGAGATCACCTGCATCAGCACAAAGCTGAAGATGCTCTGGACGAATGCCGAGATCGTAGGTTTGTCCAGTGATCGGCTGAAGTTTGGCTTGCAGTGCCTCTGGGCAAGGAAGCGCTTGTCCATTAATCTGAAATGCGGTGCCATCGTACGTAGCAGTCAGGATATTCATCGGTGGACTGCCCAAAAACGTGGCAATCATCCGGTTCGCTGGATGTGCATAAATGGTTTGAGGGTCGCCAATCTGCTGAATGCGCCCCTGGTTTAGAACAACAATCTGGTCTGCTAGAGTCATAGCTTCAACCTGATCGTGAGTGACGTAGATCGTCGTAATGCCTACTTGTTGATGAAGCCGCTTCAGTTCGGCACGAGTTTCGTCCCGCAGTTGGGCATCTAAGTTGGACAGCGGTTCGTCGAGCAAAAAGACCTGGGGCTGACGAGCGATCGCCCGACCCAACGCCACACGCTGCTGTTGCCCGCCCGATAGTTGCCCAGGCTTACGATCGAGTAAATGGTCGATCGCAAGCAGTTTTGCCACTTCTACAATCCGTTCCTGCCTTTGCTGAGCATTAACCCGACGCATCTGGAGTCCAAAAGCAAGGTTTTCTGCCACGCTCATGTGGGGATACAGCGCGTAGTTTTGAAACACCATTGCCACGTCTCGTTGGCGCGCTGGCATCTGAGTGACACAGCGATCGCCAATATAAAGCTCGCCAGCCGTTGCTGCCTCTAACCCAGCGATCGTGCGAAGAACCGTAGATTTTCCACAGCCAGAAGGACCAACCAGCACCCAAAACTGACCATCAGGAACCTCAAACGTAATGTCTGCAATGCCTGTTGCTGCGGTAGCTACCGCACTGCCAAACTGTCGTGTAATGCCTTCTAACCGAACCGTTGCCATGTGCTGCTAAGTTTTTTCTGATAAGCACCCCTTACTAACAAGCACCACTCAGCCGCTGCAGGGTAAGCGCATCAAAAGCTGCGATCGAAAAAGGGGAGCTAAAATGCTCCCCCAATGTAGTCGTGATTTGACTTGAAAGAGGGTTACGCCTGTCCTCTTGGCAAGTAAGCCGTTGGGTTGACAGCTCCCTGACCAGGGCGATGAACCTCGAAATGGGAGTGAGGACCAGTGCTGTAGCCCGTGCTGCCCATATCGGCGATTTGTTGACCCTGAGCAACTGTTTGCCCTTCTCGGACTATGATGCGGTTGTTGTGCGCGTATAGCGTGACACTACCATCGGGATGCTGGATCTTAACCAGATAGCCATAGCCACCAGAGTTCCAGCCAGCACTAATGACTACACCAGCCGCCGCTGCAAAGATTGGAGTCCCTACAGGAGCAGCAATGTCAATGCCTTTGTGCATACGACCCCAACGGTAACCATACCCCGAGGTCAAAACACCTTTAGCAGGCCAGATGTAGCCATTAAACTTATCTGACTTTCCAGGTAAATACGCATCAACCGAGCCAAGAGGGGGAAGGTCTGGAGAAACCATCTGCCCGGTAGCTGATCGCACTAGCGGCTCGTAGTTCTCAGCACCAATGGATGCCGTTGCCAGCAACTGAGGCTTCGACGGTACAACAGGCGTTGCAGCAGGCTTCACAACAGCAATAGGCTTTACAACAGCGCGGTTACCTTGCTGGTGGCTATCTTGTAGCTGGCGAATCTGTGCCTGCAGGGCTTTAGTATAGCGGGAAGGTTGCAGCTCGGTACTGCTTGAGGCTGTAGCTTCAGCATTTGCAGGTGCCGCAACATTCAGAGATGATGCCGCCACCTTTGTACTGGGTGCAGCAGGATCAATTTGGCTCACTGAACCCTGATATTTTTCGCGCAGCTTCACAATCTCCAGTCTGAGATTCTCCACGTAGCTCTGCTGGGCGCTGGAACCAGTCTGAGCAGCCTGAGCACCCTGGTTGCCAACAAAAGACGAAGTGGCAACTTCATTGGCCCCACCAATCGCCACTGGAGCAATAGGCGAGTGGTTCAAAGACACTGCTGGAATCGTTTGATCAACAGCAGTTAACTGGCTGGACTGGCTAGGTAGAACGGCGATACCGCGCAATCGATCGCTCCCAACCTGGGCAGACGATGCAGGCTGGAATTTGCCTTGCGTGGATGGTGCAGTCTTAGCCTGGGAGAAAACTTGAGGTCGGCTAATGGAAGCTGGCAGCGTCATTTGCTCTGGACTTGCCGAAGCAATCATTACAGGAGCAGTGGCAGACGCAACGGGAGATGCACTCTCACTCGTTTGAGGAACAACCAGTACTTGACCAACGTTCAAAACATCGGGATTAACCAGGCGGTTTGCTTCGGACAACTGCTTCAAAGAAACGCCGTGTACCTTTGCGATCGCTTCTAGTGTGTCTCCCAGGACAACTTTGTAGGACGCTTCGGAGTAAGACGCTTCAGAAGATGGTGCCGCAACCTCAGCCACAGACTCTGGAGCTGTAACCGGAGCAGAAGTTTTACGTGAAGACTCGAGCTGTGCAAGGCTCAGTCGCAAACGCTCTTGCTTTTGATGCAAGGTATCAAGGGCTTCCTTGTCACTCGCTTGTGTAGCAGCAGGACGATCGCTATCCTCTGTTGCAGCACTATTAACCGAACCGTAGCCTCCAGACACACTAGCGACATCGACAGTCGGTGTTATGGGAGCGACTTGACCACTACCCTGAATTTTTAATACCTGACCAACATGCAGTACGGAGTTAACCGAAATGCCGTTTTCTAGTGCCAGCGCGGCAGCATCAACTTGGTACAGTTGAGCTAGCTGCCAAAGCGTTTGACCTTCTTGCACAGCGTGCTCAATGGCTCCCGAAGGCGAGAGATTTTGAGCTTGATCGGTTGCTTCTGTCGGAGTGGAAATTGCCGCGACATCAAACTTTGGAGGCAAGGCACTGGCGTTCGGTTCGCCTACAGCCGCTTCACCAATAACGGGTTCCGCAGCAACCGCCTCATCACTTTGACCTGGTAAGGGCAAACTACACGTCCCTACCGAGATTGCCAAGCCGATCATGGCGGCAGAAGTCCGTACCAAACGATTGACCTCCGATGGAGCCTGCCTGATTTGACTCACATTCACACCATCTTCAACTTCACAGGAAGGAACAGGCTTAACCTTCTGCGGAAATGTTCGTTCCAAAAAAACGACCTCCTAAAAATGTCCAGCGTTTAACTGTCCTTGAGTCACTCAGCTTGCCATCAGCCAATGATAGAAATCACTTAGGTAAGCGATCTGGATCACTAGCGACAAACACTTAGGCAAGATTACCCTGCTTTCTCAATTTAGACAAGTTAACATAACCCCAAAAATCTACAACTCGTGTTGAAAGAACCTTTAATTGAGCGCTATCAGTGATCGCTTGCCCCTCAAAAAGCTGATGCTCACGTGCTTGTAAAAGGCTTAGGCGTAAGCATCTTAAAGAGGCGATTGTTCGCTCAATCAAATCATGCTGACTCAGCCTATAAGCACTCAGTTTTCCCTTGAAGAAAAACATAGAAACAGCGTCCTGGAAAGGATTACAGCTAATCTTGGGCAACGATTGAAGTTGCAATCATAACGCTCACTTGCATGACGGTAGACGGAAGGCAGGTGACTCAACAACCGTAGAATTGTGTACATTATCACAATTAATAACTGAAGGCTTTGAGTGTTAGTGAGTCTGCCTGTAGCACCTGGAACTTTTGTGAGCCGCTGCCACTACCCTGTAAAGCGCTTGAGCACAGCAACCTACAAAACCGGATCACACTCAATAGTTCAGTACTACTGTTATAGAAATTTCTTATTACACAAAAGTAGCCTGCGATCATAGCAATTAGCTGTGTTTGAAAGCTTAGTGACCGCAGGAAAAGCATGGTTCCAAGGACACAGCTAACCTTGCTTCAGTCCTATTTCTAGATAGCTATAGAGCGATTAAGCATTGTCATGAACGCAGTTCTGGCTGGCGAAGAGCGATCGCGTAAAGCTGCGATTCAAACAACGAATCAATCTCTGACCTGATTTCTAGCTCAGAAAATGAATTCATCACATGTCGTTGCTCAGTCAATCCATAAACGTTGCGATTGCCTGGAGAGTACTTGAGTAACGACGAACCATGTTTTAGAACTCGTCAATGAGGAGTTCTAAAACATGGTTCTGCATCCTTTAAGAAGGACAGGCAGGTGTTTACGTCGATCGTCTGTGTCACAGCTTTCAGCAGTACATATACAGTTGTCTAGGCAAACATACATGGTTGGTGTAGTAATCGTGCTATTCCAAGCAGCTCAGTTGTCGCTGCGCTTCAAAAAGACCAACAGCAGCGCTCACAGAGAGATTGAGGCTGCGGACATATTGGCTTGCCATCGGTATATAAACCGTCTCATCGCAGGCAGAAAGCACGTGGGCAGGAAGCCCAGTGGTTTCGCTGCCAAAGAGCAACCAGTCATGAGGTTGAAAAGCAAATTTAGTATAACTACAGCGTCCACCAGTGCTGAAACCAATGCAACGCCCTTCTTGTGACTGCTGCATAGTATGAAACGCTTCGATCGAACTGTGATAGTGCAGCTTGACATGAGGCCAGTAGTCTAAGCCTGCACGTTTGAGGTAACGATCGCTGATCTCGAAGCCGAGCGGCGCTACTAAATGAAGCTCAGTTTCAGTAGCAGCGCATGTACGAGCGATGTTGCCTGTGTTTGGCGGAATCTGCGGATGGACTAAAACAACTCTAAGTCTGTAGCTGATCATCAGCGCTTGGTGCCTTAATGCCGTAATTACGATCTTAAAAAAAGAGCGATTGATAACTTTTTTTAATCTTTATTGAGCAAAGGTTGCCTATTTAGGGCTCTTGATTAAAAACTGTCTTCCTCCGAAGGGATGATTAAGCAGTAAAGCGATCGCTAGCACTTTCAAGTGGCTAGAGGATAATAGCGCTTGCTTTGATCTAGCCGTTCTTAAGCCATCGCGATACAGCCTTTAAAGTTGGGAACCAGCTATTGGGTGCCCTTTATTTCAGTAAAAACCGTTATGAAGCGGTTTGAGCTGGGGTGAGAAGCCCCTTCTGGGAAAAGACTACAAAACTAAAGTCTACGCAACCAGCGGTTGGCAAAGGTCATCTTGCAGTGTGAGTTCGTAGTCAGCAGCAGCTTGAATTGCCTGTCGCATAATGGGTTGAACGGCAAGACCTTGCTCATATAGTTTCAACCAGCGTTGTGCTTCGTTGCCCTCTCGCAAAATTTTCTTCAAGGGCAAGAGAAAACAACTAAAGCCTTCCTGCTTGGCGATCGGCCAGACTTCTTGATAAAGCTGCTCGATCCAATCTTTTGCCAGGATGGGGCTACCGTCCTTCCAGTGCCTTAGCTCAGCATCCAGACTGAGGCGAGCGGCGGCGCTCTCATTTGCGTCAGCCAAATCGGCTAAAGCGTGCGATCGACTGGCGGCGGACAGTTGGCTGCTTTCCAGCGGATCGAGGGATGGATCAGCTAGAAGCTGTAATAAGCGAGCTTCTAACAACGCTGTGATGGCAAGTAAGGCAACCGGATCGATCACCAGATCGCAAATCCTCAGTTCTAACCGATTGAGGTTATAGGGACGGCGATCGCCATTAGGGCGTACAGACGACCAGAGGTGACGCACGTTTTGCATTGTCCCTGCTGCAAGCTGTTGCTCTGTCCACCGGATAAAATGAGCATGGCTCTCAAACAGGGGCACCTCGGCAGGCGTTTTGGGAAACAAGCCCCAACGGGTCGAGTGGTAGCCCGTTACTTCTCCACCTAGAAACGGTGACGACGCACTCAATGCTAGATAAAGCGGTGCTTCTAGCCGGATTAAACGACACGCCCGCATCAGCAAGTCTGGGTCACTAATGCCAACGTTAATGTGAATGCTGGCAGTAACGACGCTGGTGCCGTAGGTTTGCTCGATATAGGTGTGGTAAGGGTTACCTGGATCAGACCGCCAAAAGCGATCGACTGCGCCCAGAGACAGCGTACTGCCAGGAATCAGCGTGTAGTCTCCTAGGTGATGCAGATAATCACGCAGTTGCAGACGTGGGCGTACCAAATCGCACAAGAGCCGTTCGTAGCGGTAGCAGGGCGGCGTTGTATATTCCACATTGCGGCTATCTGGTTCACGTACAAAACCATCTAACGCTGCCACAATCTTGTCAGACAGCCCAACGATATCACCGTCTGGGGTGCTGGTGTAAATCTCAACTTCAAACCCTTTTGACAGCATGATACATTTTCCCTCAGTTGAGCAGTCTTCTTTCAGTATCTGGGAAAAGGTCAACAATACATCGTCTGACAGGTTGATACTGCAAGGGACGACGAGAATGGCAGCCGAACCTTGTGCGATCGCCCTCCTGTAACTTAAACAAACAAAGCTTAATCACGTAAAAAGGTTACTGGGGTCAAGCCTATTGTTGAATGATCTCCTAACCCTTTACTAGAAAGCTTTACAAGCCCCAAAGTGGTGATATTACACTGCAAGCCAGTAAGCTTTCAAAGTCAAACTGTAATCGATTATACAGAATTTACCTTCTCAGACTTGGTGCAATCACTCTTATTAGTTCATCGCTTGGAAAAGGTTGTTGACTGCCTGGCTGCTTTGCTCAACGCTTGTAGCGGCACCGACCCAAAATCTCTGATGCTTTGTGCTTTGAGGGGGTCGAGTAGAGTAAGCAACTTCCAAGCCTTTTACGTAATGTCGCTTTGACTTAGCCTACCCCGGCGAGTTGCCCACTGTATTGGCTGATATTTTCACAAGGATTCTTTGGTGTCTAATGTCTAAACTAACGATTCATCAGAAGCCGAAGCATAAGCGTCGGCGGTCTTCGCACTCCTTCTCTCGATCGGTATCCTCGCTTTGGCAGCACGTTGTAAATCTGGCTGTCGGTAAGCCGAGCGAGCAGAGCAAAAAAACTCTACGCAGGTTGGTTCTAGCCTTTGGTTTGCCTTTGGTAGCAATCACGCTATTCCACCTACTGACAGGGTTGCTGATTGATCCTGCTGTGGCTCAGGATGCTGCTGCCCCTGCTGCCGCAGAACCACCCAAAATGGATACGGGTGATACAGCGTGGGTGCTTACATCTGCCGCCCTGGTGCTATTTATGACACCCGGTCTGGCATTTTTCTACGGGGGGCTGGTGCGATCGCGCAATGTGCTTAACACCATGATGATGAGCTTGGTGGCAATGGCGATCGTCGGCGTTACTTGGGTTCTATGGGGCTACAGCTTAGCGTTTGATGTAACGCTTGCAGAGGGGCAAACGTTTGCCCAGGGGATTCAGCAGTTCGTCGGTGGACTCGGTTGGCTGGGTCTCAATGGCGTTGCGGCTGATGCGCCTGATCCAATCGGTTATGCGGCAACGATTCCACACCAGGTATTTATGGTGTACCAGATGATGTTTGCCATCATCACGGTCGCACTAGTGTCTGGGGCGATCGTTGAGCGCATCTCGTTCAAAGCGTTCTTTTGGTTTATCGTTCTATGGTCTACCTTCATTTATTCGCCCCTAGCCCACATGGTTTGGGGTAGAGGTTTATTAGGTGCTATGGGAGCGTTGGACTTTGCGGGTGGCACAGTCGTTCACATTAGTTCCGGTGTGTCGGCGTTAGTCGCTGCGTGGGTACTTGGGCCTCGCAAAGATTGGATGTCGAAGCCAGTGATTCCTCATAACGTCCCATTTGTTTTGTTGGGCGTTGGCATCCTCTGGATGGGCTGGTTTGGCTTTAACGGTGGCAGTGCACTGAGCGCAGGCAGTTTGGCAACAGTTGCATTTGTAGCAACAACAGTTTCCGCTTCGGCGGCAGGTCTGGCATGGCTTGTAGCAGAGTGGTTGTTGAAGGGAAAGCCAACAGCAGTTGGCATGGGTAGCGGCTTCGTTGCTGGTCTAGTCGGCATTACACCCGCAGCAGGCTTTGTTACACCATTGTCTGCGATCGCCATTGGTGCTTTGACGGGTCTAGCGTGTTTCTTTGCCGTTAACTTGAAAGCAAAGCTACAGTTTGATGATTCATTAGACACCTTCCCAGTACACGGCGTTGGCGGTACAGTTGGTGCGATTTTGACTGGAGTTTTTGCAACAAAAGCTGTTAACGCAGCTGGCAACAATGGTCTCCTATATGGTAATGCTGGTCAGTTAGTCACTCAGATCATTGCTGTGTTGATTGCAGCGATCATTGCGGCAGTTGGCACATTCATCATCCTCAAAGTGCTGGGTCTCTTTATGGAACTGCGAGTCAAGCCTGAAGTCGAAGACGAAGGTTTGGATATTTACGAGCATGGCGAGGGTGCTTACGGTGAAGAGATTCGTGGTGAAATCGCTTTTGCCAAAACGATCGATCAGTAGTGCTGAAAAAGCCTGAAATTGCCATTACAATCTGACTCAAAGCAACTTAAATCTGAGCCAGTGTCTAGGCGATTCCTTTCTCTTCGTGGTTGGGCTATCCTGTCGTTCAGCTTAAGTGGACTGATGCTTCTGTCTGCTCTGCTGCTGCATCGGGGTAGCTTGACCGCTTTTTTTCAGGAGGTTAATGCTTCAACAGTTTCGACAACCGTTTCAACAGTGAAAGCAGACACCGCTACAGTGCCTCTGCCAATCTTAGGACCGCGCCATCAGCTTACGTATGAACGGTGGGTGGCGTTGCTTAGGCAAGAAGCAAAAGTAGCAGCCGAAAAGCAGCCACCGCGCTTAGTGGTGCTGGCAGGCGATTCTCTCAGCCTCTGGTTTCCACCAGAACTACTTCCTTCAGAAGAGAATTGGTTAAACCAGGGCATTTCGGGTGAAACATCAACTGGCTTACTGCGTCGGCTCAGGTTGTTCGACCAAACGCGACCAGAAGTAGTGCTCGTCATGATTGGCATCAATGATTTGCTGCACGGTGTAGGCACTGAGACAATCCTGGCGAATCATCGCGAAATTGTACTCCACCTTAAAGCAGCTCATCCTCAAGCTCAGATTGTGGTGCAGTCGATTCTGCCTTATGTCGATCGCCGTCCGCTGCAATCGCAACCATCCTCCAAAGAAGACACAGCACAGCCTGAGCCAGCGTCGGGCTCTTTGTCAAGACGAGTGCCAGTGTCAAACAGTGACATCCGTGAGCTGAATCAAGCGCTGGCAGACATGGCAAAGGAAGAAGACGTTACTTATTTGGATCTACAACCCTACTTTACTGACGCAAACGGTAACTTGGCGGCTGACTTAAGTACCGACGGTTTGCATCTCAGCGCTAAAGGCTATCAGGTTTGGCAAGCGCGCCTCCAGGTTTTTGCACAGCAACAGTTTAAATGGCGATTAAATGGCGATCGCGCTGACAAGCCGTAGTTTGAGCCAAAAGCTATGGCACTTTTAGCTAAGAGAGTGTCAAGATTGGAGCGGAGCCGCATTCTTCCGCAACCGTTATGTCGGATCTCACCGCCTCGATCGCCCAGCACTATCATGAGCGGACAAAGTACCACCCAGAAACCATCCACGCGAACCAGCCAGCAATAGACTGGAACCAGCCACCGCTACCCTATAAAGAGTACAAAATCGGTTCTGTCACTGACCTGAAGCCCTATCTGGCTGATGAGCCAGACGCTTTTAGCAATGACCCGACTGGGCTATGGTGGCGACGGTTGTCGCGCCTGCTGCTGTGCAGCTATGGACTCACTGGAAAAATTCTCACCCCCAATGCCCCTCATTATTTGAGGGCTGCCCCTTCCGCTGGCGGTCTGTATCCTGCTGAACTGTACCTCATTTCACGCGGTACACCGCTGCTGCCAGCCGGACTTTACAACTACCAGGCGTACACTCACTCCTTGATGCATTTTTGGGAGAGTGATGTTTGGACAAAACTTCAAGCTGCCTGCTACTGGCATCCAGTGCTGGAAAATACACAGCTTGCTCTGGTAACAACAGCCGTCTTCTTTCGCTCGGCATGGCGATACCGCGATCGCGCCTACCGACGTATTTGTCTCGATACAGGGCACTTACTTGGCAACATTGAGATGGCATGTGCACTCAATGACTACCGCCCGCACCTAATTGGCGGCTTTATGGACGAAGCCATGCAACAACTGCTCTACCTTGATGCTGAGCAAGAAGGGGCGATCGCGGTGTTGCCCCTTGCTGATTTGCTCGAAGTCAAGCAAAATTTGTCTTTGGCGCGGACTGCCCTGCCAAGCGCCACACAGCGCGAGTATCCGCCCCTTTCCGAGGGGCAAATCTTGAGCCACTTGCATCAAGCGACACAGCTACCGCTCGATGCGACAGCAAAAGTGAACTGGAAGCCTGCTGCAACCCAGCCCCAGCGGATCGACAAGTACAACTTTCCTTTTTGCCTGAAGGTTTCCACAGTGACTCCGCCAATTGATTGGGGCGATCGTCTGGAACAGTTAGAAACAACCATGCTGCAACGCCGTTCTACCCGTGGCTACAGCGGAGAAGCTCTAACCCTCGAAGAACTCATTGCCCTGCTGGACTTTACCTACCAGCCTCAGCACTACAGTGATCAGGGCTTGGATGCCTCTCCCGACTATTTTGATCTCAGCCTGGTCGAAACGTTTATTGCTGTTTCCTCCGTGATGGGCTTAGAGGAAGGCTGCTACTACTACGCACCTAAGGCTCAGGAACTCCGCCAGATTCGTTTCAAAAACTTCCGTCAAGAATTGCACTTTCTCTGCCTGGGGCAAGCGCTGGGTCGCGATGCTGGAGCCGTGCTGTTTCATACGGCAGACCTCAAGGCGGCGATCGCGGCGTATGGCGATCGCGTTTACCGCTACCTGCATCTGGATGCGGGACATTTAGGACAACGCCTCAACCTGGCAGCGATCCAGCTAGGTCTAGGTGTCAGTGGCATTGCTGGCTTTTTTGACGATCAGGTCAATGAAGTGCTGGGTATTCCCATTGATGAAGCCGTCCTTTACATCACCACCTTGGGACGTTCTGCCGCCTTGTCAACTTAATCTCAAGCCTGCGTTGAACCTTGCGAAACTGTGAGTGGTCTAAGGCTACACAACTGATGCATCAGTTGTACCTCCTTAATCTGAAACACTTCACAACACACAACTACGCTATGAACGTCAAACGCTTCCTTTTTTTACCCGGTGCCTTGGCGATCGCACTTTCCTATGCTGTACCCATGCTGCCTGTCGCAGCACAAACACCAACACCACCTGCTGGGCAATATCAAAAACGTGGCGTTAATCTCAACTTGACCGAAGCCCAAAAAGCGCAGCTTAAGCAAATCCGCGAATCGACCCGCAGCCAGATTGATGCGATCCTTACGCCAGAGCAAAAGGCACAGTTAGACGCCGCCAAACAACAAAGACAACAAAGACAGCCAGGAGAACAAGGGCAGTCAGGGGAGCAAAGACAGGCAGGACAAAAGCCACGCGGCAAGTGGGCAGCCCTAAATCTAACGGCAGACCAAAAAACGAGAATTCAAGCTGTCCGTCAGGATGCCAAGCAAAAGATGGATGCTGTGCTAACCGCTGAACAGCGCCAGCAACTAGAGCAACGTCGTCAACAACGATCGCAAAAACGTCAGCAACCCAGCCAATAAGTTAAGTGCTTGCTGCTGAGGTGATTTAGCGTACGTAGCGCTTGTCTGTACAATATCTTTTGCTAAAGCAGGAGCTTTTGCTAAATCAGGAGAAGGAGGGCACGTGGACTAACAAGTTCCGTACTCTCCTTTTTTGTTGTGCCACAGCTCTCGTTGTCGTGTGCATTGGATAGCAAGAACTCAGTGAGTAGCTCAGAAGCAGCCAGATGTAATGGCTGATGGCTGCTTCTTCAGCACACGTTATCATATCGTTACAACACCATGCAGCATTGAGTAGTGAAAAGGCGATCGTCAATACTTTTAGGCTAAGAGGTTGTTTGAAAAGTGTCTGGCGGTTAAAACTGCGACTACGAAAACAAAGTCCGCCTACGCGGACTACCGGAATGAAAGAGTTTAACAACCTGCGTCGGCAGGTTTGATCTATGTAGCTGCGACTTCAGTCGCCTTCAGTCGCCAAAGCGACGAGAAAGTGGACTTTTAAGACATCCTCTAAGACGCGTCTTTTATCCAAATTAAATTGAGTGCGCGAACATTCTTTAGAGGTAAACGTTGCCTTGCCTTAGCAGAGCGATGTCCTAACCTAGTAACCTTACTTAACGATGCTTGACTAACGCTTATGCTTTGAATCCGTAAGCTTGGTCTACAAATGGCTATAACGAATGTACTAACTATTGGCTGCTTTCAATTAGTGGCAGTGGCGCCAATTGAGTAACGATCATGTGAGTGTTGCAAGCAACAATTTTAGTCAGTCATTGCAGCTAAGGTTGAAGGTCATTGTCTCTTCTCCAGCCACCAATACCAACAAACTAAATGCTTGTGGCAATTACTATCAGCGATCAATCGGCTTAGTAAAGCTGAACAACGCCTTCGCTCTTAAGTAAATTAGCAGCTGGGGTATGAGACAAATGAGAGGGACGGTGTACTATGATTGCATAGGTAAGTAAACAGCTAAAGCATTTACCCTTTGCCAGATGTTAGTAAATTTGTGACCCAATCCACACAGTTCCCAGCTAAGTTAATGAGTAAAAAGAAAAAAATTGAGCCTCTTCTAGGCGAAGCGTTGCTCAAAAAAGTTAAAGAACTAGAGAACCATAGTAAAGAAGAGAAAGCGCGGGAGTGCGGTTACTACACGGTGACAAAGAACGGTGTAGAACGAGTCAATATGATGAAGTTTCTCAATGCGCTCATTGACGCAGAGGGTATTGAGCTTGATGGTAAACAAAATATAAATGGACGCGGCGGTCGCAGTGCCAGCTATCGGATTAGCGTTCAGTCCAATGGTAATTTGCTTATCGGTTCTGCCTACACTAAGCAGATGGAACTTAAACCAGGCGATGAATTTGAAATTTCCCTGGGTCGTAAGCACATTCATCTAAAGCAGATTGACCAATTGGATGAAGAAGCTTAAATGGAAACGATCGATTGGATGACTGTACTGCCCGCAGGTTTGGCGATCGCGATTTTTGTCGGCGGGTTGCTAATGATGTTCAGCAATATTTGGACAAGTCGCAAGAAATAAGAGCAGAGCAAACCTTTAAGCTTGTGGCAAGCTCATCAATTCTGCTGTAGGCATTTCGTTGCCGTCAGCAGAATCTTTTCCCATGTCCAAATAAGGATGAAGCGATTGTTGCATCAATGTGAGGCTGCATAGCAAGGTAATTTTTTCTTGCTCTAGCAATCCGATAATGTGACGGGTGTTGTGGCGATCGACAACAGGTAGTTGATGCAACCCTCTGGCTGACATCCGGGCAAGCGCGTCCTGAATTCGTTCATCCTCATGAGCGTAGAGCAGATCCTTCGTGCAAATGTCGTCCAACGTCTGAGTTGTTAAATCAATGACCGGGCGATCGCTAGCAGCATGGGTATGGCAATAAGTTTCCCAGCGGGAAATGGCACGATGAATATCCTGAAGCGTCACGAGACCAATCAGTTGCTCAGAGGCATCTACCACCAGCGCACTGCGAGATTGATGGGTTGTTAAAGCTAAACCAGCTTTGAGCACTGGCATAGTACTGGGCAACGACAGAAACGTTTGATGCATCGCCTGAACAACTAGTAACTGATGCAGCACATCCGCATTGTGATCGGGTGAATTGGCTAAGCTCGTTGACTGAATGGTTGAGAGGTTGCGGTCAAGTGGCTTTAGGCGATCAACCAGCCAAACGCTCAAGCCCACAGCCGCCATCAGCGGCAGAATGATGCGGTAATCACGGGTCAACTCAAACAGCAGCAAAATCGCAGTCAATGGTGCGCGGGCGCTAGCTGCTAGCACTGCTGCCATACCCACCATGGCATAGGCTGGGGGTGCCGCAATACTACCCAGTGAGAGCGGCAGCACAAGCGCCATCAACTTGCCATAAGCGGCACCGAGAGATGCACCCAAGAACATCGCAGGCGCGAATAACCCGCCCACTAGCCCACTGCCCAGACTGATAGCTGTTGCTGCCAACTTAAGTACCAGCAAACTCAACAGTAACGGCAACGAAAACTGTACATCCCGCAGCATCGCTTCTATAGTTTCATAGCCGATACCAAGAATTTGGGGAAATTGCAATGCGATCGCGCCAACACAAAAACCACCGATTGCCGGACGCAGCAGCATGGGTACTCGACTCATCCAGCCCATACCTGGAATTCGCCCATCGAAAAACTGCTGGGCGCGTTGAATAGACTGGGTATAGGCGATCGACACCAAACTAGCAAACAGCCCTAACCCTAGATACAACGGTAGCTCTAAGGGACTCCGCACCTCATAACTTGGCAATGTAAATGGTGGCTGCCCACCTAGCCCAATTTGAGCAATCAACGCTGCCACGACTGCTGACAACAGCACGACGCTGACGGCAGAGGTTGCAAACGTCGTGCCCAACACTACTTCCAGCGCAAAAAAGACACCTGCGATCGGCGCATTAAAGCCTGCTGCCAGGCCGGCGGCAGCACCTGCCCCTAGCAAGAGACGCTGGCGCTCCTTCGACATTTGTAGTGCTTGCCCAACAATCACGCCAATGTTGGCACCGATTTCAACGCTTGGACCCTCAGGACCCAAAGATGCGCCTGTTCCTAACGACACTGATGCTGCAACAGCTTTCCCACTGGCTCGTAATGGCGAGACGCTATCCAGTCCCTGAGATGCTGAAATCAACGCGGACAAGTTCGGTCCAAAATCCTGGAGCCACCAGCGCATAATCCCTACAAGTAGCCCACCGAGCACCGGAATGCAGGCAAGTGTCCAAAAACCCAGCGGCACAATCAATCCCATCACATCCTCTAGCATCAGGCTGTGAATGTGCTGAATGAGGTAATGAAAAAGCACCACAGCACAGCCCGTGCCACTACCAATAACCAGTGCCAACAGCAGCACGAGGGTTTCAGGCGCAGGTTGCAGGCGGTTCAGCGTGCTGGCAAGCACAGGCTTTGGTGGACTCAGCACAGTCGCTGGCGGTGTCTGAGGTGTCAGAACGTTGGGAGAAGGGCTGGCAGTCATCAGGCTAAGAGCGATTATGAGATCAGAGTTAACTTTTATTGCTAGTTTTATCTTCGCTTATTTCTACGATCGCTTCCGGGGAGAACGTCTTCATAAGGTGCTGAAAGAGCTGAACCCTAATGCCCTTGTTCAGTTCAACCGCTAAAGCGCTAATTTTGCAGGGCTGTGTAATCCAACAAGCTTCTGATCAGTCCTGTTAGTAACGCCATCCTTTAACGTCGCCAAAGACAGCTAAGTTGCTGCTGACTACAAGCCGAAGTTTGGAGAAAATCGTACTTGCTGCAAAGTCACTCTTGCTTCAAAATCACTCAGGGACGATCGTAAAATGAGCTTGCCTAACCCCCAACAAACATCGCTGCTGTTTAGATGAAGAAACTTAAATGGGTACTCTGACAGTACTGCCAACTCTAGGTAACGCAAGCTACACTAAGCGAGGCAATTGTTCTAGCCAATTAAAAGCTCTACCTAGGCATAGTTAATACCTTTAGTCGATGCTCTCAATCGACATGATACAGCGCCTTATAGCCAGCACTACCTGCCTCAACTATGAAGCTTCAAGCGAGAAACCTGGATGGAAGCAAAACCTGAAAACACTTTTTATGCCTGGTCAAAGCATTCTTGTGTCAACGACGCAACCATTAGGCTACAACTCGAAGCATAAATTTAAGGAAAATTTGGGCTAGATGATTCAAGTGTACATCCCGCAAGGGTCTGTATACTGGTACTTAGAGCTTATATCGAGAAAATTTATACGCTTGAACGTTACGAGCTTAACGGATACGAAATAGTCTTTTGAGAGCTGAGGCTATAGTCATCCGCTGAGGCAAGAAAATGCTCCTTGTGACCAACTGTTTGCAAAATAACGCCTGTCGATTTGATCTAAGTAAGCCTCTGTAGTGATAGACGATTTAGATGAACGCTCATACCTTTGACACGCCTTCTCCAATCTGTCCAATCTGTCACCGTGCTGGTGTTATTAAGCCCCATAAACTTTTGCGCGGGCTGCTAACGTGTCAAAACTGTCGCGAACGCTTGGTAGTGAGTTGGAGCGGTCATTATGTGCGTGACCCCTTTACTCTCAGCAATCTACCAACTGGACATCGGCTACGCCGCGAAAGCCGTCCTCTTGCCCGCGTTCGACGTGACTTTAGGTTGAGTGGGCTTTCGGCTGTTTGGACTGTTTTAGGAAGCGCTATTTTTATGGGCACTGCCTTGTTCCTAATCCAAAATGCGCCGATCAAGCAAGAGCCTGCGGCTCGACCTGCACTACCGCTTGTAGACGTTGAACGACCACCAAAGCAACCTTGATCAAAAAGACTCTGAGTACAAGCCACGGTGCGTTAATACAGGAACTTAACGGTTGCCTAAATTTAGCTTTGCTTGTTGTTCAAACCAGTCAATAACCTGAGCCAATCCGATTGCCTCGATCGGTACACCTGCCGCCGCCGCCATTTGTCTCAACGGTTTCATCGACGCAATGACCAACTGCGAGAAAAACTGCCGAAACTCGCGATCGACCCCTGCTTGTAAGCTCTCATCCTGGTAAACCCAAGCTTCAATCTGCTGCGGGTCTAACTGCACAATGGTGACCCCATTCGCTTGAGCGATTTGCTTGAGCGATCGCAGCGCATAAATTGCCACTCGCGCCGAAAACTTTTCCCGCGAAGTTAGCAGTGCCTTATCTACCTCCGCACATTCTTCTGGTGTTAGAAATTCATTGGATGGTTGCATGGAAGGGTTCAGCACTCAGCGATCAGCAGTCAGCTATCAGCTTAAGTGGATAAGGTGTACAGAGTAAATCGATCTTCTGGATCATCTTTGATAAGGAGTTGCATATTCTGAGGCTCTTGCCACGGTTGCGCTTTGACAACCTCAACGAACTCACTAATTTTTAAGAAGTTGTAAGCTCCACCGTATATACGGGACTGCATCGGCTTCCCAGTGTTGACATACTCGTCCCATCTGTTCAAAGATTGCTGATTGTTCTTTATCAACCAAGCATTAATAGTCCTTAGCGGTAGTGGTTCTTCAACTGATTCTCCATTTTCATCAGCTTCAATTGGCTCCATGTAATCTGCCCAAACTTCTCCCAGGCTAAATATAAGAAGCACATCTGTTACCCAACTCATTGGCAAGAACCTCTTTGCTTGCTAAAAGCTACTTGGGTTGAATCAAATAGCCACAGCGGTGTTCGCCGTTGACAAGCCAGTGAGTGCGTTCGACCTTGCAATCGAGAGCGGCGGCAAACATTTCCAGTTCGTGACCACAAACACTAGGGAAGGACTCAGCAATGTGAGAGATAGCGCAGTTATACTCTGTCAGGATAAAGCGATCGCCCTGTTCTACAGCAGCGCCATTCACATCAACGGGATGGCACTCTGCCATATAGCCTTCAGCAAGGCGAAGTGCAACTAGCTGGTCCACTCGTTCTTTGAGAGAACCGTTGCCGAGGCGATCGCGGTACTCCAGCGCTTTACGTTCCCACTGTTTCCGCAGAATAGAGCCCATCTGGTCTGCGCCCACCGTTGCCGCCAATGTGTCTAAGAGCGAAACGGCGAAATCATCGTAGCGATCGGGAAAGCGATCGCGCCCTGCTTGGCTAAGTGTGTAGCTGTAGTTGGGGCGACCCATGCCCGTTTGAATCACCTGATGGACAATCAAGCCATCCGCTTCTAAATCCTTTAAGTGTCGTCGAATGCCTTGCGGGCTGACGTGTAGCTGTTCAGCCAACTCCTGTACTGTTGACTGTCCTTGCTTGAGCAAGTGGTGCAAAATGTCTTGTTTTGTGGAGGGTTGTTGGACAGTTGTCATTCTTTTCCCAGCGGTAAAGCTGACAGCTAAGTTCACATGGCTTTACTAAAACAGCGATCGACTACGGGAGCACGGCTACGACAACCTGATATTACAACGACTTAAACACACAATCGTCTTGCCCTAAGCCATAGTCCTCAATGCCTTATTTAAGGTTCTGCTTTCGACTTTGGCAACAACATTGTTGCTAAAGTGCTTTACAATATGATTAAGCAACATCTATGTTGTTTTAATTATAGAATCGATCCGTTGTCTTGTCGCGCTGCCTCATGAACCCAGACACTCAACCTAATCAATCTGCCTCCCCTAAAGCGGCTCAGTCCACTGATAAAAGCCTCGAAGCGATGAGGCACTTCTCTATTACCTATGCTAAGCGAACCGGCACCTATTTCTGCGTTGACCCTGGCGTGACGGCAGTTGTGATTGAAGGCTTGGCAAAGCATAAAGATGATTTGGGTTCGCCCCTTTGCCCCTGCCGTCATTACGAGGACAAAGCGGCTGAAGTCGAAGCTGCTTACTGGAACTGCCCATGTGTACCGATGCGTGAGCGTAAAGAATGCCACTGCCTACTGTTTCTTACGCCCGACCATGATTTTGCAGGCGACCAGCAAGACATAACGTTTGATGAAATCAGAACGGTCACTAATCAGCAACACAGCTAGCAGTTCTGTAAGTTACGCTCCGCAAATTACTTTCTACCGACCCGATCCCCAACCTAGACCAGAGAACACTACCGATGAGTCCAACTGTTCAAAACTTGGTTAACCAGCCTTACAAATACGGCTTCATTACTAACATTGAATCCGATACGATACCGCGCGGGTTGAGTGAAGACGTTGTACGGCTGATTTCGGCGAAGAAAGAAGAGCCGCCATTCATGCTGGAGTTTCGCCTGAAGGCGTATCGTCAGTGGCTCAAGATGACGGAGCCGAACTGGCAGAATGCAACCTATCCAGCGATCGACTATCAGAACATCGTCTACTACTCCGCACCAAAGGTGAAGGAGAAAAAGAAGAGCCTGGAAGAGGTTGATCCTGAACTGCTGGATACCTTTGAGAAGCTAGGCATTCCGCTTTCGGAGCAAAAACGCTTGAGCAATGTGGCAGTGGATGCCATTTTTGATAGCGTTTCGATCGCCACGACCTTCAAAGCAAAGCTAGCCGAAGAAGGGGTAATCTTCTGCTCCTTTGCAGAAGCGGTGCAAGAGCATCCTGAACTGATCCAAAAGTACCTCGGTAGTGTGGTTCCTGCTGGCGACAACTACTTCGCGGCACTTAATTCTGCGGTCTTCAGTGATGGTTCTTTCGTCTACATTCCCAAAGGCACAAAGTGCCCAATGGAGCTTTCGACCTACTTCCGTATTAACAATGGCGATTCAGGTCAGTTTGAACGGACGCTGATTGTGGCAGAAGAAGGTAGTTCAGTCAGCTATCTCGAAGGTTGCACTGCGCCAATGTTTGATACCAACCAGCTTCATGCTGCCGTAGTGGAACTGGTCGCGCTCGACAACGCTGATATTAAGTACTCTACGGTGCAGAACTGGTATGCAGGCGACGCCAACGGCAAGGGCGGCATCTACAACTTTGTGACCAAGCGTGGCTTGTGTCAGGGCGTAAACTCCAAAATTTCCTGGACGCAGGTAGAAACAGGTTCCGCCATTACCTGGAAATACCCAAGCTGTGTGTTGGTGGGCGATAACTCTGTGGGTGAGTTTTACTCGGTCGCGCTGACGAATCACCATCAGCAGGCAGATACGGGCACCAAGATGGTTCACATTGGCAAGAATACGCGCAGCACCATTATTTCTAAAGGCATTTCGGCTGGACAGTCCAAAAACAGCTATCGCGGGTTGGTCAAGATTGGTCCTAAGGCAACAGGCGCACGGAACTATTCGCAGTGCGACTCTATGCTGATTGGCGACAAAGCTCAAGCCAATACCTTTCCCTACATCCAGGTGCAAAACAACAAAGGCAAAGTGGAACACGAAGCGTCAACGTCCAAGATTGGCGAAGACCAGTTGTTCTACTTCTCCCAGCGCGGTATCTCATCCGAAGACGCGATTTCGATGATGATTAGCGGTTTCTGTAAGGATGTGTTTAACCAGTTGCCGATGGAGTTTGCAGTGGAAGCCGATCGCCTCCTCAGCCTCAAGCTCGAAGGTAGCGTTGGGTAAAGGCAGTGTTTAGTAGTTAGTTATTGGCTATTAGTGCTGAAGGCGTGCTCTTGGTGGCTGATTGCCAGGCACTAATAGCTAATTTTTTTAGAGGTTAAGGATGATTAGCGAGAACAGCGAAGTGATTTTGTCCGTGCGGAATTTGACCGCCGACGTAGATGGGATTCAGATTCTGAAAGGGTTGAATCTGGAAGTAAAAGCGGGTGAAGTTCATGCCATTATGGGTCCCAATGGGTCTGGCAAAAGCACCTTTTCTAAAGTCCTAGCCGGTCATCCTGACTATATAGTGACGGGTGGCGAAATTAGCTTTCAGGGCAAAAACCTGCTGGAGCTAGAGGCAGAAGAGCGCGCACGATCGGGCATTTTCCTTGCCTTCCAATACCCCATTGAAATTCCTGGCGTCAGCAATCTCGACTTTCTGCGCGTTGCCTACAATTCCAAACGCAAGCACCAAGGTTTAGAAGAACTGGATGCGTTCGATTTTGATGATCTGGTGCGGCAAAAGCTGGATATTGTCAAAATGGACCCTGCGTTCCTTAGCCGCAGCCTGAATGAGGGCTTTTCGGGCGGTGAGAAGAAGCGCAACGAGATTCTTCAAATGGCGATGTTGGAACCAACGCTAGGCATCCTGGACGAAACGGATTCGGGGTTGGATATCGATGCACTCAAGATTGTGTCGAATGGCGTGAATCAACTGGCAAACGCAGACAATGCGATCGTCCTGATTACTCACTATCAGCGCTTGCTCGACTACATTACGCCTGATTATGTCCATGTCATGGAAGGCGGACGCATTCTCACTACAGGTGGCAAGGAACTGGCGCTAGAGTTAGAAGCCCGTGGCTACGACTGGGTGCGTGAAGAGGAGGCAGTAGCAGCACAATGACAACTCAGTCTACTGTTTCTGATGTCGCACCAACAAACGGGAAGTTGAAGGTCGATCGAGCTACCTACCTTCAAAAGCTAGTGAGTTTGCGTCCAGAACTGGATGCATCAGCGGGTTGGTTAAACGTCATTCGCGATCGTGCCACTGCTAGGGTTCAAGAGTTGGCAATTCCGTCTACTCGAGACGAAGAATGGCGCTTCACTGATCTATCAGCCTTACTGCAAGTTACCTTCCAAGCAGTTAATGAGCTAGCGCCTACACTAGGGTTTGCTGCGATTCAGCCATTTATTCTGCCAGAAGCCGTGAGCAGCCGCCTGGTCTTTGTTGATGGACGCTACGACGCAGCGTTGTCGGCAGTCGATGATTTGCCCGATGGGATACTGGTTACTCATCTGGTTGCTGGCGCAGAACTCATTGAGCAACTGCCGCGTTATCTGGCACAGCAGCAGGGCGCAGAGGAAACATTCACAGCACTGAACACTGCTAACCTGAGCGATGGGGCCCTCGTTTGGGTAGAGAAAAATCAGGCGATCGCTCATCCCATTCAAATTCTGTACGTTTCAACTGCCACTCAGCCGACGATCGCCCATCCTCGCGCACTGGTTGTTGCAGAATCGGGTAGCAAACTGATGCTGGTTGAAGACTACGTCACACTGTATGACGGCATTTACTGCACCAATCCTGTAACGGAAATCTGGTTGAGTGATAATGCAGAAGTGAACCACACCCGTATTCAGCGCGATAGCATTGAGGCGTTCCATATTGGTAAAACGGCTGTTTCGCAAGCGCGGGATTCTCGCTACACCTGTAATGCGGTGAGTCTTGGTGCGAAACTCTCTCGCCATAATTTAGAGGTTTACCACACTGGTGAGCAGACCGAAACAGCGTTGAACGGATTGACCATTATTAGTGGTGAACAGGTGGCGGATACGCATAGCACGATCGCCTACACCCATCCCCACGGCAGCAGCAATCAGATTCATAAGTGCATTGTGGACGATCGTGCCCATGCAGTCTTTAACGGCAAAGTCTTCGTACCCAAAGCCGCCCAACTTACGGATGCCAAACAACTAAGCAGCAACCTACTGCTGTCACCTAAAGCCCGGATCGATACTAAACCTCAGCTTGAAATTACCGCTGATAACGTGAAATGTACTCACGGTGCCACGGTTAGTCAACTCGATAGCGATGAAGTCTTCTACCTGCAAAGCCGCGGTATCGATGAAGACAACGCCCGCAAATTGTTGACCTATGCCTTCGCCTACGAAGTGATTCAAGAGATTCCCGTTGCATCGCTGAGAGAGAAGTTGGCGGCGATCGTTCGTACTCAGCAAACCTAAAACTCTTTGTCTGTAGGGACGTTATATGTAATGTCCCTACAGACGGCTAATCTAACCCTTATCCCTTATCCCTTCCGCTCCCCTTGCCCCTCATTCTCTCCCCCTTCTGCCATGACCCTCACTCAAGAAAAGCCTATTGCAGCTAGAGTTCGTGCTGATTTCCCCATCTTGCATCAGCAGATTCATGGCAAGCCGTTAGTGTATTTGGACAATGCGGCGACATCGCAGAAGCCGATTGCGGTGCTGGATGCCCTTCGCCATTATTACGAGCACGACAATGCTAATGTGCATCGAGGTGTGCATACCCTCAGTTCGCGGGCAACTGATGCATACGAAGGAGCACGGGATAAGGTAGCAGCCTTTGTGAACGCAGCGTCGCGGCAAGAAATTGTCTACACCCGTAATGCTAGTGAGGCGATCAACCTGGTTGCTTATGCGTGGGGTAACGCCAATGTGAAGCAGGGCGATGAGATCATCCTCTCCGTGATGGAGCACCACAGCAACCTGATTCCCTGGCAACTACTGGCACAACGAACGGGCGCAGTGCTGAAGTTTGTCGAGTTAACCGAAACCGAAGAGTTTGATCTGGAGCATTTTAAGTCGCTGCTGTCAGACAGAACAAAACTGGTTTCGGTCGTGCATGTGTCCAACACCTTGGGCTGCATCAACCCGGTGAAGGAGATTTGTGCGCTTGCCCACCAGTACGGTGCGAAAGTCTTGATTGATGCTTGCCAAAGCGTTCCTCACATGGCGATCGATGTACAGGCAATCGATTGTGATTGGCTCGTTGCCTCTGGACATAAAATGTGCGCGGCTACAGGAATTGGCTTCCTCTATGGCAAGTTAGCGTTGCTGCGATCAATGCCTCCTTTCTTGGGTGGTGGCGAAATGATTGCAGACGTTTTTCTGGATCACTCAACCTACGCGGATTTACCCCATAAGTTTGAGGCGGGTACACCTGCGATTGCTGAGGCGATCGCCTTGGGTGCAGCCGTTGATTATTTAAGTGCGATCGGCATGGATACTATTCATGCGTATGAAGAGGAACTCACTAGCTACCTCTTTCAGCAGCTTCAGCAAATGCCGGAACTGAGGCTGTATGGTCCTAAGCCCAATGCGGATGGCAGTGGACGTGCAGCATTAGCTGCCTTTACTGCTGGGGATGTGCATCCTCACGACCTCTCTACCATCTTGGATCAGTCAGGCGTAGCAATTCGAGCGGGACATCACTGCACCCAACCGTTGCATCGGCATCTTGGCGCTCAATCGACTGCACGCGCTAGCCTCTATTTTTACAACACCCAGGAAGAGATTGATATCTTCATCGCGTCGTTGAAGGAAGCCGTTGAGTTCTTCGGCAGTATTTTTGGCTAACGTTAGTCAACCCTTGCTGAATCTTCGCGGTTTTTACGGATCTTCACTTGCTCGATAGTATTGTGTTGTGTAACACTTGGCTTGTATTCGCTTATGCCCCCGTGTGAATACGGCTTTTCGCGTCCAGTTGAAGCACACTTTCTGGAAGAAATCAGTGAAAACCGTAACTCGCGATCGCTTTAACGTTAAGGCAACGAGAAAGGCAACTTTTTTAACCCGTAGATATGCTGTCTTGTTTGCAGGAGCGTGCCTCTTGACTACCGCGATCGCGCATCATAGCAAAAGCAAGGTCTCTCAGTGTAATCAATTGGTAGCGATCGTTAATAAAGTTGCTGAAGCTCGACCGGAAAGGATAGGCATGACGATCGCAGAAGACAACCGCCTGTTGCTGAGAGCTGCCATTGAACTGGATGGGTATGCCGATAACTTGGCTGGAATGGAGTTTTCTAACAAGCAGATTCAGATTTTGCAGGCACAATTTATTAAGCTCTATCGAGACACAAGTAGAGCAAGCGATGCCGTCGTCAGTGCACCCGTAACTAATCTGCAAAGTGTGCAAAAGGCAAACAGGACCTTTATTGCAATTCAAGAGCAAGAAGGTCCGTTAGTGCAAGAAACAAACCAATACTGTCAGAGCGATGCATGGAGCTTCCCCAGCATCTAGGGTTCTTCCTTTTGAGAGGCTTGGTATCACTGCACTAAGGACAGATTAAGATCTACTGCTGCCCTGACATAATCAGAAAGTCCAAACTTTTGAAGGGTGGATTAAGCAACAGTGGAGATTAGAGAAGCATGATTAAGTCCTGGATGGTCATTGGTGCCGTGACTTTCTTAGTGGCGCTTGCTAGCAACATCCTGCGACCGAAAGATGTGAAATGGTTTGCACGCTTGCGTCGTCCTCGATGGTTAACGTTTGAACCCTTAATTCCCCTGATCTGGATCGTCATTTTAATTGCTGGAGCCTGGTCTGCCTATATTGTTTGGGAACGTGATCCTGGCAGCAGCAAAACCTGGTCGCTCATGATTGCGTATCTATTGCTGGAGCTGGCGATCGTCCTCTACTCTCCGGTCACTCTATGGCTGCGAAGCCTGAAAGCAGGTACATTGATCGGTGGTATTGGGGTCATTATTGGGCTAGTTCTGACCTTCGCTGTCTGGCAGATCTCAGGGTGGGCAGCGTTGCTGCTTGTGCCGTACTTACTCTGGAGTCCGATCGGTACCTATACGACTTGGGTAATGGGCAAATTAAACCCAGAGTCGGCGTAATTGGCGTAAGGATGCCTCTGAAGTGTGGTTAAAGAAAGCTGGTAAAAGAAGGTTCAACATTTCCACATAACTGCCCGTAAAACGAGATTTTTTTGTCTAAAAGACTGTAAAGCCTCCCTGAGCGTTAGGATCGAAAAGGTTTTCTAAACCAATGACCGCACCCTGGAGTAAGTAGACATCATGACACGCGCCATCATCGAAACCGATAAGGGCACCATTAACATTGATTTTTTTGATGCTGATGCACCCAATACGGTAAAAAACTTTGTCGATCTCTCTGAGAAAGGCTTCTATAACGGGCTAGCCTTCCATCGAGTAATTCCTAACTTTATGGTTCAAGGCGGTTGCCCCTTAGGGACGGGCACTGGTGGACCTGGCTACAAAATTAAGGACGAACTTAACCACAACAAACATTTGGCTGGTACGCTGTCGATGGCTCATGCTGGACCAAATACAGGTGGTAGCCAGTTCTTTATTTGCCACTCGCCCCAGCCCCATCTGGATGGAGTGCATACAACCTTTGGTCAAACGAAAGATATGGATGTAGTCAATGCAATTCGCAAAGGCGACAAAATTCTCTCAGTGACGATCGAAAAGTAGCGGTTTTACCCGTTTTAGCTTCACTCAAACTATGTGCAGCAGTTTTTTCAACATCTACCGTTGAGAGAATTGCTGCACTTCTTGATGGACGCTGATGCCAATTTGCAAGGCTTCGTTCAATAACTCGACATATTCACTTGCCTGACTGGTCACTTCCATTGTCTTTAAAGTAGTCAAGTTGGTTTCAATGTTCATCAGCAGAGCAGCACGTCGAGCCAAAAGCCCACGATTTTGCCGCAAGATTTTCTCGGTCATTAAGCCACAAACTAGACTATTTCTAGCGATCGTTAGCGCTTCGATCGCCTGCTGACGATCCATCCTGTGAGTCTGCGAACTGTCGATCGCGTCTAGTCGTTCAACGATAGCTACTGCTTGCACAATCTCGTTATATTTATCAACTTCGTCCAGTAAGTGGGCAAGCGGTTTGAGCGTTTTACTTTTAAGTGCCATCGTTACGTTCCAGCCCACGATCACCACTGTACTGACGCTAAAGCTGACTTGCAAAAACCAAGAGATGGTTGACACATCATTCACAGAATTAGCGTGATTCCGTACTAGAAGAAGACCGATCGGCAGCGTAAAAATAAAGATTAAAACGAAGATAAAGAGTTGAGTTAAGCAAAAGGAAAGGAAGCGTTGCCGAGTTTTGAAAAGGTCAGAGCGATAAGCACCGCCGACCATTCCCCCAATAAAGAGATCGGTTACTTCCAATCCAGTAAGCTGCTCTAGCTCTTTTGCTGCGATCGTCAGTTGCTTTAATTCAGGGTTCATGTTAGCCACTCAGGTTAAGAGAAAAGGCTAACGAGCGCATTCCAAACACCTGAAAAGAAGCTGCCTTCTCTAGGACGAAACAGCTCAAACTGACCTTGTGAACCGAGGAAAGGACGCAACGTCCAGCCGAGCTGACTGCCAACAAAGCCATAAAGTACTAGCCAAAAGCGGAGAATGTTTTTGCGAACTTTAGCGCCTTGATCGCCATCATTATCAGAAATAGGCTTCATTATCTGATAGAGGAATGTAACGCCAATAATACCTGTAAGGGCAAAGATTGCCACATTAAGCAATAAGAAAAAGGAGTAGTCATTAACAGTAATCAAGAAAAACAAGGTGACGGGAGCGAAGCCGCACAGCAAGATTGCAATCACTGAAACGGCTGTGAGTAGATACGTGAAATGTTGCCCGATCGTCTGTTTAGAGCCAAAGAGCGCATTAAAGATGTATAGCGTTGGCAAACAGATGACTAAGGTAATCAGGTATAAGGCAGGTAACTTAATAGCAGAAGAAGCAACTTGGGGCAGGCTATGATAGGAGCCAATAATTGCTCCATAAATGGCGAAGAAGCACGAACTAGAAATAAGGAGCGCCGCCATTTTAGTTTTAAGCCCCACACCGTCATAAATTTCCGCTAAGAACTCTTTGCGGTCGCGTAATAATGAGATAACAGTAGAAAAATAGTTCATTGATGAATCTCCTGTAAGCGATGAGACTGAGTGGAGTCGATCATGTGGGGGCGCAACGTTACATTCAAAGTAATTCTCAAGATTTCGGATGCTTCATCAAAAGTTTACGATCGCCAGGAAGTTGGAACGGGAAGCCCCGTGAGATGCTTTCTGATGGAGCAGTTCTGCCTGCTGACCGCTCCGGCTTAAGCCAAGGCATAACAGTCTATAAGTGGCAATCAACGTAGGTGTTAGAGCTTAAAGCCTAAGGCTGAACGCTAAAAACTGAACGCTAAAAGCTGAAACGCCTATGATGAAGAATGAATGCTTTAGTTTCGCACCATGCAATTTATCGATCAGGCAGAAGTACAGGTACAGGCAGGTAATGGAGGTGATGGGCTAGTTGCCTTCCGCCGAGAGAAGTACGTGCCTGCTGGGGGACCGTCGGGCGGTAATGGTGGTCGAGGTGGTTCCGTGATTTTTCGCGCAGTGGAGAACCTGCAAACATTGCTGGATTTTCGCTACAACCATCTGTTTAAAGCAGACGATGGGCAACGGGGTGGACCCAACAACCGTACAGGAGCCGCAGGGCACGATCGCATCATTGATGTTCCGTGCGGCACGATGATTTACGACGCAGAAACGGGTGAACTGTTGGGCGATCTGGTTGAACCGAACCAAACGTTCTGTGTGGCGAAGGGGGGCAAAGGCGGGTTAGGCAATCAGCACTTTCTTAGTAATCGTAACCGTGCTCCCGAGCGAGCCTTACCTGGGCTGCCTGGAGAAGCCCGCTTTCTACGCATGGAACTGAAACTGCTAGCTGAAGTAGGCATCATTGGTCTGCCGAATGCGGGTAAATCAACACTGATTGCAGCACTGTCTGCGGCTCGACCCAAGATTGCTGATTATCCCTTTACAACGCTAGTGCCCAACTTGGGCGTGGTTCGTAAGCCCACGGGAGATGGTACTGTCTTTGCCGATATTCCGGGTCTGATTGAAGGCGCACATATGGGAACAGGCTTGGGGCACGACTTTCTACGCCACGTTGAGCGGACGCGGTTGCTCTTGCATCTCATTGATGTGACAAGTCCTGATCCGATCGCCGATTACCATACCATCCAGCAGGAACTCCATGCCTATGGGCGTGGGCTGACCGAGCGTCCCCAACTCTTAGCGCTTAGTAAACTGGATGCGATGAGTCAGGAAACTGAAGCGATCGATGACCTTGCAGCGCAACTGCACGCATTAAGTCACGTACCTGTTTTTCAAATCTCAGCCGTCGCACGCATTGGGTTAGAGCCATTGCTTAACCAAATCTGGCAATCTTTGGATGAGCTACAAGCCGAGGAGTTGGAAGCCGAAACGCTTAACAACAGCCTAGAACCGCTCGACCTCAATGCCATTGCTCCGACCCCATTGAATATCTAAAGGCGGAATTTGCTTGGCTGGCAATCGCTCGACTAACGGTCGCAGCTTCCCATTAGGGAGTCTGGATCATAGCAGTATTGGCGGGAAGGTTAAGGGCACGCTCAGAATCAACAGGCACACTGTTCTCAGCTCTAGGCAGTGGTTGCTCTGGTGCTGTCGCAGGATTTACAGCCGGGCGCGGTTGGGCTGCCGGAACACGGTTGAAATACTGATAAACAGCGCGTGACGTATTTGCTACCAGGTCATAGGCGCTGTCGTCGTTGAACGAGCGCTTCACCAGCACCGTCAGCGAGTAACGCTTGCCATTGGGCATATCAATCAAGCCAACATCGCCAATCAGCCCACCAATATCGCCAGTTTTGTGAGCGATCGTTGCGCCTTTACCCAAACCTTGAGGCAGTTGGCTGCGGTTGACTGTGCGCTGCATGATGTCCAACACGCGATCACGCGATCGCATCGAAACCAGTTCCCCCTGACTAATACGTGTCATCAGAAATGCCAGCTCTTTGGGGCTAGTCATATTCGTTCCACTTAAGTCAGGCAACAGATTGTTGAGTGTTGTAGAAACCAACCCCCAAGACTGAAACCGCTGGTTTAAGGCTGCGATACCGCCCAAGCGAGCGATGATCATATTCGTGGCTGTGTTGTCGCTAATGGTAATCATTTTGGTTGCGGTTTCCAGCGCTGTGAGCTGTGTGCCCACAGGCAACCCTTGCAATTCGCCTGATCCGCCTGCCACTAATTCTTTTTGCATTGTGAGCCGCTCGTCCAGACGAATTTTACCTTCGTCAACATCCTGGAAAAAAGCAACTAAAATCGGCACCTTAATGGTGCTAGCGGCGGCGAAAGAAGCACCACCGTTGAGATCCATATAGGCATTAGTATCCAGATCAAACAGGAACATTCCCGGTGTGAGTTTAGGATGCTGCAATGCTAGCGTTTGCAATGCCGCTTTGAGGGCTGTCAGTTCTTGCCCGATTTGGGGTTGTTGCGCTGCTGAAGGAGTTTCTGTCGTCGTGCCCTGTGACACTACGGCTGACTGAGCGATCGGTGTGCTTCCAGCAGCGCCACTTTTTGAGGTTGCTTGCTGTGATGTGCCTGCGGATAAACGAGCAGCTGGATCAAACATTGACATCACTGTGCCAACCAAAACGCCGATGCCAACGCTCAAAATTAGCATCCGCGCTGCATAAAGCCCTGCGGAAAAACCGCGCGATCGCGAACGAGCTGGAGTATCGCGCTTCTGGTTAGAGGCGGACGATCGCGCGTTCCAGTCAGTACCCTGCGAACTCTCAGCGATCCCCAAACCGTTGCGACGTTTGGTAGACAGTCCACGACGAGCTGAAGACCGTCCTACCTGTTGCTGTGAAGAAGCACTTGCTCGATCTCGCTCTCCCGTTTGGGATGACAACTGAAACGCTGGAATAGCTCGTGAGCCAGAGTTTTTAAAGGCACCACGACCCTCTCTGGTAGCGGGTAACTTTCCGCGCGATGACACAGTGCTAAGGGTAGAGGAAGAGCCGCCAAATTGCCGCGATCGCCCAAAGACCGCCTGCCGCACTTGTTCATCAGCTAATTTCGCAGCAGCCTGATCCTTGGTAAGGCGTAATCGTTCGTTAGGCTTCGACTGTTGAAAAAAGTTACGCGGTGAATCAACGGTAGCCCCCTTAACATCTTTTCGCGTTGCTGGCTGTTGCTTTGATCGACGCGACAGCCGCTTACTTCCCTGCCCGAACAAAATTTGCCAAAGGTTTCCCCGCTGCCGTTTATTAGTACGAGCACTGATGCCCACTCGTTGTAAACCAGGATCTCTTGTGCCAGAAGGCTGATGAGCACTTGATCGAGGGGGCTCTAGTGGCGATTGCCGATGAGCGTTTGGGTAATCACGCAACGATCGCCCTGATCCAGACATCTGAGTGGAAGAGAAGGAATTATCACTGCGTGATCTGCGCGACAAATCGCCCGACTCTGGCATAACACACTCCAACAAAAAGCTGAGAGAAACGATTAAAGCTGATACAAACGTGAGATGCAAGCCCCGCTTTACAGTAGCAGAGCAATACTGCCAGCGCTAACCACATTTTGCTGCTCGCTTGCATTGCCGCCCAAGCTATCAGAATTGTAGACTAACCTCTCCTCAAAAAAACGTGATTTCTTGACGACTGACATCAATCCCTGAGCAGGATGTCTATGTCCTTTTAGCCCTTGCCATTTAATCCTCAGTGGGTGTGCGATCGCTCTTTGTCTGCTTGTCGAGCGTCCCAGCTTTTTGAGTTGCCCATTCAACCTGGCTCAAAATGCCCCGCAACATTGCCACCTCGTCGCTAGAGGGCAGTGCCCGGTTAAACAAGCGCCGAAACTTGTGCATACGGCTGGCGGCTGTGTGTGGATGCAGATAGCCGATCGCTAGCAAAACCGTCTCCAACTGTTGGTAATAGCCTTCTAGAACATCGAGAGCAGCGGGGGCAAAGGGAAGAGGAGAGAAGGAAGCGGGAAGAGGAGAAGGGGCGACGGGGAGAGGGGCAGCAGGAGAAGAAAGAAATTGGTACAACTCATAGCAGCAAATCGCTACTGCTTGCGCCAGGTTCAGCGCCGCATACTCAGGGTGAGACGGAATCGCCACAAAACGCTGAGCATGATTGAGTTCTTCATTGCTCAACCCTCGGTCTTCAGGACCAAAGATCAGCGCCCCCATTGCTTGTCCGTTTTCTAGCTGGAGCGGTTCCAGTAGCCAGGGCAGGGCAGTTCTAGGAGGCTCTAAGATGGTGTCAACTCTAGGGCGGGCAGTGGTCGCGATCGCTCGTTGGCATCCGCGTAACGCCTCCGGCAGCGTTGCTACTACTGTCGCCGCTGCCAACACATCTGCCGCATGAACCGCCATCAAGAGTGCGTCTGCACCGAGTTGATCGCACTGTGGATTTACAAGCACCAAATGCTGCAAGCCCATGTTTTTCATGACGCGGGCGATCGCACCTACATTCAGCGCACCAGCCGGTTCAACCAGGACAATGCGAATTGTTGCCAAAACCGACTCAGCCATGTGTTAGAAGGTGAAGAGTAAGAGCTTAAAAGACGGTACAGATTGTGTGGTGTTCTGCGCTAATTCTGCATTCTATCGCCTGACTCTTTACTATTATCTTCTCACTCCTCACCATCATGGGACGCGCCCGCTCAAAAGCTGACTTACCAACAAAAATCTGCCCCGTGTGCGATCGTCCCTTCACCTGGCGCAAAAAGTGGGAAGATTGCTGGGATGAAGTGAAATACTGCTCAGAGCGCTGCCGTCGCCGCCGTTCACAGAGCCAGTAGCTGTGGTTGTAAAGCTCTGTAGGCATAGAAGGAAGCGGTTAGTTGTTAGCTGTTAGCAGTTTTCTTTCCGCTACTGTTACTTAATGGTAGTAAAACGTTTACAGCACAGAGGTTTCAATCATGGCAGCAGAACGGGTGCAGCCCAAGCTGATTATTCACGGCGGGGCTGGAAGTTCCTTAAAAGGTAAGGGCGGCGCTGAGTCGGTACGCAAATCGCTGTATCGAGTGATTGATGAAGTCTACGAGTTGCTGCTGTCAGGCGCAGCGGCTTCAGCAGCGGTCATTCATGGCTGCCAGATGTTAGAAGATGATCCCCGCTTTAATGCTGGCACTGGCTCTGTTTTGCAGTCAGATGGACAAATTCGCATGAGCGCTGCCCTAATGGATGGAGCCAGCCAACGCTTTAGCGGTGTCATTAACGTTGCACGGGTGCAGAATCCCATTCACCTGGCAAAGGCGCTGCAAACCTCCCACGATCGCGTTCTGTCAGATGTGGGAGCCGCTGAGCTGTTGCGCGAACTCGAACTACCCGCCTACGATCCCCTGACGGAAATTCGACTTCAAGAATGGATACAGGAACGCCAAGGCAATTTTTCGCGAGAGATGGCAGGCGTTGTAGCCGAGCGCGAACTGGTTGAAGATACGTCTAGGCGTGGCACGATCGGCGTTGTTGTTCTGGACAATCAAGGATGCATTGCAGTCGGCACTTCAACGGGTGGCAAAGGCTTTGAACGCATTGGGCGCGTTAGCGACTCTGCCATGCCCGCAGGCAACTATGCGACGGCTCACGCGGCAGTCAGTTGTACTGGTATTGGCGAAGATATTATCGACGAATGTCTGGCAGCCCGTATTGTTGTGCGGGTAGACGATGGACAACCGTTGGTGGGCGCTTTCGAGCGTTCGTTTCGAGAAGCACACAAGCATCAGCGCGATTTAGGCGCGATCGGTCTAGATGCGACTGGTGCAATCGCGTGGGGCAAAACGAGCGAAGTCCTTCTTGCTGCCTACCACAATGGCGAAAGAGTCGGTGACACACTGGACTGGAACGATGGCACGCTGGCGGGCGGTCTTTCAGAATGTAGTGCTAATCACCTGTAGCTCTTTGTTGCAAGGGGTGGAGTTTGTCCTCTCCACCCAAGAAATATCTTTGTGTCCGGTCAAAATTAAACAACCTGTAAACATAGCCCCCTAATAGCGCTCAACAACTTAGTTAATTTTGACGCGGAAGCGGATAAAGCCATAGGAATTGTTTGGCGTTCCAGGTGCAGTGGCGTTTGGTAAGTTTGCAGGACTTTTAACCACATTCACCACCACAGCTCCATTGGTATTGGCAGCAGAACAGGCAACTGAAGGCACGGCACCAGGGTTAAAAAACTGTCCTCCGTCCGCATCGGGCACATTAGTCAAGTTGGTTGGTATGGCACCGATCGTGAGATTGATCCCTGACACTGGGACAGTGCTGAATGAGTCAGGCACAAAGGTGCTGTTACTTGGCACTAAATCACAGAGGCTAATATTGGTCGCTGCTGCTCCACCATCTGACAGAAAATAAATGGTGTACTCTAAGATGTCTCCCGGTCGAAGGGTGCTACCACTAATGACCCCTTTCAAATAGGTACTGATACCATTGTTTGCATCTACAGGTGAGGGCCAATTAGGGGCATTATCAGCCGTTGACGTAGGGTCATCCACTACATTAGACAATGTTGCACTATTAGTGGCAGTGATACGTTTAACTAGTTGCAACCGAGGTGAAGCAGAGGGAGCAAAGGGAATGCTGACACTCGCCTGATCGTTTTCACCAGGGTTGTTATTTCCTGGAGTAGAGTTAGGGTCAACTTGATCAGAGGCGGATACCTCAGCCGTATTAGTTACAGCTGAACTGGTGTTGACAACTACTGCAATTTGCAGAGTGGCGCTGCTGCCATTGGCGATCGTGCCCACCGTCCAGCGTCCTGAGACGTTGTTGTAGGTTCCCTGGCTAGGCGTTGCCGACGAGAAGGTCACACCAGATGGCAGCAGATCTTGCACCGCCACACCGGTCGCGCTACTAGGACCTGCATTCGTTACCGTTACCGTATAGATGATTGTTGCTCCCACCGCTGGGGCAGGAACATTAACGGTCTTAGTAAGCCGTAGATCTGCTGTAGGGGTAATGGTTGTAGTGTCTGTCGCACTGTTGTTGCCTGAAGTCGGATCGGTAGTGCCAGAAGGAGGCGCAACAGTGGCGGTGTTTGTAATGGTGCCGGTGGCAGAAGCAGCAACTGTTCCGCTGATGGTTAGGGTGATGCTCTGTCCAGACGCAAGCGTTAAGCCAGTCCAGGCTCCAGTGCTACTGTTGTAGCTACCTGTGCTAGGTGTGAAAACAGGCGATTGCATTGCCGTTGGTAGCGTATCAGTCACCGTGACGCTGTTGACCGTGCTGGGACCATTGTTGGTAACAGTAATGGTGTAAGCAATGGCACTCCCTACTGTGGTGCTGGTTTGCCCATCGGTTTTAGTAATGCTTAAGTCGGCAGCGGGGACAATGGTGGTTGGATCGTTAGCCGCATTGTTTGTGGTGTTCGCTTCACCGCCTCCGGCAACATTGGCGATGTTAGTGACGCTACCGGGGGCATTGCTAGCAACGTTAACCGTCACGGCTATTGGTAAGTAGCTAGTATTTGCTGCTAATCCATCATTGCGGGTGCAAGTAATAGTTTGTCCAGCAATACTGCAACTCCAGCCTGTCCCTGTAGCGGCAGTAGGAGTCAGCCCGGTTGGAATAGTATCAGTCACCGTAACAGTGCCAGTGGTTGCAATACTGCCAGCATTTGTAGCCGTGATGGTGTAAGTGGCTCCCGTTTGTCCCTGGCTAAAGTTACCCGGGTGGGTTTTAGTAATGGTGAGGTCTGGTGCTGGATTAATAGTGGTTGGGTCGCTACCGCTATTGTTGCCCGTATTACCGTCATTGCCACCGGAAACGGTAGCGATGTTAGTAACGCTGGCAGGTGCATTTGCCGCAACGCTCACAGTCAACGTAATGATAGGGTAGCTGGCAAGAGCTGCTAGTACATCAGTACGAGCGCAGGTCACGGTTTGTCCTGCAATAGAACAAGTCCAGCCCGTGCCACTTGCTGCCGTGGGAATCAGCCCAGCAGGCAAGGTATCAGTAACGGTGACAGTGCCGCTGCTTGCCACACCACCGTTATTGGTAACAGTGATGGTATAAGTCCCGGTACCGCCTTGCGTAAAGTTGCCCGTGTGAGTTTTAACGATGGTTTCGTCTGGCGTACTGGGGATGATATTAACGAGTGTGGAAACGGCAGAGCTAGGTATATACGTCCAGATATCCAGTCCTTTCGCGTCACCAAACGCACCACTACAAGAGGTGTTGGTATTGGTGCCACTTGAACCAAAGCCTCGCTGCGTTGAGGCAGTATCGAAGCCAGTAATCAGATTGCTGTTAGGAATGGACGGTGGAGCGATGCCGCAAAGGACGGTGCCCACAGTGCCGACAGTAGTGCCGCCAATTGTCCTATAACCACGATCGTCATAGAAACCAGTCCTATTGCCCAGTGGGTTGGAGGCATTTAGGAGGTTAAAACTAGGTCCACCACGAGTACTACTTTCAGCATCCAATAAGGGAAAGTGGTATTCACCGTTACGCACTGTAATCCGAACGGGATAGTTAGAACCAACTGGGAAAAAGGCACCAGTGTTGTCTCTACCATCCCAAGCGATCGCCTGAATGCCAGATGTGGTGACCAATCCCACCAGTCTGCGGTTTTGAGCGTTAGCCGGGTCAAAGTTAACCCCATCCCGGCTGAGAATGATTTCATAGCTACCTGTCACATTGCTATTAAAACGGAACGTGCCACCTGTATTTTGAGCAGAGGTATTCCCAGCAACAGTGCCCGTGAAGCTAGCGCTACTGACCGTTGGAGTGGTAGGGATGAGCGGAATGCCAAGTGCGGCGATCGATTCCGTTGCGCCAGCACTGCTCATCGGATTATTGAAGAACAGAATATGGTTTGGCAGCGCCAGGTTTGTTGTCCCTTCAAGCAGTGTCAGTTGAGCACCATTTCCCAAAACGTCGTGATAGAGAGGTGTTTTTCCATCACTATCATAGAAACCAACATCGTTGCCATACATGACCCACCCGTTTGCATCCAGCCCATTAAGGTCTGTGGCATAGCGGTAGCCATCTTTCGTGACCATATAGATATCGGATTCAACGGATCTACCGTTCCCGCCCGTAAAGAGTGCTAGGTAGTTGGCAAATAGTCGTCCGTTGATATCTGTCGTTGAGGTCAGGCTGCTGCGAACGGTGACATCCCAAGCAGCGGTACTGGTCGCCTGAGCGGCACTAAAGTTGTTAGCCCCAGCCATGTTAATCTCTCCTGTTGGACCGCCGCCTGCGGTACTGTTACCACCAGAGGGACCATAAAAAGCTACATAGTAAATGCCACTAGTAGGAGCCTGATAAAAGCAGGGAACGTAGCCAGTCGAGATCTGATTGCCCCGTGTTGCAGTTAATGGAATCGTGATGGTGTCTGGTCCTGCCAACTCTTGGGTGCGGCTGGTGATTCTCCCCTGATTGGTGTTTAAGGTTGCGGCTCTTTGAGTCGAACACTGATAGCTAGGCGTTGCTGGAATCGTTTCGTTGCCAATGCGCCCTGACACCGTACCAGGGTTAAAAATCACAACATCGCCAAGCGTAGTACCGTTAGTAACTCCAACGGCCGTTGAACCCGTTAAAATGTACTCACCCGCATTGGCATAAACTTGCAGCAGTGTGCGGCGCAGCAGGGAGTTATCAACAGGGGCTGTAGGACCATACCGTGTGTTTGCGACCCACTCTAGGCTGGCTCTAGAACCTGTAGCACCGTTTGGATAAAGGTTGCGGCTACCTTCTGCCTGTGCTGGATTGACCCAACTACCAATTGCACAGAGCAGAAGAACAGAACTACTAAGCAGATTTCCTTTAGAAGGTAGATGTTTGAACAAATGGCTCATAGTCATTACTGCTTATGGATCCAGAAGGACGGCTGAAGTGGGAATGGTTCCAGGTAGGGGAACAGCGGGTGTAGAAAGTGAGGAAATTAGGGGCGTGGGGACAGATGGAGAGGCAGGAGCGATCGGAGGAACAGTCAAGGCTTCACTGGAAGGCGTTATAGCAACAGGTACACTAGGCTGCTGTTGCGGTGGTGGTACTCGCTGTTGACCAAAGCCATTGAAGAGTTCATTGAGTTTGATGGTAATGCCGAGGTAGGGTCCGCCAGAGGAACGGGAATTACTGCCAAAGTCGCGATCGCCCACACTGCCAAACATATAGCCTGCGGCGAGGCGCAAATTAGGTGTCAAATAATAGCCCACTTCTGCAACCAAGCCTGTTTCGCTATAGCCAACGCCCAGCTGATTGATCCAGCGGGCTTCACCAACTAAATCCCACTTATAGCCGAGGCGATAGGTAGCGCGTGCTTGAGCCAAGGTAACAAGCCCCGTGCCAACTAGATCACTTGCTAAATAAGAGGTGCTGCTCCGCAACGCAAACTTGCCGTAGAACTCCCAGCGCCAGTTGGGGGCGTAGATTGCCTCCGCTGCCAGAACATGATCAACCGATCCAGTACCGCTGCCAAACAAAATAGTGTCGGGGGTAATGGCAGGATTTTTGCGATACTCGTAGCGCAGTAGGGCGTTGAATTTATCGTCGTTAGGGTCGCGGTATGCCAGTCCTAGTTTCAAGCTAGCGGTGTCACCCAAACCAGTAAGCTTCTGGTTGGCAGCGTTGGCTTGCTGATAGCGGAAGAGCGCGGTTAAAGCAGGCGAAAGTTTACCCGTAGCAGCGGCAGAAATGACGGTATTGCTGCCCTCAGAGGAGGTGCGATGCTCGAATCGGGCGCTTGCCTGGAAGTCGGGATTATCGGTGTAGGTAATACCGACGCTGTAAGTATCGCCCGATTGCAGCCCTACAGAGGCAGAAGACTGACCGGGCGCGAAGGGCTGAGCAAATTGGGTGCCAGTCGCTGTTCTACCCAAAAAGTTGCCAAAGACGTGTTCGTACGCCAGATCCATCTTGAGACCGGGTGCAAGAAGGATCTGGTGGTTGATGCCAACAGCTCCGTACATAGTCATCGCTTCAGACCCTTTCAAAAGCGAAAGTCGTCCGCTTAGGGTGGTATCGGGACCAAGTTTGTAGTCTCCGGCAACGCCTAAGCTGGTAATAGACTGTCCAGCAAATTGTCCCCGCGTATAGAACTGCTGAGCCAATTGGATGTTGATACCGGGCATCGCCTGCCAGTTCAGCGCTAACAGGGTGCGATCGTTATACACGGCATCAGTCTGAGCTGAAAGGGTAGTTTCGTTCTGTGCCAATAAGGTCAGACGGGTGTTGAGGGGAATGGTAAGGCGCGATCGCAACTGGTCAGAGGTCGTGTTGAAGGTTGAGTTCATGCGGTCGGTGCGATCGCGGTGAAACCAGTCAACCGCCAGTTCTGCCGAGCCAAGCTTTTGCACCACTCCAGCGGAAATTGTGGTTAAGGAATTATCCACTCTGGAACCGGGGACGGCTTCTAATCTGGGAGTCAGCAGATCTTCAAGTGTAGTCAGCGGACGGGGTGCAATCCCTTTGTTGTCTTCGTGGTCGTACTGGAAACGGAGTGCCGTAAATGGAGAGAGTTTGGCGTTGACCTGAGTACCGTAGCGGGTTTGACCCGGCACAAAGCTAACCGTAGCGTTATTGGCAAACCCTGTTTCAGCAGAGCGGTAATAGGCACGTCCGTGAACGCCCCTGGCGATTTCCCCTTCTAGTTCAGCCCGATATGCTGAGCCGCTTATCTGACCTAATGTTTCAGAAAGGTTGCTGGAGTGGGCAAATTCTGCAATTAGTCGAGCGTTAGCACCCAATGAAATGTAGGCATCTGCGCCGTAAAGTTCAAAGTCGCGGTTGCCCTGGTCTTCTTTTAAGTAGGTCGCTCCAAGCCAGCTTTCCCGATTCTGTCCGCGCGAAAAGTGGTAGACTGCCCGCCCTGCATAAATGCTGTTATCCGAACCTGGCGTATCGTATTGATAGGTGACGACAATCCGGCGTACCAGGGTTTCGCCATCGGTGCCAACATCTGTCCGCAAAATGGGTCGACGGAATAGCAGCGCGCCGCGATCGTAATCAATTTCATAATCGGGTCCCCGGCTTAGTGACTTGCGTTCGAGTACAGTGCCAGGGCGGTTCAGGTCTTCCAGTTCTAGAAACACGTTTTCGCTGCCTTCAACCAGCAAGCGGCGAGAGAGGAAGTAGTAGCCGCTGGTGCCGTCGGGAGCGATCGTGTCTCGCTGAAAGCCCTGTACATTGTTGCCGTAGAAGCCCGTCAGTTGCAAGTTACCAACGTTGTAGTTGATCTTCAAGCCATGGAGTTGGCGGGTAATGGCGGTGAACTCTTGCGATAGCCGTGCAAATTCTTCCGTGTTGTAGTCGCCCCACATGGCGTAGTCGATGCCAGCACTGGGGATGGGTGACGTTCGTTCTAGCCGCAGGTACACACTATCAGTAGAGGGCGCTAACACCATGGACTGGGAGCTGTCGCCATAAGTGGGATAGGTTTGGTCACAGGACTGGGTATCGCGGAACAACCGCGTGGTACCGTCGCAGGTCTGGTTCAGAGCGCGGTTACTGTTGTATGCTCCGGTGAACAACCAGTCGCCAATTTTCCCGGTGGCAAACACAGCGCCACGTATGTCCAGTTCATAGCGGTTGTTGCGATCGGCAGGTAAAAAATCCCGAAAGCTGTCGTAAAAGTTAGTGCCCCGTTTGCCAAAGCGAATGTCGATGACTCCAGTTGCGATCGATGGACGCAAATTGGTTTCAAACAAGAGTTGCGTAAAGGCTTCCAGGCTACCCGCTACTGCCCGAACATTAACCGTTCTGGCATTCAAGCTGGAACGCAGCAATGCAGTAAATTGTCCCTGAATCGCCTTCACCTGAAAGCCAGGCTGATCGGGGCTAGCATCTGCCCCTGCAAATTCGCCTTCAGAAGCAAGGAGCGTGACGATCACATCCCGGCTGGAGCGGTTGCCCTTGTCATCCAGAAGCTGCCCCTGCACCGTGGCAGTCGATCGCCCATCTGCCGGAATCCTTGCCTCAAGAGTGCTGACCGTCATCTGCTTCACATCGCCGCGCACCTGCACCTGCGTCGAGACCAGTTCACCTGCAACTCCATTTGTCCTTGTCTGGGCAGTCAAAATGTTCTCGCCCTCTTTCAATGACACCCCATACCAGATCTGCGTTACAATGCCAGTCGTTTTGTCCGTCTCTGTGCGACCGATTAGGGTATCAGGCACCATTACGCCGTTGACTTTTAGCTCAATCTGACTACCCTGGGCATATTGCAACGTCACCGTAGCAGCAGGGACATCGAGAACAGTCTGGGCAAGCGGCAGTAGAATTTTGACTTGGCCAGGAGAGGGAGCAGGGAGGGCAGGTGTAGCGGAAGCAGCGGGAGCAACGGGGGTGGCAGAAGCAGGGGAAGCAGGGGGAGCGGGAGAAGGCGCAAGCGTAGGAGGCTGAACCGCTGGCTGATCTACCGAGACGGGTGCAACAACTGGTGTATCTGTAAGCTGGTTTGTCTGATTCACCTCTGCAAGCACCTGGGACGCAGCAGACGACGTTTCTGAAGTGGGAGTTGCTGCTTGAGCTGGAGCCTTCAAGAGACAGAGCAGTAGCAATTCAGAGGACAAGGACAGCCCAAGTAGAGCCGCCTTCGCATAGCGTTTTTTCAATTTCATGGTTTAGCACCTCCTCCAGCCGAAGGAGTGACAGCAAAGTTCATCCGCACCATGCCGCTGGGTTCTAGATGCACCAAGCGAGACTGGCTATTGCGTTCGCTGAAACGAAGGTTAGGAGCCAGGGTGTAGCCTGGAATGCTGCTCAGGTCAATGACCCCAGTGCGATACCCTGGCAGCACATTGGCAACCGAAAACAACCCATCAGCATCGGCGGCAATGCGGTTGCCATCATCCATGAACACAACCGCATTCGGCACTCCCGGTTCTCCGGGTTGCTGTTCGCCATCGAAGTTTTTGTCGATAAAGACTCGCCCGATAATGGTGCCGCAATCGGTGATGATGCCAGAGCGAAGCCGAAGCTGGTGAATGGCTGGACCATCCTTTACCCCAAAGCCGTTATCCGTCCGCTGTCCAGAGACGATCGCGCTATTTTGTCCCTTGCCCCGCAGCGCATCGGGCGTTACCACTGCCGCGTAGGCAATACTTAAAACCGAGCTAGGATCGGTTGCACCCTGCGGCAGAGACGTTTCAATGTTGAAGGTGACTGTAGAACCGTTCTGAGCAGTGGTAATGAGAACAGGCGTGCCGCGAAAATCACCTCGTACCGCTTTCGGCAGGAAGCGGAAGCCTAGCGGTAGGCTATCGGTAATGGTCAAATTGTTAAGCGTGGCACTAGAGAGGTTTCTGATCAACAGGCGATAGATCACGGTATCTCCCGGTTCTGCCGTGGCACGATCGCCCGTTTTGATGATTTGAATCTCCTGCGCCTGACAAACCCCCGCCCCTAAACTGAGCGTAGCAATCACTAGACTGGTCTTTTCCGCATCCTGAATGGTGATGGTGTCTGTAACAGAGGTGTTATTGCTGCCGCTGCTAATCGGTTTGCCATCGATCGCCGTTGCCGTGTAGGACACCTGATTGCCGTTACGTGCCCCGATCGTTAACCGAAAGCGACGCTGGGCATAGATTGAGTCACGGGGCGGATTAATCACCAGAATGTAAGAGCGTCCCTGATCGAGTTGCCCTTTCCGCGCATCCAGCATGAAGTTGTAAACGCCACGGTCACTGTTGACAAGCGAGAACGGGTTACTGTTTTCGGTGTTGGGCGATCGACCTTCTGGAATGCCATTGCCTGGTCTATCCGGCACTTCCGTTGGCGACAGCGACAGCAACCGTCCCAGATTGACTCCAGTTGGGTCAGCTACGTCAGGCTCATACAGCGCGATGCTGAAGCCGGTATAGTCACTCAAAGCCTCTCCCGCACAGCCTACAAGTCGTCCCAGTGGGTCAATCAGACTCGGCGTAAACGTACTTCCAATCGAGTTTGTGGTGTTGCTGATTTGCACAGACTCGTTTGAACCACAGTTCTGGGTGTTTCCCGTTTGCGGATCGCACAGCGGCAAACTAAGCACGTCGTACTGATAAGAAGCCGAGTTTTGTAGCTGAATGCTGGGTGCAGTCCTTAATGCAGTGCCTGGAGCTGATGGAGTCTGTGCCTGAGCAACTGAAACAGAGAGCAGACTACTGATCCCCAAAGTGGCGGTCAGTTGTTTCAGGCGTTTAAAGTGACGAAAAGTCTGATGTGACATCAATGCAGCCATCACTGGAGAAGGGAGAGGAGGATCTGGGGAGTTGAGGGAGGGCACTAGGGGTAAGGAGAGAAGCACTTGCGTCCTTTGCTCTTGACCTGTTGCTAGCGGCGCTCTGGTCTACCTAAAAACAGACAAACGTTCTCTGCCGGAAAGCCTGGTGAGCTTTCCGCAATCTGCAATCGAAAATTGGCAGGATGGGGCAGGTGAAGCAGACACTAAAAACAATCGATCGCCCGCTTCACCAAGCCTTTACCGAGTCTGCAACTAGCGCACTTTCACCTGGTATTCGGCGGTTACTGGGGCTTTTGCAGCCAGGGTCTTGGAGAGCTTCCAGCGGATATGAGTGTATGCCTCAGCCGGTGCGGGACGGGTTTCGACTTTGCCATTCGCTAGCTTGACCTGCACTGTGGGGGTTTCGACAAAACTGCGTCCGCCATCAATGCTGTACGTAATCTGAGCCGCTTGGCTGGCGTTCGCTTTAGCAGATTTCAGAATAAACACGGTGCTCTTGGGAATGGGCTGATTTAAGGTCAAGTTATTGACGGGACGATCGCCTTCGTTCTTGCCCATCAGGCGATACCGCAAGACATCACCTGCCTGCACTGCCAGTTGGCTGCCACCCTGCCAGGAAATCGTTTCCTTGCCTTGGGCATCTTTGCTAATCACCTGCTTCTCGCCCAGCAAAGCCAACTGCACTTTGGGGTGCTGCGCGGCTTTGGCGATCGCCACATTTGAATCAAACAGACCCGCTACAACGGGTAACTTACTAGCAAAGGGCATAGTCAGAAGCAATGCTGTGACTCCTAGACCAACCGCGAATTGACGTTTCATCAGTTCAACCTCTTCAAATAGCTAAAGATTTTGGGATGCAGAATTGTTTAGTAGCAGAAGCAGACAGGGAGAGTCGAAGGTGGGGAAGTTTGACCGAACTCAAACCTCGAAACGCGAACCTCAAACTCTCCCCCAACTGTTAGTTAATTCTGCGACGGAAGATAAACGTGCCGCTGGCTCCGGGCTGCACTGCCACACCTAGCGTATTGGTATACCGCGTGACATCCGTTGGCTGCGTCGTACCAGACTGATCGCCGCTGGGAGCATAGGCGATCGTGCCGAACTGAGCAGTTGTCGAACCGACTACGTTGCTGGTGTCAATCACGCCATTGGTGTCGTTATCTCTTGCCCAGGTGTTGGTGCCAATGGTGCCATCCTCGGTGATGATTACGTTACCAGCGCTAAGGGTGACGTTGCCTGCACCAACCGGAGCAATGGAGATATTGGTGTAAGTAATCCGATACTCAATGAATCTGCCAACCCGTAAGTTTGCAGGTGTTGGGGTTTGCGTATAGTTTTCAACGACTGTTGTGCCATCGGTCTCAAGGATGCGGGCATCTTTGACCATTCTCAGGAACCCGGTGTAAACGCGAGCGATCGAGCGGTTTTGAGTAGGCTCCGTTGCTGCCAAATCAGGTCTGCCATTGCCATTTACATCCTGGAAGGCGTAGATGGGAACTGAGAAACCATTGCCAGTGGTAGTTGAGAGTGCTGTATTGGCAGGCAGATCCACCACAACGCTGTAGTTTACTGACGTGCCTGCTGTCAGGGTCGGAATGACAATAGTGCTACCAGAGGTAAAGATGAAGTTAGTGCCGTTGTAGGTGTAAACGGCTGTTTGTCCCCCATAGCTCAGCGTGACAGTAGTGTTAATGGGGGGCAAGACCTCGCCTGCACCCGGGGTAAAGTTGGCAGCATCAGGCACCAACAGAATATTGCTTAAAGTGCCCGTGGTCGGATTGTTGATTGTATTGAGGAACGTGACCGCATTAGGGTCGATCGTGGAACCCGGAGCCGTGTTGGCTGGAATCGCCGATGACCTGTTAGTGAAATCGTCGTTGTTGTTGGTTGGTCCCACTGCCGCAGGCTGCCCGTTAGGACCATTTAGAATGGTGCCTGCTGCCGCAACGGTAAATACCGTAGCTTCACCACCAGGACCGGTACCTGTGTTGTTGTTGTTGCTGTCTACCCCATCTACCGCTGGGTTGGCGACCCCGTTAGTAGGTGTGTTGGAACCGACTGTACCATCATCATTAAAGTTGCTGGGAGTCTGATCACCTGATTCGTCGTAGACCAGAGTCGTGCCACCGCCCGCTGTTTGACCAAAGACTTGAGCCAGGTTAGCGATCGTCGTTGTAGCCGTTACGTTCGTTGTCACGACCTGGAAGGTAAATCCTGTAACCGTTGTGCCTGCAGTGATCGGAGTGGTAGATGCATCGTAAACAAAACCAACGCGGGTAATACCTGATGTTGGTCGAGTCGTTGTCCAAGTGGCATTGTTGGCAGTAACTGTGGTTGGGTCAGTGGTATACACAACCGTCCAAGCAATAGGGGTTGTAGGGGCAGTAGGGGTTCCGGTCAACACCGTTCCAGTTGGAATTGCGTCAGAAACCAGTACCCGGTTCGTGCCAATCCCATTTACTGTTGTACCCACCAAATTAGCCGGAGCCAGACCTGTACTGCCAGCCGGAGCGGTAGAATCTACCCGCAGCGACAAATTATAGGTCAGCACATCGTCGCTAAGTAGTGGTGTACTGGAATCACTGTAAGCAGAGCGGGTCTTAAGAATTGCTGCAAACGCTTGAGGCTGTGCACCAACTAGCACCTGTTGAGTGGCGCTGGTTTCCCGTTCACCATTGCTGGGGACACCTGCTGCTTCATTTGCTGTACCATTCACGTTGTCTACCGTCCGAATCTCGGTAGCCAGCGAACCATCGGGCGCATCAGGCTGGTTTTGAGTTGCTGCACTATTATCATTGAGTCCGGTATCGCCCAAACGCACGGCAACGGTTGCACCAGACGAAGCCAAGCCCGAAATTGTGACTGGTACTCGCACAATCACAGAGCCACCGGCTGGAATAGAAGCTGTCGTCACACCACCTGCCGGAACAGGGTTAAAAGTTGTTCCACCATCAATGCTGAATTGCAACGATCCAGGCGTTCCTGGTCCTGTTACCGTAGCGCTGCCTGGAATAAATAACCTCGTAGGATCATTACCGACATTGGTGAGCCGGAAGTCATAGTTGAGGACATCATTGGGCAGTACCGTACCCCCGTTAAGGTCGTTAATTGCTAATGGAGTAGCCGTGACACCTGCAACCTCTGCAACGGTCACAGTCACAGTGTTAGACGTGGCGTTGATGATTGTGCCGGGAGCATTGGGGTCTTCATAAGTTGCCGTAGCAGTATTGCTGATGGTGGTTCCAGCAGTCGTACCATCAGCAAGCGCACGGGAGGCGAGAGGCAAGAAACTACCTACTAACAGAGTCACAGCTAAAAATTTACAGTAAGACCAACGGGTTTGCGTTTTCATAATCCTGAAAAAGGCTGAACAAGTAAGTAATAGATTGACCAGACGGTATTGTGGTCACTAGAACCGCAGCCCGTTTGACGCATGAGAAACTAAAGGAGACAGGCAAAAATGCTATTGCCTAAATGATCGATAGGAGTACCAATTGATCGGACGCTGCGGCATCTAGATAATGCGATGATGCGCTCGTGCTGGTACTTTTGGTAATTGGTTAAGACGGTGAACGGCTGAGCATAAAGGGTTACTTTTTTTGCTCAAGACGTTCCTTATTGCCTTTGCAACGAAGCTGTTTTAGAAACACACAAGACTTAAATCGTTATTGGCGAAATGCTAGTGCCATCTTGCAAAACAGATCGTTTTTGTATGAAAGGTTTCACAGGCTAGGGTGCTTTCAAACAACGTTTGTCGTTACTTTTATCTAATTACCACTCTTTAGATTGTTCCAAATAGTTAAAATATTAATCTCAGTACCCTTACGGAAAATTATTTTATCAAGGCATTTGACGTTTCAAAATCTTCAGTGTTTAGACGCTATAGCTCAGGAAATAGCAGGCTCAATGAACAATGGATTGAAAGAGAGCGATCAAGCACGGTATATAATTACTTAGCCCCTTTCTTTTTGCAGGTCTTTAAAGTAGTTATAGGATGTATCCCTTTTCTGTAGAGCTTGCCTTTTCTACACAGCTCAAGGGTTTTCGGCTCTCTCTCCTTTTAACAAAGAGACTTTGCTAGCTTCCTTCTTCGCCTTTGAGAAGGAGAGTTTAGGTAATCGGTATGATGTTATAAAACTGGGATATGCCTATACAGGCAAACGTGTTTCACCAAAATCAATTGAAAGATTAGAACTTAAAAAGCACTTAGTTCTTTTAACAGTCAATCCAGATTTCTACTGATAGGAGAAGACTACAACTATGGCAAATACGTAATTTTTCGTAGGTATTTTGCATCCAAACTCCGTATCTAAGTAATGCTTGTCTCTCATGCCTTTACAACCCTGGGTGCCACAGCCAACTACTGATGGTTCGTTCACTTTCTTTTCGGAAGACTTTGGCGAGTCGTTCCATAGCCTTCACGGCGCACGTGCTGAGGCATTTTCAAAGTTTGTAGTAGCAACTGAGCTAAGGACGAAAGCGCACCACCGTCATCTGCGGCTATTGGACGTTTGCTACGGACTGGGCTACAACACGGCGGCAGCGCTGGAAACCATTTGGGCTGTGAACCCAGAGTGCCAGGTAGAACTCTATGCACTAGAGTTGGATGCCACTGTGCCACAGGCGGCGATCGCCCCGCCCCTGCTGGATGGCTGGTCGCCAACAGTACAAGCAGTTTTGCAACAAATGGCACTAACGCACGCTTGCATTTCGCCGCATTTGACGGCAACGCTTTTGCTCGGTGATGCGCGCCAAACAATCCAGACGCTCTGCACTTCAAGCTTTCAGGCGGATGCTATTTTCTTCGATCCATTCTCGCCACGTCGCTGCCCACAGCTATGGACGATCGAGTTTTTCGCACTAGTGGCACGCTGTTTAGCACCAGACGGTAAACTTGCAACTTATTCACGCTCGGCGGCAGTGCGATCGGCAATGCAATCGGCGGGGTTTTGCCTGGGAACGTTACCGCCTGATACCGATCACTTGCCACACGAGTGGTCACAGGGCACGATCGGCAGCTTTGATGCTCAAACGCTGCATCCTCTGACGCAACTAGAGCAAGAGCATTTGCAAACACGGGCAGCCGTGCCGTATCGTGATCCAACATTGAGAGGAGATGCCACAACGATTCTAGAGCAGCATTACCAGGAGCAACAGCAAAGTACCTTAGAGTCAACATCCAGTTGGCGGCGACGCTGGGGTATTCGGTAAAGCTAACTTGTAAACTATGCCCTACAGTGTGAGGGACTGGGCGTTTGTTTCAATCAGCTTCGCCAGATCCTTCAGGAACGCAGCAGCATGGGCACCGTAGATAATGCGATGGTCGGCAGTAAGATTGACCTGCATTTGACGTTTCACGCCAAAGAAGCCGTCATCCGTAGCGACAACGGCAGGAAGAGACGCGCCGATCGCCAGAATAGCTCCCGTATTGGGGGGCAAGATAGCATCAAAGCGATCGACCCCAAACATACCGAGATTAGAAATCGTGAAAGTGCCAGAGCTATACTCCTCTGGCTGCAACTGCTTCGCTCTGGCGCGATCAACCAGGCTTTTCCAGGTACGCGACAGGGTATAGATATCCAACTGATCGGCTTGCTGCAACACAGGTGTAATCAGCCCACCATCGTCCATTGCCACTGCAACTGCCACATTAATTGAAGCCGGATGCGAAAGGCTCTGGTTAATATAGCTCGCATTCAAAAGCGGATGTTTTTGCAGCGTGACAGCAACGGCTTTTGCCAGCAGTGCTGTCATGGTCACGCCTTTGGACTTGATTTGCTTGTACAGTTTGTCTAGATTGTCAGTTGTGATCGTATAGCCAACATGGTAAGTAGGCACTTCCAGACTGGCTGCCATATTCCGTACAACCGCATTTTGCAGGGTTGTCAGTGGTACTTGCTGCCCAGCCACCGCAGGAGCAGGAGGCGCTATGGCTGGTTTAGCAGCAGGAGGGGTGACTGAGGGCAGTGGCGGCGGTGGTGCAGTAGGGGTTTTAGCAGCAGGCTGTCTACCAGCAGCGGCTTCGACATCTTCGGCAACGATGCGTCCGTGTGGTCCGCTACCACTTAACGTGTTTAGGTCAACTTTTAGTTCTTTCGCCAGCTTCCGGGCACGAGGAGAAACAACAACCCGCCCGTTCTGAGTGGTTGCACTCCCTGCTGCATTACCGTTTTGCACAGAGGCTACTGGAGCCGCCACTGCTGCCACCGCGTCTTTAGTATCTGCGATCGCGCCTGGGGTTTCAACGGGAGCCGTTTGCCCTGCCGCCTGCTGCTGCGCTGTAGCAAGTTCGGCTTCAGTTTCAGCAATCAGAGCGATCGCCGCTCCGACCGGAGCACTTTCGCCTGCTGGCACCACGATCGAGCCTAAGTAGCCTTCATAGAAGGACTCTACATCCATATCTGCTTTGTCAGATTCCACCACCACGACGGTTTCACCTTTTTCGACCTTATCGCCAGGTGCTTTGACCCAGGAAACAATTTTCCCCTCGGTCATCGTGGAGCTAAGTGCAGGCATGAAAACTTCGTAAATCATGGAGTGAGTCCAGTCAGAAAATAAGTAAAGACGGCAGGTGCAGTGATGCAGCAACTGAAAGGTGGCGATCGACGAGCGATTACCACAGCTATTTTTTAAACGGCTCCGCGAATTGCTTCGACGACGCCATCACGCAGTAGGATTTCAACCTGCATTTTTTCGATCAAGTTGTCACCAGTTTCGACCCGAAAAATGCTGTCGATCTGCCCCTGCTGCACCTCTTGATCTAGCTCTAGCAGTTGAATTTGCTGAAGCTGCTGCAAAATTTGGTTTTTTTGCTCCAGGAACTCGCTCTTTTTTTCGTTCACCTGAATCTGGATGCCATCAATTTGCTGGAGCGTTTCAGGACCGGGTGGCTTGAGGCTCTGCTTCTGAATTTCGGCAATCATGCGCTGCCCTTGCATTTCGAGCTGCTGGAGCTGATTGTCGATCTGGTTAAGCTGTGCCTGAAGCTGTTGCTGTGCGTCATCTTTCCATCGCGCAGTGACGATCGCCTTGACGTTGATTGTGCGCTTCAGCAGCAAGTGAGATTGAGAAACATCCATAAACGTTGGTCGCGAGAAATTGTTGGAGGACAAAGCGTCCGTTGGCAAGTGCGTTAGCAAGCCATGATGCCGAGGCACACCCGTCAAATTATTGTACTGATGCTACCTATGGCGCTCATGCCACCCCTTCAGCAGTCACCGCCAATTAGATATCGTAGCTTGTGCCAGACTATCCAACGAACATCTCGTTAATCATACCCTGGTAGCGTTCCGCCACGACATTACGCCGGATTTTTAGCGTTTGTGTCAGCAAACCATTGTCGATCGTAAAGGGTTCCAACAATAGCCGAAACGGACCAATGCGATCGTCTGCCCGATAGCCTGGACGATTCTTCACTTCCCGGTTGAGTTCCTGCCGTACTAGATCTTGAACAGGTTTGCTATCGAGGCTAAGGGGTGAAGAATTTGTAGCTCCACCACTCTCTTCTTTTTCCTCCCCAGGCAATTGCAGCTCAAGATTCTGCGCAGCTGCCCACTTTTGCAATGCCTCCAGATTAGGCACAATCAGCGCTCCCAGCACTTTTTGATCCTGACCAACAAGCATGATTTGGTCGATGTAAGGGCTGCGGAGGCAAGCATCTTCAATCGGCTGCGGTTCAATGTTTTCACCACTTGTCAGGACGATCGTGTCTTTAGCACGTCCAGTGATGATCAGGTCACCTTGCTCCGTCACCCAACCTAAATCACCTGTGTTAAACCAACCATCAGGGTCGATCGCCGCTGCGGTTGCTTCAGGGTTTTTGTAGTAGCCCTGCATGACCTGAGGACCACGAATCAAGACCAGCCCTTGCTTTAGATATGGCAGAGGTTGGCGGGTTTCAAGATCGACAATGCGCGTTTCGGTGTCGCGTAGGGGTTGCCCATCACCACCCCGAATGTTGCGCCAGGGGCGACGAACGTGAGTAATCGGCGCAGTTTCGGTCAGTCCATAGCCGCCCAAAATCGGAATACCAACGACTTCAAAAAAATCTTCCAGGTGTTCAGCGATAGAGCCTCCACCACTGACAAAAAAGGCGACCTCTCCCCCAATGCCTGCTCGCACCTTTTTGTACACTAGGCGATCGCCCAGTTGATGCGGCAACCATAAAACAGCAGCTTGAACAGCAGCGGTAAGGCGTTGGACGAGTGATGGCTGGAGATTTTCCAAACTTACGCCCTGTACAAGACGACGTGCCGCAATATAGCGATGGCTCACGCCCAAAAAGAAGTTCACCAGTCGTTGTTTGCTAGCAGGTTGCTCTCGAAATTGTTTTTGTACGCCTTCATAGATAGACTCCCACAGCCGTGGCACTGCCACCATATAATTTGGCTTGAAATCCTTTAAGTCTTTCTTGACATAGCGAATGTTGGTGTATGCCTGCGTACAGCCATAGGCAAACGTAAAATACTCAAACGTGCGCTCGTAGCAGTGCCAGATAGGCAGGATGCTCAACACGCGCCCGTTCTGCGGATTAACTACCGAGGCAGCGGCCGTTACTTGAGACAGTAAATTGTTGTGGCTTAGCATGACCCCTTTTGGCATACCAGACGTGCCAGAGGTATACATCAAGGTTGCTAGCGAGTCACGTTCTAGCGGCACAGGCTGAAGCGTATGACCTGCGCCTGTCTGCATCAATTGCGAAAAATTTAGCGTCTTGATATTACCTACAGGCGTTGGCGTTTCGTCTGTAAGTAGCACAATGAACTGTAGTGGTAAGGACTCCAGACCTTGAGCCAGCTTTTTTAAGGTTGCCTGATCTTGCACGACCAGTCCGATACTGTCGCTATGCTTAAGAATAAATAGCAATTCGTCGCGATCTGCCTGAGAGCCACGCACCGCATTGGCGGCACCCGCCATCATGATGCCCTGATCGGCAATGGGCCAGCGGGGGTTGTTATCGGAGAATAAGGCGATGTGCTGACCTGGTTGCACGCCTAACGCCTGTAGCCCTACTGCAAACTGCTGCATTTGCTGGTAAAGGTCAGCGTACGTTAGCTTAATCGCTGGCTCGGCGTGAGGATCGTAAACGGCAGTGTTTTGGCTGAAGCGCTGCGCCGCGATCGCCCACAGCGCTGGAATGGATGTTGCCTGACTATAATCAATCACACGACTTAGCGTTTGGCGCTCTTGCTCAGTCATGGGAGCGGTCTGGGGACGTTTCATAGCACAACTCCTAAAGCCTTGACATCATCTTATGGCTTGATTGACCAATCGGCGACTGGCTAAGACCATTTTTGACAATGCCACAGACGGTCGCGCTACAAACGATCGCGCTACTCCTTAGCAGCAGAACAACTGTAAGCAGGCGATAGAATTGACCAGGGGAAGCATTGTCCTTAACCTCTAGCTGCCAGCGTCTCTTTGCATATGCATCAACATTCCGCCGACTGTCATCATCTCCACACGATCGCCACACACACAATCGACCCTCAAGCCAAGCAAACTCAGTTAGCGATCGCACTCTTGCTGATCGGTGGTTTTGCGATCGCTGAACTCATTGTTGGCTTGACTAGTGACAGCTTGGCACTGATTGCCGAAGCCGGACATATGGCAGCCGACAGCGTAGCACTGCTGCTGGCGCTCTTGGCGACTCGGCTGGCTCAGCGCCCCAAACAGAGCCTATTAAGTGATTCCCTGACAGACATTGTGGCAACACCGCTTGCACCCCAGCCAGTTGCCGCTTGGGAAACCTGGGCAGCCTTACTTAATGGGTTAGGGCTCGTTGTGATCGCCCTGTGGATTGGGTGGGAAGCACTTCAACGGCTGCAAACTCCTCCAGAGACGATTGCCAGTCTGCCGATGCTCCTGACAGCAGGCATTGGGCTTGCCGTGAACAGCGCCAATATTGCCCTGTTGCATCGCGGTAGCGACCACGATCTGAATCTACGCGGAGCCTTTCTTCATGTCCTGGCAGATGCTATAAGCTGCATCGGTGTTATTCTCGCCGCGATCGCTGTTGCTACACTTCACTGGCTCTGGGCAGACGGAGCCATCAGTCTCTTTGTCGCTGGGATTATTCTTTTTGGCGCTGTGCCATTGGTCGTGCAAAGTTTCAAGCGGTTGGCTAGGGAGAGGGCTAAGGAGTAAAAGTCAGCCGTTATTGAGAGCCAACAAAAAGCTTAGATACTAGGAATTGGTAATCAGCAGTCGGTAGTTAAAATAGCCCATTCCTCCTTCTCGCCAAATTTCCCCTTGTCGTGCAAAACTTTAGACATTAGGGCACTCTACTCAGAGGAGTGTCTACAATTGAATTGCCTGTGGTGCTGACATTGTTTGATAGTCTTTAATCAAACTTCAATCAAATTTTCAACTTCTGAATGAGTTGTGGTGCGATCGTACGATGACTCATGCAGGGCTTCAGCGGTAGGCTGTTTCCTCAAACGCTACGTCCAACGCCATCTACGCCTTGATGCCGCCTACGGCTGCCCCCTGCGGTCTGCGCCCCCTTGCTAGTCAACATTCATGGACAACAATTTACTGACATCAGAAATGAGGGGGCAGCGCACACTTGCAACCGTTGTCTTCACAGACTGCGTTGGCTTCAGCGCCAGAATGTCAGTAGACGAAGACCATACACTTGACCTGATCCGCCGTGATCTCAAGTTTATGAAACAGCTCTGTGGGCGGTATGAAGGGCGAGTCCTGAAATCCACAGGGGACGGTTTGCTCATGTGCTTCACCAGCGCGGTGAAAGCAGTTGAGTGCGCGATGGAGATCCAAAGAAGCATCACAGAAAGGGCGATCGATCTGCCGCCTGAAGATGCGCTAGAACATCGCATTGGCATTCACTTAGCCGATATGTTCATCACCGACACAGACGTAATGGGCAATGGCGTTAACATTGCGGCACGTTTGCAAACAGAGGCAGACCCAGGCGGCATCTGCATCTCACAGACAGTTTTTGATGTCATTAAAGCCAGCCTGCACGTTGACAGTGATTACCTCGGACCGCGTGAACTGAAAAACATCCGCGAGGTTGTGCCTGTCTACCGCATTTTGATGTCGCCAGAATCACAGGTTTTGAACCCGCACTCGGTTACTATCCGTAATCTAGAGCAAAGCCGTAACGTGCTGCGTGTGAAAAAACTACTGTTCTACGCCTGCAAAAATAGATGGGAAAGCGATCACAACAAGCTGAATTTACTCAGCCTTTCTGACCAGATTCAAGAAGTGATGCTGCTGGCACCAACCCCAGAGCGACTGCGGCTTTTTCTAGATGCAGCAGTCCGCACACTTAGCAAACCAGCCGAATATTCCCTGATCGCGAATATTCTGGTCAAAGAACTTAGTCGGCTTTACCCCGTTGAACACAACCACGACGACGATCCAACTTCCTATGACCTTGCAGCAGAGCCACAGCCATCGCCCCACGCGGTCAATGCTCTCTACGAACAGCTTGCTGTTGAACTAGAAGCGACAGGGAATGGGTCACGCATAAAAAAACTTGCTTTTTATGTGTGTAGACGTGTTTGGGAAACAGATCAGAATAAGCTGGACGGGTTGCGCCTGCAAGACTTGATTGCCGAACTGCATCAGTCAATGCCAACGCTAGAGCGCCTGACAATCGCTACCAATAGCTGTGTTCAAACCCTTAGTAAACAAGCAGAATATGCCCTCGTTGCCAACGCCTTAGTCAGCAAGCTTCAACGGCTTTATATTGTGTCTGATCAGGCGTCGGTGCCTGATAGTGTATCTGAGCAGGCACCGACGCCTGCCTCAGTGTTGATCGATCCCTCCCCACAAGCTAAAACAGTTGCGCCTTTAGAGGATGCACCGATCGCCGCCCCTCCGCCAGCAATCGAGTCACCACTATCAATCAACCCACCATCAGCGGATGCCTCAGCGCTTTATGTTGCCATTGCTCAAAATTTGGAGCCAGAGCCAAACCTGCTACGGATTAAAAAGCTGCTGTTTTATGTTTGCTATCGTCAATGGGAAAGCGATGTTGCCAAACTAGAAGGGCTGAACCTAGAAAGCTTAATTCAGGAAGTCCATCAGCTTACACGCACAAGTTCCCAGCTTGAGGCGGCGATTGAGGCAGTGGTCAAAACGCTGAACAAACAAGAGGAGTATCGTGAGATCGCCCAAACGATCGTTACCAGCTTGGGCAGGCTTTACCCCGGCTACCAGGAAATAGAGCCACCTCCAGCGTCGCCCACTGTTGCTACCCCCCAGCAGGAGGAGTTAAAAGCGATCGCAGTGCCAGAGGAGAAGCGATCGCCCATCAAACCTGAACCACCTCGATCGTCGCAAGACGCACCACTCAGCCTATTCGATTTTCGACTTGGCATTATGAAGTATGCGAACCCATTGCAGGCAAAAATCTTGCTGTTCTCTGCCCTGTATGAAGACTTCGGTTTTACGAACCAGGATTGGAGCGATCTAAAACAGCATGACCTCGATAGCTTGCTCCGCCGTCTTTTGGGTATCTGCAAAACCTACACCGATCTAGAAGCGTGCCTATTTACGGCAGCACGACGATCGCCAGAGCCAGCACAGACTGTGCAAACTGCCGAAGCCATCATCAAATGTCTACGTTCCTTTTACCTGTACAATAACGCTGCGCGGTTGCCGCTTTCGCCTGACGAACCAACACAGCTTAAACTTGACGACTTCGAGGAAACCACCCTGGAATTTGCTAGCATCGCTGACGAAGACGATTACACATGTCAACTGGTGCCACCAACCGCCGAACCAACAGCCATCATGCAGGAGTCTCTGTCCACTGACAATGCCACCGATGATCCCCTGGCTCCAACGGCGATCGCTGAAACCAAAACCGACCCCGAAGATGCAGCAACGTCCTTGCGTTCAGCGCTGGATTAACGCAGTCAACGGTTTAGGCAACTGTGCCTCATCAACCAGGCTTAAACTCATTAGTCCTAACGCTTGCGGGCATACTAAACAAAGGTGTTGTCGTGTTGAAGCCTAACTACCACTTCTAACGACACATAATGCAATAACCGCCATAGGCTAAACCCATCATGGACGCGATCGAGCTACTGCAACGCTACCAGGCAGGCGAAACTGACTTTCGGGGCGAAAATCTTTGTGGTGCAGATTTAGGCGGAGCCGATCTCATTGGCGCAGACCTTACAGGCACCGATCTACGTGGCGCAAATCTTGTCCTGGCATACCTTAACCGCGCCAACCTGAGCAAAGCTAACTTGGCGGGAACCCATCTCAGCGGAGCCAACCTGAGTCAAGCCGACCTGATTAACGCCAACCTGCGCGATGCCGACTTGCATGGTGCCATCCTCTACGGAGCCGATCTGCGCGGTGCCGACATCACCCTAGCAATACTGCTCGATGCCAACCTGATCAGCGCCGACATGCGGAGCGTTAACCTTGGCAGCGCTAATCTACGCGGAGCCTGCCTGCGCGGAGCTAACCTGCGCTACGAAAAACGCTGCTATGAAGGTGCAAACCTGCGCGGTGTTGACCTTCGTAATGCCGATCTGCGCGGTGCAAACCTCAACGGAGCTGATTTAACTAAAGCTGATCTGCGTCGTGCCAACCTTATCGAAACCAGTTTGCGAGAAGCCAATCTTACTGAAGCAAACTTGATTGGAGCAACGCTGCAAAGTAGCTTTCTGACGGACGCCATTTTGACGGAAGCTGATTTGAGTCAGGCAAACATGGTTAGCGCCAAACTAGAACGCGCTAACCTCACCGAAGCAACGCTCAAAAACGTCAACCTGACCGATGCCAACCTGACCGATGCCAACCTGAGCAAAGCCAACCTTGCTCAGGCAATTATGTGTCGATCGCGGCTCAATCGGGCAACTATGAGCCGCACCACTCTACAGAGCGTTGATTTGACCGACGCAAACCTCATTGAAGCCTACCTCGGTCGTGCTGATCTCCGCGATGCCAACCTGACTAACGCTAACCTGGCAAAAGCTGAACTTAGCAGCGCTAATCTCAGAGGCGCAAACCTCCAGGGCGCAACTATGCCCGACGGCTCAATACAGGATTAAGCGGTTAGTTAGCTGTTCCTTTCACGAAGAACTAACCACAATCGCTCACAACGCAGCTACTCGCCTGTGATAGACAGTTCTCCGACCCAAACATAGGGACAAACGCCGCCAGGAGTAAGGTGTGGTTCTGGCTCTACGTAGACGATCGCATTAAGTAGCTCCAGAAAGTCACCAGCGACGGTAGCAGATTCAATGCTAGTACGCTCACCCTGATTTACCAGCCAACCATCAAACGGCAGCGAGAAGGAACCCTGAAGCGCTTTAACTCCAGCATGGAGGGCATGTAAGTCATCGATAAGGACGACATTTTCAGCCGTATCCAGGCTGTAAGCTTGTTCCGTTTGTTTGCTAGTAAAGACGTGATAGAAGTGCGGGCTAACAGTCACTTTTGCACCCATATTGGCGTGCCCAGTGGGGTCGGTGTTAAACCGTTTAGCAGTGCCAGCGCTATGAAGGAAGTTGACCAAAATGCCATCACTAATGAGGGGAATACGTTGGGTGGGTGTGCCTTCACCATCAAAGGTGGCGATCGCCACATTATCTGGATGCAGCGCATCATCCGCAACTGACAGCAAGGGCGAAGCAATTTGAGTGCCTAGCGATTCCGGTTTTGAGAGGCTCTGATTGTCAAGAATGCTTTGAGCATTGAACAAATTCGAGAACGCACCTAATAGACTCAGAAATGCCTCCGGTGAGAAGACAACGCGATACTTCCCGGTAGGAATCTTCTGGTAGTCAAGGTGGCTAATGGTTTTTTCAACCGTTTCCTTGAGGCAGCCATCAACATCCAGAGTGTCTAAGCCACGGCTGATGCGGAATGCGCCTGCACTGCGAGGCTTTTTGCCATCTGCTTCCGTTTTGGTGTAGAGATACAGCGATGTGGTGGAGTAAGCTTCTGTTCGCAGAGCACCATCGCTGTTGAGGTAGAAGTGATCAATGTCGCGCTGGGCAAGCCCATTGTAGGGGACGGAGGCGATCGCCGGATGTGCCTCAGTTAATGCCTTCTCTGCTGTAATCAGCTTTTCCAACAGGTCTGAAATAGGAGCCTGGGGCGCTTTCTCGGCAAACTCACGTGCAAGAGGAGCCGTTGCTGCCGGGCTAAAGTCGGGGACGTTTTCTTTTACGCCAAAGAAACTGGCTTCATACGCCGTCTTCAGCGCAAGTGCTAACCCAACCGGATCAACGTCTGTGGTCGAGGTAATGCCCATCGTCTGGTCATCATTCCACACGCGCACAGTGACGCTGGAACGGTTTGAGGCTTTCACCTGATCGGGTTTGCCCTGATCAACTTTGGCGCTGCTCTCATCCACGGTAGAGCCGTAAATGTCGAATTTGTAGATTCCCAGGCGATCGGCAGCTTCTTTTGCCTGTGTCGCTAGTTCGTTGATGGTTGGCATATATTTCTCTCTTACAGACCTTAATGACAATGTAATTGCCCGAACAACTATCTCAACTTGATTAATGACCTTCGAGCCAATCCTTCTGCATAGCGTGCAAGCGGGTATTGTGAAGCATCTTCTTTTAGAGATTTAGCCAGAGGTGTATCTCTAACGTTGTTCCCAGACTAAGAAAGGACTAACGAATAAAAAGTTGAAGCTTCTAACTTTCAGCTCTTCACTTGCTAGCCCTTATCTCACTTCTTATTTACCGTCCGCCAACGGTAATGGAATCGACTTTGATGTGGGGTTGCCCAACGGTGACATAGATGCTGCCGCTGACGGAGCCGCAGAAGCCTGCTGCCAAATCTAAATCGTTGGAGCACATGGAAATTTTGTTCATAATTTCCTTCGCTTCGCCGATCAGGGTTGCACCTTTAAGTGGCTTAGTAATTTTGCCGTTTTCAATCAAGTAGGCTTCGTCCACCGAGAAGTTGAATTGTCCGGTAGCACCGACGCTGCCGCCACCCATTTTTTTGCAGTAAATGCCTTTTTCAATGGAGGCAAACAGGTCTTCGTTGGTGAAATCACCAGGAGCAATGTAGGTGTTCCGCATCCGAGAGGCAGCAGCGTAGGTATAGCTCTGACGGCGCCCGCTGCCTGTGCGGGGATGTCCGGTGCGAATGGAACCCGCACGATCGGCAATAAAATTCTTCAAAATTCCTTTTTCGATCAGGAGTGTGCGCTGGGCGGGCATGCCTTCGTCGTCCATGTCGATCGTGCCAAACGCATCCGTTGAAAGTCCTTCATCCCAGGCAGTCAGGTTTTCGTGGGCAATCTTTTCGCCCTTTTTATCCATAAACGGCGTGGTGCGTTTTTCGATCTGGGTGGTTTCTAGCAGGTGACCGCAAGCCTCATGGAAGATCACGCCACCAAACTTGTTTGCCATGATGATCGGGTAGGTACCGGATTCTACATAGTCGGCGTAGAGCATTCTGCCAGCCGATTCGGCAACGCTTTCGGCAGTCGCAGTGTAATCCCAGGTGCGAAGGAAGTTAGGATCACTGGTATTGCCTGCGCGTTCACCGATAGAGGCACGGTTGGCACCATCAGCACAGAGCAGGTTGTAGCCAACAGATTGCGTCAGGCGAATGTCTCTAGCAAAGGTGCCATCGCTGGAGGCAACCAACACTTCTTGCCAATCGCGGAAGTAGACAGCACGACGGGATTGGACATGAGTGGCTTTTTCTTGCAGGCGAGCATTGGCATCGAGCAGCACTTCGCCCATTTCGCGCATAGAGCTAGAGGCTGAGAGCCAGGATTCTTTGCCACGTAATACGGCGTAGTCGCGCAGAGGTTCCAAATTGATTTCAGGAATGTATGCCCCGGGCGAAGGCAACTGCAAGCCTAGAATCGAAAGTCCTTTTTCGAGGGCAGCTTTTAAGCCAGAAAAGGTGAGGTCGTTAGTGCTAACGTAGCAATCGGTTTGACCCCGAAAAACGCGGATGCCAGCCCCCGTTGCAAGGCGCGGCGAAATGCTGGTGATGGCATCATCTTCGGCGAGGCAGCTAATGTAGTTGACCCGCTCTAGAAAGAACTCGACGAAATCTGCGCCTGCTGCCCGTCCCAGTCCTAGCAACGTTGATAGGGGTGATTCCCAGGTCGCATCGAAGCGATCGCGCGTGGAAGTATAGTCCAGGGTTGGCAATTCTCTAGAGCGAAGAAGCGGGGTTGCAAGCATAGTGAGCCTCGGCTGCGATCGTGGAGCAGGTTTACGTCTCAAAACTTTTATTCTGGAAAGTGTCAAAACTTCCATCCTAAAAGTTCAAGGTCTAAGACTTCTATTCTAGAAGGGCTGTAGAAATTTTGTCGGCGCATTGCACATCATGGGCACACTGGTGTTGTCTCTTACGTATAGGAAGCTAGCGACGTGAAAGCCTCCAACAAAATTCCATCCTGGCTCAAGTTTGCTGCGATCGCGCTTCTAGCACTTTCTGTCGCTTGCCAAAACTTAACGAATGCTGCTGACCCGACCGCTACGCCAAGCGTTCTCAAAGCATCGCCTCGGGTCATAGCACCGCCAACGACAGCCCTTTCCCCTCAACCAAACAAGACTACTGCTAATAGCGCTCAGTTAGTGGATCTGCGTTCGGTTAATCCCGCGATTCGTCTGGATCTGCGTTACGCAACGACCCATAACTTTATGCGGCGACGACTCTACAAACAGCCGCGCTGCCTGCTAAGGGCGATCGTCGCTGAGCAGCTAGCGGCGGTGCAGAAAGATCTGGAAGCAGACGGCTTGGGGCTAAAAATGTATGACTGCTACCGCCCACTCTCGGTGCAAAAGCAAATGTGGAAACTCGTCCCAGACGATCGCTATGTTGCCAACCCTGCCACAGGCTCTCGGCATAATCGTGGGTCTGCGGTCGATGTCACGCTGGTCGATCGTACGGGGAATGAACTTACCATGCCCACTGGCTTCGATGACTTTACCGAGCAAGCAGCCACAAACTATAACGGTGCCAGCGCACAGGCAAAGCAAAACCGTCAGCGGCTAAAAGATGCCATGACTAAGCATGGGTTTATACCCTTACAGACAGAATGGTGGCACTTTGATGCAGCAAAGTGGGCACAATTTCCAGTGCTAGATGTCCCGGTAGAAGCGGTGCGCTAAAGCCGATTTAGCACCCTCTTCATAGCTCTAACCTGAGTTCGGGATAAGAACTGGGACAAGAAAGGGGCAAACCCGATAGGCTGAAAATGCAAAATCTCATGCCTGGTTTGCCCTCATGCTTAGTCTAGAAGCACTTTTTTGC
>NZ_JACJPI010000089.1 GCF_014695975.1 Leptolyngbya sp. FACHB-321
ACTTGGTGAAGGTTGAGACGCTCCAGGAACGCCAGCAAAAGGCGAGCATAACTGTCGTAGTCGGGCAGCAGTTGGTCATAAGACGAGCGAGCAAAGCTAGGTAGGTCGGGAGCAAACACTGGCTGCTGCTGTGCCAGTAATTGCAGGACTTCACCATAGGGTTCAGCCGAGATGCCCCAACCATGTAGAAACACAAGCGGTGTTGCCTCTAAATTGGCACCACCTTGCGTATAAAAGAGGCGGCAATTGTTTAGATCAACATAATGCTCGTTCAGGCGGGCTTGCGACACAGGAGTGAAGTCAGAAGTCATGCGCTCATCATTCTTACCAACCCTGAAACCGTAACAAAACTTAATAGTTCAACGAACCCCTCTCTAGAGAGAGGAGCGCTACGGTCGAGTGTAATTGGTCTGTAGACTGACAGTGCTGGTCTGCTGTCAGCTTAACCCCTTGTCGTGTCGCTTTCTAGCCAGCTGCACCTCCAACGCTCCTTAAGGGCGACCCAACCCTTCAAAGCCTGGCAGCGAAGTAATGTAATTAGAACGAGTTCGTTGGTTGCACAAAGCGAGCGTTAGCGCGAACCAAGCAGTTGTCGGCAGTGCGCAGCCAAGGAGCACCGTTGACGGTGGTCATGGCTAGCCCGGAGCGGTCCCGAAATGCTGTGAGCGGCTCACCCAGCTTATAGGTGCGGCGAATGGCTCCATTCGGGGTGGCACGACAGTTGAGAAAGCCATCGGCTGACACCACTCTCCACCCACGCCAAGTGCTAGCTTGAGTGCCACCATTCCATTGATCAACGATTGCCGGTGTAAAGTCTCCACGCCCATCAGGACGGGGCAAGGCCGCCACTAAATTGAGCGTGACCGTCTGACCGATGACGGGACAAGCCTTGCCGCCGGTCACATTCCAAGTGACTGAGAAGCGTTGCCCGGGGCGATTGTCGAGGATGTCGATCGTGCCGGTACAAACCTGTTCGGCGCCGGCACCAGTACGAAAATCGCGAAACGTGCCGCGATAGCGTGAAACACCACTAGCAGGCACTGGTACGCCAGCGACATTGGCTGCGCCAACCCAATCTTTGCCTTGCATGCGGCTCACGTATTCCACACTCGGTTTGGAGCCACCGAGATCAAGCACGAAGCGAGTTTGTCCTGTTGTTGTAGTGTAAACAGCGGCTGAGGCGGCAGTCGGCAAGGCAAACGAGAGCGCGCTGAGCGCCAGAAGATAACGAAATGGCATGGTTCAGTCCTGTGGCTTTGTCTCTTTAAGTTTTATGGGTCCTAGAGAAACTACGCTGGGGTGGCGTGTTGCTACGGAAGCAGCCAATCAATTTCTTCGCGGCTCCATAGAAGAGGGCATCTCAGAAGGCGCTAACCTTTGTACGCTCAGGCGTGCCTGTCGCTTTGAAACTCAGCGTTACCGTGCCGCGGGCTTGAGTGAGTGACCGCGGCGCTCATCGGATGGCACACGGGGTTTGAGTACCAACCGCTGTGGTTAGCGCATGTATGACAAACGGCTCCGATAAGGAGACGACAAAGATGGGTAGGAAGGAAAAAATAGACAGCTTAGAATTGGTCACCTTCTTGTCCTGCCTGTGGCACCTTCGCCCACAGCATCCAATGCTACTCAACCCCCTTTTACAAAGGTTTTAGAGCAATTATTTTGTACCAAAAATTAATTTTACTTTGCCTACCTTTTGCTTCTATCAATCAGCGAGTTTACGCCGTTTCAGGTTCCGGATCGGACCGAATTGCCCCTCGTTGCAGCGACCCTTCCACTACCCCACGCTGGGACCATTTGAACACAACGGCGTGCTCCTTTCTCTAAGAGTGTCCTATCCTGCTTTCGAGATTACCTCCTCTGCTAATAGCTCGAAGTGCATACCATCTTTCTTACTCTTGTATTGTTGTCCCCAGCGGAAACCGAGAGCGTTCATGGCGATCGCCAGCTCCAATGGAATCGATTGAATCCCGTACTGCGACCATTCCAGTAAATCTTTGCCATGTAACGCATCGAGTGCTTGTAGATGGGTAAAATTTTCGTCGGCTTTGATCGTGGTTTCGGCAGTTTTAACAATCTCCTGCTGAGTTTTGATCTCGGTTTGCAGTTGAGCGATCGCAGCAGTTGCTTGCTTATGGGCATCAGAATTGTGCTGGGCAGCTTGCTGAGCAGCTTTTGCCTGCTTCAGTTGCTTGTCTAGCTCCTTAAGGGCTTGCTGGGCTTCCTCAATCTGGTGCTTAAAGGCATTGTAGGGTGCGAGATATTGCTGTAACCAGGCTTTCAGCTTGTCTGATGCTGCCGCTACTTTTTCATGCAGCCGAGTAACCGCCGCCGCATCACCCCAACTAATTGACGGTTCGATCGCCTTCCCAAAATCGAAATTGAGGTCGCGGACAACCCAATTCAGCTCATTGATGACGGCTTGTTTGGCGATGTATGGATTGCGGGAGCTATCAATGTCGATCGCCAAACCATAAGCGTGATTGCTCAGTTCTGCATCACTGTCGCGGGTTAAACGGGGGACGAAGCCGACAACTTGTTGGATCATCGCGGCTACTTTGGTTGCCGTTCCAGGAGCTTGTTTATCCAGTTCTGACTCCAAATCATCTAGGCGATCGACGAACTCTTGATGCAGTCCACCAACAACGGAATGATCTAAGAACTTCGCTGTCTTGATTTTCTGGAAGATGGTTTTGGCTGGATTTTGATAGCCATCTTTGAACAGTGTTTCGCGGGTTGATCGATAGTTGTCGGCGGAATGAGCAAATCCTGCCCGGACGATCGACGGCAAGCCTTTGAACTCTTGCGTCACGCGATGCAGATATCCCGCTTGTTCCAGCTCAACTAGGTTAACGATTTCTTGGCGGGCTGCTTCATTGACGGGTTGGCTGCTGGCGACTCGCGCATCCACAACGGCTTGCACGATCGCCTCGGTCGCTGTCGCCACATCGAGCTTCTGTTGAATTAGAGCTTTTTCCTGCGGATTGAGGGCGATCGCTTGCGTGACAGCAGAGGGCGGAGTAGCGGAGGGCTGCACCGCTTTTAACGTATTACGCAGCACTCCGTCAGTCAGCGCCCTAGTTGACGTGACTGAGTTGACCATTATCTTTCTCCTGAGCTTTGGGTTGTTCGGGTTTCGGTTGGGCAGCAGGTTGTGCCGGACGGTACATCAGGTCGTACAGCTTGGCAGCATCCTGGTCTTTGCTGGCGATAATTTGCATGGCGAGTTGCTGACGATCGATCTCTGCCTGCAATTGCGCGTTGCTGAGAATCTTCGCCTGAACGGTTTGGTCTTGCAAGCCCTGCGAGTAGTCGTCTAATCCATTGCCCTGTCCCAGCAGTGCTTCCACCATCATGCCTTCGGTTCGCAGCACGTACTTGTTGGCTGCTAGGATGATTCCCGGTACTTGAATCTCAGTATCGGTAGCTCGATCGCGATAGGTGGAAACGTAGTCCTTCTTGGCGCGCAGATAGCGGAAGTTAGGAATTTCCTGACCTCGTTCATCCAAGAAAACTTTCTCTTCTATAAAGCTATGGCGCTGATCCTGGTAGTCGAAGACATTCATCAACTGGCGCAGAATCGCATTTTTCACCTCCGATCGCTTCTCTGGCACAACGACTTGCTTCAGCAGGCTATCGAGTTCCGGTAGCGACACTTCCTGGTAGACATTTTCTTCCTTGCCGTTGATTTGCTCAACTCGGAAGAAACCCACTCGTACATCCACTAGATGCAGCAGGGTAATGAATTCCTGATTCATTTGCCGGAAGACGAAGTTGAGGGTGCGGCTGACGTTGATGTTTTCCACTTCTCGCTCGATCGCCGTTTCTTCTCCAGTCTGTTGGCGCACTTCGTAAGCCGTGTTCACCTGCATTTCGCGTTTGGCAGAAGCACGATCGGCTTGCTTGCGAGTGGCATTGGCAACGTTCTTCGCGAACTCTTCTCTGGCACTATTCGAGTTACCACCTAGTTCGCCACTGATCGTCGCGCTACCCCAACCCCAGCTTGCTTTCGCGGAGGCTCCTACCTTATACATTTTGCTTTCTTGGTAGTTCTTCTGGTTGGAGTGTTCGTTCGCCATCAAAGTCTCAAATTCTTCCACTCGCTCATCCGTAACGGAATCCAGAATGCTGGCGGCACTCTTGGCACTTTCTTCGGTACGGGTGTAAGTTTTGATGCTGATGCGCGTCTTTTCACCAGGCAACAGTGAGAAGGTTTTGATCGTTCTGCCTGCACCATAATTGCCCAGGTAAGACGACAGCTGATAACTCTCCACCAGAATCAGGCGGGTCAAGCGAGACACAATATCCGGCATCAGAGTGACGTTGACACCAACTGTCGCATCGTTGGCATTGCCTAAACTATCAGTTGCTCTAGCTGTGATGGTGAAGAAACCAGAATCGGTAATCAGCAAATTCGCCGACCAGCTTGACCAATCATTACCGTTTTTAGGACGAGCGCTGCTAGGAATTGGGTTGCCGTTGAGAAAAAGCTGCACAGAGGCTACGCCGCTAGGATCACTGGCGCTGCCTTCTACCGTGACAGTCGCTCCACTAAACACACCATTGATTTTCGCGTTTGCTGCCGGACTGGTGATAACGATCGCGGGTCCTGTGCGATCAGCAGGTGGTGCAACGTTCACGGTTACATTGATGGAACTGGGGGCAGTGTTACCTACAGCATCGGTTGCCCGTACCGTAATCGTGTGGGAACCAGGAGCCAGAGAGATCTGCTTGCTCCAGGCAGACCAATCGCCTGCGGCTTTCGGATCAACCTGCACATACTGGTTATTGTTGTCTACCATTAGCTCAACCAACTGCACCCCTTTGTTATCGGTGGCTGTACCGCTAATGCTAATGGGCACGGAGTTGCTGCCTGTAGGAGCCGTAACAGTTGTGCCATTTGGAGGGGAAGCGATCGCCACCACAGGAGCAATACGATCGGGCTGTTCCAGGCTGACATTCACAGTGATAGACTTCACATCCGATTCGCCACCCAGCGCCACCGCTTGCACTTGGATGGGCAGACTGCCAGAGTTGGTAGCCCGTGCGGCAAACGACCAACTGCTGCCATTCAGTGTTGCCGTTTGATACTCCCCATTGCCTACCTTCACCAGCACTTGAGAAATTCTCACACTGGTAGAGGGTCGTCCGGCAATGTAACGCCGCGCTGAGGCTGTTCCAGAGATAGTGAATTGTGCACCCGTGGCGGATCCCAAAATCGTTTCGTTGTTGGTGGGAGCAGTGATGTTCACCGTTGCTGTCACAATCTGTTCAATTGGTTCAGGATCTGGTTCACGCGGATCGCGATCTCGCGGGGGGAGCATTGATGCGATCGGTGTTCGGTTGTCAGCCATTTCTCCGGAGACACCATCACCTATTGTTTCCTGTTCAATTCCCTCGTCAATGAACTCCGGTAAATGCTGATCCGGTACAAACGGAGGAGTTTCAGTTTCTAGTCGTTTATCAACGTAGGTGTACTTGACCTTGCCAGTTGTGGAATTATAAAGCGCCAGTTGCTTACCAGCTTGTGCCATCATCACGACTTCGTCTGGATCAAGATTTTGCAGTTCTGTGCTGAGCGGATCTTGAATCATCGCCAATTGTTGCACCAGTTCAGCCTTGACTTGTGCAGCAGTCACTTCGGTTGGAGCAACGGATGCCGCCCGTAGGGAAGTGGCTGTCAGAGCATTCATCTTGGCGGTTGGAGCTTTGGGCGGAATGAAATAACTGTCAGGAATTTGCAAATCGATGAAGTTGCGACCGCTGTGAGAAGTAGCTTCTGGTACGTTATAGCTAATTACAGGAGCAACACCACCTGCTTGCAGTTTAATCATAGGTTCCTGGCTAGTTTGCATATATCGAAAACCTCGGAAGAGTGGAACAAAAATTGACGAGCACTTCGTGTGCCACGGTGGAAAATGCAGCATGGCGATGTTCAGTCATCCCAATGCTCACAAGTGAGATGAAGCTTGGGTCAGCGCTGAGGACTGAGTGCTGAGGACCGAATGCTGAGGATCAAGTCAGCACTCTGTAGCCAGCATTTAGGGCATTGGTATCACTCAATCTTTCTTGAGCAGAAAGTCTCAGTAGACCAATTGAATCGCTCGATTAGAAAGTGTAAATGCAGTTGTGTCGAGCATTAAACATATCCCTGAAGCGGTTAGCTTTAGAGTTCTTCAACGGGTTGTATCTGCTCTCCGGAACAGGATACTGTTGTGAATGAGCAAAAAATATGGCGCAATTCGCAAATAAGTGGCGCAAACCTGTAAAGCTAGAATCTGTCAGCGTTTTAGGCTCTTGGCTTACTTCTAATCACTGCTGCATCAACACAGTTCATCTC
>NZ_JACJPI010000009.1 GCF_014695975.1 Leptolyngbya sp. FACHB-321
CGAACTATAGAAGCACTTGACCAAGCATTAACCAGGATTATTAATGAGTGTAGTTCCAATGACAATGCTCTTGCCTGGTTTGCTCCTTGTGGTCTATTCATCTGAGAACCGCTGTGATTGTAATAATCCATTGAGCTTGGGCAAGCGCAACAGTGGAATTCTGACTTCTGCCGAGGCAAACAAACCATTATCAGCCAGAAGTAAATCCTGCCGATAGCCACGCACAGTCTCCTGCCCGCCTTCGCTGATCTGTTCTAAGGCTAAGAGTGATCGATCAGCGAGCTGCACATCGGTTCGTAGCAGCAGCAGTGTATCAGGAGCCAAGAGCCGCACATATTGTGCCTGTCCTCGCCATGCGAAAAAGCGGCTATCGGGAGGGGCTGGATTGATGGTGGCATTGAGAGCATTCACTCCCACACTAAACTGAGAGCGCAACGCAAAGACGGTACGCCTGTTGCGCCATGTGTAGTCTTGAAACAAGCGCAGGGCAGTCAGGCGAGTCTTGCCCTGCCCATCGGCTCCTGGAGAGAGAAACGGAATCTCACCGTCCAACAAAGTGGCTGCTGTTTCGCGATGGCTAGCAGTCAATCCCACCGCCAATTCTTGCGTAGGGGTTTGTAGCAGCGGTTGTCGCACCGACAATTCCACATAGTTAGAGTTGGACTGGATATCCAGCACGTCAAACGGTGCTTCGATGACGCGGTTAAAGGCAAACCCACCGTTGAGCGTGAGTGTGCCATTGCGAGCATTAAAGGGCATGGTGTAGCTGGTATCGACCACGTTACTGCCAGCCGTATTGGTTGGTATAAGCAAGGCTGAGAGCATCACCCAACCCCAAGAGGTTTGCTTCCGTGAATTGGAGTTGACGGCGAAAGGTGCCGACGCTGGGCGATCGTCCATTATCGAGGCTGAGCTGGAAACTGCGTGTGGGCGCTTCCGTCACACTGACCGTCAGCAAACTTTGCCCTGGTTACGTGCCAGCAGATAACTCGGCTGACACGGTTTTGAGTAAGGGATTGAGCTGCAAAAGTTGGAGTGCTTGCAGTAGGCGATCACGATTGAGTGGTTTCTTGGCTGCGATCGCGAGACGACTCCGCACATAGTTAGGCTTGAGCCTGCGCGTACCCAGAATTTTGATGTCTTCCAGCCCACCTTCCACCACTTGAATGATGACCACTCCACCCTGTAGCTTTTGCGGTGGGATATAAGCCCCCGTTGTGATGTAACCACGGCTGACGTAGAAATCCGTAATCGCAGTCCGTGCTGCCACCAGTGATGCGAAGGACACATCCCCTGTAAACGGATGTGTGATAGCGGTTAACTCTGAGGCTGTAAAGACAGTGCTACCCACAATCTCATAGCGATCAACGTGAATTTTGTCCGAGGTTCCTTCCAGCCCTGAGCCTGGCGTTGTCGAGCAATTGCTCTGGTGGTGGCAAGGGTGGCGTGATGGGAACATTGGGACGGGCGGACGATGGCGTGGGGGGAATGACATCCTGCTCAGGCGGAAGTATTGGCGCTAGCGACCCGCTAGGCATGGGAAATTGGGCGATCTTGATTGTCTGAGCACCAAGCGGACTAGCAAAGAGACCACTTGCCAAAAGCGTTAAACTCAACCGGAAGCAGCGTCCCGACCAGTTTTGGCTGCTATGACATGAACGATTGAAGATGAGAGCGGTGGAAGAAGTAGCAAACTCAGGGCTGCCATTGGCGCTTCTTTTTCCTCTCCAATCGATTGCTTGTGCAGGCATAGCAAAGGCTCTCTAAGGCAATGACAACATTAAGCGCTGCTAAACCATTACAGGCTGGCTCGATCAAACTTAGTACTAATGGATAGCTTCCCTTTTACCAGCCGCTAAGTAGGTAGCCATGATTGATGGTTGAAAAGGGATTTGGGGCGTTGCTCCTCCACACCCAAACTATCTTCAGTTTAATGATGTCCAATTACTTAGTGTGATTAGGTGATGTAATTAGGTCAAGTGCAATATACCGTTTATTAAACAACAGCTATCGCGCATAGCTGCATGAGAAGATACAAAACTCTTTGCCATTGGCTTTGTCTGATTCTCCTGCTACAAGACTCATCAAACAGTATGTCTAAACAGACTTAGAGGTTGGCGATTCCTCGCTTGAGGGCAATAATCGTTGCTTGGGTCCGATCTTTAGCTCCCAATTTGCTTAAAATGCGGTTGACGTTTGATTTAACGGTGTTTTCAGTAATGTGCAATGCAGCACCGATCTCTAAGTTACTCATTCCTTGAGCGATCAACTGAAGGATTTCTAATTCACGATCGGTCAACTCTGGATGACTCATCCGCTGTGCCAACTTTGCACCAACGTTCGGTGGAATATACTGCTGACCGTTATGAACCGTACGAATGGCGGTTCGTAGCTCGTTCGGTTTACAGTCCTTCAGCAGATAGCCCTTTGCACCAGCCCGCAGACCACGATAAATATCTTCATCGCTATCATAAGTCGTCAAGACAATGATGCGAGCGGTATTGAATTCAGCACAAATTGCTGTGATGGCTTCTACTCCGTCCATTTCAGGCATTCGTAAATCCATCAGAGTAATATCTGGTTGGAGTTGGCGGAAGAGGTTAATGGCTTCAATACCACTTTTAGCTTTACCAACCACTGTCATATCCGCCTGTTTATTGATGATGACAGCGAGTCCTTGCTGGACGATCGCATGGTCATCCACAAGCAGAACGCGAATGGCTGTTGTTTGCTCCACACTACTTAGCCCCGACTCACAACAACAACAATTTCTGTACCTTGGCCCGGTTGACTTTGAATGACTAACTCAGCACCCATTTTTTCTACCCGTTCACTCATGCCCAGTAACCCAAAGCCTTTAGTGGCAGATATTTGACCAACATCAAACCCCTGTCCATCATCTTTGATCCGTAGGACGCATTGGGTTTCCTCACAAACTAATTCAAGATGGATCTGAGAGGCTTGGGCATACTTAACCGCATTGGTTAAGGCTTCTTGTCCAATCCGCAACAAGTGGTTCTCCACATCGGGTAGTAAAGCATAGGTAGCACCGATAGTTTCACACGTGATATTGGTGTTCGTAGACAACTTCATCTGAGCTGTTAAGTGTTTGAGGGCATTGAATAAGTTACCCTCTTCTAAAAGTTTGGGGCGCAGTGCTGCTACCGATCGACGCGCTTCCGAGAGGCCTGTGCGGGCTAATTCATCGACAGTCTCTAGGTGAGCTTGTATGGTTACGGCTTCTTCAGGAATTTCCTCTGCTACGGCTCCAACGTGTAGCAAAATGCCAGTAAACGCCTGAGCTAGCGTATCATGAATTTCTCGCGCCATGCGGTTACGTTCATCCAAAATGGAGGCCTTTTCGGCTCGTTTGCGATCGCTAATATCCTGCCCAATGCCAACAAACAGTTGATTCGCCAGTCGAATGTTTGTCCAAGAAGTGTTGACCAAGTGATTAGCTTTTGTTTTGAGTTTCAGGTCTAACCAGGTACCAGTTGCCGCTAACATATGCTCCAGAATCTGCTGCTGTTGTTGGGGGTCAGAGATCAGTTCAGCAATTAAATCAATATGGTGCAGATTTGTAGTTGACCAACCCAAGATCTGCTCAAATTGGCGATTGACGAACTTGATCTGTCCTGTTGTCTCATACAGTGTGATCATGACTGGAATATGATCCACAATCGTTTGCAGGAGCTGTTTTTGTTGGCTCAGTTCTAGAGTCCGCTCTGTTACCTTCTGTTCTAAAGTGCGGGCATGCTCTTTGAGATTTTCCCAGAGCAAGTAACTACTACTCATAACGGTAGACCCCATAAGCGCCAGCAGGGGAGGAATGATGATAATCCACCAACCGACTAAAAACAATCCATAGGCACTGCCTAGAAGCATCGCTCCTAACACAATGGCTCTAACTATGATTTGTCTCGGCGATCGTGATACCCATCCTATTACGGCTCCGATTACAGACCAGGCAATGGTCCATCCCCACTCAAGTGGATCTGACCAGACCTTTAATAAGGGGCGACCATCCAACGCTGCACTCAGTAATTGACTTGCAAATAGAGCGTGAACCTCAATACCAACCGATGTTGATATTGCATTGGTTGTATAGGAGGTGAAAAAGCGATTTTCAAGGCTTTCGGCGGTTAATCCAATCAATACAATGCGATCACGCATCAAGTCTTGAGCTACACGCCCTTGCAAGACATCGGTCATTGAGACACTGCGGAATCCATTGGGCAATTTGGAGAAGTTTGATAGAATTTGATACCCGCCGTTGTCAATGTTCACGTAACCCCCATCATTAGGTTCCAAAGTTGTGAACATGGCTCGTCCCAACCGGAACTGAGTCTGACTAGCATTCATCGGTTCCAACTGGATACCCTTTTGTTTGAGATACACAGCGGCTAAGTGTGCTCCCAACGTCATAATCGATTTTCCATTGCGATCGGTCAAGAACAGCAAACTGCGACGAATTCTGCCATCCGCATCTAAGAGGAGATCGCTGGCACTCACTTGACCATGCTGCTCTAGAACAGGAGGTGCCTGAACGACTTCACCCTGAGCAGTTTTAATGACTTTCTCAATCCCAATTAGATTCGGCGTGGACTTAAAAACATTGACTAGTGCCTGATGACCTGGTTCTGCTGGCAAATCTCGATAAAGATCCAGCCCAATGACTTTCGGTTGCTGGCGTTTGATCGATGAAAGCAACTGAGCTAGCGTCGCATCTGACATAGGCCATCGTCCTAGTCGCTTAACGTCGTCCTCATTGATCGTGACCAGAACAATGCGAGCATCCGCAGATTCAGTGGGACGGAGGCGAAACATCTGATCCAGTGCCATTAACTCCATAAACTGGAGTGCCCCCACGAACCGTAAAAGCAGCACTCCTCCGGCAACAGTAGGAACCGCGATCAAAACTCCACGCCAATGCCAAAGATGCTGCTTTAAAGGTGCCCACATAGTTTAATTGCAATATTTAAGTGCGTTGCAAAGCAGTTCCCCTGTGGGGTAATCGCTCAAGGCGAACTTGGTTGGCTTAACGTTTTATCGAGCATGGCACTCACCCCACCAGATTGCAAGAATTCATTCCACGTAGTCTGGATGCTTGGGTTATTCGGTTGGGTCTGCTGTAGCTCAAACAGGGCTGTGAGCGTATCGTACCAAACGTCTGCTTTTTGGTAGAGCACAACCCGCTCCCTCAGCGGTGTCTGTTGAATTTGGCGTAAGCGAGTTAGATCAAATTCGATCCGTTGGACCATGCCTGTGACGAAGCGATCGTTGAGACGACGGTTGGGGTCACAAACGACGGCAAAGGACCAGGTGTATTGTTCACCAACGTTTAGCGGCGGTGCTTGAGCGGGAAGGTTCAGGCGAATGATACCAGATGTGTTGGTTAGGTCCAGTGTGGTGCGATAGACTCCCCGTCCGTTGTCATCGCGAAGACTAAATTCGGCAGTTTTGGCGCTGGTTTTGGGGACATAGACGAGAAAAGACGGTCGCTCTGCCAGAGTGGTACCGGGTTTCGTTGTCGGACTGAGGGCAATTAATCCCGCATCGGTTTTGGGCATCGCTGCATCTTGAGGGCAGACAATTGAATCACGCCGCCCTCCAGATGCCGTGCCACTAGGATTTTTACGGGGAGGAGGATTGCTTTGCGTTAGTTGTATCATTTGCTGTTGAGGTACGATTTCACCTGCTACAGCAGGAGCGATTATCCCAAAGGGAGAAGTGCTTTGCATCGCCAATGCTGTCAGGACAACACTAATTGGTACACAACAAAATCGAAATTTGAGTGAAATCATAGCGTCTTAAAACCTCTTTCATGGATAAATAAGTTAAAGCCAATTTCCTAAAAGAACGAACGCTGCCCAGTAGTAGGGCGATGTATAGCCTGCCTGGTGCAATAAGGTGATCTGGGCGCGGCGAAGAGCTTCGGCTCTTGTGATGTCGGGTTTTCCTAACTCACGATAAAACTCAATCATCAGGGAGGCGGTGGAGAGGTCGCTGACTGACCACAGAGAGGCGACTGTACTGCGTGCGCCCGATCGCACTGCAACCCCTGCCATGCCTAACGCCGCTCGCTTATCTCCAGTTGCCGTTTGACAGGCGCTAAGGACGAGCAATTCGATCGGGCTGAGCTTTCGTTCTCTTGAGCGCAGCAGTTGATCTAATTGTTTGACATTAATGCGTCCATCCCAAGTGAGGATGAAGGTATCATCAGCATTGGAGCTAAACTGTCCATGTGTGGCTAGATGGATGAGTTGTGATGGTGTGGAATCAACCTCATTTTTCAGCGCTTGATTGGTAAAGGTTTGATCCAACAGTACCTGAGACGGAATTTCGGCTTTGATTTGGCTAATTTCAGTCACCACATTTGGCAAGGCTGAAAACTCTCCCTGAGCTTGACTCAGTCCTGCCAAGAGTCCTTTTAGTTGCAGACGATCGATCGCTTGAGGTTGCAGCAGTTGTAGACCGGGATTGAGCACCACGCTGTATTTTTCGATGAGATACCGTTGACCATCGTGCAGGGCTGCCATTGGCAAACCACGCAGCGAGCCATCAGGCACAAACACGAGGGTTTTGATATTACTGGCTGCTAATGCCTCTTCCTCAGGGCGCAACAGCAAAGCATAGATCTGTTGAGCGATCGGCAACCAATCTTCCACAAAGGCAGTCGCTCTTAGCCCCTGGAGCATCTGGGTAAGAATTTGCTCGACTTTCGCTTGCGGCAGCGAGGTTTTGTGATAACGCAAGGGTTGATTGGGCAAAGACAAAATGACAGCAAATTGATGCGGCAAAATGATGGGATAAACGACTGCCGCATGGGGATCAATCTGATCAATCTTGACCGGACGCGCTGTAATGCAGGCTTCTCTAAAAAAGTTGTCGAGTTCTGCCAACTGCAACGCTTCAATCGTCTCACGTGCCTGTTTTAGGTTTTCCTGACTGGGCACATTTGTCTCGGATTGCAACAACAGTTCGACAAACTGACGGTAGACAGGTTCAACACTTTCTCGAAAGGAGAATTGCACGTCTTGATTAATCGCTGCCAGATCACTGCGAAGCGATTGTAGGGTTTTCACCGCTTCTGCATAAGCAGCCATTGCCTTTTGCATTCCAGTGGACGTGCAGGGCTGTTGACCTTCACATAAAACGCGTCCGAGCTGCCACTGCCACTGATAGGCAATGTCGGGGGCACCAATGGACTGAGCTAAGTTGAGGGCTTGTTGAGTTAGGGTTTTGGCATTGTTCCATTGTTGGGTGGTTTCATAGAGCCCCCCTAACGTGCCAAGCGCATAGGATTCACCTCGGTGGTCGCCGATCGAGCGAATATGTTGAATTGCCGTTGCGAGTTCTTGAGCGGAGGGTTTGAGCAGATTGGCAGATGCCGCTTCTGTGCGATGACGGCTGAGCTTCATTGCGCTTTGAGCCAAATCAATGCGAGCATACGCCGCCAGACGACTAGGCGGTAGTTGGGCAAGCTGGGATTGAATTTGGGCAAATAGACGCTGAGCCTCTGTTAGTCGGTTGGCTTCCACCAGTAAACTCAACTGAGACAGTTGAATTTGGGTTTTTGCCATAAGCGAGGGAGCGGTTGCAATCGCGTTCTGATAAAAATTTAGGGCAGTATCAGTCTCCCCCCGAGCGCGAGTGGTATTGCCCAAGCCGAACAAAATACTGCTGATATCTGATGCAGGCAGTTTATCTGGGAGTTTTTGAGCAATCGTCAAACCCTGCTCTAGAACTGTGCGGGATTGCACTAAATCGCCAACTAAGCGCAGCATTTTGCCGAGACTTCGCAACCCAGTCACTTTCAGACGCGAATCGGGCTGGTCTTGTAAAGACTGGCGCACTTGCGCCAGAAGATCGGTGGCTCGTCGGTACAGTCCCTCTGCTTGGAGCGCTCTTGCCTGATTAATCTGGCTGCCTAAAATCCCGTTGGGATTGTTTGTTTTGCGGTAAAACGATTCTGCCTGTTGCCAGGTTGCTAATGCATCTGATGCTTTACCTTGCGCGAGTTGCAGCTTTCCTTGTGTGGTGAACACTTGAGCGAGAACCCGTGAGGTGTCATTTGAGGCTGGGCTTTGAGCATTGAGTAATGAGATTGCCTGAGCGATCGCGTCATTCGCTGGATTCCACTGACCTAAATCGGCAAAGGCAGTCGCCAGAAAACTCAGCACCAGCGAGCGATTGAGCGCATCGCCATCTTTTGCGTAACGGGTAGCCGCTTGTTGCCACAGGTCGATCGCCTCTAAAAATTGCCCTGCTTGGTAACGGGTTTCTGCCTGCTGCACTTGAGCTGAAGCAGAGGATGGTACAGCTTGCCTGATCGTCTCGCCGTTAACCCCGTTGACATCGCTTTGTACTGCTACCGCGATCGCTGTATGTAAGCTCAGGGTCATAAGCAATCCCGCTAGAGCAAACGGCAGCAACCACCGCCTTCCTCGGTTGGAGAAGAGGCGCTGTAGGATACGAACTCCTTGATCGATTCGCTGGCTCCAGTACCTCTCATGCATTGACATGTGCGGCTCCTTCCGATGCTAGCGTCAGCAGACGTCTGTTATTAGCTGGATTAATATCCTATGGTCGCAAGTATTACGAACTTAGACTAGGGAAGATAGATAAGTTAACGTAACTTAAATTTTTACTGCTTTCCTTGACAGGAGGTTGAGTGATTCAACCAGTTATGCGCTGCATTGAACGAATTTTGCATGGTTGAATTCTCCGTGTTCGCAACCAGAATAATCTCTCCAGTAGAAATTGTTTGCCATCTGGTAGCCTCGGTGATTGGAATGTAGGGAAGTTTTGAGTTTTGAGTTTTGAATGTTGAATGATAAGAGTCTCCGGGTCTCCGCGTCTCGTTCGACTGAGCGCTCATGCCGAGGTCCGTCTCTCCCCGTCTTCTCTGCTGAGCCACCGTGAGAAGTTCGCGATCGTCCCACTCCGCGTCATCATCGAGTTGTTGCTCTGGTCTGGGCGGCAAACCACCGCGACCTGTGATAACAAAGGAATCGCCGCGATCAGCGGGACAACCCTGAGCAATTAACCGAGATGAGTCAACCACGCCTGAGGGCAATTGGACTAAACCCGAAGTGGGATCAAACCGATCAATGTTAACTTGCACCGTTCCCTGTTGAGTAGACGTGGCTCCAGTAGCAGTGATATCGCTCAAGGGTGTGTCTTGCGGACGAAACTGGATGCCAAAAATACCGGAGGTATTAATCGTCACGTTGCCACCACGAGCGTTGACCGAGTTGGCGCTGATGTTGCTATCTTCATTGGGAACGGCAACGATCGCCCCTGCATCAATTTGAATGTTGCCACCATTGCCTGTACCACCTGCAATTGCTGAGACTCCGCTAATTTGGCGCAGCAATAGGGTATCTCGAACTTGAAGTTGAATATTGCCTCCTTGACCAGAGGCGGTTGAGGCAGTAATGCCTGCTTGGTTGTTGAGAGTAATCGAATGAGCTCGAATGCTCAAGAGTCCTGCTGGACCTGTTCCCGCATTACTTACATCAACTCTTGCACCATTTGTCATCGTTAACATTCCAGTCGTGATGGTTGCATTTCCAGACACGCCGGTTGGGGCTTCTGGTGCTAGCAAGGCTGGATCTTGAGGCTGTTCAGTTGTAAACCGAAAGCCAAAGGCACCCACAGAGCTAGGGGCAGAAAATTGAGTGCCGTTGCCGTCAATCTCGATCGACTCCCTAGCGTTAATAATTAGACTTCCAGCACTTCCATCTCCGATAGTGACAGTATTGATGGTTCCTCCTGCCTGAACCCGCAACTTTTCTGTATGGATGGTCAACCTCCCAGCTTCTCCGCTGACTGTGCCTGCTGCAATGTTGCTCTGCCTAAGGAAGTTTGTGCCAATGACTTCGATCGCTTCGGAAGTATTTATAGTTACGTCTCCACTGCGACCAGTGCCAACGGTTGTCGTGCCAATGGAACCGCCATCAACGACCCTTAACTGACTTGTTGATAATGTGATATTGCCCGTATCGCTAGAGTCCACTGCTATTGCAGCAACAAGGCTACCAAGTGTAGAACTGGAAGCAATGCCAATGACTTGCATACTGTCTGTAGCATTCACATTGATCTGTCCAGTTTGACCAGAGCCATAGGAGAAGGCAGAGGCGATCGCGCCCTCCCGGACAATAAAGCGTTGAGTCTTAACGGTAAGATCGGCTCCGCTTCCCGCTCCCAATGCTTGGCTTTCCAGCCCACCAAAAACACTGCCATCCAAACTCGTTCCCCTCAAGTCCACAAGTTCACTGGCAGTGACAGCAATACTTCCCCCACTTTGCCCTGCCTGATTTTGAATGAGCAGTAGGGAGCCATCCGTAAGCGATACTTGCCCCCCTTGCACTTGAATCACACCGCTATTACTAGCATTGACTAATGCTCGCTGCGATAGATGAATCTCTCCAAATGATTGAATGCCTGAATAACCCAAGGCAAATCGATCTCCTACATCAACTTGACCATCGCGCACGCTGCCTAGTTCAATGCGTCCTTGTTCTGCTGTCAGAACGCCACCTTGGATGTCAAGATTGCCACCAATCAAGGCGAGCGTTTGTCCGGTTGAAACCTCCAAACCCGTGGCGGCCTTTCCCACCGTGATCGGAACGAAGATCGAACCTTGAGATAAGTTGTAGCCAGTTCCCTGAACTCTAATCGGTGCTGGATTCGTCCCCATCTGCAACCCAACTGGAACACTGACCGTCAAGAGCGGCGTGGTTTGAGGATTGGTGGCACTGTACTGAAACTGATCGGCAAAGTTGATGCTGTTGGCAGTGGTGGCAACAAAAGAACCCCCAATGTTTAGTCGAGCGTTAGAACCAAATAGAATGCCATTGGGGTTGAGTAAAAACAGATTCGCTGTACCATTCGCTCGAATCACCCCATCAATACTCGAAACTGATCTACTCGTAACGCGGCTAAAGATATTTTGTACATCCGTTGCATTATTGAAGTAAGCAGCCCCACCTGTCGGAATCGAAAATTGGCTGAAACTATGGAACAGGTTACCACCTCGCCTGGCTCCACCATCAATTTGAGCGTTGGGATCACCTGAAACTTGCGATCGCTCCCCTACAGGCAACGTACCGTCAGGTACGACTTGCGCGGCGCTCGGTTGAACCCAAAGTAATGCACTCACGAGGCTGACCGTCAAAGCACTGACTTGAACATGCAATCGATTCATGTTGCCATCCTCTGTCGCATTGATAGGGACAGAATAGGCTATTTTGCATGATTACTCCAGCTAAGGCAGGGACCAGACACAGCAAGAGCAGAAAATTAGTTCTGTTTTCACTGATTTACCGTCTGCCGTTGCAGGCAACTGATTGAGACAACGACTTCTGTACCGTTGGGTCAGATGTATTAGCAATCAATATCACATCTCCACTTGCCGTCTTCTGCCAATCTGTCGCTTCAATGATTGAAGCAGCAGTTGTTGCTTGGGAAACAACTCCAGGGCGTGAGCCTTCTGCGTTAGTGCCTGATGAGGATAGCTTTCTGGCTCCTCTCTTGTGCATCTGCTGAGCCACCGTGAGAATTTCGCGATCGCTCCACTCCGCGTCATCGTCGAGTTCTTGTGCAGGTGTTGGCGGTAAACCACCGCGACCTGTGATGACAAAGGAATCGCCTCGATCAGCCGGACAGCCTTGAGCAATTAACTCTGACGCATCCACCAAGTCGGTGGGTAATGCAACTAACCCCGATGTTGGGTCAAGTCCGGCAGTCGTGACATCGATCGTGCCCGGTAAAGCAGACGTTGCACCTGTAGCCGTGATGTCACTCAAGGGAGTGGAAACTAAACTGGGCTGAATGCCGAAGATGGAAAAAGCATTGATGCGGACATTGCCCCCGCGAAAATCTTCGGAATTGGCACTAATGTTGCTATCTTCGTGCAGCACTGCAATGAGGAAGCGGGTATCGATACTGATGTTGCCACCAGGAATGTTTTCTCCAATTGCATTGGTTGAGATATTACTGCCATTGCGGAGGAGGATGAAGGGCGATCGCAAATTGATATTTCCACCACCACCCGTTGTATCGGCACGGATTCTACCCCCATTGTTGAGGTAGATGCGATCGGCATCCACAAACAAGTTGCCAGCAATGCCCGTCCCTGAACTGCTGACGGTGACTTCTGCCTGATTTTGAATATTGAGGGTGCCTGTGCGGAGATTTAAGTTTCCCCCTGCACCGCTTCCACCTGTTCCAGCGGCAATGATGGAACCATCTCCAGTCAGCGTAACGGAATCAGGAGCGGTAATAGTTAGCTGTCCGCCATTGCCGCTGCCGGAGGTAGAGGCAGAGATTTGAGCACCGCCTTGCAGGTTCACCCGCACACTCTGCCCGTTCCCCTGTGGTTGAATGGTCAAACTGCCTGCATCAGCAGCCGTGGTGGTTTGAGCAAATAGACCACTGGTCGCCCCAGAAAGCTGAATATCGGGAGCATTTACCGTGATGTCTCCTGCCCGTCCATTTCCAGTGGTGCTGGTAATGAGTTGCGCCCCCTCCTGAACAGTGAAGCGTCCAGTCGTAATTTGGATATTGCCGCCGTACCCAGTAGAGTTCGGCTCAGTATTGGCAAAGAAACCGCTAGCAGAACCCGTTTCGCGGATGGCATTGACAACATTGGGAGCGACAGGAGTGGGATTGTCAGGAGTGGGAAATCTAGCCAGGCGATCGACGTAATTGGGGTCGCTGCCAGCGATCCTGATCTGCTCTCCCGCGTTGACTGTGATATTGCCCGCTGCTCCCTGCCCAAAGGTAGTGGTAATCAACTGTCCGCCGTTGACTGCCTCAAAGGTGCGGGTGGCATTGACGCTGATGTCTCCCCCCTGCCCATCGCCTCGGCTGCGGGCGCTCAAGGTGGCCCCATCGGCAATCCGAAAGGTCTGCGTAGCAATGGTAATATCGCCTGCGTTGCCTGCTGTATCACTGCTGGTAAACAACCCGCTGGGCAAGCCATTGCTCGGAATACTGCCAGAGATATCGACTCTACCGGCCTGAATGTCGATATTACCTGCATCTCCCTGTCCTTGCGTACTGGCATTAATGAGACCGCCATCTTGTAGCACTAGAGCCCCGGCTCGGATACGAAGATTTGCCCCAGATCCAACTCCGTCTGACTGCACTCCTGAGGTAATCCTGGTAGATTCTCCCGTGTTAGAAGATGTTGCGCCCGTGAGCAGGATAGTACCCCTGATATCTAAATTGATGTCTCCCCCAGGACCCTGACCGATCGAGGATACTTCCCCAATGATTCCAGCATTAGATCTCAAGATGAGATCTTGAGCTTGAATATTAATGCCACCAGAACGGCTCGGGTCCCTAGAGAATACAGCGCTAGATATCCCAGTAGTCAAGTAACCAGGAGTGTTTCCTCCATCCATGACAACCGTAGTGCGGGCATTAATATTGATCGGTCCTGCATTTCCCTGTCCAGCCCTGTAGGCAACCAGTTGAGACCCGCGTGCGATCGCTAGCGACCCAGTGGTGATGTTGATACCGCCAGAGTTCCCAATGCTACCTGTTTCCGCAGGAGCAACTACAAAAGACAGGTCATCCAAAGAGACCGTATTGCGAGCATTGATCGTCACACTGCCTGCATCGCCCTGCCCATAGATAGCAGCAGTCAGTCGAGTATTCCGTGTGAGCGCCAGCGACCCGGTGGTGATGTTGATACCGCCAGTGTTGCCGATGCCATATGGGGTCACGTCACTGGATATAAAAGAGTTATCCAAAAAGACCCTATCGCGCGCATTAATCGTCACACTACCTGCATCGCCCTGCCCATATGTGTCAGCACGCAGCTCAGCGAACCCTGTGACCGCCAGCGATCCGGTGGTGATGTTGATACCGCCAGTGTTCCCGATGCTATCCGGGGTCACGTCACTGGATATAAAAGAGTTATCCAAAGAGACCGTATCGCGCGCATTGATCGTCACGCTGCCTGTATCGCCCTGCCCATAGGTATCGGTACGCAGCTCAGCCAACTCTGTGACCGCCAGTGACCCGGTGGTGATCTTAATGCTACCCGCATTCCCAATACCGCCAGGACGCACTACGTTGTCGATCGAGCCACCATTAAGGGCAATCGTTTCGGTCGCATCGAGCTGAATGTTTCCCGCTTGCGCGCCGACAAAACCTAACCCGTCGTTAATTCCTGCTTGAAGCCTACTGTCCTCGTTCAGGGTCAAGTTCCGAGCGGTGACAGCAATACTTCCACCACCCCCTGCACGAACGTCTAGAAGAGTGTCACTGAGGGAAACATCGGCGCGCGCTAGCGAATCGGGAAACCTCAAATTTATCGTATTGCCATCCACCGCCAGCCCCACCCTGCCTGATCCGGCGACGCCTCCTAACTCAACTCGACCACCCCCAGCCTGCAAACTTGCTCCCTGGATCGTGACATTGCCGCCCACCAGCGCTAGCGTTCTGCCCGGTTGCACCTGAAGCGGGGTTTGAGTGTTGAGCGTAATCCTATAGGGACCACCGCGACCAAAGACGTTATTCGCATCCCACTCACTTAAAGGTAACCGAGAGCTAGGATCGTTAGGCTCACCCAATGCGCCAAAGATAAGACCCTGTGAACTAAGAGGGTTGTTACCGAAACTGGAAACGCCCAAGTAATAGGTGCCAGTAGCAGCAGGGATGAAGGGTTGGTTCAAGGGCACACTAGACTGCACAGTGGAGGCACTGTCATCGTTGCTCGCTAAACCCAAGCCATTGCCATCGAACAAAAACAACTGGGTATCTACCGCAGAGCCACTGACAGTCGTTGCCCTGAAGGGCAACCCTTGTGGTAGGAGCAGTTGGTACAGGTCCACATCGCTGGCACCGTCCAAATTGCCATTGATTGCGTTTAGGCGTGCTCCACCCGTCGCGCTGTTGGCTGGTTGAGCTGTACCCAAAAGCTCACCCGCATCACCCGTCTCAGTAAATACATTTTCAGGGGCAGCCTGCACCACAATATCTCCTGGCTGGCTGTTGAACTGCAACCCGATCGGCACACTGATGGTCAGCAACGGAGAAGCCGAGGGGTTGACGGCACTAAACTCAGTGCCATCCGCAAACACAATGCTACTGGCGGTACTGGCGACAAACGAACCACCAATATTCAAGCGGGCACTCGGTCCAAAGATAATCCCATTGGGGTTAATCAAAAACAGGTTTGCTATACCATTTGCCCGAATCAAGCCGTCAATATTCGAAATGGAGCCACCCGTAACTCGTGTCAGGATGTTTTGCACATCGATCGCATTGTTGAAGTAAGCAGACCCACCCGTAGGAATCGAAAATTCACTGAAGCTATGGAATAGGTTGCCACCTCGTCTGGCTCCCCCATCAACCTGGAAGTTAGGGTTGCTAGAAACTTGTGATCGCTCCCCTACAGGCAATGTACCGTCAGGCACGACTTGCGCTGCAATCGATGGAGCATAAAGCAATGTGTTTAAGAGAACGCTCGTTACAACCCATCCACTCAGATACGATCGATTCATTTGTCGCCTCGCGCTTACATCGGTATGGATAGGTTAAAGCTATCGTGGCTTTCGTTTAACCCCAACCGCTGCAAAGTTCCCTGGTATAGCTGTGTTTGTCTAAAATCTAATTAATATATGAAGCTATTTTCGACTCGTCGTCTAACGAGAGTTGCTACTTCTTATGCCAGAGAGTGTGATTCATCTATCCAACTAAATGGTGAGATCGGATCAAACTTAAGTTTGCCTTCAAACTCCAACTTAAGCTTGAATCAGCTTCATCCTTGGGAGTGCTTGATTGCTCACTCTCTTGATAGTGCAAAAATGCCAACTTCCAACAGGTTACAAACCCAAGGCAGTTACCTACAGTTAGCTCATGCTAATCAGCATACCCAACTGGTGGGTATAGAGCATCAGTTTACCTAAAATTAATCACCAGAAGAGGTTCTAAGCGATCGATCCCGAGTCGCATACTTTCCGTCGGAGGCATCAGTGAATCATGATCATAACCACAGTTTGTTATCCGTTCTTCCTTCAATACAAGATCACGTAAAAGGTGAGTTGAGTGCAACTGTAGTGTTAGTGATGTACGGAGACTATCAATGTTCTCAATGTGCAGAGGTCTACAGGTTAATTAAAGATGTTCAACAGCAGCTTAACGTTTCCTTTTGGGAGAATTATTTGTGTTTCATCTTTCGGCATTTTCCACAGCGTCCAATCTATCCTCGTGCTCAACGAGCGGCAGAAGCAGCAGAAGCAGCAGCGGCTCAAGGTCAATTTTGGCAGATGCATGAGACATTGTTCAACCATCAACACGAATTAGGGGATGGCTATCTAGTAGAGTATGCCAGTCATCTAGGACTCAGTATTCGCCAATTTCTACAAGATTTATCGAGAGGAGTGTATGTCGATCGCATCAATGAAGATATTGAAGGTGGAATTCAAAGTGGGGTAATGGTTGCACCAGCACTGTTTATTAACAACCTTCAATACACAAACCAATGGAGCATTGAGCCATTGATGGCAAGCATTGTCAACATTATTCATTAAGGTTTTTGTTGCTTATCCTAACAAGTATCTCAACGAGGAGCATTTCATGATTTCTACTCCATTACCGATCAAAAACGATTTCGAACCTTTGAAATTGCCAACTCAAATTGATTCTTTCAAGAATTTTCCAGTCAAGCACGCACTCATGCATGTTGCACAAACAGCCGCAGAGGCACTGAAGCATTCTTATACTGTTCAGGTTGAATATAGTAATGACACTCAAACAGTTTCAATTCGAGCAATTGAGCCAGAGTCCAGGCATCTTATGTTCGTTGAGTCCTTGTCTCCCCGCGAGTTAGAGGTATTGCAATTAATTGTTGAGGGCGATAGAAATCCTATCATTGCTCAAAAGCTTTACATCGCTGAGGCAACGGTTAAAACTCACGTTCGCAGTATTTTGCAAAAGCTTTGCGTCAGCGATCGAACTCAAGCCGCCATTCGCGCCCTCCGAATCGGTCTAGTTCACTAGCAATAAGCCGATGTGAAAAAGGCTATCAATGTCCCATATAACTGTAAACATTTGGTTGATATGTCATGCACATTTAGCCTCAATCATTTAAAGGCGGCATTTGTTGATGCAGTTATCCAGGGGTTTTTAGCTCATGACATAATCTTTCTGGTTTTTTGGTTCTCGCCTTAGCATTGTTGCCGACTAAACTACAACTGAGGGACCAATATGATCTGATTGAAGGCTATTTCCCACCTGGCTCACAAACTCCTCCCCGTCGCCACACCCGTTATTCTGAACAACTTTATGTGCTGGAAGGTGAATCCACAGTCTGGGCAGGTGAGAATAAGGTCATGCTAGGCGCAGGTGAAAGTTTCTTCATTCCTATCGGCACAGCTCATGTTATTGCCGCACTCAGCGAAAAGTCAGCTCGCGGATTATTCATTGCTGCCCCCAGTGCCTTTGCACGCCTGATTGAAACGGTAGGGACACAGGATAAAACAGCAACATCAGATATGGCTCTCTTTGAGCGCATTAGTGCTGAAATCGGGGATAAAACTCTAGGTCCGCCCGAAACTTTACCTACCGGTGCAATGAGAATATAGCAACAGTAAAGCCTATACCGCAGACAGCTTACAGCCAAATCTGAAATTCATTTGGCAAACGTCGGTGGTGATCTAGCCTACTAACCCAAGTAAGCAACGATTGTCTTTGATCAACCTGTTTTGCCTGAAATCAAGTCTAATGACTTCCGGCTCACTTCCTCCTGCTTTCCGCCAATTCAAGTCATTAAATCGCGTTTTAACTCAAAGAACTTGAGTGGTGTGTATTGGACGATCGCAGAAGAATGAAACGTAACCAATCGGAATATCAAACTTACCAACCAAAAGGAGAACAAAATGAGTAGCAATCCGATAACCAGCCAAGACATGAAACTCGAAGTTGTGGTGATACCCGTTGCCGATGTCGATCGCTCCAAAGACTTCTATAAAACACTAGGATGGCGATTCGATGCTGACTTTCCTGGCGAGAATGGCTTCCGAGTCGTGCAATTTACCCCACCTGGATCACAAGCCTCGATCATCTTCGGGCAAGGAGTGTCGTTAGCCGAGCCAGGCTCAGTTCAAGGCTTGTATCTCATCGTTTACGACATTGAAGCAGCCCGTGCCGAACTTGTTGAGCGGGGTGTCGAGGTGAGTGAAGTGTTCCACGACATCGGCGGGATCTTTCACCATGCCGGAACTGAGGGACGAGTGCCAGGTCCCGACCCAAAACGTGGCGATTATGCCTCCTATGCCTCGTTCAGTGACCCAGACGGCAATGGTTGGATACTCCAAGAGGTTAGGGTGCGGCTTCCCGGACGGTAAGCGATCGCGTGCGCTGTCCTGTCAGTTCAAATTCAAGCATCAATTCGCACTCCCTCTGATTCCGTTGATTGACTCGTCTAGTCACGTCCCTTTTAATTCATTTACATTAAGGAGATTGACCATGCAATTCCAGAAATTTACTATCGGCATTGCCCTGGCAACCCTTGCTGTCGCTACACAGCAGCACGAGACTACTGCCAGCCCGGCATTAGCATCTCATGTTTCAACTAAGTATGACGTCACCCTGCAACAGTTGGGATTACAAACGAACCAACTTCAAACAACTCAGTCTCAATCAACCCCGTCTCAAACACCTCAATCTCAAACAACTCAGTTCCGGTCACAAAAAAGTATTGGAATTGGTCAAGCTGGGCAATCCTTCTTCAGCCATCCGCCACAGTTGGTGCGGGCTGCTGCTCTGCCAAACGGAGGCAGTGTCTCTTCTACCTACGAATTCACGTTGACCGTTCCTCAAGATGCTGGACAGCCTCTTAAAGCAGTAACGATTGCTCAAGCACCTAGCGCAGAAACGGTCAAATTTAATGTTACCAACAATAGAGCATCCATCGGCAGACGATTTGCAGCAGGACCTGAAATTCGTTTGGCAAGTGTCCGTGGTGATCAGTCCACCAATCTAGGTGAGGCAACCGTTGTGTTTAATCAACCTGTTTTGCCTGGTAATACAGTCACGCTCTCCCTTCCGGTTCAGAAAAATCCACATTCGAGTGGTGTTTATCTGTTTGGGGTGACCGCTTATCCAGAGGGAGAGAACGGGCTTGGGCAGTTTTTAGGCTATGGACGCATCAACTTCTACGGCAACTCAAACTAAGAAGAGTTCCACTCGCTGATTTTAGGGATGAATTGAACATCAGATGGCTTAGAGGCATCCGTTCAATTCCTCCCACCCCTGGGTACAGCTCAATTCACCTGCCTGTTAAAAGTCCAGAAGAACACCCATTTAAGTCGCGATTTAAATCAAAGAACTTGAGTGGTGTGCATGGGGCGATCGCAGAAGAATGAACAGTAGCAACTTGAACAGCAAACTTACTAACCAAAAGGAGAACAAAATGAGTAGCAATCAAGTAAACCGTCCAAACATGAAACTTGAAGTCGTGGTGTTCACCGTTTCCGACGTTGACCGCACGAAGGCATTCTACGAGAAGCTTGGCTGGCGGCTTGACATTGACGTTGCAGCGGGCGGCTACCGCAACGTGCATGTGACACCACCCAACTCGGACGCCTCAATCATCTTTGGCAAGGGAGTCACTCCAAATAGTTCTGGCTCGGCGCAAAACCTGGTTCTTGCCGTGGATGACCTCGATGCCGCCCGCAAAGACTTGATCGATCGTGGTGTCAACGTCAGCGAGATCTTCCACTACGCTGGCGGACCCTTCAACAATGCTGTAGAGAACCCGCGCGTCGATGGGCGCGACCCGGAAGGTCGTTCCTATTTCTCCTTTGCCTCGTTTGAGGACCCAGACGGGAACCTCTGGCTACTACAGGAAATCACAACGCGGCTTCCTGGTCGCCTGTGGGATGCTCCACAAACAGACGTTGCAGCCTTGGCAACCCTTCTGCGCGAGACGGCAGAACACCACGACCCTTACGAAAAGACACACGCTAAGCATGACTGGTGGGACTGGTACGCCCCCTATTTGAGTGCGCGTCAGAATGGCAGCAGTTCAGAAGAAGCCGCTGCCGCCGCCGACCGTTACATGAAGGAAGCTTCTCCTGTTCTTTCTAGATAATGCGGTTAGCAGTAACGGAACATCGATCGCTGAAGAACAGAAGCAAAAGTTACGACATGGAGTATGACCAGGCAATGGGTAGAGAAGTAGAGCAGCAGAAGAGCCAAGGAACTACTTATCATCCTCTCTACCCCTTCCATCATCAATGCAATGTCGTGCCGTGCTAGTCAACAAGATTTAGAGGATTTACAGATGAAGATTTTTGTTGCCGGGGGAACAGGAGCGATCGGTCGCCCACTACTCAACCAATTACTTGCTAAAGGACATAATGTGGTCGCGCTGACCCGCTCGCAAGAAAGAGCACAGTCATTTGCGGCACAGGGAATCGAACCAGCGATCGCCGATGTATTTGACCCAAACTCAGTCAAAGAAGCCATTGCTCACGCTCAACCGGAAGTCGTGATTGAACAACTCACTGCTTTACCCAAGACTTACACTCGCGAATCCATGGCTGCGGCAGGTCCTCTGAATACGCGCATCCGGTTAGAAGGTGGAGCCAATGTGCTGGCGGCAGCACAGGCAGCAGGGGTGCGCCGTTACCTGAGACAGTCGATCGCCATCTGGGGCATTCCTGGTGCTGGATTGGCAGATGAGGAAACGCCTCTAGTGCTTGATGCTTCCCCCGTCGTTGCCGCAGAGTCTCGCGTTATGACTGAGATTGAACATCGTTTATTGGAATCCAATCTCGAAGGAATTGCCTTACGCTATGGTTTCTTCTACGGACCCGGCACCTGGTTCAACTCGGATGGCGATGTAGGGCAACAGGTGCGGCAGCAACAGTTGCCAATTGTGGGCAATGGCGAAGGCATCTGGTCATGGTTACACATTGAGGATGCCGCGATCGCCACAGTTGCAGCGGCAGAGCAGGGCAATCCTGGTATTTATCAGATTGTCGATGATCAACCTTTAGCCGTGCGCGACTGGCTCCCTGCGTTTGCTCGATCGCTGAATGCTCCACCCCCACCGCGAGTATCGGTTGAAGATGCGCTCAAACTGGAAGGCGGTGCGGATATTGTTTACTACCAGACTCAGATGCGAGGTGCATCAAATGCCAAGGCAAAACGCGAACTGAATTTTCAACCACGATCCTTGGAATGGATGGTTAACACCGTTGCGGCTCATGCCAGTTAACAGTTTTCATAACTCACTGTGGATAGCTCAAAACATCACGAGACACTAGAAGGAGAAATTCATGACCACTGCCAAAATTCTCGCGTTTGCCGGGAGTGCTCGCCACGATTCTATCAACAAAAAACTGGTGAAAATTGCCGTTGAAGGCGCTAAAGCCGCAGGTGCAGAAGTGACCTACCTGGATTTCCGCGATCTGCCCTTACCGCTCTACGATGAGGATTTGGAGGTGGCTGAGGGCATACCAGAGAATGTCCTCAAGCTCAAAGCTCTGATGAAAGCGCATCAGGGGTTCCTCATTGCCTGCCCAGAATACAACAGTTCAATCACTCCACTGCTGAAAAATGCGATCGATTGGGCATCGCGTTCTGAACCGGGCGAACCTCCACTAGCGTGTTTCAACGAAAAGGTTGCGGTGTTAATGAGTGCTTCCCCTGGAACGTTGGGAGGCTTAAGAGGATTAGTTCACGTCCGTTCCATTCTTGGTAACATTGGGGTTTTGGTGTTGCCAGATCAGCAGGCAATTGGGAACGCTCATCAAGCGTTTGATGACAATGGCAATCTGAAGGATGAAGCCAAACAGACAAGTATCCTGCAGCTTGGCAACAAACTTGCAACAGTGGCTGCCAAACTTAACCTCCCTGTCTAAACAAAGTAGAGCCTTTCAACGTTTCAATGATCCAGGCGGTAAAGGTGTAGCTTTCCAGGTTCACACCACCGTGGCTCTTGGGCAAAAAACCTGCAACTTGTCTGAGCAGGATAGTTTCATCGCAACTTGACTGCGACTGTGTATGAAAAAGTTTGACCAGTAGCTTTCAACAACATTGGAGAACAATGATGACCCAAGCAAATATGACTCAAGCAAAGCAGCCTGCTGATCCAACCCCTCCAACCCTGGAAGGAAAGCTGGCTCTGTTACGGAAATTGAGGGATGAATTGGGCAGTGGTGATACTATTCGTCGCCTCTTTTTTGGTGACCTGGAACCCATTGCACTTCAACCAGGAGGAGCGGACACGGTTGTTCATCTTTACAACAAAGCCAATGATGTCACGATCGCCTATTGTGTCTCCTACGATGTCTTTCTGGCTGCCCGCAAAGGACGAGTCACAGAATTCGATCCCGCCGAAATCAAATAGAGATATGGTTAACGCTGTATCTAAAAGAGCGTGGCATTATGTCGTCAATTGAAGAAGTGACAAAGGCAATTAATCTGATCATTGCGCCCGTCGTCACGATTACAGCTTGTGCCATCGTAATAAATGGCTTGATTGTGCGGTACGGTTCTCTCGGCGATCGCTTACACATCATCAACCAGGAACTGAACGATTTGCAGGAGTCCGATCTGGCTCACAATCGGCACAAAGCTCAGAGGGTACAAGAACTTGAATCCCTGCTGAGGGATCTTCTGAAGCACCATCATTTCGTGCATGATGCCCTTGTTCTTACGTATACTTCCATCCTGATTTTTATGCTGGATATGCTGGTCATTGCCATAGCAGTCGCCACTAATGTCAGTTGGTTAGCACAGATGGCACTGATCGTCTTTCTTGGTGGAGTTGCTGTTCTATTTGGGGGAATGGTTTTGATTGCCTACGAGCTTCGCACATCTCACTATTCCATTCAATTAGAAGTGCATCGTACTTGTCGCCTGTGCCGACACCAACACACAAAGCCGATAGGAAATTGAACTGGAAGCAAAACATTCGCAAAGACCTCCGCATTCAAGCAAGGGTAAGTTCTCGTGTTTTCATAACTCCCTGCGGATGGCTCAAAACTCAACAACCATGTTCTTAAAATCATCAGAGGTGTTGTCATGAAAATTGTTGTCATTGGTGGCAGTGGACTGATTGGTAAGAAGCTTGTGAGCGAGCTACGTGAGCGCGGGCATGAGATGGTGGCAGCATCCCCCTCCTCAGGTGTCAACGCTGTTACAGGTGAGGGACTGGCTGAGGCGTTAGTGGGTGCTCAAGTTGTTGTTGATGTGACGAATTCCCCCTCCTTTGAGGATGCTGCGGTGTTGGAGTTCTTTGAGAAATCAACCCAGAACCTGCTGGAAGCAGAGGCAGACGCGGGTGTGGCTCATCACATTGTGGTGTCGATCGTGGGAGCCGATCGCATTTCAGATAGCGGCTATATGCGTGCGAAAGTTGCTCAGGAAAAGTTAATCCAGTCCGCAACAATACCCTATACGATCGTTCGCGCTACGCAGTTCTTTGAGTTCATCGAACCAATCACGGCTCAATTTCCCACGGATGGACAAACGATTCACTTGCCCCCTGCCTTTATCCAGCCCATCTGGTCAGATGACGTTGTTGCCGCACTGGTGGATATCACACTGGCAGCGCCAGTCAATGACATTATTGATTTAGCGGGTCCAGATCGGTTCCGTTTCGAGGAAATCATTCGCCAATTCCTGAGTGCAACTCACGACTCACGTCAGGTGGTTGTAGATAGTCACGCCCGTTACTTTGGTGCAGTGTTGAATGATGAACTCGTTCCGCAAGGCAACTCGCTCATCGGCTCGACCCGTTTCGAGGACTGGCTTAACCGCTCGATCGCTCAAAGACCAGCAATGAGAATTTAATGCTGACCTAGGTTCAGTTGATGACACAAAGCCCAACATCGCGTAACTACTGAGTTTTGCAACGCTCGACTCAACCGACACCTGTCTAATCCGCGATCGGCTTGATTCAGCATGAGAGCACATCGAACGGATTTCTATTCATCAACTCGTGTTCACGTTTGTATTCACGCAAGGAGAACTCAAATGTTTACTAGATTGCTTCACGGATTTGCATTCGTAGCACTCTCCCTATTCGCAGCTTTTTCCATATTCACAGCACTCCCCGTATTCCCAGCTTCAGCCCAGGTGTTGGGTGAAAAGGTAACGTTGGTCTTCGATCGCGCCCTTCCCAATGTGCCCGGCAAAAGTATGAAAGTTCAGGTGGTCGAATATGAGCCAGGTGTCTCGTCGATCCCTCACACCCATGCAGCCTCAGCTTTCATCTATGCAACAGTCCTGGAAGGTGCGATTCGTAGCAAAATCAATGATAATCCGGCGCAGGTGTATCACGCTGGTGAGAACTTTTTTGAATTACCTGGCGATCATCATCGTGTCAGCGCCAATGCCAGTGATACTGAACCCGCGCGCCTGCTAGCAGTGCTTATCGCCAATACCGATGAGCAGAACCTGGTCATAAACGAAGAGTAAGACGCAAAATTGCCCACAAGGGTTTTTGTGTATCGACACTACCGAAGTTTGAACCGGAGACACTCTAGAGCTAGTAAATCGGGATCATAGCAACATCACCATTGCTGATATCACTTAACGTTATGTGCGTGAACAGGACAATCCAGAATTACTTCATCACGCAGCTCACCTGAAGTAGATCAGGTCTAACGACTTCCCTTGCTGCTGCTTTCCTCCAATCCAAATGATTAAGTCGCGTTTTAACTCAAAGAACTTGAGTGGTTTGGGTTGTGCAATCGCAGCAGAATGAAATTAATCGAGGTGGGCAGCAAGCTCACTAAAGCCAATAAATTAGACAACACCTAAAACGAGGACACACCATGAAAATGCAGAAAGTATGGTTCATTACCGGAGCTTCCAGAGGCTTTGGGTTAGAAATTACCAAAGCAGCCCTGGCAGCAGGTGATCGAGTCGTAGCAACGGTTCGCCGTCAGCCCGCACAACTCGCCGCCACCCTGGACAACCACCCAGAGCTGTCTGTTGTGCAGATGGATGTTGCCCAGGAAGACCAAGTACAAGCGGCTGTCAAGCAGGGCATTGCCCGTTTTGGTCGAATTGATGTCTTAGTCAATAATGCTGGATATGGCATGGTGACGGCAATTGAAGAAGCCACCGATGCTGAAGTCCGCAAACAGTATGACACCAACGTGTTTGGGTTACTGAATGTGACGCGTGCCGTGTTGCCGCACCTGCGCCAGCAAAAGTCTGGGCACGTCATTAATATCTCGTCTATATTTGGCTACGATGTGGTTCCGGGCTGGGGCTTGTACGGCTCTACTAAGTTTGCAGTCGAAGGGATCTCGAAAGGGTTAGCGGTCGAACTGGCACCGCTCGGCATTCACGTGACGACAGTCGCCCCCGGTCTTTTTACGACCGACTTCCTCAGCACTGACTCCTATGTTGCCGCTAAAACCATCATCGACGATTACCAGGCAACAGTAGGACGGATGCGGAGCGGAACTGATGCACTACATGGGAACCAGCCCGGAGATCCGAAAAAGTTTGCTCAGGTGATGCTTCAACTCGCCAATATAGAACGTCCGCCGCTGCATTTGCCCGTCGGGAAGGACGCGGTTTCGATGTACCAGAACAACGCCACGAAAATGGCACAGGAAATTGAAGCGTGGCTCCCAGTCGCAACCAGCACCGACCATGACTACCGAGTAGCGGCTTAGACCATAGCCTGATCTACAACATTTACACAATATTTCCAAAGGGGTTTTACGATGAACACTGAACAGAAAGTTGCTGTGATTACGGGTGCATCGCAGGGCATCGGCGCAGCCCTCGTCAAGGCGTATCGCGATCGTAACTATCGGGTAGTTGCAGTCTCGCGCTCAATTCAACCATCAGATGATGATGGAGTCGTAACGGTGTCGGGTGACATTGCCGATCGAAAAACTGCTGAGCGTGCAATTATCGAAGGCGTCACCCGCTTTGGGCGCATTGACACACTCGTCAACAACGCTGGCATCTTCATTGCTAAGCCATTTACCGAGTACACCCAAGATGATTACGAGACGTACCTGGGCACCAATATTGCTGGCTTCTTTCACATGACGCAACTCGCCATCGCCGAGATGGAGAAGCAGGGCAGTGGTCATGTTGTGCAGATCTCAACGAGCCTGGTTGACAACCCGATCGCTGGCGTACCGTCCGTACTCGCGTCGTTGACGAAGGGTGGACTCAATAGCGCAACCCGATCGCTGGCGATTGAGTATGCCAAGCGTGGTATCCGCGTGAACGCCATTGCGCTGGGGAACATCAAGACGCCAATGCATCCTGTCGAGACCCATGCCCAACTCGCTGCCATGCACCCGAATGGTCGTATGGGCGAGATCTCCGACATCGTCGATGCGCTCCTCTACCTCGAATCAGCCAGCTTTGTGACAGGCGAAATCCTTCACGTTGATGGCGGTCAGAGTGCGGGTCATTGAAGGCATGATCTACGAATTACGCATTTATCACGCCATGCCCGGACGGCTACCAGCGCTGCTTTCGCGCTTTCAGAACCACACGTTACAGATTTGGGAAAAGCATGGCATCCGTCAGGCTGGCTTCTGGACGACGCTAATTGGCGAGAGCGAGAGTAACCTCACCTACCTGCTGGCATGGAACAGCATGGCTGACCGTCAGGAGCGTTGGAGCGCCTTTCTCGCTGACCCCGAATGGATCGCGATCAAAACCGAAAGCGAGAAGGATGGACAACTTGTGCAGAACATCCGCAGCGAGTTGCTGGCACCGACCGCCTTTTCTTCAGTGCAGTGAATGGTGGGGCGATCGATGAAACTTGCCCCTGTCACAACTGAATCGTGCTGGTAATAGCTACATAACCACAATAAATTCAGCATCAGTTTTGTAAACGCAATCCAGGCAGAACCTCAAGATGCTACAAACGATTTCTCAAATCAACCCGAACGATCGTGTTCATACGGTGATGAAAGCAACATTACACGTTCTACTGATTGAAAATGATCGTCAACTTGCTCAACTAATCGCGCGGGAACTGAGCTGTGAAGGCTATCAGGTCAGCCTAACAGGGGATGGCTTCAGTGGATTATTGGCGGCTCGCCAGACCAACCCGCATTTAATTATTGTGGGTTGGACTCTCCCTGGAATCTCCTGCATCGAGTTCTGCCGTCGGTTGCGTTTAACTTACAATGATGTCCCCATTTTGGTCTTAACCCATGAGGGGCAGGTTTCTGAACGAGTCATGGGTTTAGACGCAGGCGCTAGCGATTGTTTGAGCAAACCCTTTGCAATGGAAGAACTGCTCGCTAGAGTGCGAGCGCACTTGAGACAAGGAACAAAAGCAACACATCTTCTCCAGTTTGAGCAACTTGTGCTCGATCGCCAAGCACGTCAGGTTTACTATCGCCATCAGGAAATTGAACTAACGGCGAAAGAGTTCAATTTGCTGGCATACTTCATGCGCCATCCGAATCAAGTCTTGACCCGTGATCAAATGCTCGATGCCGTTTGGGGTGACGAAAATTTCGTCAGCTCCAATGTCGTTGAAGTCTATGTTCGCTACTTGCGCATCAAGCTAGCAGCACAAGGTGCAACACCCTTCATCCACACAGTGCGCGGTGTTGGCTATGTATTGAGAAGCCAGCAGCAGCAACAGCTCACCGTATTTTCTGGGCTAGACCAACACCCATACCCACCTTTGAAAGAGTCACCTTTGCCACAAAGAGCCGAATCAATAAAAGCAAGTTGAGCGAAATTCAATCGGAGAACGAGCAATGTCCGACAAAATCAACCAGCAACGCCGTCGCTTCTTGAGCCTTGCAGCGACGACCCTTGCGACGACGCAGCTCGGTCGCTTCGGTGCTGCAAACGCACAACCGAGCAACGCAACACCAAAAGAGACCACCACAACTCAACGTGGAACCGCGCCCACCGACCCAACTGCAATTCGCCCCTTCCGCATCAACATTTCAAAAGAAGCACTCGACGACCTCCGCCGACGCATCGCAGCAACGCAATGGCCCGAAAAGGAAACCGTTAGTGACCTGTCGCAGGGTCTACCGCTCGCGACAATGCAGAAACTCGCGCGCTATTGGGTAACCGATTACGACTGGCGCAAGGTCGAGGCGAAACTGAAAGCTCTGCCGCACTTCATCACCGAGATCGATGGGCTGGACATTCATTTCATTCACGTCCGATCGAAACACGAGAACGCGTTGCCGCTCATCGTCACGCATGGGTGGCCTGGTTCAATCATCGAGCAGCTCAAGATCATCGATCCATTGATCAATCCCACGGCACATGGCGGAAGTGCATCAGACGCTTTCCATGTGGTGATTCCATCGATGCCGGGCTACGGCTTCTCCGGCAAGCCGACTACTACTGGTTGGGGCGTCGATCGCATGGCACGTGCCTGGGACGTATTGATGAAGCGGTTGGGCTACACCCGCTACGTTGCCCAGGGTGGCGACTGGGGTGCGTTTGTCGTTGACCTGATGGGTGTGCAGGCACCTGCGGGCTTGCTCGCCATTCACACTAACTATCCTGGGACAGTTCCAGCCGATGTTGACAAGGCGCTTGTGGCTGGCGAACCACCTCCATCTGGTCTGTCGGCTGAGGAACGACGCGCCTATGAGCAGCTAGACAGAACGTTGAAGCAAAGAGTCGCCTACGCCAAGTACATGGCATCGCGCCCGCAAACGTTGTACGGCATTGCAGATTCGCCCGTCGGTTTGGCTGCTTGGCTGCTCGATCACGATGATGCTGGCGGACAGCCTGCCGCGGCAGTTTTCGAGGCTCTGAACCGAACCACAAGCACCACGGGCGAACTGACACGAGACGAGATCCTCGATAACATCACGCTCTATTGGCTGATGAACACGGGCGTCTCCGCGTCGCGGCTCTACTGGGAATATAAGGGTGGCTTTTGGAACGCCAAGGGTGTCTCCATTCCGGCAGCGGTGAGTGTCTTTCCCGGCGAGGCATATCAGGCTCCGCGGAGCTGGACCGAACGAGCCTATCCCAAGCTCATCTACTACAACCAAGTAGAAAAGGGCGGACACTTCGCAGCTTGGGAGCAGCCAATGCTTTTTGCTCAGGAACTCAGGGCGGGGTTTCGATCGCTGCGCTGAACCCCATATCAGATCCGGCTGATTGTAAGAAACCGGCTGTTACCGGAAATCGTTTTATCACCCGACAAAAACAGTAAATTATGAAAGTTAAAGCCGCCGCCGTGCAGATCAGTCCCGTGCTTTACAGCCGGCAGGGTACCGTTGAGAAGGTCGTGAAAAAGATCCGTGAGCTGGGCCAACAAGGCGTTCAGTTCGCCACTTTTCCCGAAACCATCATTCCCTATTACCCCTACTTCTCCTATGTGTTAGCCCCGTTTGCATTGGCAAAGGAACAGCTGCGGTTGATGGAAGAGTCGGTGACGGTGCCATCTGCTGAAACCCGGGCGATCGGTGAAGCCGCAAAAGAAGCAAACATGGTCGTTTCGATCGGCGTTAATGAGCGCGACGGTGGCTCAATCTACAATACACAGTTGCTCTTCGATGCGGACGGGACGCTGATCCAGCGCCGCCGCAAGATTACGCCAACCTACCATGAGCGGATGATATGGGGTCAGGGGGACGGATCGGGGCTGCGTGCTGTTGATAGCGCCGTTGGGCGCATTGGGCAGCTCGCCTGCTGGGAGCATTACCTGCCGCTCGCCCGTTACGCACTGATCGCCGATGGTGAGCAGATCCATTCGGCGATGTATCCAGGATCGTTCGCCGGTCCACTGTTCGCGGAGCAGACGGAAATTAACGTTCGCCAGCACGCCCTTGAATCCGGCAGCTTTGTCGTCTGTGCGACCGCATGGCTGAATGCCGATCAGCAAGCCCAGATCATGAAGGACACGGGTTGCGCGATCGGTCCTATTTCGGGTGGCAATTTTACTGCGATCGTTAGCCCGGACGGCTCGATCATGGATGGACCGATCCAGGCTGGTGAAGGCGAAATCATCGCGGATCTTGACTTTGCCCAGATTGATGCTCGCAAGCGGCTGATGGATGCCCGTGGACACTACAGCCGCCCCGAACTGCTTAGCTTGCTGATTGATCGAACGCCTACGTCACCCATTCATGAATGGACTGAACATCCCAAGTCCGAGGCTATGTGTGCGGCTGTCGACGAGGAGAGGACCGTCGCTGTCCTCTAATGCCACCGTATCGATCGGCACGCACCTACAGGAAGGTCAGCACGTGTCCCAAAAAATCAATCATCATCGCCGTTACTTCCTAACAACCATGCTTACAACTATTGCTGCCACCCAGCTTGGCATGATCGGTTGCACCATACAGCAAACTACATCAGCAACGGCTAAGTTACCGATTGAAGGCGAACTGCCTTCGCTGCTTGGCGCGATCGCGTGGCTCAATTCACAGCCCTTAACCGTTGACGAACTGCATGGCAAAGTCGTGCTGATCAACTTCTGCACTTATACCTGCATCAATTGGCTGCGCCAACTCCCTTATGTTCGCGCGTGGGCCGAGAAGTATCAGAATCAGGGACTAGTAGTAATTGGTATACATACGCCGGAGTTTGAATTCGAGAAGAATACTGATAACGTCCGCCGAGCCTTGACGGCAAGCAGCATTGACTATCCGATCGCCGTGGATAACGATTATGCCGTATGGCGTGCGTTCGGGAACCATTATTGGCCAGCCCTTTATTTTATCGACCGGCAAGGACGCATTCGTCATCACCAATTCGGCGAGGGCAAGTACGAGCAATCGGAACGGGTGATTCAACAGCTCCTGTCTGAGTCTGGAACGGGTCGTGTCGGTCCAGAAATGGTCGAAGTTGCAGCTCGCGGTTTTGAAGTTGCCGCCGACTGGAGCAACCTGAAATCGCCTGAGAACTACCTCGGCTACCAAAGAACGGAGAATTTTGCGGCTCCCGGCAGCGCGGTGTTAAACAAACCTCATTCATATACCGCTCCCGCACAATTGAGCCGTAATCATTGGGCGCTTTTAGGCGATTGGACGATCGGTAGACACGCCATTGTCCTGAACCAACCCGGCGGGCGAATCGCGTACCGTTTCCATGCCCGCGACTTACATCTCGTCATGGGACCCACTGAGCCAGGAACGCCCATGCGGTTTCGCGTGCTCCTAGACGGACAGCCAGCAATTGCGGCTCGCGGACTTGACCTCGATGAGCAAGGTGAAGGCACGGTTACCGAACAACGGTTATACCAACTAATCCGACAGCCGCAGCGTATCCGCGATCGATCGTTCGAGATCGAGTTTCTGGATGCTGGGGTAGAGGCGTTTGCATTCACATTTGGTTGATCACGCAAACAGATACGCCTTCGCAACGAGCGACAGGAAAGTGAAAGCAAGGTAAATGCTATGACGATGAAATCTACACATGACAACCCGATCCTCGTGACCGGAGCGGCTGGCGATCTCGGTGCGATCGGACGCAATCTCACCGCAATGCTGCTTGCTAAGGGACATCAGGTGCGTGCCTTAGTCCGGCGGGAGGATGAACGCGCTGAAGCTCTGCGCCAACTCGGTGCCGAGGTCGTGCAGGGCGATTTAACCGATCTGGACTCGATGCACCGGGCGATCGCAGGGGTTAGGCGCATCTATTTTGGCATGTCGGTTTCGCCAGCTTATCTCGAAGCTACAGTCAACACCGCTACGGTGGCGCGCCACCACGGCGTCGAAGCTTTTGTGAACATGTCGCAGATGACGGTGACGCAGATGAGCATCACCGAGACCACCGACAGTCCGCAGTATAAGCTGCACTGGCTGGCGGAACAGGCATTGGCGTGGTCAGGGCTGTCAGTCGTCACAGTGCGACCGACGGTCTTCCTGGAAAGCTTTTTCCTGCGTCTCGCTGCTGCTGGCATCCGGGATAACAATGAACTGGCACTGCCGCTGGGTCACAGCAAGACCTCACCGATCTCCGCAGTTGATGTGGCTCATGCCATTGCCGTGATCCTTGCCGACCCGGTGTTGCACATTGGTCAGGTTTACAATCTGACTGGGTTTGAGTCAGCCGATCTGGACCACTACGCGCGCATCTTTTCCAAGGCACTCGATCGCACGATTCGCTATCGTGACGTGCCGCTCTCAGCATGGGCTGAGACGCTGCGGAAGTTTGGGGTGCCAACCCATCTCGTCAACCACCTCGCGGTGATGGCTGAACTTCACGCGCAGGGGCGGTATGACCGCACGACAGATGATCTGTTCAAGCTCACTGGCAAGATGCCGACGAGCATGTACGACTTTGTGAAATTGCATGCTGCTGAATTCACGCGGAGTCAGGTCGCGGCTTGAGGGTAGTCGCTCGTAGTGCCGATCTCGAAGAGATTCGTGCCGCGTTTCGATCGCTACGCTAGTTGGCTCGGTCATGCACAAACAAAAAATCCAAAACGACTCAAAAGGCGGACACCATGGCTCAATCAGAAGTTACGCAACCAAACAACGGGCAGGCATCTGATGGCGGTACGATCGGGAGGAACGAACCCATCATACAGCCGCAATTCCGCACCATTGACGGCCTATCCATCCGCTATGCCGAGAGCGAGGACCCGGGGCGGGGTGTGCATGCCCTCCTCCTCAGTCCGTGGCCGGAGAGCCTGTATGCGTTTGAGCCGACGTGGTCGCGGCTTGCCGAGCACGCGCACCTCGTGGCGGTGGATCTCCCGGGCTTCGGACACTCCGAGCGACGCGACGCGCTTATGTCCCCGCGCGCGATGGGCGAGTTCGTTGTGCGCCTTGCCGACGCATTCGAGCTGGAGCAGCCGCACGTCGTTGGTCACGACATCGGCACCAGTGCCGCGCTCTTCGCCGCTGCTCTCCAGCCGGGACAGTTCCGTAGCCTCGTGGTCGGGAGCGGGGGTGCGGCAGTGCCGCTGCAACTGGGTGTGGTGCTCAAGGAGTTGGTCGAGGCTCCTGACCTCGAGCCATACCGCCGCACCGACGGGCGACAGTTTGTCACCAGGGCGATGGGAAGGATCGAGCGAGCTCCTTCGGACATTGCACTCGAGGACTACCTCTCTTCCTATGAGGGCACGCGCTTCGCCGAATCGATGCGCTACGTCCGCAACTTTCCAACGGATCTGCCGGTTCTGGGCGAGCGGCTACCCAGTATCCGCACGCCAGTGCTGATCATCGCCGGTCGGCGGGACCCGCTCGTGCCCCTAGTCAATGCGGAGTTCCTCCAGGAAAAGCTACCCGCAAGCAAACTTGCCGTCCTCGACGCGGGGCACTACACGTGGGAGGAGGCGTCCGACGAGTACGCAGCGATCGTCACGGGCTGGTGGGGCGGAGGCTACGCGGTCGTTGGACACCTAGCTGGCGACCTGAACGAGAAGAATGGAGCAACTCACCCGGTGACGATCGATGTGCAGCAGGCGGAGGTGGCTGTGCTTGCCGGCGGCTGCTTTTGGGGCGTTGAGGACATCCTGCGCGAGGTGTCCGGCGTGATTGACACCGAGGTCGGCTACACGGGCGGCTGGCTTGAGAACCCGACGTACAAGGACACGCACGACAGCCAGTCCGGACACGCCGAGGCGATCCGCGTCACCTTCGATCCATCGGTGCTTAGCTTCGAGGAGCTGCTTGATCGCTGGTTCTTCCGCCTGCACGACCCCACGACACTCAACCGTCAGGGCAACGACGTCGGGACGCAGTACCGCTCGGCGATCTTTCCGCAGACGGAGGAGCAGCAGGCGATCGCGGAACGCGTCATCGCGCATGTCGCCGCGTCAGGGCGCTGGAAGCGGCCAGTTACCACGAGCATCGAACCCGCCGCGACCTGGTACAGCGCTGAGGAGTACCACCAGGACTACCTGCGCAAGCATCCCGGCGGATACACCTGCCATTACCTGCGTGATTAAGCAACAGATAGGCGTATCGACACGGCGCGGCGTGGCGCGGATATCAACTCAGGCGCTGGGTCCAGACGCGCTCGTGGTCTCAGCGGATGTGACTAAGCCTGCTGAACTTGACGATGCCTCCTACATTACAGAAGTTGAACTCGCAGTTGACGGCGGACGCACTCAGTTTTGAGGAGCAACTGTTGGAGTGGAGCAAGACAATTAGCCAAGTACGCAGCCTGCCGCTTTAGAAGAATCCCAACCGGAAATAGGAGAGAGTCTCCATGGCAAGATTGGTATCAGTCAACGTTGGTCTTCCTCGCGAGATTTCATGGCGTGGGCAGACTGTGTATACGTCAGTGTGGAAAGAGCCGATTCAAGGACGCCGCCTGGTTCGACTACTCAACATTGATGGCGATGCACAAGGTGATCTGGCCGGTCACGGTGGCGAGCAGCGCGCTGTGTTCGTCTACCAAATGGATTCTTATCGCTACTGGGAGCGCGAACTGCAGCGGAGCAATTTCACATTTGGGCAATTCGGCGAAAACTTCACTGTAGAAGGTCTAGCCGACAGTGAGGTCTGCATCGGCGATCGCTACCGGATTGGTGGAGCGCTGTTTGAGGTCACACAGCCGCGTGTAACCTGCTATCGGGTTGGCATTCGCATGGATGATCCCAGAATGCCATCTCTGCTGGTGAAGCATCGCCGCCCAGGGTTTTACTTTCGCGTGATCGAAGAGGGCGAGGTCGGCGCTGGCGATGAAATCATTCAAGTTGCTGAAGGTCCGGAGCACCTGACTGTCGCCTCGGTTGACGCGCTGCTCTATCTTCCCGGAGCTGCCAAGGAAGACATCGAGCGCGCGCTGCGTATCCCAGCTCTAAGCCCTGGTTGGCAATCTTCTTTCGAGGCGATGCTTCAGCAAATGGCACAACCAGGGTCGCGCACAGGCAATGCAGGGCTAGTTGCACCGGAACAGATGGCTACCGCTACGCCCGGATTCCGGTCTTTGAAAGTGGCTCGCATCGATCGTGAGAGCAGTCACGTGGTCTCGCTGGTGCTGGAACCGACCGACGATCGCCCGCTCACCGTTCCTCAAGCTGGGCAATTCGTGGTGTTGCGCCTTCGTCCTCAAGCGGATGCGCCTCCGGTCTTACGTAGCTACTCACTGTCTGGTCTACCTGATGCGGGTCATTATCGCATCAGCGTTAAGCAGGAGCCGCACGGAGTTGCCAGCACCTACGTCAGCACCCAGCTTCGTACCGGCGACGTGCTGGATGTTAGCGAACCTCGAGGTGCTTTCACCCTGCGATCGGGCGATCGTCCTGTGGTGCTATTGAGCGTGGGCGTCGGTGTGACTCCGGTGCTGGCGATGCTCCATGCGCTGGTAGCCCAAGCATCCGTGCGCCCAGTCTGGTGGATTTTTGGCGCGCGGAACGGTGGAGAACATCCCTTTGCCCAGGAAACCCACGAGCTACTGGCTAAGCTACCGAACGCCCACAGCCACGTGCAGTACAGCCAGCCGGATCCCACTGACCAATCGGGTTCTGATTTCGATGCAACCGGACGCCTGACTGTAAATGTCCTCGAAGCATTGGGCGTGCCCCTGGAATCCGATTTTTATTTGTGCGGACCATCCCCGTTTCTTGCAGACTTCACTGCTGGACTGGTCGATCGGGGTGTGGCACCCGATCGCATTCACACCGAGGCTTTCGGTTCAGGCAAGTCCATTACGCCGGGCGTGACGGGGGCATCGCATCGGGCACCACACGCGCCAACGGGTCCCGTCGGTGAAGGTCCAAGTATTTCATTTGCCCGCACTGGGCTCACGGTTGCCTGGGGCTCCAGATTCCAGAGCCTGTTGGAACTCGCGGAAGCCTGTGATGTCCCGGTGCGTTGGTCTTGTCGAACCGGAGTTTGTCATATGTGCGAGTCTGGGCTGATCTCCGGATCGGTGAACTATGACCCCGAACCGCTCGATGCTCCAGCAGTCGGAAATCTATTGATTTGCTGCGCGCGCCCGCAGGAAGACACGGTAATTGATCTCTAAAAATGCTTGGCAACGAACATGAAACCATTAAGAATTCGTGGATTTAATAAATTCCCAAACTGTACGGGCGGGTTTAGCAGACCAATCTGCCCCCTGCAATAGATTTGACGGCAAAACCCGCCCGTACCAACTATCGAACTTATTTAATTGCCATTCCTCAGGAGAATTTCCTATGCGATCTGACATTGTTCCAGGGGTGGTTTTCCCCGACTACGAACTGCCCGACCACACCGCGAAACGCCGGAAGCTCTCTGAGCTGCAAGGGCAACATCCGATGGTTCTCGTCCTCAGCCGCGGAGGGTTCTGTCCTAAGGATCGTCGGCAGGCTGAAGGGCTGGTGCAACTCCATCGTGAAATTGAAGTCGGCTATTGTCGTTTAGTTACGATCAGCACCGACAACATCACCGAGACGAATGAATATCGCAGCGGCGTCGGTGCCCACTGGCCGTTCCTCTCCGATGCGGGACGCAAAATCCAAAAAGATCTCGATATCGCCGAATACACAGACCCGCTCCACAATCCCATGATTCCTTACACGATCGTCCTCGAACCCGGTCTGGTCATTTACAAGATCTACATGGGCTACTGGTTCTTCGGGCGTCCCACTATCGAAGAGCTGCGCCAGGACCTGCGCGCCGTTCTTAAGAAATGCCGACCGGATTGGGACATCACCACACCTGAACTGAAAGCAGCGTGGCAGGAAAGCCGCAAGGAACGCTTCTACCCGTACGGCAAAACCTACGCCCAAACGATCGGCGAACAGGATTAGAAAATGTCCGACAAAATCAACCATCAACGCCGCCGCTTTTTGGGCATTGCAGCCATGACCATTGCGACTACACAGCTAGGACTATTCGCTTCTGCCAACGCACAGAGCCAAACAAAACCAGCTGTTCTACCCATGATGAAGCCAGGAACAAACAAGTCGTTCGGCCCACTCAAGCAGGTCGATGCCGGTGTTCTGAATGTCGGATACGCTGAAGCGGGTCCCGCGAATGGTCGTCCGATAATCCTCCTGCATGGATGGCCCTACGACATTCATAGCTATGTCGATGTCGCTCCTTTGTTGGCGTCGGCGGGGTACCGGGTGATCATCCCGTATCTGCGCGGCTATGGCACGACGCGCTTTCTTTCCAACGAAACGGTTCGCAATGGGCAGCAGTCGGCACTTGCAGTCGATATTATCGCGTTGATGGATGCGCTCAAGATCGAGCAGGCGATCCTTGCTGGTTATGATTGGGGTGCGCGCACCGCCAACATCATCGCGGCACTCTGGTCCGATCGCTGCAAGGCCCTCGTCTCCGTGAGTGGTTATTTGATCGGCAGCCGTGAAGCCAACAAGATGCCGCTGCCGCCGCAGGCCGAACTCGAATGGTGGTACCAGTTTTATTTCGCGACGGAACGCGGCAAGCTCGGCTACGAAAAATATCGACACGACTTCAACAAGCTCATTTGGCGACTTGCCTCGCCGAAATGGAACTTCGATGACGCGACATTCGATCGCAGCGCTACGGCCTTCGACAATCCGGATCACGTCAGCATTGTGGTCCACAACTACCGCTGGCGGCTCGGACTAGCTGAAGGCGAGTCGAAGTATGACGAGTTTGAGAAGCGACTCGCCACATTCCCCATGATCACTGTGCCTACCATCACGCTGGAGAGTGATGCCAACGGCGCACCACATCCAGATCCCAGTTCCTACACCCAGAAATTCTCGGGCAAATATTTGCACCGCACTATCAAAGGCGGCATCGGACACAACCTGCCGCAAGAAGCGCCACAGGAATTTGCTAAAGCTGTCGTCGAAGTTGACGGTTACTAATCGAGTTTAGCCTGAGTTGGGGAACGAACCATTTGCAGCCAAGAGACACCCATGACCAACCTGAAAAAAGTACATTACAAAACCAAAGCCCGCACCTCAGGTGCCTTCGTCCTGTCGCGACTTCTCGTCGCGCTCTTGGCGGCAGCGGTATTTTTGGCTCCGCCCGCTCGCGTGCTTGCGCAGCAATTCGCCCAAATCGGCGCACAAACCCAAGTTGCGGATAAGACGATCGCGATCGCAGACAACGCCATCCGCCCCTTCCGGGTCCAGGTCCCACAAGTGGCGATCGACGATCTCCGCCAACGCATTGCAGCAACCCGCTGGACTGACAAGGAGACTGTCACTGACCAGTCGCAGGGCGTGCAACTGGCGACGATGAAGGAGCTCGTCCGTTACTGGGGAACGAAGTACGACTGGCGGAAAGCCGAGGCAAAGTTGAATGCTCTACCGCAGTTCATCACGAACATCGACGGACTGGACATTCACTTTATCCACGTCCGCTCCAAAAATCCGAACGCGTTGCCGTTGCTCGTCACGCACGGATGGCCCGGATCGGTCATTGAACAGCTAAAGATCATCGGTCCGCTGACTGACCCGACGACCTATGGGGGTCGTCCGGAGGATGCCTTCGACCTGGTTATCCCGTCAATTCCCGGCTACGGCTTCTCCGGCAAGCCAACGGGCACTGGTTGGGATCCCGATCGCATCGCACGAGCCTGGACTGAGCTGATGAAGCGCCTCGGGTACACCCGCTACGTCGCTCAGGGCGGTGACTGGGGGTCCCCCATCACCAGCGCGATGGCGCGCCAGGCACCGGCAGGATTACTCGGCATCCACATCAACCTGCCAGCAACGATTCCGCCCGATGTAGCCCCAGTGCTCGCCAGCGGCGGACCTGCACCAGCAGGACTATCCGAGAAGGAACGGGCAGCATTCGACTCACTCGACACCTTCAATAAGAAGGAACGGGCCTACGCCGTGATCATGGGCACACGGCCACAGACGATCGGGTATGGCATAACGGACTCACCGATCGGACTTGCGGCATGGCTGCTCGGGCATCCAGGCTTCGTCCAGTGGACAAGCAGCAGCAATTCCGAAAAGTCCCCGACGAAAGACGAGGTGCTGGATGACATCACGCTGTACTGGTTGACGAACAGCGCAGTCTCGTCAGCTCGGCTGTACTGGGAGAACAAGGCTAGCCTCTTGAACGCGATCGCGCAGAAGACCAACGAGATCTCGCTTCCAGTAGCCATCACGGTATTTCCGGGGGAGATATATCGAGCACCAGAGACGTGGGCTCGGCGCGCTTATCGCAATCTGATCTACTTCCATGAGGCTGACAAGGGCGGTCACTTCGCGGCGTGGGAACAGCCGCAGCTCTTCTCCGAGGAAATCCGTGCGGCATTCAGGTCACTGGCAGCAAACTCGCAGCGGTGACCACCAGATTGAATATCTAATTCACCAATTCAAACAACGAGGTATTAACTCATGAAAGAATTCATGCTTTCCCTTGTAGCAGGCTGGATCGTCGGTGTCCTATTTGGGTGGCTGAAACTGCCGTTACCTGCACCTCCTTTAATGAGATTCGTTGGCGCTCTGGGGATTCTATTGGGTGCCTGGTCGATTGAGCAGTTAAAGTATGTTTTGCTTCACTAGTTTGAAATAAAAGGAGTCTCACATGTCCAGCTATAGCTGTCGCCAGTTCGACTAGGACATAGACTAAGGGTAGTCGTCTCTTGGTGCGCTGCTATGGCAAAAGCTTACAGTTATGACTTCCGCCAGAGAGTGGTGCAAGCGCTTGCACTGGATGGGT
>NZ_JACJPI010000090.1 GCF_014695975.1 Leptolyngbya sp. FACHB-321
CGTTCTCCAGTCAATTGCTTTGTCAATATCTTGGGCGGATTGATTGCCTATTGCCATCAGCCAAAGAAGCCATCCATTGCCCTTGACCACAATTTGCTCCTTCCGGCTTAACCCGAACTGACGTTACTTAACAAGCAGCTTACGGTAGTCAGGCAAGCGACAGTCAATATCACGTTATCTCAGCCATCCTTACATCTTTAGAGCTACTCGTTAGGCGATCGATTCCATACACTAACCGCTAAAGTGCTGAAAACCTCGCTCAAGGGTTAAAGGTTGATCTGGTTGGTTCCCGGTTGCACCCACTAGCCAAACCGCCAAGTCTTCAGTGATTGTGCCAATGATCGCTGCGCCATTACCTAACCGCTGCACCAATGCCTGCGCCCACGTCAACGGTAAACAGAGAATTAGCTCAAAATCTTCACCGCCATACAGTGCCCAATCCAGCGCTTGTTCTGTGCCCACCCATTGCTGCAACGCAGAGGGCAGTGAAATCTGACTCCGATCAATGATCGCGCCCACTCCGCTAGCACGACAGATCTGCACGATCGCGTCAGCTAACCCGTCGCTGCTATCCATGCCTGCGATTGGGGAGGGAAGTGAGGAATAAGAAGAGGGGGAAGCGGGGGAAGAAGGGGAAGCAAGGGCTATTAGGTGTTGAGCGTCAGTTTGAATTGCGCCCTCTGAGCCCTCACCCTGCCCTCTACCTTCTGCCCAGAGCCACTCCACTACATCTAACCGAGGCTTGGGGCGCTGATGGGCGTGAATCAGCAGGGCACGATCGCGCTCACTTAACGCTTCTCCTAAGGCAGGATGCAACAGCAGTTCAAGCCCCGCTTTTGAAGCTCCATGTATGCCTGTTGCGACAATTGCGTCTCCCGGTCGAGCAGTAGAACGGCGAATAAGCTGGTTGGGTGCAGCTTCTCCAAAGGCAGTAATAGCGATGGAAAGGACGGGCGATCGACAGAGATCACCACCCACGATCGACGTCTCATACTGGTTCAAACATTCTGTTAGCCCGCGATACAGTCCTTCAATCCAAGCCACCGGAGTGTTTCCAGGCAGCCCTAGACCGACTGTAATGCCTAAGGGCGTTGCTCCCATTGCTGCCAGATCAGAAAGATTAGCCGCTGCTGCCCTCCATCCCGCATCTGCCGCCGATGTCGTCTGATCGCTAAAATGTACGCCATCAATTAAAACATCTGTGGTAACGACCAACGATCGCCCCCGATGAGTGGTTAGTACCGCTGCATCATCTCCCACAAAGTCGGGGGGGCAAAACGACTGCACCAACTTCAGTAGACCTTGTTCACCGATTTCTTGGACATTCAAGGCTGGCTTATCACGTTTTACTTTAGTGTTTGGTGCAATGATCGCTTACGCTTGATGCGTTTGCAACCAGACTGTTATATCAGTTGGCCCAGCAAAATCGAGCAAGTCTTCACCTAAGGCTTCTAGCAGTGGTAAGGGTAAGGCAGTAATTTGCGATCGCACGATTGGGTCGATCGTGCTAAACCGCCGCGTTACCGTTTACCAGCAAAGCTGAAGGCACGGAAGTGAAGGGCTTGCTGTTCAATGCGGTTGGCAAGACGATCGCACACCAAATTGCATAACTCAAAGATCAGATCATCTTCAACGCTGTAATAGGCTAACGTACCCTTGCTACGGCGGCTGAGAATGCCTGCCTGCATCATGACCTTCAAATGCTTAGAGACATTTGCCTGACTAGTGTCGGTTGCTTCAACCAAATCTTGTACGCATTTCTCGCCATCACGGAGAAGGTTGAGAATCCGCAGGCGCATCGGCTCACTTAGCACACTGAAGTACTCAGCAACTTGTAAAACAACTTCTTGCGAAGGCTTTGCAGATTTCATGCAAATTTAATATGAAGTGCAGTGATCCCCAGATTCTAACCACTCAACCGCTACATAGCAATAGAGTATTTGATGACAATTCAAAGATTCTTTAGAATTTCATCGTTTTCTGAGTGATTTGGCTCTTTGTTCCAGGGATGCTTTTCAGTCGTTTGCTGTTATTGAGCAAGATGAAGTTGCTAACCGAAGGTAGGCTGCTCAGTCTGGATTAAGGCGCAGCAGCAACTGACCGTACTCGATCGGCTCGCCATTTTGCACCAGAATCTCAACGACCTCACCGCCAATTTCTGCTTCCAGTTCGTTCATCAGCTTCATTGCTTCGATAATGCAAACGGTTTGCCCTTTACGAATGCGATCGCCTACTTCCACAAAAGGTGGTTCATCGGGAGATGCCGCACGGTAGAAGGTGCCCACCATTGGTGAATTCACCTCAATCAGGCGACGATCGCTTTTGCTGTCCCGTAGGGGCGAATCGTTGGACGGTGCGTTTGGCACAGATGGCGTGGCAGCGCTTTGTGCTACCTGTTTAGCCTCAGAGTCGGTGCGGCTATCACCTACTATTTGCCGCGATGCGCTTGCCTCAACTGCCTGACGATGATCGCTATCGCTGGCATAAAGGCGCTCCTCAACCCGAACACCACGATGCACCGTAAGTTCAAAATCAGCGCTTTTTAAAGTTAGTTCTGTAATATCGGTCTGATCGATCGCGGCTAAAAGCTCGCGGAGTTCATTTAAATCCAGTGACACAATGACTGTAAACCTCAGAAACAGGGGCTAGGGGCTAGGAGAAAGGCTAAAGGATAAACGCTAAAGGCTAAAACAAGTTTCATCCTTTATCCCTTCGCTTACTGCTCTCTACCCAAATAAGAATCATTACGAGTATCAACTTTGATGCGTTCTCCAATGGTGATAAAGAGAGGCACCATAATTTGAGCGCCTGTTTCGACGATCGCAGGTTTGGTACCACCTGTTGCCGTATCACCCTTCACGCCTGGATCAGTTTGGGTTACTTCCAGCACAACAGAGTTGGGCAGCTCTACTTCTAGCACCTGCTCACCCCAACGGACGACGTTCACTTCCATCCCTTCTTTAAGGTATTTCACGCGATCGCCAATCTGTTTGGCATTGAGACGTGCCTCTTCATACGTCTCCATTTCCATAAAAACGAAGTCATCCCCGTCTTTATAGGTATGCTGCATTGTGTTTTTTTCCAAGTTTGCCTGGGGCAAGCTTTCGCCCGCTCGAAACGTTCGCTCCATCACGTTCCCGGTTTGAACGTTTTTGAGCTTAGTTCGCACAAACGCAGACCCTTTACCGGGCTTAACGTGCAAAAATTCGACGACTCGCCAGACCGATCCGTCTAGCTCAATGCTTACGCCTGATCGAAAGTCATTACTAGAGATCATGAGTGTGTGTATCGGGAGAAAATGTTCGGCATCTCATTGTACCGCTCAGGGGTAAACCACGTTAAGCAGGCGAAGGACAAAGATAAAGGAAGGGAAAAAGGGTTTTTGCCAAACTCGTGCCAGTTTCGAGTAAGGAAGTTTCGAGTAAGGAATAGGACTTAAATAAGTTCGATCTTTGGTGGGGGCGGGTTTTGCTGTCAAAGCGATTGCAGGATGCCGTTTGGTCTGCTAAGACCGCCCGTACAATTTACGGCTTGACTAAATTCACGATCCTAAGCAAAGCATTAGGCTGCCGTCCCCTCTTTCCTACGCGTCTCTTCCCCACGCACCCTCTTACTTCTGCCTGTGTGACCCCGCTCTATGGCAAGATTAATGAGAGTAACTGACCGTTTGTAGCTTTGTGCTGCCAATCGCCTTCTCTCGCTTACCGTTGAGTGGGCAGACAGCACCAAAACAGATGTCCGCTTTTGAGCCGCTAACTTGAGCAAGCAGTACCCAGACATGGAACGACAAGGCTTTGACCGCTTCAAACTTGACCGCTTTAAGTTTGACCACTTAAGGCACTGGCTAAAAACGGGAGCAACCCTTTTGCTCATGATGATCTTGTCTTTGGGGTTAAGTGCGGCTACCAAACCCGCCAATATCATGCCTGCTGGCAACCCGATTACCGATGGCAAAGCGTTATTGCGCTACGCCTTGCCGATCGACAATGCACCCGTCCGCGAACTGCAAGGTAGCTTAGAAGATATTGCCACACAGCTAAGGGCAAATCGACGCTGGGGCGCGATCGCGGGCGATGTTAAACGAGCAAGCTGGATTTTGCGCGATAAGGAACCAGCGATCCTTGCTAGCGTGCTAGAAGCGAAGCAAGCCGAGGCACAAGCCATACTGGCTAAAATCAAAGACGGTATTGCGCCCCTGCAAGCGTCTATTGAAGCAAAAGATAAAGAACAAACCTTTCAACAGCGAACGGAGCTACTAGATTTAGTCGGGCAGCTTGAAGAAAGCATGGTGCAGAGCTTTCCCTTTGAGGTGCCTGCCGCTTATAACAACCTGCCGCAGCTTAAGGGTCGCGCCACGATCGCCTTTACAACTAACAAAGGCAAGATCACAGCCGTTGTCGATGGTTATAGCGCTCCAGTCACCGCCGGAAACTTCGTTGATTTAGTCCAACGCGGTTTTTACGATGGCTTACCTTTCACCCGTTCTGAAGAATCCTACGTCTTGCAAATTGGTGATCCACCTGGAGAAGATGTTGGCTTTATCGATCCTCAAACGAAAAAATATCGCGCCATCCCGTTAGAAGTGTTGGTACAGGGCGATGTTGAACCCACTTATGAGATCACGTTAGAGGATGCGGGGCGCTACAAAGACCAGCCTGTGTTGCCTTTTTCGTCCTACGGTGCGCTGGCGATGGCGCGTCCCGGTGAAGATCCAAACGGTGGTTCGTCCCAGTTTTTCTTCTTTTTGTTTGAGCCAGAGTTAACGCCAGCCGGACGCAACTTGCTGGATGGGCGCTACTCTGTATTTGGCTACGTTATTGAAGGCAAAGAGGTGCTGGAGCAACTGAGAGCCGGAGACAAGATTGAATCCGCTAAGGTGACTCAGGGTCTGGATCAATTGGTCGAGCCAGTTGCCTAAACGGAGCGATCGTAGCTTTTAGCTTAGAGTTTGCTGATTTTAAGAAAGAGGCTTAGGCGCGATCGGTGTTAGTCACTAAAGTAGAGATAAGTATCGATCGCCTTGAAACCTCCATTCTTATCTTTAAGGATTGAAACTCAAAGCTTTATGCTCAAATCCTCTCACAATTAGATCATGGCAATTTTTGAGTGGATCTTTTTGACTGGCTTTGGCGTGCTAGCTGGTGTCTCTCTTACAAACATCATTCAAAGTCGGCAGCAGCAGTCGCGCTTAGAGCAAGCTTTTTACCAACTGCTGGAAGTTGAGAATGGCAATGTATCCCTTATCCAACTAGCCGCTGCCGCACGAGTCAATGCCGAATTAGCCAAAAGCTATTTGGATACCCAAGTGAAATTTTTCGGCGCAGTGCCCGAAGTAGACGACGATGGTGACGAGTTTTATCGCTTTCCTAAGTTGCGCCGCTGGAGCGAACCCGAAGAGTGGCAGTAATGTGGAGGCGTTTAACGATCAATAAGGCGTGGCGTGCTTATAGCCAGTGTTTTGCCATAACCAAATTCCTGAAAGCTGGAAGCTGATAGTTGATAGCTACTCTCCAAGCGGAAAATCGCGGTTAAAGCTCTCACGGGTAAATGGTTGTTCTAGCATCAAGCCTTCGCCGCCTAGTGTTTCCAGTGGTTTACCTTCTACCGCTAACCGAACCCTGGCATCTGGATTCAAGCTAGTGGCAGTGTAAAGAATTTGCCCAACCCTGGCAGTCATTGAGGTACTGCCGCCGCCTTGTGTAAAGGCTTGGGAGAGGTCAACATGAATTTCATCATCTTTGATGTAAAGGCTGCGAAGTTTAGTGTCACGCGGAATAGTTGTTGTCACACTCGCACTGCTGGGACCCGCAAGTAATTTATTGACAGCGGCTGCCAGGATGTCGTTAGGAGTTTCCTGGGCACTCAGCGTCACGGGGCTGGGGCTAAAGGCGATCGTGCTTCCCGATGCTTTCAACCAATAAACCTGAAGCGTCTTGGTTTCCGAAGCAGGGGCAACCTTGCTAACTGGCAGCTTTGATGCAGTGTTAGGAGCAACAACCGCTGGCAGCGCTTTTTGCTGTTCTGAAGGCACCTGGGAATTTTCGATTACGTCTGGTGCAGGTGCTTTGCGTGACGCAGATTGAAACTCCCACCAGGCAACAGCACTGCCTGTAGCCAGTACTAGAGCAGATAACCCTGCAATGATTCCAAGTGGGAGGTGGCGACGCGATCGTTGGTCTTCCATAGCGCAAATTCTCCTTGCAAGTGACGTGCAGAGCGGGTGAAGGCTTCCTGGATAACTACCAATCTATTTATGGCTATTTCGGAAACGTAAAACGCTTTCTTAGAGTTACTTGTCTGGCGCGACCTGAACAAAGGCAGCCAGGTTGATTTGATTCTCTGTCAAATTCAATTGTAAGATTCTTGCTGTTAGACCAGTTTTTTTAAACTGGCGCAGGTCAGACTGGTCGCTAAGACCTTTAGCGATCGACCGAATGATCGATTCTGGTACGGCTTCATCATCCAACGTCACAACGGGACTGAGAAGCTGTAGCTGCCGTCCTGCAATGATTGCGATCCCTGACTCCACCACAATAGTTAGCGTATCAGGATCGGCTGCTTCCTGTAGTTCAGCCTGAAGCCGCAAGCGTTGATTCGCGAGGAATTCAATACGAGGGTTGAGCAGCGTATACCGTTGGGCACGTTGTCTAGTCTGTTGACCTAAGGTGTTAACGCCCAAGGCTTTAAGCTGATCGAGGACGATCGGCGATCGCAGTGCACGGTTCATATCCTCTTGCTTAAGCACTAGCCGTACCCCGGCTCGGAGCGGTTTTTCTAGCCGTGGCTGACCGCGCCGCAGGCGAGCGGCATCAAGCTGAATGGGATCAGTTTCTAGCTCAAAGGCTTCCAGGCGAATGTCTTGGGCAGGAAACAGCCCACGGCCCGCAACGCGGATGCGATCGACTTTGCCCTGTACAAGTTGATAGCTCGGCGCATTATCAACACGGACTTCCAGTTGTTCTACTGATTCAAACTGCTTGCGAACCGTCGTTTGGGCAACGCGATCGACCACAACGCCTGCTGGAGAAATCAGAGTAATCAGGCTAGAAAGAAAAATGGTGAGAAATTCCAAAGTTTAATGTTGCTCCAAAAGCCACTGTTGTAAGGTTGTGACCACATCTTCAAGCGCCACTTCCTGAGATTCTTTACTAGCACGTTTGACAACTTCGACTTTGCCTTGCTGGAGCGATCGCCCAGTTACAAGGCGGTAGGGTATCCCAATTAAATCTGCATCCTTAAACTTTACGCCTGCGCGTTCATTGCGATCGTCCAACAAGGTTTCAATGCCTGCCTGATTGAGTTCGTCATACAGCTTTTCGGCTGCCTGTACTTGCTCGGCTTTGGCAATGTCGGGAATCACGACGATCGCTTGATAGGGCGCAATCGCAGTGGTCCACACGATCCCATCTTTGTCGTAGGATTGCTCGACGGCGGCTTGTGCCAAGCGGGAAACACCCACACCATAACAACCCATGATCAGAGGCTTCTCTTCACCTTGCTCGTTCGTATAGGTTGCTCCCAGCGCTTCAGAATACTTTGTGCCCAACTGGAAGATATGCCCAATTTCAATGCCTCTAGCAGTTTTGAGCGTTTGGGTAGGGTCATGGAGGGCACGATCGCCTGCCGTTGCCTTTCGCACATCCACAACCAGCTTCGGTAGCTCAAACTCCTTACCCCAGTTCGCACCAACCACATGGTAACCAGCTTCGTTAGAGCCTGTGACGAAATGCGCCAAGTCAACGGCAGTTTTGTCCACCACTCGCAAGAACTTTGGGGCAACGGGATTAGCAGCAACCTGTCCTGCTGGGGCTGGCTTGGGTGGCTTGATGTAGCTGTCTTCTAAGTTGGGAGCAATATAGCCGAGCGGCAGTGGTTTTGCTGCCCATTTTGCCTGTGTCTCTGCATCCGGCACGGTCAACGACAGAAGCGTTTTGCTAGCGTACTGGTCGGCTAGTTTGACCAACTCGTTTTGTAGCTTCACCTCGTTCACATCTTGGTCGCCTCGGATGCTGATTAGGACAAGCACTACTCTGCCGCTATCAAACACTGCCTGATACAAAACATTTTTAACAATCGCCGTGGGAGAGCACTTCAGCAATTGAGACAATTTGGCGATCGTTTCTGTGCCAGGAGTCTCTAGTTTCTCGTAAGCAGTAAAGGAAGATGGCTCTGCATCAGACGGTAGAGAAACAGCCTTCTCGACATTGGCAGAGTACTGACCATCCTCGGTGTACAGTACTTCATCTTCCCCTGCCTCTGCTAGCACCATGAATTCTTGCGAACCCGCACCACCGATCGCGCCTGAATCAGCATCCACTGCCCGAAAAGCCAAACCACAGCGGTTCAGAATATTGCAGTAAGCTATGTGCATTTTTTCATATTGCCGCTTGAGACCAGTTTCGTCAGCATCAAACGAATAAGCATCTTTCATGATGAATTCACGCCCGCGCATCAGACCAAAGCGAGGACGAATCTCATCGCGAAACTTCGTTTGAATCTGGTAAAGGTTTTGCGGCAATTGGCGGTAGGAGCGAATCATGTCACGAGCGATCGTCGTAATCACCTCTTCGTGCGTGGGACCCAACCCCATTTCGCGCTGCTGGCGATCAACCAGCGAAAACATAATGCCTTCCGCTTTTGTATAGGTATCCCACCGTCCTGATTCGCGCCATAGCTCAGCAGGCTGCAACTGTGGCAGCAGGCATTCTTGTGCCCCAGCGGCATTCATTTCCTCGCGAACAATCTGCGATACCTTCTGCAAGACTCGCCACATTAAAGGCAAGTACGCATACACACCACCTGCAATGCGCCGAATGTAGCCTGCCCGCAGCAGCAGCTTATGGCTAGGAATCTCCGCCTCTACCGGATCTTCTCGAAGCGTCACAAACAGCATTTGAGACAGTCGCATTGCCCAGTTCCTTTTCAGACTCAAGAATCATCTCTCAGTCTAGAACATCCGATGTACTGGAACGGTAAACGATGGCAATTTGCAGTACGCTTCCACTTCTAAGTGGACGGTACAAAGCGCTTTCGCAGTGACTCTGCACGACGTTTAGATGTGGCATTTTGGGGTTCGATCGCTAGCGCCTGCTCGTAAACTTCCAACGCTTGACTCGCTAACTGTTTACGCTCGTAGGCATGACCAATGTTGTTTAGCGCTGTGACATAGTTTGGATCAATTTTGAGCGCCTCTTTATACTGACGAATCGCCAGATCGTACTGCTCCTGAGCAAAGTAAGCAAAACCAAGCGCATTGTAAATGGGTGCGCTTTCTGACTCCTGCAAGTCCTCTGCTTTCAACGCTTTCTGAAACAGCATGATCGCTTGAGAAAAAATCTTCTTATCAAGATAGATGCTGCCCAGTTCGTAGTATTCCTGTGCAGAACCGGCTTCTTTAGTCAATTTTGACTGCAACTTAGCGAGCGCTAACTCTACTTTGCGCGTTTTGAGAATTTGGCGCACGACAGACCAGCCTGCAAAGGCCAGCAGCAACAGTAGAAAGGAGATATAGATGAGGGGAGACGGTGTATCCATACCAAGAATTAGTTTACGCAAATAACGGTCAAAGCTGGCTATGCATCAACCTTATCGCAAAATGGGGGAGGTCGAGGAAAGGCTCAAGGATGAATGTGAAGTCGTCAGCATTTTTATAGCACTTACGCCATTTCCATTTGCATTGACTACACTCGCGACCTTACACTCGTCTTCAAAGACTGATCGCGTGCTCAAGCATCCGCCGCTGATTCCTTACGGCAGTCCCCAGTAAAGCGCACGTTCTTGCAGCCATCCTTCTGCTGTCCAGCGGGCAATAATTTGGTTGATACGAAGTTGCAAATCGTTATACTGCAAGCCTTTTGGCATCACGATGCAGAGTGGCTCTGCTGAAAGGGTAGGCATCAGCAGCCGATAGCGCGGAAATTCTTGTACCCATCCAGTTAGCACGCTTGCATCAGCGGCAAAAGCAACCGCTTCACCCGCTTCGAGCAAGGTATATGCGTCAGCATAGGATGTCACGCTGATTAGGGTTGCCTCGGGCAGACGGTAACGTAGAATCGCGATCGTACTTGAACCATCCAGTACGGCGATCGCACGCTTGCCAACATCTGCTAGCCGCTGCAACGATGAATCGCGTGTAACAAGGGCTGTACCATCCAGATAGTAGGGCACACTGAAGCTGACCAAACGCGAACGAGAGGGCGTGCCAGTCACACGGGCGATCGCAATATCTGCCTTGCCCTCTAATACTGCTGCCAGCCGATCCTGGTTAACTACAGGCTGTAGCTCAACAGCATCCTTGCTTCCTAGCAATTCCTGCGCTAGCCGTTGGGCAATCTCAATTTCTAATCCTTGTAGCTGTCCATCGGCTCCCCGAAAGCCTAGTGGGCGAAGGTTATCCTTCACTGCCACAATCAAACGCCCCCGTTGCTCGATCGCTTGCAAATCAGCAGCAAAAATTGGGGGCACTAAAGACAGTGCCCCCAATAAGCTTAGACTGAGTACATTACCAAGCAGCGCAGACAGTTTCATTGCCATGCCAAGCAGTCAAACCTGGACTAAGCTGCTTTCTTTACAGCAGTACCAACGGCTGCAACAACTTCACTAAATCCAGCTGGATCAAGGATCGCCATCTGCGACAGCATCTTGCGGTTAATCTGGATATTTGCCTTTTTCAGGCTACCCATAAACTGGCTATAGCTCAAACCGTGCTGACGGGTAGCTGCATTGATGCGGGTAATCCAGAGACGACGAAAATCACGCTTCCGCTTACGGCGATCGCGGTAGGCATTTCGTAACGCCTTCATCACCTGCTGATTAGCTGTGCGGAAAAGGCGAGAATGTGAACCTCTGAAACCTTTTGCCAGCTTTAAAATCTTTTTGCGGCGCTTGCGAGCGACATTGCCGCGCTTTACCCGTGTCATTTCTACAAATTCCTCTAAGTTCTGTCCACTGATTCAGTAATTTTGAGCTTTTAGCCTCAAGTTGAGTGGTGCACTCAACGCTTTGCACTCAAAGTCTATAGATAAGGGAGCATAAGGCGTACATTTGCCTCATCCCGTTCATTTACAACAGCCATGCCTGCAAGACGGCGCTTGCGTGAGGCGCTTTTATGCTCGAGCAAGTGGCTTCTAAAGGCTTTGCGGCGAAGTATCTTTCCACTACCACTAGCTCTCAGGCGTTTAGCAGCAGCTTTGCGGGTTTTTAGCTTAGGCATGGGTCGCTTTTATTCAACACAGTCTCCCATCATATTACCGAAAGACTAGGAAAGGCAAGCTTTTACTTAGAGAACTATAGTCAATTTCCTGCCAGAGCTTAACCCTTAAACGGTCAGGTCGCTGGTTCTGATCGTGACTGCCTTAATGTGTCTAGACTTTAGCAATCCATTTGCAGTAGCCAATCTGCGTTGTTTAATAAAAGAGCCAACTGGTGAAGGAGTATTTTCGTCCTCGGACAACTGGCAGCGATTGATGGGGGTGAGTGTAATAGGAGGGAAAGACGATCGCGCTGCCTGCCTGGGGTTTAACTTTAATGTTTTGACGATCGAATAGTGTTTCGCCGCCCTCAAAATCGTCGTTTAAGTAGCCGACAATGCTGATATCGCGGGTTGGGATACCATTGGCAACTTCCTGAAAGCGGCTTGCTAGGAGTAAGTTATCAACGTGGCGTTTATAGCGCTGTCCTGGCTTGTAGCGCAAGATAGAACACATCTCTGCTTGAGAAAATTTGATGCCGTAGTGCCTAAAAAGCAAGTCCTGAACGAGCTTGACTTTAGTCAGCAGGATCTGATTAGTTGATTCCTGAAGCTGCTGCCCTGTGTTGCCCAGGGGAAGCATATCGCTGCTACGAACATCAGTATCGACTACATTCACTAGGATGCTGGATGGTTTAAACTGGCAACATTCTGCTACCTGTATCACATGGCTACAGAGCGATGGTTCCAGCAATTGCTCGATCAGCAGAATATCTGAACCTAAGTGCTTAAATGAGAGTCCCACGTCTATCCTTATCCAATTGACCAGAACGTCAGGTCACGAAACAATAATGTGTTGATGATCGGAGTGTGTTGACGCTTGGCTTTGATGTCTTTACCTAGAGTGCCCCATTGACTCACTCAAAATCTACTGCCAGATTACGACGCTTCTTGCCACAACCCCTCGATCGCGTTGCTGTCGTCCTCATAGTAGCGTTGTGCTTGCTGATTGGCATCCTGCTATTAAATGGAGAGCAAGCAGCGGCTCGTGTACGCGACTTTAGCTGGCAAGGCAAACAAGTTGGTGCTGACGATACGGCTTTTACGCTAACGTTCAGCCGCCCGATGGATCGCGACAGCGTAGAGTCAAATCTACGCGTTGAACCACCGCTCCCTGGCAAGGTGAGCTGGTCAGGGCGACGAATGGCATACACACTGAATACGCCTGCTCCCTACGGTACGAAGTTTCAGGTACAGCTTCAAGAGGCATACGATCGCTTTTCGGAGGGTCGTAGTGCAGCCATTCAGCCGTTCAAAGGGCAGTTTCAGACGCGCGATCGCTCCTTTGCGTATATCGGCGTAGACGGTGAAGAAGCGGGGCGATTGGTGCTGTTTAATCTCAATCAGCAACAAAAGCAAATTCTTACGCCGTCAGAATTGGTGGTCATGGAGTTTCAGGCTTACCCTCTGGGTGATCGACTGCTGTTTGCAGCGACACAGCGAACCACCCAGCCCTCAATGTTAACGGAACAGCAGCTTTTTACCGTGACGACGGGCATTCGGATAAAGCCTCCTGTGCAACCCTATGCTCAGGTAACGGCAGATATTGCGCCGCCCTCTGATGCCCCAGCAGGAAAAGTCGAGCTAGTTCTGGACAACAAAGATTATCAAAACCTCAAGTTTGACCTGTCGGCAGACGGCAATGTGATTGTCGTGCAACGGGTCAATCGTCAAAATCCAAGTGATTTTGGTCCCTGGTTGCTCAAGACGGGCGCACCACCGCAACCGCTCAAGGGCGATCCGGGAGGCGATTTTGTAATTACGCCGGATAGTAATTCGCTAGCGATCGCTCAAGGGCAAGGGCTGGCAATCTTACCTTTGCAGCCGAATAGCAAACCGCTGGACTTTCTGCCTAAATTTGGCATGGTGCTCAGTTTTGCTAAAGATGGCTCACTAGCGACGATGGTGAAGTTCAATAGCGACAACACACGATCGCTCTTCTTGGTAAGCAACCAGAACACTCAAAAGGAACTGTTTCGCACAACTGGTTCTATTATTAGCACTCATTTTGACCCCACTAAGCAAACCCTTTACTGCTTGTTAACTGAACTCCTCACTGAAGGCGAGGTTTACCGCGAACAGCCTTATCTAGCGGCGATCGACCTTAAAACTGCCAAACTCCGTCCGCTTGTCCTTCTGCCCAATCAACGCGATGTGCAGGTAAGTTTGGCACCGGATGGGTTAGCGCTTTTATTTGACCAAACAACGGAAGCCGCACAGGGCAAAACGGAAGCAGGTGAACTAAGCACCAGCATGGGGAAAGCGATCGCTGACAGCCGTCTCTGGCTTCTGCCCCTTGATGCTGCTGACCTCAACGCCAAACCGCAGCCAGAAGCGTTGCCATTGCCGGGGCTGCGACCCCTTTGGCTACCCTAAAGCCATTCGCTCGTTTTCCTCCCCCTTCACATCCTCACTTTTTCATTCCTTCACCTTCTCACCCTTCACCTCTTCACTCCTCGCCTGTGAGACCCTACACTCTCATTCTTGTATTCGCTCTGTATAATTTGCATCACACATAATGATTGCGATCGACTGTTAACATCAAGTTGCTTCTTCTGCCTCCATACCGAAGCAACCACGACAGGCGAGCCAAAATAAGGCGTGCAGTATCGCGATTGTCATCCTGCTTCAAAGGTCAATATGCAAGTACAGGATTTGCTAGAGCGTTACCAGAACGGCGAACGGAACTTTGCTCAGATTGACCTTAGCAGCGCTAACCTGAGTGGGGTCAATCTGCGAGATGCTGACCTCACAGGCGCTAATTTGACAGGCGCTAATTTGAGTTGGGCTTTTTTAAGCCGCGCTAATTTGACAGGAGCCTGCCTGAGGCGGGCAGACCTTCGCAGTGCGTCACTTAATAACGCCGTGCTGAACCAGACAATTCTAAGCGGCGCTAACCTCGGCAAAGCTGATTTGCGGATGGCACAGCTAGAAGCGGCTGATCTAAGTTGGGCAGTACTTCAGGAAGCCGACCTTAGTGGTGCCAACCTCCAAGCAGCTAAGCTTGATCAGGTCAACCTTGAACGGGCAAAGTTAAGTAACAGTTGCCTGGCTGCAGCAGAATTAATGGAAGCCAACCTGCGTCGTGCCAACCTCACTAGCGCCACGCTCGATCGGGCAAATCTGCGAGAAGCACATCTGGAAGAAGCAAACCTGCGAGAGGCATCGCTGATTGGCGCAAACTTAATCGAAGCCAACTTAAACGGCGTGTATCTACGACAAGCTAATCTCACCGAAGCGGATCTGCATCGCGTTGTGTTGACTGGGGCAGACATGAGTGAAGCAATCCTTACCAATGCTGATCTCAGCCGATCCAATCTGGCAGGAGCCTACTTGCTCAAAGCCAGTATGAGTAAAGCACAACTCTTACGAGCAAACCTACAGGATGTCTATCTATTAAGGGCAGACCTTAATGGAGCGAACCTGCGTGGGGCCGATCTGCGACGAGCAGATCTCAGCGGAGCCTATCTGAGCGATACGTCCTTGAGCGAAGCCGACCTCAGCGATGCTTACTTGCTGGAAAGCCATCTCATTCGCACCAATTTAGACGGGGCACAGATGACCGGCTGCTGCATCGCTAATTGGCACCTGGAAAACACAGATTGCTCTAGAATCAACTGCCGTTATGTGTTTACTGGGTTTGATTACACAACTAAAAGCCCTGCCGATCGCTACCCAGTTGGACGAGATCTGGAAGCAGGCGAGCTAGAGCGGCACTATCAGGAAGATAATGCGGTGGTTGAAGTCTACCTTACTGAACCACCTAATTGGGAAGCGCTTGCGTTTACGTTAGCGCAGCTTGATCTTGAAGAAAATGCGTTGGGACTGACGATAAAAGCCTACAAGCCGTCAGACGATAACTACCTGATTCAGTTAAAGGCAACTCGCCCAGTGAATGCTAAAGCGCTGACGCGGCGCATCTTTCAGGTTTATCCAAAAATTTTGCAGCAGTTGCTCACGCATCGAACCGAGATACTTAGCCTGTTGGCGATCGCACCTCAGACCAAGCAATCAGACGTAGCCTTGGAGCCAGCATCTCAGGTTAACCGAGCCGCACCGGAGGTACCATCACACGATCGCCGCATCCGGCTTTACCAGGAAGTTGTGCGGCAAATCCAGCACATTATGATGAACCAGGCTCCTGACCAATTTGTGCAGAGTGTGCAGCAACTACTTGATTATCTGAACCACCAAGGCATTGCTACAGAAGCGATTCAGAAGAAGGTTATTAGTCAGGTCATTACACAGCGCGCTAAGCAAGACAAAAGCTTTTGCGACCACATCCAGCGCTGGGAAAAAACGGCTCCTGACGTTGCCCGATCGTCAGCCGTTGGTCAGGCAATGCGTTTTGCGATCGCGCAGATGTGGGCTGACACCAAACAAAACTGACGGTTTTGACAAGCAGGACTGTTGAATCACTGGACTCACAGCTAGACTGCTGACTCAACAAATCCCAAGGCTAAAGCCTTATGCTAACAGTGCCACCTGCGATTTGTGATTAAAGCTGGGCTTTGTAAGAAGCTGGGCAAAATCAAAGCAAAGAGAGTGGGAGGGAGAAGGGAAAAACCTCTTGCCTATGGGCAAAGTTTCTACCCCCCTCCCTATAAAGAGTGGAGGCTACTACTTGTACTAGTGCGCCTGACGAGAAACTAATTTTTCAAAGGTTGCCTGGGTCTGATGCAGCATCTGTTCGCGGCTGTCATCCGTATTGGTTAGCGTTGGTACCAGATTACGAGCTTGGAGTGCCATATGAAGTTGGAGGTGCGCGACGTACTCGCTAAAGTCTTCTCGGTATGCAGCGTTTGAGGATTGACGTAAAGACGAATTCAAAGCGTTCTCCTTGTTAACTCTAGAGCCTAAACCACGTCATGAATGTATCACGCAGGCTTTTTACACTCCTAACTCTGCAACGAAGATTAACGGTTCATTGGTTAATCATTGAGAACTGTAAAGTTTCTTGATGTCACCCTAGACGACAACGCAAAAATGACTGCTGTCCAGTACCTGAACCTTTGTTTTGCATCCACAATTGAGAGCAAGACAAACGGTAGGGAAAGGACGGCAGTCAAAGGTTATACAGAGCGATCACAGGTGTCACTTCGTCTCTACATCAATCGTTGCTCTAGGGCTTGCGAACTGAAGATAAGACAGATGGCAGCAAAGTAGCGGTGCTGGCAGTCGATAGCTCTGCCAATGCGCCAATCGCAGCATTAAATAAACGCCCAGGTTGGAGGTCGTCCTTAATCAAGTTCCAGAGGCGTTGGACTTCTTCTGTATGGAGGCGATCGTCTTCAGTAAGTGCAATAACCAATTGCCGCCGCAGAAACTTGCCTTCATCGGACAATAAGAACTGGATGCCAAGTTGCGCCGTCGGCAATAGATCAAACGACTGATCACTACGGGCGATCGCAATCAAGTTTTCCAGCCGCTCCCACTGGAACTTCCCATCTTTAAACAGCACTTCAAGCAGTCGGCGTCGTAGTGCTGGCGACTCTCCCTTCAACAAGCGCTGCGCCACGTATGGGTAAGCAACATCGACAATTTTGAAGTTAGGGTTGAGGGTCAGCGCAAGACCTTCCTGCGTCACCAGCGAACGAATAATCAGTGCAAACTTAGCTGGTAAGCGGAATGGATATTCATACATCAACTCTGAGAAGCGATCGGTAATGGTTTTGAAGTTAAAGTCCTTCACGCTTTCGCCCAGCACGTTGCCTAACACTGCTTCAAGTGCTGGAACAATCGGCTGAATGTCGGTATCAGGAGTCAGGAAGCCTAGCTTCACAAAATCCCTTGCCAGATCAACATAATCTTTGTTGATGAGATGCACGACAGCATCTACGATCGTTTCCTTAGCCGTCTCGTCAAGCTGATCCATCATACCGAAGTCGATGTATGCCATCTGAGCAATCGGCTGCTCCGTCGTTTTGCTGCCGTCCACGTTGCAGTGCGGTGCCATTGCGAAGAGATTACCGGGATGCGGATCAGCATGAAAGAAACCAAACTCTAAAAGCTGACGCAGACCAGAGGTAACCCCAATCTCAATCAGTGCATCAGTTGCCAAACCTGCTTCGCGGATGCTCTCAGTATCGGTTAGCTTAAAGCCATGAATCCACTCTAAAACCAGTATGTGCTGGCTGCTGTAGCGCCAGTAAATCGCAGGCACTTTAACCGTTGGATCATCGCGGAAGTTCGTGGCAAAGGCTTCAGCGTTGCGTCCCTCATTTAAGTAATCAATTTCTTCAAAGAGCTTGATGCCAAACTCATCTACCACTAGCGCTAGGTCGTGCCCCAGGTTAAGCGGTAACCAGGGAGCTAAGAAACTAGCTGCACGCCGCATTAAGTAAAGGTCTAACGTAATCACTGGCAGAAGATTGGGACGCTGCACTTTGACAGCAACTTCCTCACCAGTGTAGAGACGGGCATGATAGACCTGTCCCAAACTGGCCGCCGCTACTGGCAGGGGCGAGATTTGGCTAAAGATTTCGTTAACAGGGCGATCGAGTTCGGCTTCAATCCGCGCTAGGGCGATCGGCGTGGGGAAGGGTGGCAACTGATCCTGTAGCTTGATCAGTTCATCCAAAAAGTCCTTACGGATCAAGTCAGGTCGCGTAGAAAGCGCTTGACCCACCTTGATAAATGTTGGTCCCAGCTTGATCAGTGTCTTACGTAACTGCTCGGCTCGCTTGAGCTTGTGACGCTCTTGGTTACCTTGCCACTCGTCCCACTTTAAACCCAGAAAAAAGCCAAGAAACGAAAAAATAACGTGAAGCGTACGAGAAAGTGCTCTCCAGGGGCGATAGCGATAATATTGCGCGATCGCGCCTGCATCGTAACGTCTCAATTGACTAAGGGGATGCTGACCCACGCTTGCTCTTACCTCTCTAACGTGCTCTCAAAGGGTGAGGGCAGCGCCGCAGCTTGCTAGCATCGCCCCCAGTAAAATCAATCGCGTGCAAAAATGGCGCTAAACACTTTCAGAGTTCAGCTCTTAATCTTTGCTTACTCTTTGCCTTACTTCACTATAGTATACGAAACTACAAACATTTTCGTATACTGCTTGACCCACTAGCAACAGGTGTATAACCGCACCGTAAGCTAAGGCAGGGGTTGATCCCGAACCACTTCCAGGTCAGGCTTAGCAAGCACCATCACCAGACGGGTCAAGGTTGATGCACGACGGATTTCGTCGCTTTGGTCTTACCCGTCTAGGGTTCCCATCCGTCAAGCGGCACGATCGCTCAGGCAATCTTTCAAGGCATACGCTACTCGCTCTTGCTGTTCGGGTAGCATTTCAGGAAACATCGGCAATGACAGCACTTCGTTAGCGATCTGCTCGGCGATCGGGTGCGATTTGGGCGCTTGCATTTGATCCTTATAAATGGGCTGGAGATGCAGCGGTAGAGGGTAGTACACCATAGAACTCACCCCTTCTGCCTGTAGCTGCTGGCGTACCTGATCTCTGTGGTTACCGTCGTTTGATGGTGTCTGGTGTGGCGCAGTATTGAGCAAGCGAAGCGTGTACTGGTTCCAAACGCCTTTGCCACCCGCTGGTTCTTGCGGTAGAACGAGACCTGGAACGTGCTGGAGCATCTGTTGGTAGCGATCAGCAACAGCGCGACGCTGGTCATTCCAGATGTCTAGGTAGCGAAGTTTGACTTGCAGAATAGCGGCTTGCAGAGCATCTAGCCGCGAGTTAACGCCGATCGCCTCGTGATAATAGCCACCCGCTCGTCTACCGTGGTCACGCAGCATACGGATAGTAGCAGCGATCGTCGGATCATTCGTTGTCACCGCACCGCCATCGCCACACGCGCCCAGATTTTTGGTGGGATAGAAGCTAAAGCAGCCAATGTGCCCAATGCCGCCAACCTTTTGCCCTGCCCATTCCGCACCCACAGCCTGAGCGCAATCTTCAATAACAGCAAGCTTGTGAGCTTGAGCGATCGCCATCAGCCGGGTCATATCCACTGGTTGCCCAAACAAGTGAACTGGCAGAATTGCCCGCGTCCGTTCTGTAATCGCCGCTTCGACCCGATCAAGATCCAGGTTAAAGGTATGCGCTTCGATATCAACAAAAACAGGTGTGGCACCGATCGCACTTACAACTTCTGCTGTTGCGATAAACGTAAACGGGGTTGTAATTACCTCGTCGCCCGGTTTGATATCTAACGCTCGCAATGCCAGATACAGTGCATCGGTGCCAGAGTTGCAGGCAATACTTTCTGAAGTGCCGATATAGTGAGCAAACTGTTGCTCAAACGTTTCAACCGCAGCGCCGCCAATGTAATGACCTGACGCAAGCACAGCTAGCACTGCTGCATTTACCTCATCGCCAATAATTTTGTACTGCTCAGATAGATCGAACGGGGGAATTTTACTCACTCACTTACACCACACATCACACTCTGTTAATAGAATCAAATTTTGTCCACAAATGGAATCAAATTGCTGCCTTTAGTTCACTGGACTGGATTAAAGCACCGATTGTTTCAGCCAGAGAGGAAAGAGCAGTAGGAGTAGGAGAAGCTTTTTAAGTGATGAGTTGAAGTTGTTGACTGCTGGTCGGCTGCTGCTTGCTTTCTTTTAGCATCCATAACGTTCTAATCTGTCCCCAGGGCGTTACAACCAACAACTCTATTATGGATTCACCGTTACAAATTGTTTGGGCATTGGGCATGATGGCGATCGCCATTGCCCTCTCAGCCTGGCAACGGCTGGGATTGGAGTGGAATTTAGCCGTCGCCACCGGACGTACAGTTATGCAATTGTTGGTCGTAGGCTACGTGCTGGCAGCAGTATTCGCCCTTCGCAATCCCTGGGCAGTGCTAATGGTGCTGGGAGTGATGCTAGCGATCGCCACGATCGTCGCTCGTAATCGAATTAGCAAAAAAGTGCCGCACCTGCTGCCCCTGGTCGGTGGCTCCATTCTAATTAGCACGGTTTTGACCCTAGCGTATACGAGCCTACTGGTGATCCGACCGCAAGTCTGGTATGAACCACAGTACGTCATTCCCTTAGCAGGCATTGTGCTGGGCAATGCGATGAATGGTGCCGCGATCGTGGGAGAACGTCTAGTCAGCACCCTAAACAACAGCCAGCTAGAGATTGAAACTCACCTAAGTTTGGGCGCTACACCTCAGCAGGCGATCGCGCAATACCGCAAAGATGCCATCAAAGCGGGACTCATTCCAACCATCAACACCATGATGGTCGTCGGTATTGTTACCCTACCAGGCATTATGACGGGGCAGATTTTAGCCGGAGCCGATCCTCTCTTGGCAGCTACTTACCAAATGCTAGTCATGTTCATGCTGGCGTTTGCTACTCTCACTACGACACTGCTTGTAAGTTGGGGTATTTGTCGGCAGTTTTTCAATCAGGCAGCGCAGTTAGTCCTCTGGTAATGCCTCTTAAAGACACTCTTTGCACCCTGGGTGGAATGTCTTTTTAGTGCTGTAAGAGGCATGTTTCAACAAGGAGCAGAGCAGAGGGACTCAAGGGCTAAGAGTAGCGATCGCCCACGACTACCGCTTCTCTAAGGCGAACGGGGCGATCGCTTTGATACAGGAACGAGGCTTTTAACAATATTGCAACCATCCTCTTGCTACTGTTAGCATTCTTGCTAGCGTTAGGGACACTCATCGCTGATGCACTGACGCTGACAGAGTAACAACCCAAACCAGTTGTTTGGATCAGTCCAGACTTGTAATGGTTGAAACGCGTATGTCTCCAGTGTTTTGACCAGGGCTGGCAGGTGGAACTTGCGTGAGATTTCGGTGCGAATGGTTTCACCAGCCTGGAGCGTCGTCTGAAATGCTAAGGCTTCTAGTGCGATCGTTTGCGTGACCAAACTGCGGAGATGCATCTCAATTTGATGCTCAGTCGTGTTGTAAAACGCCCAATGGTCAAACTGCTCAAGGTTGAAATTGCCTTGAAACCGCCAGTTTAAGTGACTCAAGCTATTGAGATTAAACGCTGCCGTAATGCCCTGAGCGTCGTTATAAGCGGCTTCAAGAATCGCTGGATCTTTTTGCAAATCAACGCCCAACAGAAAAAATTCTCCAGGCTGAAGCGCCTTACGGACACGATCGAGAAATTGTTGATACTCTGCTTCACTGAGATTACCGATCGTGCTGCCTAAAAAGATCAGCATCCGGTTTTCCAATTCAGCCGGAGGCAGTTGGTCTAACGCCTGCTCATAGGTTCCAGCTAACCCGCACAGTTTGAGTTTGGGGTATTGATGTAGTAGCTCCAGCGCGGTGGTTTTAAGAATGCCAGCGCTGACGTCGATCGGGCAATACTGCAATGGATCGCTGAACTGACTGTATGCCTCTAGCAGCAACCGAGTTTTGCGAGAGCTGCCACTGCCTAGCTCAACCAATTCGCAAGCCCCTGTTAATTGAGCAATTTCAGAGGCATAGGTTTCTAAAATTGACTGCTCAGTACGAGTGGGATAGTACTCTGGCAAATCGCAGATTTGTTCAAAGAATTGCGAGCCGCGATCGTCATAAAAATAGCGGCAAGGGAGCGTCTTTGGCGTTTGCTCTAGCCCTTGAATGACATCTTCTCCCTCGCGGATCAGTGCTTCTGATGAATTGAGCGTAATCCAGCGCAGGCGAGACAATGATGATTGCACAGTGGTCACTAAACGGATCTCCTTGCGTAATGGCGACGGTGTATTTCTCGTTCCCCAAGTTACTGAGGCAATCGCTGACGACTGAGGCTGTCTCCAGACGAGCGATCACTCACATCTTTCAAGACGCTGCAAAAGGTGATGCTTAACGCCTTAATCGAGCAGTCATACAGATCAGGACGAAGTGCAAAGCGAAAAATCCCAGTCTCCCTTCACTTCCAAGAGTTTAAGCCCGTACAGTCTTAAGCCCGTTAGCTATGGAGGTACTAGCCTTAAAGACTGACAAAACCTCTGCTGTCTTAAGCAAGGGGGAAACCTTAAGACAGCAAGAAGCTCAAGCTCAGGCTAACAGGATATGTCTTCTTATGGAGATTAAAGCTTTCTCTAGAGCATTCGCGTCTGCCTTTAGGTGAAAGGATCAGCAAACATTAACGAAGAATATACCGGTCGAGAGAAGAGCATAAGCGCGAACCTCTGTCTTTAGCCTCTTGCGGGAGTCGCGATCGTGCTGAAACTATGCTTAAAAACTGGTAAGAAGATGTAGGCGCAAAACTTCTTTAAAGGACACTTTAGAGCAATCTCAAATCATGATGTCTTGGTACGATCAAGATGCTTTAGCAGGGTCAGCCGGACATTGAACTGCCCCATTGGTTGACTGAAAGACTAACGGCGGCACCTTTGCAGCTTGTTGAGATGCACAAATTGCTGTAACAAACTTGTTGGTTGGCTTCGCGATTGCAACGGCTGCCGTGTAGCTCTTTAAGCCTTCAGCTTTTGGAATTGCAGTAAGTTGAGCTTGATTGTTGTTGGGTACTGTGAGCTTGTAGGTGTAGTCGCTGTAAACGGCGATCGGAACAGCTGCAAACCGCTCCAGTTCCTCTAATGTGACGGCAAAGCGAGTGTTCTGGCGATAGAATGCCTGCTGCGCTTTATTCATTGTGTCCAGGTAGTTTCTAGCCGCTGTCTGCTGCTGGTCGCGCGTACGCTCTGCCTTGACCTGAGGGGACACCTGGTTGCTAGAGGAAATTGTGGAGATTTTTTCACCCGCCTTTCGTTCCGCACCGCCCCAGGCATAGGAATGGGCAATAAGCGCAACCGCTCCACCCGCAACAAAAGACACCACTGTCACGATTGCTGACACCTTAAGATAGTTAACCGAACGATCGCTAGTTGCCGAGTCGTTGGGTGCCTCTGGGAAAGAGCGATCGCGCCAGGGCAACCGCGCACTAATCTGCTGGAGTGCGTCATTCCACGTCGCTAAAACACGAGGCGAAGGCGCTTGAGGCTGTGGTGAATCTTGTGAAGATGAGTCTTGAGACTGTGAATTTTGAGAACGTAGAGCTTGAATGTTTGCTTTAGCCTTTATCCAGCGCTGCTTCCACGTATCAAATTGAGTTGAGTGATCGCTAAAAGAGTCCGTCGTAACACTAGAGTCTGAGGCGCTAGAATCCGAGCTATCAAAATCTGAGACGTTAAAATCTGGGGTGCTAGAATCTGGGACGTTAGAATCTGGGGCACTAGGACTAGACTCTGGAGCGCTAAAGGGTATCTCTGAGGTTTCAGCTACTGACGATCGAGGCACTGTAAACGTTTCAACCCAGTGAGGCTGCTCCTCGCCAAGGCGCTTCCCATACACCTGCACCTGTTGAATAGACGCAACTTCCAAGCGGAGAATGCCTCGTTGCACAAACGCTACCAGTGTTTGGGCATTTAACGGACGAGCAGCATTGAGAAACACATGGAGACAATCCACCTCAACAAAAGTCTCTGCTGTTACGCCCTGCGGCTCTAGCGTGGCATTAATGAGTGTCGCGATCGCCTGTGGATCACCCTGTTTCGCAAGTTCAAGAAGATGCGGCTGAGTCATGGCAGAGCACTGAGGGAAAAAACTTGACTCGACAAATCATTTAGCATCAGGATACTCGCAAACTGTCGATCGGGCACAAAGTCAACTAAGCCCCCAGCAAGACTGTCACAGTGTTTCAGGACAGTTCTTTGGGCAAACCTTATCACCGTCTAAAGACTACAGTAGGAACGTTACACGTAGCGTCCCTATAAAATGTTCCTTACCCCTCATGCCCCACGCCTCAAAGAGATAACGAACCCATCTTTCAGTTGCCATTTCGCTCTACAATGCTTGGCAAGCTGACTCGCAACACCCGATCACCCTCTAACTCGACGTTCTTATGAGTATTGGATATCTTGCCCTCGTTCTCCATGCCCACCTACCTTTTGTTCGCCATCCCGAAAGCGACTATGTGCTGGAAGAAGAGTGGCTCTATGAAGCCATTACAGAAACCTATATCCCGCTCCTACAGGTTTTTGAGGGGTTAAAGCGAGACGGCGTTGATTTCAAAATCACCATGAGCATGACACCGCCGTTGGTGTCGATGTTGCTCGATCCACTGCTGCAACAACGCTATGACGAGCATCTAGCCCAGCTTGAAGAACTGGCAGAGATGGAAATCGATCGCAACGCGCACAATGGGCACCTCAAGTATTTGGCAGAGTATTATGCCAAAGAGTTTAACCAAGTGCGGCAGGTCTGGGAGAAGTACGATCGCAACCTCATTAAAGCCTTCAACCAGTTTGCCGAGTCCAATAATCTCGAAATCATCACCTGCGGCGCAACTCACGGCTACTTCCCCTTAATGAAGATGTACCCGCAAGCTGTGTGGGCGCAGATTAAAGTTGCTTGTGAACACTACGAGGAGACGTTTGGACGCGCTCCGAAGGGCATCTGGCTACCCGAATGTGCTTACTATGAAGGGGTTGAGCGGATGCTAGCGGATGCTGGCTTGCGCTACTTTCTCACTGATGGGCATGGCATTCTCTATGCCCGTCCTCGTCCCCGTTTTGGCACCTATGCGCCCATCTTCACCCCTACCGGCGTAGCTGCTTTTGGGCGTGATCACGAATCGTCACAGCAGGTTTGGTCATCAGAAGTGGGCTACCCCGGTGCTAGCGAATATCGCGAGTTCTACCGCGATTTGGGCTGGGATGCCGAGTACGAATACATTAAGCCTTACGTAATGCCCAACGGGCAGCGCAAGAATGTGGGCATTAAGTATCACAAGATCACTGGCAAAGGTTTAGGACTGGGCGACAAGCAACTCTACGATCCCTACTGGGCACGCGAAAAAGCAGCAGAGAACGCTGGCAACTTTGCTTATAATCGGGAGCGCCAAGTCGAACATCTTTACGGCATGATGCAGCGCAAGCCCATCATCGTCTCGCCGTACGATGCGGAATTATTTGGGCATTGGTGGTACGAAGGTCCCTGGTTTATCGACTATCTGTTCCGCAAGGCGTGGTTTGACCAGGGCACCTTTGAGATGACGCATCTAGCAGATTACTTGCAAGGGAATCAAACCCAACAGGTGTCAAATCCTTCCCAATCAAGCTGGGGCTACAAGGGGTTTCACGAGTACTGGCTGAATGAAACCAACGCCTGGATTTATCCCCACCTCCATAAAGCAACAGAACGGATGATTGAACTGGCAAAAAATGAGCCAGAAGATGAACTGGGCTGGCGATCGCTCAATCAGGCTGCACGCGAATTGTTATTGGCGCAATCGTCTGACTGGGCATTTATCATGCGTACTGGCACGATGGTGCCGTATGCAGTGCGCCGGACACGATCGCACCTGATGCGCTTTCACAAGCTCTACGAGGAAATTAAGCAGGGCAAAGTGGATGCGGGTTGGTTGGAGAAGGTAGAGGCGATCGACAATATCTTCCCCAACATCAACTATCGCGTCTACCGCCCCCTTTAGGACACAGACGAGTTACTAGGCAAAGAACTCATCAGCCGGAGCATGAACGCCTTCTTTAATGAGGGTTGTGCGGTCTTTGACAGGCGACCAGCCAAGCTGGCGCTCCGCTTTGGAAGAGTCGAAGACCGCAGCAAAACTGCGACCTTCCCAGTCCGCATAGCTGGGGAACGCGGCATTGGGATCGCGTCCCAGGCTCTTCACTGCCCATTTCACCAACGCTTCCGAATAGTTGCGCCAGCTAGCGGTGGGAATGCGTCGTAGCTTTAACCCAGCACGTTGCTCAAATTCATCCAGGTAGTCGTTAGCAGAAATCTGGGGTTCGCTAGTGAGGTTATAGGACTCGCCTTCAATACCAGGAACCGCGATCGCGCGCGCCATCGCATCGGCAACATCATCAACCAGGACGATCGGCAGTTTGCTGTTGCCATCACCCCACAAGCGGCATACGGAGTTGTAAGGCCAGGCGGCAATGCCCCAGTGATAGGGGTTCCCGCCGCGACCAAGAACCACACCGGGGCGGAAAATGACGACAGGCAAACCCTTTTCGCGCTGAAGCTGAAGTAAGATTCGTTCATTTTCGACCTTCGAGCGTGGATAAGGCGCAACCCGCAGCATCCCTTCGTGAGGTTTTGTTTCTTCAGTAATCGTCCCAGCACCGTTGCCTGCATAGTAAATAGCGATCGACGATGCATAAAACAACCGCTTTACGCCATGCTCCAGACACAGCTCCGCAACTTTACGGGTTGGTTCCACATCGGTTTTGAGGTAGTCATCCCAGGTTTTGCCGTTACCGCGCGCCAGATGGTAGACATACTCAATGCCCTCAAGCGCTGCACTAACCGCGTTTGCGTCGGCAAAATCGCCTTTCGCTAGTTCGACACCTAGACTACGCAGCGCGGGTGAGCAGTTGTTGGGATCACGGGCGAGAATGCGAACCCCGTGCCCATCTTGCCGTAAGCGTTGCACCAATGCCTGACCGATAAAACCAGTGCCACCAATAACTAGCACATTAGACTTTGGCAGCTCTGTTGGAGCAGGCTGATTCAGCGCAAAAGGTTCTGTTTGAGGCTCTGGCAAATGGGTTTCGCGGGCAATCCACTCTGCTAGAGCGATCGCGCCTTCTCCTAGAGACGGGTCGATACGCTCATCAAGCTTGGCACTGCGGGTAGCATAGAAACTTTCAACCGTTCGCGCAATGCTGTAAGAGAAGGGAGCAGAAACCTTCGATAGTCCCGCTTTGGAGAGAACAAAGTTCGCTAAGGTGCCAGTCGCCTGTGCCATAGAATCACGAGCAACCGTAGCAACCGTGGCGAAGCGATCGACATCGAGCAGATACGGCGTGTGTTCCTGGCAGGTGTAAGTGTTGTTTTCAAAATCCACATGAGCAACTGCATTAGTGCCACGTATATGGATGTAATGCTCTGGATAGCCGTCGATGAACGAAAACCGCAGTCGAATGCTAGTGTTGCCCTTCCAGCCGCGTACTTCCCAACGGCGGTAGAACTCTAGCCCACGGGGAAGATCAATGCGATCGTTCACATCCACCGACAGCGAATCTGGTTGCCCAATGAGGTGAACCAGATGCGTAAAGGAGTGCGGTGCGACTTCAAACAAAATATTCTTCGGTGTCTGGAGCATCCACGCACCGTAGGGTCCACCCGATAACTGGCCTAGCTCTTTGTTCCAGACAATATCAATCTGATCGACGCGACCGAGCCGCCCACTGCGCAGATCCGCCACCAGCCTTTCGTAAGCTGGGAAGTAGAGAAAATTATGACTGACGCCGATCGATCGCCCGGTCGTTTCAGCCCGGCGGCGGAGTTCCTGACAGTCGCTGACTCGATGGCACAACGGCTTTTCGATGAAGGCATCGACCCCTGCTTCGACTACCTGGCAGCCTGTAGCAAAGTGGACATGAGGCGGCGTGAGAATGTGAACCGCATCCAGACGCTCTTCAGACAGCATCTTGCCGAGATCAGAGTAGACAGTTGGAATACCTTTTGACTGGGCAAATTGCTCTGCTAGTCGCTTGTTCAGGTCACAGATGGCACGCACTTCAACGTTGGGTAATTGGCGCAGTGCCGCGAAGTGGTAGTCAGAAATGTAGCCTGCCCCAAGAAGCGCGACGGCGATCGGTTTGCTTTGTCCGTTACTGGCTGACATAGGCTATCTCCCTGTGATTTGAATGGTATCGGCAATGGGTGTTTGAGCACCCTTATATTCAATAATTTCGTGCTGTCTATGGAGCAGGCGATCGCCCGTAAACTTGACCACCCCAAAGGCTTCTGGAAACACGGACGCGCCACAGGACAACCCCCAAGGAATGCTCTCGCCCCAGGAAAAACCACGTTTACGTGTGCCTAGAATCGTTCGCAATGCCGTCAGCGGATAGCGTCCCAAAACCAGGAGGGAAAGTCCAGCAGTAAAGGGCGTGAGGGCGATCGCGCCCAATGGCACCAGTACACCCCACAGCCAGGTTCGCCGGATCTCCTTCACAAACTTGCGTTCTGGCGGCGCACCATGCAGGCTAGAAACCTGAGCATAGGCATACCCACAGCGCTTTGCCCGTTGCCACCACTGGGACAGCCGATGGATATTGGCATCGTGCAGAGTACTATTGTGGTCGATCCGCAGAATAGAGCTATTTGCTTGCCGCAAGCGGACACTCAGTTCATCGTCCTCAGCCGCAATCACACCACTGTTGTAGCCACCGACGGCTGCGAAGGCGCTGGCACGAAGCATCACGTCGCCACCAAAATGAGTGGTTTCGCCAACCTGACCCATCCGCCACTCAACATCACAAATCCGGTTATATGGGCTGCGATCAGGATAGCGTTCGCGTCGCCAGCCACAAACGGCAACAACAGTAGGATGCTGATCTAAAGCGATCGCCGCTGCTTCAAGCCAACCAGCTGCAACTTCGCAGTCACCATCAATAAATTGGACGTACTCAACTTGAGGAGATTGCTCACGTAGCCGCTCAAAGCCAGCATTACGAGCACGGGCGGCTGTAAAAGGAAGGGACAAATCGAGATTGACGACCGTTACGCCGCGATCGCGGGCTGCCTCACAGCTTCCATCCGTCGAGCCAGAGTCCACATACACAACGGGACGCAAGCCATCCACGACCGAATCCAAACTACGAACCAGGCGATCGCCTTCGTTCCGCCCAATGACCACGACTCCAACCGTTTGTGAGCTAGTCACACACCCTCCTGCCAACACCACCATTTGCCATTACGAGGCTCCATCGTTGCCTAACTCTGCCCAGTCAGTATTTCAGACTATGCCCCTCAACTTCGCAGAGGAAGATTAAGGGTAGAGTGCCCAAAACGATCGCTCTGTTCACCCCAGGTTTACAAGCTAGCCTGAAGCTGCTTGCTGCCTTCCAGTACAACACAGAACCCGGCGGGGTTAAAGCCAGAAACGGCTCAAGAACACAAAATTATCAGTACATACTGAATTGTGAAGCAATGGTTAAGGACTGATTTCAGCTATGAGCCGTCAGCCGTCAGCTTAGTAGCGTGAGAGAAAAGCATGGTATGTAGAGCTATAGTCTGCTTCCCGAAGGATAAATTGCGATCGCCAACTGCTGATCGCTGACTGCTGACCACTAACCGCTAACCACTAATTCGTAACTGCCTCTGGTTCTGCCATGTCTTGTGTCGGGTGGAAATAGTCGTAGATCTGCTGCGCCAGACGAGGACCAATACCCGGAACGGTGGCAATTTGAGTAGGTGTTGCCTCTCGCACGTAGTCGATCGACCGAAACGTAGCCAGCAGTTGCTTTTGGCGATGGTGCCCCAGCCCAGGGATGTCGTCAAGACGCGATCGTCTCATGCGCTCACTACGCTGCTGACGGTGGAAGCTCACTGCAAAACGGTGAGCCTCATCGCGTAACCGACGCAATACTTGCACTCCTGGTTGCTCTGCCTCCGTTTTCAGCGGGAACGATTCTCCTGGTAGAAAAATTTCTTCTCGCTGTTTGGCAAGGCTGACGACTTTAACATCGTCCAGCAAGTTTAGCTCTCGCAAAACCGTCACAACAGCCGAAAGCTGGCCCTTACCGCCATCGATCATCACCAGATCAGGAAAATCAGCCGTTGCTGACACATGGCGACTCAGGATAGAATCTTGTTCGGCTTTCACCAACTCGCCCTTCTCTTTGAGCGCAGCATACTTACGAAAGCGTCGACCGATCACCTCTGCCATGCTGGCAAAGTCGTCGGAGTGTCCAGAGATGACGGTAGGCGTTTTGATTTTGTAATGGCGATAGTGCTGTTTGGCAGGTAGCCCATCTATAAAGACAACCTGCGACGCAACGGCATCAGAACCCTGAATATGAGAAATGTCATAGCCTTCGATACGGCGCGGTAGTTCGGGTAGATCCAGGATAGTAGCAAGGTCAAGCATTGCCTGAGCATTGCGATCGGCAAACCGTTGCGTCCGTGCTAGCTCATAGCCAGCATTACGCTCCACCATCTCGATCATCTCAGCTTTGACCTGACGTTGCGGAGTAACGATCGCCACCTTGCGTCCTTTGGTCTGACTGAGAAACTCTCCCAGCATGTCCCCTTCAGGCAATTCATGCTGCACGATAATCTCAGCAGGGATTTCAACCGCATCCACTGTTTGGTAATGTTCTTCAAGGACGCGCTGAAGGATAGCTCCTGGGGAACCAGATTGGGCATCGGCAACAAAGCCCAAACGCCCAACCAGTCGCCCTGCACGAATTTGAAAAAGCTGCACACAGGCGTATTGGTCATCAGCCGCAAGGGCGATCGCATCCCGCGAAATGGTATCGTCTGCCATCGAAACCTTCTGGTCAGCGCCCAACAGCTTCAGCCCAGCAATCTGGTCGCGAATTTTTGCCGCTTGCTCAAAGTTGAGCGACTCCGCTGCCTTTTCCATTTGAGCTGTCAGAACGTCAGACAGTTCGCGTGATCGTCCCTGGAAGATCATCGCGACCTTTTGCACAATCTTGTGGTATTCCTCGGGCGTCACCAATGCCTGACACACACCGGGGCAGCGACCAATATCGTAGTTCAGGCAAGGACGATCCTTAAACAACGGCTGGGGGCGTTGCCGCAAGGGAAAGATCCGCTTGACCAGATGCAGCGTTTGGCGCAGCAGCCCAGTATCGACGTAGGGACCGTAGTAGCGGTCTTTTTCCTTACCGAGCCGCCGCCTGCGCGTGATGAAAATGCGGGGATACGGTTCTGACCATGTGATGCAGAGATAAGGATACTTTTTATCGTCTTTCAGCAGCACATTGAAATGAGGCTGGTGCTGCTTGACTAGATTAGCTTCTAGCGCCAATGCTTCAGCTTCAGTATCCGTAACAATAAACTCAATTTCCGCAACTTGCTTGACCATCAACGCAATCCGAGGACTCAGCCCCTGGCTATCGCGAAAATAAGAGCGGACGCGCGATCGCAGCTTTTTTGATTTTCCGATGTAGAGAATCTGATCATTTACATCCCGCATATAGTAAACGCCCGACTCCGCTGGAATCTCTTTGAGGCGGCTTTCCAAGCGCTCTGGATCTTTAACCAGTGTCAGAACTTTTGCAGGTGTCACAGGTAGGACTTTGCTGTAGGACTTCATCTCAATTTTAAACGAATCTATCGAGACTTCAAACGCAACTAAGGTCGATCGTCTCCGTAATTGCTAAGATTGCAGTGTATCCAATTAAACACACGTACACTGATTATTGTCATATGACGCTCGAAGAGTTTGAATCACAAACCCGTGAAGAACTAGAACAAGCCCTTAACCAGCTTCAAGCTGCAACCCTATTGATTGCAGAACTTTCCGCTCAGGTTTCTCAAGCTGGTAACACCGTGCAGGCACTGAGCCGACGAGTCGAAACCTTTGTTTCTCAACAAAAAGGTCAATAATGACTTGTGATCGTTCTACTTGAAACGTTCTTTAGCGTGGCGATCGAGAACGAACTGCATTGATCAGTAGAACGGTTGGTTAAGTAGAACAGTTTATTAAGTAGAACGGTTGCTTAAATCATGCGGTGCTTTAGTTCATCACTAATAGCCTGCTGAATTTGCGGTAGCACCACAGGCTTGACCAAATATTGCCGCGCACCTAAATTTAAGGCACGCTGTCGATCGGACTGAAAGGCAAACGCTGAAACAACAATAATTGGGATTTCTGACCACTCTGATGCTTGTTGCGCCTGCTCCAGCAACGTAAACCCATCAACATCTGGCAGTTTTAGGTCGAGCAAAACCAGGTGCGGTCGAAACTGCGCCATTTCTTGAGCAAACGTCGAGCCACTTGCAAGACTACGGACACAATAGCCACAGTGCCCTAAAAAGTCATGCATCAGTTGACGACTGATATCATTATCTTCGATCAGTAAGAGGCGGATACTGGAGTTTAACTGAGACATCGGAGCAGCGATCATTGTGTGCATGAGTTTGAGTCACGTTGTAATCAGCTATCTAGCCACTGCTGCTGTACTTGAATTGCGCTTAGATGCAAATGTTTTGTGTGCCATATGGCACTTACGCAAATCACTCTAGCAACAAAAATTGACACGTTAAGCCTTTGATGACTCAATGAGTGAGCACATCGACTAGTTCCTACTACCCCTGAGAGTATTAGAAGTACATCAAATTAAAAGCTTCGTCTGCGATCAAGATCACTCAGTAATTGTTCCCAAATATCTGTGCCAATAGTAACTCGTAGTTGGGAGGCCTTCAGTTTAAGAAGCGCCCTTTTTGTCAAACGTGCTCTAGCATTGAGGTGGAAACGCAGATGTATTTGGCTTCAGACGATCGCGGGTTCTGGTAAGGCACCTTGCATTCGACTGAGCCAGTTGAGCAAGCTATCAAGCTGTTGTTCTGCCTTCAACGCTCCCAGTCCTCGCACTGTCACCTTCCCTGGTGTGTAGACAAAGCGCGAATGCAAATGATCCGGCAGATTAGCCTTAAGTAGATTCCAGGCAGGTTCTGCCATTGGTGTTTCCAGCACAATATGCTGAGTGCCATCAGGCTTGATGCGAGAGAAACCGCACTTTTTAGCTACTTGCTTTAGTTCCACAATGCGGATGAGCTGAAGGGCAGCAGCAGGGATGGCACCATAGCGATCGCTCCAGTCGGCGGCGATCTGCGTCAATTCTTGCTTGCCTTCGGCAGAGGCAACAGCACGATAGGCACTCATTTTTTGATCAAGATCAGGGATGTAATCAGCCGGAATGAACGCGGTCAGGTTGAGGTCAATCTGGGTGTCATCGACAGTGGGGATTTCCTGCCCACGGATTTCGCCGATCGCTTCTTCCAGCATCTCAATGTAAAGATCAAAGCCGATCGCATCCAGTTGCCCAGACTGCTCCGCACCCAGCAGGTTGCCCACACCGCGAATTTCCATATCCCGTACAGCGAGTTGATAACCAGAGCCAAGCTGCGCGAATTCTTGAATGGCTCGTAAACGCTGACGTGCGGTATCCGTTAGCTGGCTTTGCTTGGGGTAAAACAGCCATGCGTGCGCCTGAATGCCTGCCCGCCCGACTCGTCCCCGCAACTGGTAAAGCTGCGACAACCCAAACCGCTGCGCGTCTTCAATCAGGATGGTGTTAACGCGGGGAATATCCAACCCCGATTCGATAATGGTGGTGCAGAGAAGAATGTCTGCTTCGCCTTCGCTGAAGGTCAGCATGGTCGTTTCAAGTTCAGCTTCGGGCATCTGTCCATGAGCGATCGCAATGCGAATTCCCGGTATCATTTCACGGATGCGTGTGCCAATCTCTTCGATACCTTCTACACGGGGCACGACATAGAAGATTTGCCCACCGCGATCGAGTTCTTGCCGCATAGCGGTACGCATCACTTCGGGGTCGTAAGGCGACAAGTGCGTTTTAATCGGACGACGAGAGGGCGGCGGAGTCGTGATCAGGCTCATCTCACGCACGCCCGAAAGCGCCATGTAGAGGGTGCGGGGAATCGGCGTAGCGCTGAGAGTTAGCACGTCAACCTGCGTACGGAGCGATTTGATTTTCTCCTTCTGGTTCACGCCAAAGCGTTGTTCTTCATCCACTACGAGCAAGCCTAAATCCTTTGGCTGCACGTCCTTACTTAGCAGTTGATGGGTGCCAACTACAATGTCCAGTTCGCCCGTTTTGAGCCGTTGGATGATGTCCTTGCGCTCTTGCGGGCTACGAAAGCGGTTCAATAAGCCGATTTGAATGGGGTAAGGTGCAAACCGTTCTTTTAGCGTGTGGTAGTGCTGCTGCGTCAGGATGGTTGTAGGAGCCAACATTGCCACTTGTTTGCCAGCCGTCACCGCTTTGAAAATAGCGCGAATGGCAACCTCTGTTTTACCAAAACCGACATCGCCGCAGACAAGCCGATCCATGGGGCGATCGCTCTGCATATCCTGCTTCACATCCTGCGTTGCTTTCAGTTGATCTGGCGTGGGCTGATAGGGAAACGACTCTTCCATTTCTTCCTGCCAGGGCATATCAGCGGGATAGGTAAAGCCAGTTTGTTGCGCTCGTTGAGCATAAAGCTGAAGCAAGTCCACTGCCACTTTCTTAATCGCTTTGCGGACTTTGCTCTTAGTGCGCTCCCAGGCTTTGCTAGACATCTTGTTGAGTTCAGGCGTGGTGTCGCCTGCCCCCCGAAAGCGCGAGAGCGAACTAAGTTGATCTGCTGCTACCCGCAGCAAGCCATCGGCATATTGCAAGACCAAATACTCGCGGGTTTCATGGTTGAGCGTCAGGCTTTCGAGCTTGAGGAAGCGACCCACGCCGTGATTTTTATGCACGACGTAATCGCCGGGACGCAACTTGTTGGGATCAACCTGTTTAGAGGCAGCCCGCCGACGTTTGCGGACGTAACTGGGCGTTGCCAGGGAATGTTGACCGAAAAACTCCCGATCGGTCACGACAACCAGGCGGAAAGTCGGCAAAATAAAGCCTTCCAGTTCCGCCAAGCCAGAGTATTTCACTGCAACGGGGACATGCTGCACCTGAAGCTTATCGATTGCTAAGAAATCGCGCGGATTTGGGATAAACTGCGCTGGACAATCGTGTTCTTGCAGCAAGGACACCGATCGCGACGGTTGTGCCGACACTAGCCAAATCGAAAAGCCGCGATCGCGCTCATCCCGCAGGGTTTCCGCCAGCCTGCCAAACTGATGGGGAATGGCAGGCACCGATCGACTCGCCAAATTAATTGGAGCAGGACCCTTATCCTGTGCGGTTCGTACCTTCGGTTCTTCTGCCAGTTCGGACAGGTAAAGGCGATCGAAGAGTTCGACCTCTGCCAACGATTCTGCAAACGTCCGGTGAATACGGGGAAAATCCAGCCTTCTTCCAACGTTATCTACTCTTGCTTCGCCTGTAGATTCAATAACGTTGCCCTCTGCCTTCTGCCTTCTACCTTCTTCGTACTGCTCTTCGGCGTGCTCAAACCAGCGATCACCGTGCGCTTCTGATTGATCGGGTTCGTCGATCGCGATCAGCGTGTTTTCGGGTAGATAATCTAGCAGCGATGCAGGTTTGTCAAACGCAAGACCCAAAAAGCGACGGGAGCCTTCCGGCATTAGCCCCTGATCAAACTTCTCCTGCTCTTCTTCCGACAAAAACGCTTTTATGGCATTGGCTTTACTGCCTGTGAGCGCCGTTTGAATAATGGGCGCAAAGTTTGTGGGAGTGAGAACGAGTTGCTCAATGCGATCGAGCGATCGCTGGGTTGCTGGGTCAAACTCTCGAATTTGGTCCAACTCATCGCCAAAAAGCTCTAACCGCATCGGCAATTCAGACGCAACCGGAAACACGTCAATAATGTCTCCCCGCCGACTCCACTGCCCTTCTGTCTCAACCAGGGGGACGCGATCGTAGCCTAGCCGCGCCAATTCATGCCCCAATGTTTCCAGGTTTAACTCTGTGCCTCGCTTCAGCGTTAAGCAGTAGGGCTTAAAGGCAGAAACAGGAGGCAAGTGAGGCTGAAGGGCACGTTCAGTAGTGACAATGGCGAAGGATGAAGGATGAAGGCTAAAGGATGAAGGTTGGGCTTCCGCCTTCATCCCTCCGCCTTCATCCCTTAGAAGATCCGCCAACACCTGCAACTGCCCCCAAACCATCTCCGATTCAGGATCAAATGGCTCGTAGGGTGATGATTCGGATGTGGGGTAGAAGTGAACGGTTTGCCAGCCCATTGCGTCGAGTTGGGCAGTCCAGCGTCCGGCTTCTTCCAGCGTGGCAGTGACGACCAGTAGATTACGAGACTGCGCCTGCGCCAGGGCAGAACTAACTAAGCCCTTGGGCAACCGTGCCAAGCCGTTTAACCTCAGATATTGATGCTGCTGAAGTTTCGCTAAGAGTTCGGTGGTGAGGGGCGATCGCCCCAGCGCACGAGTGATAGAAGAAAACGCCATGTTGAAACCGCGAAGCCTGTCGAGAGGAGTTACCTATCTTCATGATAAAGGGCTTGCTATGCTGCTGAGTTACCTTTGAGGAGGTCGCTGTAGCCCTTTGTAGAATAATCAGCACGATTCAAGTTCTTTGTAAGACCAGCATGAACCGGAAAAGACGAGTAAAAAGAGTTATCTTCTTTGGACTAATTAGCCTCATAGTTGTAGCCATAGCGTTGGCTGTTGTCACTTTCTCTTTCGGTCCATCTTTTGTTGCAAAGCGATTCAACCCCATTGATGCCAACAGAACGCAACCAATTTCAGAGGCTGCTCAAACGCTGCACAAATCTCTGGCTATTGCTGATTTACATGCAGACTCACTGCTGTGGGGCAGTGACTTATCCAAATTGATAAACTACGGTCATGTTGATATTCCACGGCTTATTCAAGGGAACGTTGCCTTACAAGTTTTTACAAGCGTAACTAAAGTTCCAGCTCCATTACTTTTAGAAAATAATAGCGATCGCAGTGATGACGTTACAAAACTTGCCGTTTTACAACGTTGGAGCATTCCGACTTGGTTTAGCCTTTCAGAACGTGCTTTATATCAAGCTAGAAGACTGAAATCTTTTGAATCAAGTACCCAAGGAAAGTTCAAAGTCATTGCATCAAAGCAAGATTTAAGCAATTATCTTGCTGCAAGACAGCGTAATGTACAAATCACAGCGGGTTTATTAGGTTTAGAGGGCGCACATGCCTTAGAAGGCAAGATTGAAAATGTCGATCGTTTTTACAAAGCGGGCTTTCGGCTCATTGGGTTAGCTCATTTCTTTGATAATGACGTAAGTGGCTCTGCGCATGGAATCAAAAAGGGAGGACTGACTTCGTTTGGTCGTGAGGTAGTACGACTGATGGAAAGCCGTCATATGATTATCGACTTGGCTCATGCCTCATCTCAAACAATTGATGAGGTGCTAGATTTCACCAACAACCCTGTATTGGTTTCTCACACAGGTGTGCAGGGAACCTGCAGCAATGCTAGAAATCTGAGCGATCGCCAAATACAACAAATCGCTCAACATAAAGGAGTGATTGGCATTGGTTTTTGGAAAACGGCAACCTGCGGAAATGATGCAGCCGCGATCGCTCGCGCTATCCGTTACGCAACAGATTTAGTTGGCGTTAATCACGTTGCGCTTGGTTCAGATTTTGATGGTGCTGTCCGGCTTCCGTTTGATGTTGCTGATATGGTTCAAGTTACCAATGCGTTATTAGTAGAAGGCTTTTCTAAGCAAGAAATTGAGAAGATAATGGGGTTAAATGTCCTCAATCTCCTACAAGCTCTTCTCCCAGAAAAATAGCAAGATTGCCCTTACCATCGATTGGTTTAAGCCTTGTCAAGCCTTCGTCCATTAACCATTACGTGAAGCGAAACTCAAACATACCCGATCAGGTGATCGCTCGTTTGAGGATAAGCGCGATGCCGTAACGGACGTTGATTAGTTTTATAACCCTTCCCATTCATCCCGGCTGATACCAGCTTGTTTCAAAATCTCGGCAAGCAAGTGTTTACTAATGTCTTGTTTATGAGGATTCGGGATTCGCACTCTGAGGCTGTCTTTGACCAAGTATTGATGCTTTCCGCCTGGGAACGGTCCGCTGAATCCAGCCGCTTTGAGATAGTAAATCAGGTCTGAGCGCTTGATTGATCTGAATGGAGGCATTACGCAACCTCAGATTCAAGCGCTTGAATATTCAAATCAAGTCCTTCTAGCACTGGAATTGGGTGATGAAGATAAATACCTAGCAGAATCCAACCTTCTAACGCTTCCGCCAATTCATTGCGGCAGGCTTCCAACGTATCAGCGTTTGCCCACACACCTTGAAAGCCAGGGATCGAGCCAAAGAAGCCTTCATTGCCTTCCAAGATTTCGTAAGTAGCCTTGCTCATTGCCAGCTTGATGTATTCAGCAATCATCAGGTTCTCCGTTTTGCATCGCGGCAAAATTGTTGTAGCACTTCGGGATAATTCTCCAAATCGTCGAGGGATTTTAAGGGAGGAGACGTAATCCAATTTTCTTCACTACTGAGTTAAGCCATGTACGCATGGAACGTCTCATCATCGTCCGATGAGCCAGCACATAGGCTCGTAGTTCGCGTTTGCTCATTTCCTGGAAGTTAAGCTTAGTCATCATTTTGACAGAGCCACTTTTTTGGATTTTAACATTCGAGCAATCCTTACGTCTGGGGATGGAGTATCGCAAGTGACCGCTTCAGCGCTAACGTGTGGAATATTGGTGAAAGCAAGCAGACCAGAATCCCCAGAGTAACCTTATGACGAACCCAGAAGCGTATCGCGTTGAGAAAGATTCGATGGGCGATCGGCAGCTTCCCGATACGGCGTACTATGGCATTCAGACGCTACGGGCGATCGAGAACTTTCCGATTAGCGGCTTAAAGCCCTTGCCAACCTATGTTGATGCTTGTGTGCTGATTAAGAAGGCAACCGCGATCGCCAACGGTGAACTCGATTGCATCACACCTGAAATCAGTCAGGCGATCGTGCAGGCAGCCGACGAAGTGCTAAACGGCAAGCTGCGCGATCAGTTCGTGGTGGATGTATATCAAGCAGGTGCAGGCACATCGCATCACATGAATGTGAATGAAGTGCTGGCAAATCGGGCACTGGAGCTTCTAGGTGATGTCAAAGGTAACTACAAACGGCTGAACCCCAATGATCATGTGAACTACGGGCAATCCACTAATGATGTGATTCCGACAGCAATTCGGCTCGGTGGGCTGTTGGCGTTGGAGCGATCGCTGTACCCGGCGTTGGCAGGGGCGATCGCAGCACTAGAAGCCAAAGGGCAGGAATTTCAAGACGTGATCCGATCGGGTAGGACGCACTTACAAGACGCGGTGCCAGTGCGATTAGGCGACAACTTCCGCGCCTGGGCACAGATCTTGAGCGAACATCTGCTTCGCATTGAAACGGCTTCTAAAGATTTGATGGTGCTTGGCTTAGGCGGAAGTGCAGCAGGCACCGGACTCAATACCCATCCGCAGTATCGCTTTCGCGTAGCAGAAATCCTGTCGGATTTGATCGATCAACCGTTGCGACCAGCACCAAATTTGATGGCAGCAATGCAAAGCATGGCTCCTTTCGTGAACGTCTCTAGCTCTTTACGAAACCTGGCGCAAGATTGCGTCAAAATTTCCCACGATCTGCGCCTGCTTGATTCGGGACCGAAGACTGGCTTCAAAGAAATTCAACTGCCGCCCGTTCAGCCTGGCTCGTCCATCATGCCAGGGAAATACAATCCCGTGATGGCAGAAATGACCTCAATGGTGTGCTTTCAGGTCATGGGCTACGACAGCGCGATCGCCCTTGCTGCCCAGGCAGGACAACTTGAACTGAACGTGATGATGCCCCTCATTGCCTACAATCTGATTCATAGTATCGAGATTCTCGGCAATACGATCGCCGCGCTTGCCGAGAAAGGTATTAAAGGCATTACTGCCAATCGTGATCGCTGTCTTGCTTACGCAGAGGGTAGTTTGGCGTTAGTAACTGCACTTAACACACATATTGGCTATCTCAATGCCGCTGCCGTGGCGAAAGAATCCCTTGAAACAGGCAAATCACTCCGCGAAATCGTGCTAGAGCGAGGCTTGATGAATGCTGCAACGCTGGCAGAGGTGCTGAATCTAGAACAAATGAGCCAGATTCCAACACTCTAGGAGGCAGTGACAGGCGTTTGGGATGTGTCAAGAACCAGTCGTTTTTAGGGGTCAGCGGTCAGCCTTCTGCCCTCTGCCTTCTGCCCTCTGCCTTCTTTTACAACACACCTTTAGAACTGGGGATCGTATGCGCCCGCCTGGGATCAATTTCGACCGCCATACGGAGCGATCGCGCCAGTGCCTTAAACGTTGCTTCGATGATGTGGTGGGAATTAATGCCGTTCAGTTGGCGAATATGTAGCGTCATTTGGGCATGGTTGACGATCGCTACAAAGAACTCGCGCACTAACTGCGTATCGTAGGTGCCAACACGCTGTGTGGGGATTTCTAGCCCATAGCTGAGATGAGGACGGCCCGAAAAATCAAGCGCCACCTGAATCAAGGCTTCGTCCAACGGCGCAACAAAGTGACCAAAGCGGACAATGCCTTTGCGATCGCCCAGTGCCTTTGCCAAAGCCATCCCTAGCGTAATGCCCACATCTTCGTTGGTATGGTGATCATCAATCTCGATGTCGCCTGTCGCCCGCACATCCAGATCCAGCAGCCCATGCGAGGCAATTTGGTGCAGCATATGATCCAAAAAGGGCACCCCAGTTTTGGCGGTGCATTGTCCAGTGCCATCCAGATTCAGCGTTACCTGCACGTCTGTTTCGCCTGTGGTGCGGCTCACCGAGGCAACACGATTGAGTCCGGTCAAATTCTGAGTAAGGTTCGTGAGGCGTTCATGTCGTGACTCTGTAAGAGCATCGCTGGTCTGCATGGCGTTTGTGCGTTGAGAGGTGTATATCGAGCGGCAATAACTCATTATCAGCATTTTTGGCAAAGATGAGTGCCTTGCAGCCGACTCAGCAAAAAGCCCCCAATCATGCGATCGGGGGCAAAGGGAGTACGGAATGCTGTCTTACTTAGACTAGGCAAGCCACTCTTGAACCGCTTCAGCTTTTGTATTGGTGCGCCGTTCAGGAGTTTCGCGATTGAACTTCATGTGGATCGCACGGTTCTGTTCACCATCAGCCGCGACTGCAAGAATCGGGTAATCGATCAAACCATCCTGGAACGACATTTGAAAGCGGAAGGTGCCATCCGAGTTCAGCTTAATTGGACGACCGCCGATCGTAACCGTCGCATCGGGTTCCGTTGCACCATAGACAATCAACTCAGCATCCGCAACTAGCCAAAACTGACGAGGACGGATAGGAGGTGCAGAGGCAGAGAACCCAACGCCTGACATCCCAACGCCTGACATTGTAAGACCGGATGTGGTGGGAAGTGCCCAAGCACCAGCACCAGAGGGAAAGACATAGGAACTAATGGCTTGCTCATGCACGGGCACCTGTTGCATAGAGCCATAGAGGGAACCTGCTACTCGCTGCACTTCGGTCGCTTCTGCCAAACCAAAAATTTGATCGTAGATGGCGTTGCCCGTACCTGTAGCGGCACCTGCAACCACACCTGTCGTCGCTGGACGAGCGCTCGGCGGCACCAGTTCCAGGAATGTTTTGTCAACCAGTGTTTCATCCCATGCCACTGTGATGAACTGATCATCAATCCAGTCAGAGGGATAGACAGGTGGCACTCGCACTGGCGCAGAGCGAGCCAGCACCAGCCAACGACCATCCGCACAGCGATAGCCAATATCCACTACGTAGTCGCGATCGCTAACAGGAATTGGCAAGTACCACTCCCGTGCTAGCTCATCGCTAGGATATTCCTGAATACTGTGTGGCGACTGGTAAGCCAAATTAACGTTGGTCACATCATAAAGACGCAGGGCAATCTGCTGTCCACCTTGGTGACGTAAGGCTTCTTTTTGTTCATTGGGGATGTCCCAATAGGTGTACGCCCACTGTGGATCACGCGGCATCAGCACAATGCGGCTCTCGCCATAGCCAGCTGGAAGATCATTCAGCCCTTCATCGACGGCAGACAATGAACCACCCACACGATCGTCTTGACCCAAATCAAATTTTGCTGCTTCCACTTCTGCTTGTGCCTCCAATGGTCTGGCTGAGATAGATGTGCCCTGAGTACGCTGCTGAATTTCTTGAATGGACGCTAGAAGTTGCTCTTTACGCATCCGGCTATAACGAGAGACACCATATTCACTGGCAACTCGGCGGAGTTGCCGTAAAGTCATGTCTTCAAGAGGAGGACGTTCTTTAGTCATGGCGGTTTGCTCTCCAGATTAAGCATTTGTTGCTAGTTAGCTCGATTTCAATCAGTTGCTTCTGATCCCAATTGGGATCAGGGATCCAAAGGTGCTGGGATCACTTCGTTAGGCTTATATTGCGACAAAGTAAAATTTGGGTCAAGAGTGGAAGACACTGAATTTTAGGCATTTATACGTATTCTCAGGCAAAACGGGGATCGTAATGTCAGGATTTCATGACATTACGCGCTTATGGGGATCGCTTGCTCAAGAGCTGCTGACATTTGATCCCTAGCAAGTGGAAAGATAAAGGAGTGAAAGGGTGAAGGAGTAGAAGGGTGAAGGAGAGTTGGCTTCATCTAGAGCGCGTCTAAACGTTTGTTTCCGCGGTTCTCTGTTCGTGTTTTGCATTCAGTCAAAGTCAATCAGCAGGATCATTTCTGTCCTCGGTCTAAAGCCACTAAGGAGGTCGGGCGATCGCTCGTGTTACAGGGCATTACGCTGGGCGTTACTGGCTTTGCGAGGCGGGTAGAATAGATTGCCTCATAGACAACCACAACAATTACGAGGCAGTACAGGATAGGAAGCCTGCTATGACGCATCCCCCTGAATCATTAGCTGTCGCCTTGCAATGGCACCGTAGCGGGCGTATTGCTGAAGCTGAAGCTGCGTACCGTCACCTGCTTGAGCAGCAGCCTAATGCTATTGATGTGCTTAATCTCTTGGGAGCGCTGGTCTATCAGCAGCAACGCTTTGAGGAGGCGATCGCCTGCTTTGAGCGTGTCCTACTGCTGCAACCCGATAGCCCTGATGCGTATAACAGTATGGGCATTGTGCTGAAAGGGCAGGGGAAACTTGAGGACGCAGTTACCCACTATCAGCAGGCGTTAGCACGACAGCCTGACCATGTGGAAGCGTTAAATAACCTGGGCAATGCGTTGAAAGAGTTGGGCAAGCTAGAGGATGCGATCGCGGCTTACCAGCAAGCCCTAAGACTGCGCCCCGCCTATCCTGAAGCACACAATAACCTGGGCATTGCCCTCAAAGATCAGGGGCAATTAGAGGATGCGATCGTCCATTACCGAGAAGCGCTTCTGCTCAAGCCCAATTACTCAGAGGCGCACCACAACCTGGCAGTTGCCTTACAACGTCAGGGGACACTTGATGAGGCGATTGACCAGTATCAGCAGGCGATCGCACTCAAGCCTGACTATCCAGAGGCACATCATGGTTGGGGCAATACACTTCAACAGCAGGGGGAGCCAGACGCAGCGATCGTTCACTACCAGCAGGCGATCGCACTCAAGCCAACTTATGCTGAAGCTCATCATGGGCTAGCGACCGCACTTCAGCAGCAGGGAAAGTTAGAGGAAGCTGTCATCGTTTACCGTCAAGCGCTAACTCTGCGTGAAGCGTATCCCGAGGCGCACAACAATCTGGGTAATGCACTACAGGAGCAGGGGCAACTGGAAGCGGCGAGCGCTCACTATCAACGCGCACTCACCCTACGACCCCAATTCGCAGAAGCGCATAGCAACCTGGGAGCAGTGCTGAGAACACAGAAGCAATATGAGGCGGCGATCGCTCAGTTTCAACAGGCGCTTGCCCTGCGTCCCGACTATGCCGAAGTTCACAACAATCTGGGGAATACCTATCAGGATCAAGGCAAACCAGACGCAGCGATCGACTGTTACCGCCGAGCCTTAGCCATTAATCCTAACTCTGCCGAAATTCACAGTAACTTAGGCAATTTGCTTCAGCAGGATGGCGAGTTTGAAGAAGCATTTGAGCACTTGGAAGCCGCAATTGCCATCCAGCCTCATTACTTAGGGGCATACAACAACTTGGGCATTGCCCGTCGCAACTATGGTGACACTGCCGCTGCCTTTACCGCTTATGAACGAGCCCTTGCGATCGATCCAGCATTTGTCGAAGCACAGTGGAACAAAGCCCTAACTCAATTGTTTACAGGCGACTTGGCACAAGGCTTTGCTGGCTACGAGTGGCGGCTCCAATGGAGCAAGTTTAGAGAGCAAAACCCAGTTCGATCGTTCCAGCAACCTCGCTGGGACGGCACACCGCTCGACGGCAAAACCATCCTGCTCTACACCGAACAAGGCATGGGCGACACGCTGCAATTTATCCGCTATGCCTCGATCGTTGCGGCACTCGGTGGGCACGTCATTGTCGAATGCCAACCGCTCCTCATCAACCTACTTCAGGGCGTTACAGGTATTCAGCAACTGATTCCTGAGGGCAGCCCGCTCCCTTCGTTTGATGTCCACGCGCCGCTCCTGAGCCTGCCCTACATTCTAGGCACCACTCTAGAAACGATTCCCGCCGACATCCCTTACCTTCAACTACCACTATCCAGCGATCGCCCCTCGCTCCCTACTCCCGCTTCACCCCTTCACCCCTCCACTTCTTCACTTCCACTCAAAATCGGCATCGTTTGGCAAGGCAATCCACTCAATCCCTACAACCGCAGCCGTTCCTGCCCCCTGGAGCAACTTCTGACCCTGGCAGCATTACCTGATGTGCGGCTCTACAGTCTGCAAAAAGAGCCGTCACTAACCGACCAGCAGCAATTGCAAGCCTCGTTACAAACACAGTCCAATGTTCACGATTTACGAGCACACTTGCATGACTTTGTAGACACTGCTGCCCTGATCCAGCAACTTGATCTCATTATTGCGGTGGATACATCGATCGCGCATTTGGCAGGCGCATTAGGCAAACCTGTGTGGCTGCTGCTCCCCTTTGCCCCTGACTGGCGTTGGATGCAGCAGCGACACGATAGCCCCTGGTATCCAACCATGCGCCTCTTTCGACAGCCTGTACATGGCGATTGGGAAAGTGTCATCACGCAGGTGCAGGAAGCGTTGAGGGAGAAAGGGCAGAAGGTAGAGGGCAGAGGGCAGAAGGCAAAAGGCAAAAGGCAAAAGGTAAAGGGCAATAAGCGGTCAGCGGTCAGCGGTCAGCCTGTAGCAATTCGTCAGCCAATTCCTGTAGAGAAGCAAGCGACAGCGCCCAGTAGCCAACGATCGCAACTGACTCAAACGTCTCATGTACAAACAGACAACACGCTACTCCCCACTCCCTACTCCCGATTCGCCGCTCCCCACTCCCCACTCCCACAAGCTCTTAAAAACGCTGTACGGCACCACCAGGCAGGACGCTACCGTGAGGCAGAGCAGCTTTGCCATCAGGTGTTGCAAGCACAGGAAGACTACGCGGATGCATGGCATTTGTTGGGAATGATCGCCCATCAGGAACAACGCTTTGAGGCGGCGATCGCGTTTTACCGCCGCGCACTAACGACACACTCTGACAACCACGATACTCACAACAATTTGGCAGTAGCGCTTCAGGAGTCCAATCGCATTGATGAGGCGATCGCGCATTACGAAAAGGCGATCGCCCTGAAGCCAGATTTTGCGGATGCTCACAATAATTTTGCCAATGCACTGCGCCATAAAGGTTTAATGGCTGAAGCGATTGCTCACTATGAGCAGGCGATCACCATTCGACCCAACTATGCCGATGCCCACAATAATTTAGGCTTGATCTACTTCTCCCAAGGAAACTTTGAACAGGCAGCAGCTTGTTATCGGCAGGCGATCGCGATGAAACCCGACTTTCCACAGGCACACAACCATTTGGGGAATGCGCTGAAAGAATTGGGTGACTTTGATGCTGCGATCGCTCACTATAAGCAGGCGATCACGCTGAAGCCAGACTATGCCAAAGCATTTAATAACTGGGGCAACATCTTTCGCGATCGGGGTGAGTTGCAAGAGGCAGTGCAGTACTACAACCAGGCAACGGCGATCGAGCCAAATTTTGCCGAAGCACACTGGAACAAAGCACTGACCCTTTTGCTTAATGGCGACCTGCTACCGGGGTTTGCCGCTTACGAATGGCGCTGGCAGGTCAAGCTACCGACCTTTCAACCCATGCGACCGATACCGCAACCTCGCTGGGATGGGTCTCCCCTTAACGGCAAAACTATCTTTCTGCACGCCGAACAAGGCATGGGCGACATGATTCAGTTCGTTCGCTACGTGCCACTTGTCGCGCAGCGCGGCGGACACATCATCCTGGAGTGCCATGCACCATTGATGCACCTGTTTCAGGGCTTACCCAATGTGGCAGCGATCGTCTCCTACGGCAGCCCACCCCCTCCGTTTGATGTCCATGCCCCCCTGATGAGCTTGCCTCATATCCTGGGCACCACTGTAGAAACGATTCCGGCTACCACACCCTATCTCCAAATACCAGCCGCCGCTTCCCTTGCTCCTCGCTCCTTACCCCGCTTTCCTCCCTCCTCCCTCAAAATCGGCATTGTCTGGGAAGGCAACCCCCAAAACCCCTATAACCGGACGCGCGCCTGTCCGCTAGATTACCTGCTGCCCTTAGCCGATCGTCCCAATGTGGACCTGTATAGCCTGCAAAAAGAACCGTCCTCTGCCGATTTAGCACGGTTGCAGGCACATCCTCACATCCATGACCTGCGAGAGCATCTGCATGATTTCGTCGATACCGCTGTCTTAATGCAGCAGCTTGATTTGGTCATTGCTGTTGACACTTCTGCCGCACATCTGGCAGGCGCACTCGGTAGACCGATCTGGCTGCTGCTGCCCTTTGCCCCCGATTGGCGCTGGTTGCTGGCGCGTGAAGATAGCATCTGGTATCCCACTATGCGGATTTTCCGTCAGCCTTCCTATGGAGACTGGGCAGGCGCGATCGAACAGATACAAGACGCACTAGTTAAACTACAACCGCAGAGAGGCAGAGAGACAGAGCCGCAGAGGCAAGAAGCGGTCAGTAAGCAGAAGGCAGAAGGCAGAAGGCAGAAGGCAGAAGGCAGGCTTCCCAGAGCGTCAGCCGACGGGAGGCAGAAGGCAGAGGGCAGAGGGCAACCGTTTGCAAGCCGTCAGCCAACTTCTACAGAGAAGCAAGCGACATCGACCAGTGGTCAGCAGTTAGCACTGGCTCAAACGTCCCCTGTACAATCTCATGGACAAACAGACAGCACGCTGCTCCCCACTCCCTCCTCCTTACTCTCTGCCGCCCTTCAGCACTACCATGACGGCAAGTTTACAGAAGCGGAACGGGTGTGTCGTGAAATTTTGCAGCAAGAGCCTGATCAGGTAGCAGCGCTCCAAATTCTCAGCGTCGCGTTGTGTCGTGCAGGGCAGTCGATCGCCGCATTGCCGTACCTTCAGAAGGTTGTGCAGCTACAGCCGGAAGCACCGGAAGCTTGGAGCAACCTGGGTAGCGCGTTGCAAGAGCAGGGAAGCATTAAGGCAGCGATCGCCGCCTTCAACCGTGCGATTGCCCTCAAACCAGATCATGCGGATGCTCACTACAACCTGGCGGTCGTACTGCAAGAGCAAGATCGTTTGGAGGATGCCCTGTTCCATAGTGAGCAGGCGATCGCGCTGAAGCCTGACTTTGCTGATGCTTATTACAATCAGGGGTTTATTCTCCGACGGTTGGGTCAGCTAGAGGCAGCGATCGCCCGTTACCGTACGGCGCTTCAGCTTGCCCCCCAATCAGCAGGCGCACACAAAAATCTGGGTCATGCGCTGCTGTTGACAGGCGACTTACAGCAGGGTTTTCAGGAATACGAGTGGCGCTGGCAGCAACCCGGTTGGACACAGCGATCGTTTGCTCAACCGCTGTGGGATGGCTCACCATTGCAAGGCAAAACGATTCTGCTCCATGCCGAGCAAGGCTTAGGCGATACAATCCAGTTCATTCGTTATGTTTCCCTGGTGCGTCAAGCTGCTTTTGGTGATTCTGGTGGACAGAATCACGGGGGAAGAGTGATCGTCGAGTGTCAGCCTTCACTGCTGCCGTTGCTTGAAACAGTGGCAGGTATTGACCAGTTGATTGCTCAGGATAGCCCTCTACCAGCATTTGATGTTCACGCGCCCCTCCTAAGCCTGCCCCACATTCTGGGCACAACTTTGGCAACGATTCCCGCTGACATCCCCTACCTCCAAGCATCCCGCGCTGCCTCCGCGCCTCAGCTTCCCCTGCCTCACCCGTCCCCACCGCAGAGCGGAAGCACTCTACACCCCTCACCCCTTGCCTCTCTTCCCCTCAAAGTCGGCATTGTATGGACTGGTAACCCTGCCCACAAAAACAATCCCTATCGTTCCTGCACGATCGAGCCTTTTCGTGACCTGTGCCAGATACCCGGCGTATGTTTTTACAGTTTGCAGAAAGGTGCTGCCGTAAATGATTTGCAGGCGGCTGACCTGCCAATCCAGGACTTGAGCCAGACGTTGGCTGATTTTGCTGATACGGCAGCAGCGATCGCTCAACTCGATTTAGTTATTACCATTGATACGGCGGTTGCTCACCTAGCAGGGGCATTGGGTAAACCCGTGTGGTTATTGCTCTCCTTTGCCCCTGATTGGCGCTGGTTGCTAGAGCGTGACGACAGTCCCTGGTACCCAACGATGCGGCTCTTTCGACAACGCCAACGGGGAAGTTGGCAAGGGGTGTTTGAGCAAGTGACAGCGACATTAGAGCAATGGGTGGAACGCCGGAAACACGTTTAACCACGATCGTTTCTACTACTAACGCTGGTTACAACTAATCTGCTAGTTTCTCCAGTAGTAATACGCCACCTTGATGTAGCCGTTTAGTCTTGTTTTCAAAAAGAGTCATGAAGGCATCGATCGCGCCTTTTGGCAGCAGTTGAGTCGTGTTTTGTGCTGTATTAACGCCGTAATCCTCAAAGACGATCAGGCTACCAACTGTTAATAAGCTCCAGCTTAAAACGGCAATTTCTAGTGTTTCGCTAGCCGTTTTCATGCCACCGATGTAAAGAAGCTGATAGCTGTGATGAGGTAGCGATCGCAGTCCATTGCAGGGAGCGCCAACAATTTTTTGCACCTTCTCAGCCGCACCTGTACGAGCGATATTCGCCTCAAAGCAGGTCAAAAGCGGTTGTCCGTCTGATGAGCCTTCAAAGCGATCGAGACAGGTGATGTGTGCTGTTTGAGACAGCAAAAGATTGTCTAGCAGCCAGCACGTAATGCGCCCATCCCGACATCCAATTTCAAGCGCCTTAAGATCTACAACGTGCTGCAATAAATGACGATAGCTGGTTAAAAAATTTAGATCAACGTCAGCGAACTCGCTAGAAAATTGATAGCCTTTAGTCAAGTGCTGAAACTGCTTTTTAGCCCTGGCAAGCTCTGCGATCGCTTCTGCAAACGCTGGCTGTAATGTCACGGCTTGCTGCAAAACCAATATTGCCTGTTCAAGCCGGTTTTGCTTATATAAAACGGTGCCGAGATTAAAATAAATTCTAGATAGATCAACAGTCGAAAGGGCTGAATTGAGGTCAATTGCTTGTTTGAAGTAAACGCCCGCTTCTTCTAGCTTGCCTTGTTGATGCAATGCTGAGCCAAAATTGTTATAAGCGGCGGCTAAAATGTTTTTAACCGTTGCACGTGTTGCCGGTTCCGCTTGCATACCATGTTCATAAAGCGAAATTGCTTCGGTATAGCACCCTTGTGATAAATAGTCGTTAGCTAGCTGCTGCCAGTTCAACTGTGCAGTTAGTTCAGTGGTTAAAGCAATTTTTCGGAATTTTTCGCCTAGATAACTAAAGCGCTCTTGTTCCAAACGCCGTCGTAGAAGGTGCAGTTCTCTCTCATGAGGAGGCGTTTCATCCTGATACTGATCAGGTGGGGTTTGAAATTTTTTTAACTGTCGATCCAGATTATTGCCAGGATAGCGAATATATTCAACCGTTTCAATTTCAACTTTCAACACCTTAAAAAACTTTGACAGCCATAACGTGTAGGACACATCTTCACAACCAATTTGTTTATAAACGGGTGCTTCAGGAAAGCCCTCAACAAATTCATGGCAGTCTCGGCGTAGGCATAAGTTGAGAGGAATCGTATTTTCGATCGCGGCTTTCCATTCTGGGTAAACGGGATCTGCTAGCCGCACACCTGTCCGTACAATGCCAACAGGATGGGGCGGTAGCGTTAAGGGATAGGAGGTCTCACCAACCTTTACTTGTAGGGGTTTGAGTGCTGCCTCAGACGACGAGGGTTGATGATTGAGCAACATGAAACAGAGATAAATATGTTCTTTGAACATAAGATCATCCCCATCGCAGAAAAAGAGAATATCGCCCCTAGCAATCTTCACTCCCGTATTTCTAGCGGCACCACTGCCCAGGCTTCTAAAGTGCTTGATGACTTGAAAGTAAGGCTTATCTCGACCAAATTCTGCCAGCAGTGTGAGTGTGCGATCGCTCGATCCCTCATCAACCGCAATTAACTCAGCGTAAACGTTGTGCTCAACATTATCCTGCTGATAAAAGTAGGCAATGCTGGCATCAATACTTTCTAGCGTGCGAATAATTTCACGCTCTTTGTTTAGCACCGGGACAATAACAGAAAGTGAGCGAATCATGCTGTTGCACCTTAGTAACTCCAATGTGCCGAAAGCTTTATTCCACCTTAACTTTGCAGCGATCGACCAATTTGCATCACATAAATCGACTCGCCACTGCTAATGTGGGTTTTTCCAATTGGCACTACAGCTAGCCCGTTTGTACCAGCTAGATTGATCAAGTTTCCCGAACTGTGGCTACCGCCAGCTAAAGCAAACTCGTACAGCCCATCCGCCAAATCTAAGTGTCCCCAAAGATAAGACTCTCGCTTACCGTTCGATCGCAAATCGACCTGCGTTTTTGCCCTCACAAACGTTGGTTTCCACGCACGTTCAGGTAAGCCTGATAGTTTACGTAGCGCTGGCTCTACAAAGCGACAAAATGTGACCAGCGCTGAGACTGGATTGCCAGGAAGACCGAAGTAGAGCGTAGCAGCCTTGGAGAGTGGGAATCGTGAATCTGCCGACTCAAGCGCCCTAGCCTTCTCTGCCTCCTGCCCTCTGCCCTCTGCCCTCTGCCCTCTGCCCTCTGCCTCCTGCCCTCTGCCTTCTGCCTTCTGCTCAAACGTCGCCACGGTCAACGGCTTCCCTGGCTTCACTGCAACGGCACGAATGTGAATGTTGCCACCCAACTCCGCAAGAATGTCTTCTACATAGTCGTAGTCACCGACAGAGACACCACCGGAGGAAAGCACTATATCAGACTGATCAAGAGCGATCGCGATCGCCTGTTTCAGCGCCTCTGGTTCATCCCGTACCACTCCTAACCGTATGGGGATTGCACCAGCCTGAGTGATCAAACTTGCCAGCGCATACTGGTTGGAGTCTACAATTTCACCCGACTGAAGCGGCTGATCAATGCTGACCAGTTCGTCACCCGTAGAAAGGATAGTAACCCGTGGCTGTCGGTAGACTTTGACCTGAGCGCACTGAGCCGCCGCCAGCACTGCCATTTCTGGAGCCTGAAGCCGCAAGCCTGATGACAAAAGCGGTTGTCCAGACTGATAAAAGGCTGCTCGCTTACGGACAAACGCCTGTGGCTGTGGCGCTGCCAGAATGGTCACTTGATCGCCGTCCCGCTGTGTTTCTTCCTGTATGACGATCGTATCAGCCCCAGCAGGCATCACTGAACCCGTTAAAATGCGAGCGGCTTGACCAGCCTCAACAACACACTGCGGTTGATAGCCCGCCGGGATCGTTTCAATGACCGCTAACGTAACCGGAGACTCCGCCGAACACGCCTGCACATCGGCATAACGTACGGCATAGCCATCCATCGCTGAATTATCCCAGTGGGGAAAGTCGAGATCACTGGTTACAGAACCTGCCAGAATGCGACCGCGTGCCTCTAGTAACGGCAGCATCTCACTATCACGCTCGACATCAAGCGGCTGCACAAGGCTCAGGATAATTGTCTCTGCTTGCTCAACTGGAATCATAAGAGGCTTAAGAGATTAAAGCTTGAGATATAGCAGTCCTAAATCATTTATGAGCAAGGCTCAATCATTTAGTGGTCAGCGATCAGCTTTTTTGCTAGCTGCTGACCGCTGACTGCTGACTGCTGATCGCTTATACCAGCGTAATTCTCATTATCTAAATAGGAGCGCTATAGCATTGCCAACTCAGTCTAAAGCGTTATCTTCATTTTTTAACTTTCGCTGCAATTAATCAAACATTATGCTGAAATGTTGTGGCAATCACACTCCATTTTTGGGGGTGCGCTATTCTGGAATAGAGTGAGAGTTTTTTGCAATCGCTCTGCCTAACGCATCATAACTCTGCCAACCACTGGTGCGTTTTAGAAGTTTATTCTCCTTGAGGTGTTTATGGCTAATCCACAGTTCCGCCCATCTTTTGGAAATGCTTCCCTGCCAGACAAGCTAACGCCAGAACTTTTAGACCAGCTCCCCGGCGATTCTGAAATTTGGCACAACCTCAAGCAGGCGATCGCCGCTAGCTCTGGGTTTGAGCGCTGGCAGTTAGAACGCAACACAGATGGTCGCTTGAGTGGGTTAAACCTAGATCATTTAGTGCGCTACTACTTGCGTGAGACGCTGGAAACGCTGGCTTATTAAGCGGTTCTGTTAGTGCCATTACCGCAGTCTTAACGACGCATAAAATCAACCCCTCCTGATGCTCCTTATAAGAAGGAACGGTCAGGAGGGGTTTTAATATGTTGCATGGGGAACTGGTAACAGCGTTAAAGTTTCTCAAACACGCCCAGAATTTTGCGGATACCGCTTTCGAGTTCACTTAGTTTGAGAGCAGTGTCTACGAGCTGATCAACTTCTACTTCCACTTCTTGAGTAGGATATTTTTCGATCGCTTCGATGAGCGAGAGTTTGCCATCATCACTGGCAGAAAGCACTAGGGACGAGCGCAATGCCTGACGGTTAGCAGTGTTAGCAGAGGTATGGATAGTTTTGCCCACTTCGTCGAGTATCCGTTCCCCAACAAAGTTATTTAAAGCGCGATCAAGCACGACCACACTAACTTTGGCTTCTTTAGTCAACGCATTCCGAATCTCTTCTGGCTCCTTGTTTGCCAGCTTCATATAGGCTGCTAGCGTCGGCGAGGGTTCACCCGTTTCGGCAAAACTTGATAGCTCGGCAACAGAAATAGACTCTTGAAAGACGCCATACCGTAAGACAACTTTCTCTGCTGCCAGTCCAGCAGTACTGTAAAGCGTGGCACCCGCACCAGCAGCGAGCAGTAGGCAGCAGTGGAGCAATGAATGTGGGAAGCGCATAGGTCGATTGCAGGAAACAGTGATTACCTTGACGGTCTCTGAACGGTATTCGTTTCCCTTGATGTACAACATCTGGCACAAGACATACAAGGATTGCAAGATGCGCCTAACCCTATGGTCGATCTGGAGCAGCGCTGGAACTTCCATCCTTTAACTGTTGTCAGAATGTCAGAGTGCTGGCGATGCGTCATCCTTTTAGAACGCCGCATTGCACATTAGCGGGTACACTCTGGCATTCAAATAATAGACAGATCAAGACATTACAGTTTCAGTATGATCGCAATGAGCGCGATCGCTACTAGGGCATACTAAACCGCGTTCATTTCTTACCTTGCGTTTCTTCTACAACCCCGTCATTAGCGCACACGTTATGTCGTACCAGGGCTTTCAGATCGATCGCTGGCTACAAAGATGCCGTTTTTCAGCCACTAGCTTCAAACCGCGTCTGGGGCTAGTCATGCTGCTTCTGCTGGGCGGACAAGGGTTGGGGCTAGTTTTGCCAACCACCGCTCAGGTAAAAGCGCCAGTGCTGCTGGCTCAAACGCCGCTTTCGGCAACACTTCTTTATGTCAATCCGGCTTCTGGTACCGATGCGCCTGGTGCGGGCAATGAGGCTACCCCTTACCGCACGGTCACCTACGCTCTCCGGCAAGCAACACCAGGAACCTATGTCCAGTTAGCGCGAGGCAGCTATACGCAAGCTTCTGGCGAGGTCTTTCCGCTTAATGTGCCACCGGGAGTCACGCTTCGGGGCGAAGAATCTGAGAAGGGGCAGACCGTTGCCATTATCGGCGGTGGCAACCTGGTTAGCCCAACGTTTGCACGGCAGAATGTAACGCTTCAGGCAGGCAAAGATACTGAAATCCGGGGCATTTCGGTTACAAACCCCAATACACGCGGCACAGGTATCTGGATCGAATCAGTCAATGCCAAAATCCAGAACTGCACGTTTAACCGCAATAATCGGGAAGGCGTTTTTGTAACTGGCACAGCTAATCCGGTGATTGCAGACAGCGTGTTTACTCAGAATGGCGGCAATGGCATTTCAGTTGCTAACCGTGCTACGGGCGAAATTCGCAGCAATATGTTTCAAAACACAGGCTTTGGGCTGGCGATCGGCGGTAACGCGGCACCCAGGATAAGTGGCAACCGCATTATTGAGAACACAGACGGACTGTATATTAACGACGCTGCCCGTCCTATCTTGCGGAACAATACGATCGAAAACAACAAACGGGATGGCATCGTTGCCACCAGTAACGCTCAACCTGACATCGGCACGACTGGCAGTGATGGTAACAACATCGTTCGCAATAACCGTCAGTACGACCTCAATAACACTACTAATAAGACGCTCTACGCTGTAGGCAATACGCTCGACTCAAGGAAGGTTGCTGGTTCTGTAGAATTTGGCGCATCCCCGATCGCCTCTGGCAACGCTGATCAATTTGCTGATGTGCAAGGGCATTGGGCGCAAGCATATATCGCCGCTTTAGCACAGCGAAACATTATCAGCGGCTTTCCTGGTGGTACGTTTCGTCCAGATGACTCCGTAACTCGCGTGCAATTTGCTGCCATTATCAACAAAGCCTTTGCACCATCCGCTAAGCAAAACGTGGCTCAGTTTAAAGATATCAGCAGTAACTTTTGGGGCTACTCGGCAGTTCAATCTGCGGCTCGAGGTGGCTTTATGCGCGGCTACCCTAACGGCACTTTTAGACCCAATCAAGTGATTCCTAGAGTTGAAGTGTTAGTAGCACTCTCCAATGGGTTGAATTTCACTACTAGCAACACCAGCGTTCTGTCTAGATATCAAGATGATGCCCAAATTCCATCCTGGGCAACTACCGCCGTTGCTGCTGCCACCCAGCGCAAAATTGTTGTGAATTATCCATCGCTGGTGCGACTCAACCCGACTCGTCAAGCAACGCGTGCCGAGGTTGCTGCCTTTGTCTACCAGGCAATGGTTAATGCCGGCAAAGCCAACGCGATCGCCTCGCCCTATATCGTGTTAGCGCCGTAAGGAGTCAAGAGTCTGACTTGCGTTCCGCCTTACCTTCAAGGCGAAGCAGCCAAAGCATCAGCGCCACAACGCCAATCTGAATTGCCAGGTTTGGCAATGTATTGCTTACCTCTTGCCCTGCCAGCAGTTGCGTGACAAAAATGAAAGCACCGATCGCTCCTGACGCCGCAAAAGCCACATAGACAAACTTCCGCAAGCCCCGATAGGGAGCCTCTGCCTCTGCTTTCAAAAAGGCATACTTTTCAGGGTCGGTCTGCTGTAGCGTTGACGGTTTGCCTGCTTTGCGGGAATTGTTTGCCATACCTCATTGCCCTTTTTACGCTCTTATACTCTCTACCCTACACGCATTACAAACCCTAAGCCTGCTATACTAATCAACTGTTATGCCGATGTGGCTCAGTGGTAGAGCACTCGATTCGTAATCGAGCGGTCGGGGGTTCAAATCCCCCCATCGGCTTCAAGTAAAAACCCCTGAAGTGCTTGCTTTGAGGGTTTTTGCTGTTTTAGTTTTGTCTACAATGCTGATGTTGCACAAAACAGTCAGAATCAGATCTACTAGAAGATCTTTAGGAACTGTCTGGGTAGCAAGTCCTAGAGATAAGAAAAGGACGATCGCACCCTGTACTTAGAAACACACCACTCATGTCTTTGCATAATTTCGTTTACATAGCGGGATGATGCTGTCACCAGCGTAGACCCAAGGCGATCACTCCTTGCACGAGTTAAGTGCGATCGCTTAGATATGATCAGGGCAACGAAGCCAACGTTAAACAGCTTGTTCTAAAGTAAGAATGCTCTCAAAGCTCTTTTGAAGTCTCAAGCTGAAAGCGTAATTTTAGTTCGAGTTCGCAACTGTACCTTGCCTATCTTCTGCCACCCCCATAATGGACACCATCAGACAGCCATCGACCCAAAACTGATCAGGTTTAGCACCTCAATCAAGGTTCTGGTAAAGAATTTTGTCTCTGATCGGCAGGATATCTCAATCACGATCGGCTGTGTTAGATTGAGCATAGTTTTTTGTCGTTCTTCACTGGCTCAGTACTATGGCAGTCACGAAACGTGGGCTTCTTCTCGCTTCAACAGCAGTCGCAGTTAGTGCAGTCACCATTACAGGAGCTGGGATACACCTCTCTGAAGGGCAAGCCTTCTTTCAAGAGAGTCCGAAAGGGCTAGTGGACGAAGTTTGGCAAATTATCGATCGCACCTATGTCGATGGCTCCTTTAACAAGGTGGATTGGAAGGCAACACGCACTGAGTATTTGAACAAGCCCTACACCAATAAGGAACAGGCGTACAAAGCGGTTCGGGAGATGCTCAAGAAGCTGGGCGACCCCTACACGCGCTTTATGGACCCGCAAGAGTTCAAGAACATGCAGATTGATACCTCCGGCGAACTTTCTGGGGTAGGTATTCAGCTTGCAGCGGATGAAAAAACCAAGAAATTGACCGTCATAGCGCCGATCGAAGATTCGCCTGCTTTTGCGGCTGGTATTTTAGCTAAAGACATCATCACGAAAATTGATGCGAAAAGCACTGAAGGGATGGATGTTAACCAGGCTGTAACCTTGATTCGGGGTGTGGCTGGTACCAGCGTTAAGCTGACTGTCCTGCGGGGCGGTAAACAACTGGAATATCAGTTGAAGCGGGCAAAGATTGAAATCCATCCTGTACGAGCCAGCTATCAGAAAGATGCAAATGGTGGTGGCATTGGCTATATCCGGCTGGTGCAGTTCAGTGCTCCTGCTCCAATCGAAATGAAAAATGCGATTGAGAAGTTAGAGAAGCAGAACGTCAGCGGTTATATCCTTGACTTGCGCTCTAATCCTGGTGGGTTGCTCTTCACCAGCGTTGAGATTGCGCGGATGTGGCTCAAGCAAGGCGCGATCGTTTCTACCGTCGATCGCAAGGGCGAGAGGGAGCGTGAGCAAGCAAACAACCGCGCTCTGACTGATAAGCCACTAGTAATCCTGGTTGATGGCGGTTCTGCTAGTGCCAGCGAGATTTTATCGGGTGCGCTACAAGACAATAAACGGGCAACGTTGGTTGGCACCAAAACGTTTGGGAAGGGGTTGGTTCAATCGGTACGTGGGCTTGGTGATGGCTCTGGTCTAGCAGTGACGATCGCTAAATACCTGACGCCCCTTGGTCGAGACATTAACAAGAACGGCATTAATCCAGATATCGAAGTCAAGCTGTCAGATGAGCAACGTCAGGCATTAAGCGGCGATCGCAACAAAATTGGCACTGCTGCTGACCCACAGTACGCCAAAGCGCTGGAGGTGCTGACACAACGCATCAAAGCACAGCAGCCTACAGTACCCAAGTCGTAGAGAGTTATGGCTTTAAGTGATGAGTTCTGTGTTGAAACCGCAGCTTAAAACTCATCACTGTTCTAAGCTGGTTGACATTTGCCTGCCCGGATCAGACCGATACGATGGGCGATCGCACTTTGCTGAGAGTCGTAGGGTCCCCATCGCTGGAGCATTGAGGTCTGGTCTGAGCCTTGCTGGCTTTCCTCCATTTGACTGGCAGGCACAATAGCGCATTGCCCATCTGCTTGCTTCACAACGTACCAGGTAGCATCGTTCATTAGCTCATTTTCATCCGGTTACATCACGAAAATGATAGGACAACTAGAGATATGGGAAGACTTTTCTAGAGATGAGTGTCTGTTATTTTGGTAAAGATGCGTCGCGTAGAAAAACGATCGCAGTTGGTTAAACCTAAACGTGAATACACCACGCGGACTGCCTGACCAACCTACACGTGCTTTTTTACCCTCAGCGACTCTCGTTCACACATAGCTGCACGGATCTTTACTAGAGTCCGTCGCTCGCTTTTACCGCTCTAGGGTTTACAGAGAAATAGCATATGACTGAATCACAGCGTCCGTCTAGTTCGCCACCGCCGCCACCGCGCGTCCCACCCGCCCCGCCGCCGCCGATGCGAACTAGCGCCAATAATGGTGCTACCGTCGCTGCAACGCAACAAATGACCTCAGCGATGCCCTCTGGTGCAGCAACCCCAACCATGATTTCGACACCAGCGACGAGTGCGGCAACTCCAACCATCATGTCGTCCCAGGCGACAGGTCTAGCTACCCCAACGATCGCATCACCATCGGCTGCATCTCAGACAGTTGTTTCTGCACCACCTGCACCACCTGCTGGACACCGCCCCACTGCTCCGCCACCCCTGCCAGCACAACCACATAGGCCCAGCAATGGTTCGCCCACGCTCGCCGAAATTGTGCGCCACGCGTTTGATAAGGGCTACTCAGATGTTCATGCTGGTGTAGGCGAAGTCCCCCGTTATCGGAACCGGGGTGAAATTGATGCCACTGACTGGCCCGTGACCGATCGCGCCACCTTTTATAGCTGGCTGCGCGAAATCCTTAGTGAAGAAGATATCCGTGAGTTTGAGGAAACCCTGGATTTTGACGCTGCTACTCAGTACGACTTTGCCCGTGTACGGATCAATATCTTTGACTCCTTGCATGGTCCAGCCATGGTGCTGCGGCTAATCCCGCTCAAGATCTTGACAATGGAGCAACTTAACCTCCCGCCTGTGTTCAAGGACGTGTGCCACTACCACAAGGGCTTAGTTCTAGTAACGGGTCCTACGGGTTCGGGTAAGTCCACCACAATGGCAGCCATGGTTGATTACATCAACAAGGAGATGCCTAAGCACATTATTACCATTGAAGACCCGATTGAATTTGTCCATAAGAGTCAAAAGGCGCTGATCAAACATCGGGAAGTTGGTATTCATACCCGCAAGTTTGATAATGCACTGAAGGCAGCCCTACGGGAAGATCCAGATCTCATCCTGGTTGGAGAAATGCGGGACAAAGAAACAGTCAACACGGCGCTCAAGGCGGCTCAAACGGGGCACCTTGTGATGGGCACGTTGCATACAAACAGTGCTGTCAAGACAATCGAGCGGATTTTGCAGTTGTTTGAACCAGAACAGCAGGAACCCATTCGGATTTCATTAGCTGAGTCGATGGTTGCAGTCATCTCTCAAGGTCTATGCCGTACGACTGATGGTAAACGTGCTGCGTTTCACGATATTTTGATCAACACGGATGCCATCAAAGACTTTATTCGGCGTGGGGAAATTGAGGAGATTGAGCAAATCATTCCCCGATGCACCTTTGACGGCATGTGTACAATGAATCAGTCTCTCTACAAGCTGTACGAAGCGGGACGGATTACAGAAGAGGTAGCTCTGGAAATGTCGCCGAAGCCGAATGAGATGGCACAGTCTCTGAGAGGGCGCGTGTAATCAGCACAGGAAACTCTATTGAACGCAGATTCCAATGCTGCCAGCGTTTTTAAGGGCATCGCGCTCTTTACACCTGGAGGCGGTTTGATTTATTGCATCGATCGCAAAAAGCAGGAACGCTGGCACGTTCACCTTTGTGCTGCCTTACGCGATATTTTGAACCTACCAGAACCGCCGCATTTTTTAGTGCCTTGCTATGCTGCCACCGTCGATCGCTGGCTGATTCCTCAGACGCAGCAGTTACAAATGGTGGCAGAAGCATCGCCGCTAGTGCTCCGGTATCAAACCTTACTCAATGCTGTCTTTGACACAGGAGATTTGGTTTGGCAGCCTTCACGCTTGCCAGAGGGTCTTTGCGATGCTGTTGTGCTGTCTGCCTATCGTAAGCAGTTTCCTCAACTTTGGGAGCCGCATGATCTTGTCGTGCGTTATGAAGCGGCTGAACCGTATGCTCATTTACATCAGGAATTACCCGTCGCACCGCTAGAACACTCGCCGCTGCTAAGCGCAAGAGGTTACGTCTTGCGCCTGTTTGTTTCTGGTCATAGCATTGCTACAGAACGAACCTTGCAAGCGCTGCATCGAGTGTTAGAACAATCGCTCAGTCATCCTTACACGCTCAAAGTCATTGATGTCTCGCAGCATCCTGAGCAAGCAGAACTCGATCAGGTTTCAGCAACACCTACGCTAGTGAAGGTCTATCCTCAACCGGTGCGCCGGATCGTAGGGGATTTAGATAATGTGGATCAGTTGTTACGCATCTTTGGACCAGACAGGTGAAGCTTGTCACAATGGAAACGTAGTCGCTGATTCTGATGTGCTGTGGTTACCATAACAGTTGAAAAGATTCTCGATCGCGCTCTAGAAGGGCACGACTTGTCTTGGGAAGAAGGGGTAATGTTGCTGAAGCAACGATCGCCCGATGCGATCGTTCAAATTCGTCAGACGGCTGACCAACTGCGGCAGCAACAGTCTGGTGAGACAGTTACCTACATCATCAACCGCAACATTAATTTCACTAATATCTGTGAGCAGCACTGTAGCTTTTGTGCCTTTCGACGAGATGAGGGCGATGAGGGTGCGTACTGGCTTGATCTAGAGCAACTGTTGGCAAAAGCAACCGATGCTGTGCAGCGTGGGGCGACTGAGCTTTGTATGCAGGGTGGCTTGAATCCGAAGGCAACACTTAAGGGGTCATCGTTGTCCTACTATCTGCGGATTGTTGAAACGTTGAAGGATAAGTTTCCCCGGCTGCATTTGCACGCCTTTTCGCCACAAGAAGTGCAGTTTATTGCCAGAGAAGATGGTCTGAGCTATGCAGCAGTCATCGCAGCGCTGCGGGATGCGGGAGTTGATTCATTACCTGGAACCGCTGCAGAGGTTTTAGACGACTCCGTCAGGCGTGTGTTGTGCCCTGAAAAAATTGACACGGCAACCTGGCTTGAGATCGTGGGCATCGCGCATCAGCAGGGGCTGTATACGACTAGCACAATGCTGTCGGGACATATCGAAACGCCAGAGCAACAAATACATCACCTAGAGTTACTGCGATCGCTCCAGCAAGCGTCTTTAGAAAAAGGCTATCCTGGCATTACAGAGTTCATTTTGCTACCGTTTGTAGGGCAAGAAGCGCCCAAACCCTTGCGTCGTCGTGTCGGACGCGATCAGCCTGTCCTTGCCGATGCGCTGTTGTTGATGGCGGTTGCTCGTATTTTTCTAGGGCACTGGATTACCAACCATCAGCCCAGTTGGGTCAAACTGGGACTCGCTGGTGCAACCGAAGCACTCACCTGGGGCTGTAATGACATCGGTGGCACCCTGATGGAAGAACACATTACCTCAATGGCGGGCGCGCAGGGTGGTACGTGCATGGAAGTCGAGACGTTGGTAGAAGCGATCGCCTCGATCGATCGCCCCTATCGACAGCGAGATACCCTGTATGGATCTGTCAGTCATTAGCGGTTAGCCAACGCAGCAGCATTAACCAGAGCAACTTCATTTCGCACTTGTTTCAGCCCTAAAATTTGCCACGCCATCGACAACAAATCCACAACAAGCCTTAAAGGGGTAAGCCACAGTTCTGGTAGAAGGGTGTAGCTTATTCCCAGAATGGGTAGGAGTGGAAGGGTAGGGCTTCTGTAAGTGGAAATGGCTATAAAATCCAGAAGGGTATGGCTGTTGGGTAAACTGTCGCATGAATCGCATTCTCATTGCTGAAGACAACCCCCGTATCACCTCCTTTTTAGAAACGGGACTGCAAGCCCACAGTTTCACAACAACAGTGGTAGCAACCGCTCAAGAGGCAACTCGTCTTGCCTACAGCGACAATTTTGACTTGTTGATTCTTGACCTCGGCTTGCCCGATGGCGATGGCTTGACTGTCATTGCGACGGTACGCGGTCAGGGTGAAACCATTCCCATTATTGTGCTGACGGCACGCGATGGTGTAGATGATACGGTGTCTGCACTGGAGGCAGGGGGCGATGATTACGTTACTAAGCCCTTTCGCTTTGAGGAACTGCTGGCACGCATTCGAGTGCAACTCCGCAATCGGCAAGTACCCGGTGCACGGCAGGAAACCACACTGCAAGTGGGCGATATGACGCTAAATTTGTTGAGCCGTCAGGTTTGGGTGCGAGAGCGGGCGATCGACCTCTCTGCTCGTGAGTTTTTGCTTGCCGAAGTCTTTTTGCGGCATCCGATGCAGGTGCTCACCCGCGAACAACTCCTCGATCGCATCTGGGGCTACGACTACGACCCCGGCACCAATATTGTCAATGTCTACATCGGGCATCTCCGGCGCAAACTAGGCGAAGACCGCATCGAAACAGTGCGCGGCATTGGCTATCGCCTCAAACTTTAATTCATCAGTCCATAGAATTCCAAATTGTTTTTGTATCAGCGAACATTTGGAAACGGCGCACCTTGCGATCAACGAGAGCATAAACGTGTGCGGCGGCAGCACAAAGTGACTTCTGCGTGTGTCGATCGCAGCCGACATAGGCTCCAATGACAACGACAGAATCCCCTGCATCAAGGTCCTGATCGACGCGAAATGAGAACGTTTCCCATCGCTCATCATTGGACTTGAGGACTCCTTCAACTACTGAGGCTGCACCTTGATAAGCTGCACCGTGTGGAAAGCCTTCACTCTGAATTCATTCTAGGTCAGTGGTACAAATGTGCAAGAAGGCATCGTAATCTTTCTCGCAGAAAGCTCTGTATAGCTCTTGGCTAATTTCAAGATTTGTCATGTATTGCTTCCCACTAGTTGCGCTACCTGGGTACGAGCAGAAGCAATCGACTCTGCTAACTTTTGCCCGCCATATTCATCGTTTTCAACGTGGATAAAGGTGATGTCAGTAATGCCCATAAAGCCGAAAACGGTAACAAGATAAGGGTCGTGATGATTCATCTTTTCGTAGCGTCCGCCCGGTTGAAAACCAGAATCACCCCGAGCTTCAATCACAAACATCTTCTTACCAAGTACTAGCGGTTTGAAAACGTTAGCAGCATCATCTGGTTCAAAAGCAACGGTACGCCCAACTCGCACAATTTGGTCAATATACGCCTTGAAGCTACTGGGAACGCTGAAGTTATACATGGGAACACCGATGATATAGATATCAGCTGCCAAAAATTCATCCACCAGTTGATCGCTCAGATGAATGGCTTCCTGCAATTGAGGAGTGTGTTTTTCTGGCGGTGTAAAAGCAGCAGCAATCCACGGTTCATCGATATGCGGAACCGGATTGCGACCGACATCGCGATAGCTAACAGTATCGCCAGGATGAACTTGCTGCCATTGTTCAACAAACTCTCTAGTCAGCCGTCGAGACTGCGATCGCTCGCCTCTAGGACTCGAATCAATGTGTAATAAATGTGCCATAGTTCCTCCTGCCTAATCATTCTCTCAGCGTAGGGAACTCACATCTGTTTTGCTATCTAATTGTTGTGCCACTGTCAAAATCTTGCGATCAATCTTTAGGTGGCTTGGCAGAAGTGTTGTGAACGCTCATACAATCAGACTTACAGCGGTTCTATTTGGGCTCATGAGCAAGTTTTTTATAGAAACACCCAGGCAGCATCTCGCTCTGATAGGGAATTGAGGCTTGCTAGCGATGAATTGGATCTACACGAAGAAGTCGATCGCCAATCACCAGCTTGAAACCGCTGGGCAGCCGATCCTGTCTAGTCAGAAGCACGGTTGGGAAAACATTCTGGTTGAGCAATTCCAACATCCGCCGGGTGAGGCAAACTGCCATTACAGCGATGAGCATACGATTTGTTTATCGCTTGCCTCCCGTCCAGTCCGCTTTTTGCAAGTTAGAGAAGGGAAAACCTATTCAGGGCTATATGGGAAAGGTGACATTTCCATCACACCAGCGAAGACACCATTTTTCGCTCGGTGGGATAGTGAGGATCATTACTTGCAGATTCGGCTTGCCGCTCACTTTATCCAGCGCATTGCCCAAGAAATCCTTGACCAAAATCTAGAGCACCTGGAATTACTCCCCGAATTTCGGACTCGTGATCCTCAAATTGAGGCAATCGGCATGATGCTGCTGAATGAACTACAACAGGAAAATCTAGGCGGTAAGCTTTATATTGAATCGCTAACAAACGTCTTAGCAGTGCGCATACTTAGGCAATATGCAACGACTGAAGCACGCCTGCCAACGTATAAGAGTGGCTTACCTGAGCGCCAACTGCTGCAAGTTTTGGAATATATCAATGAACATCTAGATGAAGATATCAGGCTGTCAAGTCTAGCTCAATTATTGGGTATGAGTCAGTTTCATTTCAGCCATGTCTTCAAGCAGTCGATCGGCACAGCTCCCTATCAATACTTGCTACAACAACGAGTCGAACGGGCAAAACAATTGCTGAAACAAACCGATCAATCAGTGATGGAGATTGCGTTGCTATGCGGTTTCAACAGCCACAGCCATTTAAGCAAACAGTTTCGACAGCTTACAGGCGTGACACCCACAGCTTACCGAACCAATTAAACAAGCTTGTTTTTTGGAGAAGGGCTAACCCTACGCAGTTGGTTGAAACCCGTAGCCGCAATATCTGCGAAGACAGACTTAGTTGTAAAGACGCAAACTATAAAACGATCGAACGTTCAAGAGAGCCGCGCTCAGTCGTAACCCAATTTTTCTACACTTACAGCGCTACCGCAAATCAATTTTCTCATGTTCAGCCGGATTTGCTTTTTCGCCGGTTGTCACTGCTGTTGCAAACCCGATCGCTTTAGCAACCCAGCCTGCTGGAGCATCCCAATATTCTGCCTTTTCTACACTAATCTTTAGTAAGGCAATATCAGGCTCATCTAAACCTTGAGGAAACCAGGCTTTCAAGTCAGGCTGCCACAACTCCTTAATTTTGTCGCGATCGGTTTCTAGTGCGGCTGTACCGGATAACGAGACGTATTGCTGTTTATCTGGTGCAGCAAAACTGACATTGACGCGATTTTGGCGCTCGATTTCCACCACTTTATGATCACTGCCATAGGTAAAAAACCAGAGACTACCATCTTCCTCAATGTTTCCATTCGTTGACATGGGACGACTGCGGAGGTTGTCATCATCGTCGATCGTCGTCAACATACAAAAGTAAATGTCTTTCATCAACTCACGTAACTTTTGCACTGCTTGCGCTTGATCGGTCGCCGCTGCCATCTGTTGTACCTCGTTGCACGTTGTCTAGAACGATGTTACGCAGAATGAGCACATACAGCGTCTTTCCATAGAATGGTCTTAGAGGATTGTGCGCGATCGCTGCCTCCACACAAACTCTCGATTTATCCTATAGTCCAGACTAAAATTGCTTTAGCAAAGAGTCGAACGAGTAAATTAATTGTTGATGTTTCCCCAAACCACATCATGACTTCTTGCATTCAGCACCTCATTGCACCACACGTTCAAGATCTCGGTGGGTTTCAAGCTCGTCGGTTGCTGCCTTCAGAGGCTGTCACGCTGGTTGGTCCCTTCATCTTTTTTGATCATCTGGGTCCGGCAGTGTTTCCACCTGGAAAAGGTGTTGATGTCAGACCGCATCCCCACATCAATCTAGCAACCGTCACTTACTTGTTTGAGGGCGCTTTTCTGCATCGTGACAGTGAAGGCAACGTGCAGGAAATCCGTCCGGGTGCAGTGAACTGGATGACCGCAGGGCGAGGAATTGTCCACTCTGAGCGATCGCCCGATGAAGAGCGCAACAAAGAAGCAACCCTGCATGGCATTCAAACCTGGGTGGCGCTACCCGATGAACACGAAGAAACAGATCCCTGGTTCCGTCATCATCCGGCAGCCGATCTGCCAATCTGGGAGGAAGCAGGCGTTGCATTTACGCTTATTGCAGGCGAAGCGTATGGTCGTACATCTCCAGTGCAAACCTTCTCGCCAATACTTTATTTAGATGTACAACTTGCACCAGGGACGCAGTTCACCTTACCAGGTGATTACAGTGAGCAGGCAGTTTACAGCGTTACATCAGGGTTACGGCTGAACGGAGTTACGTTAGAGCAGCATCGACTAGCGGTGCTGGTACCTGGAACATCAGTAGAGATTGCGTCTGACAGTGCGGCTCGCTGTATTATCGTTGGTGGTGAGCCGATCGGGAAACGTCACAAATGGTGGAATTTTGTCTCCAGCCGTCCTGAGCGCATTGAGCAGGCGAAACGCGATTGGCAGGAAGGGCGCTTTGCGGCTGTACCTGACGAAGCAGAATTTATTCCCCTCCCGGAGGAGCCGCTTCGCAAGCCAGAACAACCTCTGTAAGTGCATTACTCAAGATTGCTATGTTTGGTAACGTCTTGGGATGACTTCACTACCCATAACGGACGATCGCTCAAAGTTTCTCGATCAAAGGCTTGAGGTTGGGTTAACGTAGCTGAGATGCAATGACAGTCAGGCTTATCCTCTGTTAGTTCAGCCGTCAGCCGAGAGTTTAGCCAGCGTAAAGATGTTGCAAGACAAAGAGCGTGCGCCCCGTAATCGAACGATCGATTTAAGTGAGGAAGAGCGAAGGGTCTACAAACAAAAGCTTGTTCAACTCAGCCAACTCACTGAGTTAGAAGCCATTGTTAATTGTACGATTCATCAAGATTTGCTGACAGCTCTACGCTGGTTGCCAGAGCAGTGCGTTGATTTGCTATTTATTGATCCGCCCTACAACTTAGACAAAACGTTTAACGATAGCAGCTTTAAACGAAGAGATTTAGCGGATTATACAGAGTGGCTAGACACCTATTTGCAGAGTCTTGAACCAATACTGAAACCAACTGCCTCTATCTATCTTTGTTCCGATTGGCGATCGTCACCTGCCGTTTTTGATGTTATTAAACATCGGTTTCAGGTACGTAACCGCATCACGTGGGAACGAGAGAAAGGGCGTGGAGCCGCTCGAAACTGGAAGAATGCCTCAGAAGATATCTGGTTTTGTACGGTCTCTGATACCTACACCTTCAATGTCGAAGCCGTCAAGCTGAAGCGAAAAGTGATTGCTCCTTACAGAATGGCTGGCAAACCTAAAGACTGGGATCGTACAGACGCAGGTAACTTCCGCCTGACTCATCCCTCTAACCTGTGGACTGACCTTACGATTCCCTTCTGGTCAATGCCAGAAAATACTGATCATCCCACTCAAAAGCCTGAAAAGTTGGTGGCAAAAATCATGCTTGCCAGTTCTAATACAGGTGATGTTGTGTTTGATCCGTTTCTTGGTTCAGGCACCACCTCTGTTGTCGCGAAGAAGCTAGGCAGGCGTTATATCGGTGTGGAACTGGACGAACTATACTGTTGCTTGGCTGAAAAGCGCCTTGCGATCGCCGACACGGATGCCTCCATTCAGGGCTATGCTGATGGCGTTTTTTGGGAACGCAACACACTTCACCAGCAAGGGCGTTGCCATGAGCAGCAATATGTTGCTCAACCCGCGACCGAGGCGCAAGCCTAGCAACGGTGGCTATATTTACAGGTCATTAAAAGGGTTGAAAAAACGGGGCGGCGGAATGTCTCGCTCTTTGTTGGCAAGCTCAGAGGGCGGTCGATCGCTGCTCCATGCCCACCACACTTGCGTACATTGGCATTCGTAAAACTCTTGCCATTTGCGACGATGATCTTCGGTGTAAACAGGCGAGCGCCGATTAATCCAGACCCGCGTTGCCGCTTTACTAGATGCTTGACAGGCAGGACAACAAAATTCTGAGGCGTGAACGGTCGCTTTAGTCCAATCAGGAGGAGTCAGTTCAAACGCTTCCATGCAGACAAATAAGGAGAAATATTGCTTCTATTATCAACCTTTTAACCCCCAACCTGCCCAATGACTAAAGAGTGGGCTTCGTGAATCTCAATGGTGAAGATCGCTCATGTCTGTGTCTAGCTTCTTCCGAAGCAAGCGCGCTACTCCGATAAGTTTTGAAAAATAAGTGAGATTTAATGATTGAAGATGCGCTGAAGTCGTCTACCTTGGGTATGGTCTTACTGAAGCCTTAATTATAAAGCTATAGACTTTTAGTGCATCACGTTTCAGGCTGTAGTGCGACTGAGACGCTAGAGGGTTGAATCAAACCCTGTGCCTCACCACACCACACTACACTGCCGCAGACACCAACAGAATTACTGAAACCGCGATCAGAAGGAACACTCAATCTATGCCGCTGCTTAATATCATTTCGTTTCTCGGCATCTTTGGATTGTGCTTTATTGCGTGGCTCTTTTCAGAAAATCGCAGTTTGCGAGTGTTTCCCTGGCGTGTGGTGATTGCGGGTATTCTGCTTCAGCTTGTGTTGGGCGCGTGTGTGTTTATTCTGCCAGGAACACGGGATGCGCTTCAAATCTTTAGCAATTTGCTGAACAGTGTGTTTGATGCCGCTGACACCGGAGCACGGTTCGTCTTTGGTCGAAATATTGTGCCCGTACCAGGAACGCCGCCTGATGTAAATTTGGGCTATATCTTTGCCTTTCGGGCACTGCCAACGGTGATTTTCTTCTCCGGTCTGATGGCGCTGCTCTATAACATTGGCGTGATTCAGGTCATCACCAACGTCTTTGCCAAAGTGTTCTATACCGTGATGCGGTTGAGTGGTGCAGAAGCACTGAGCGGGGCTGCCAATATTTTTGTAGGTATTGAGGCGGCGATCGTAGTAAAGCCGTTTTTGCCGAAAATGACCCGTAGCGAACTGTGTGCCATTCTTGCCTGCTGCTTTGGCACGGCAGCATCGTCTACGCTGGCAATTTACGTCAGCTTTTTGAAGCCTGTGTTTCCCAATATTCTGGGGCATCTAGTGTCGGCATCGATTATGGCGATCCCAGCATGCTTTGTGCTGTCCAAAATTTTGGTGCCAGAGACAGAAGTGCCCGTAACCGCTGGTGGTATCCCGGTAGAGGAGAAGCAAACCAAGGTACGCGATACGGCTGTACAACCTGCTGATGTTGCTGCCGACGCGGACAAGTTTCCCCGTACTCGTATCCAAATGGATGATGACGATGATGCGCCAGTCGTACCGCAGGAAACCGTTGGCGGTGAACCGATCGAACGTGTAAGTCCGCTGGATGCCGCGATCGTCGGTGCGCTGGACGGGGTCAAAATGGCAGTGGCGATCGCCGCTGTGCTGATTCTGATCCTCGGACTTGTTTCCTTAATCAATCAAATCTTTGGCGGACTGGCAGCGTTGCCCAGCCCTATTGGCGACGTTTTCCAGGTGGTGACGCTAGCAAACATTCTGGGTGTGCTGTTCTTGCCGCTGACTGCTCTCACCGGCGTTTCCCTGAATTGGGAAGAACTATGGCAATCCTCAGTCATCATTGGACGCAGATTGTTTGAAACCGCGATTCCGCCTTATCAAGCACTGGCGGCAGCAGCAGCATTACCTGAAGGTACGCGGGTTATCAGCGATCGTGCCGTTTTAATCGTGAGCTATGCGCTATCGGGCTTTGCTCATCTCGCATCGGTAGGCATTTTTGTGGGCGGCACGATCGCCCTCATCCCCTCACGCCGCAAAGATATTTCTGAACTCGGTTGGAAAGCACTATTTATCGGCACTTTGGCAACGCTGATGATTGCTTGTGTCGCTGGTGTTTTTGATACAGGCAATGCCAGCATTCTCGGTGAACAACAGCCCCCTGTGGTAAGCCCAACGCCGACTCCTACTCCTACTCCATTAACCGCCCCTACTGCCTCACCCACAACAACTGTGTCACCAACGCCGATCGCAGTACCCGCCAAGCCATCTCCACTCGCCACACAGGCAGCTCCACAGCCTTCGCTTAAGCCAACCACGACTCCACAGGTTAGAGTAACGCCTGCACAACCGTCTGTTAGCCCCAAGCCTACAGGCGTAAGACAACCTGGGCAGTAAGCGTGAGCCTCTTAACGGCTGCTTGGCAGGTCGTATGACACAAAGTCAAGAGACAGCACACGTACCTTATTTGAATGAGAATGCTACACACCCTTATAGAATAAGTAGCTGGGCGTAATTATTTATAAGCTGCCTTTCGACTTCGCGCTCGACGTTTCGGCTGAACGCAACGCTGAAGTCTGAGCGCCCTTCGGCTTGAGCGCTCAGGTCGAAAGCGCACACTGAAGTCTCAATGCGCTCAGCCCTTGTAGGCAGGTTGAGCGCAGTCGAAACCCAGTCTCTAAGTGGTGTTAAGTCAGCTATAGAATAGAATGTGGCACATTCTCAAACTGCAAATTGCTCTAACGTAGTGTCTAAGTAAATGGATCAGAAGCTTACTTCACTAGATGCTCTTAATGATCGGTCTGCCTCTGAAGCTAAACCCATTTTTTGGTTAGTTGGTGTTAGTGCAGTCGTGCTTTTTCTTGCTAGTAGCATACGCCACATTTTGTTTCATTCGGCTGCGTTTGACCTAGGTTATTTCGATCAGGCTCTTTATTTAATTAGCCAGGGACAACCGCCGGTTGTCTCTTTTTGGGGCTTCCATTTCTTAGGGGGACATGCAGATTGGATACTGTATCTGCTAGCACCGCTCTACAAAATCTACCCAAGCGTTTATTGGCTCTTGGCTCTACAGGCGATCGCGCTTTCCTTAGGAGTCATCCCAACATGGCTGTTAGCCAAACAAGCTGGAGTAAAACCAGGGCAGGCGATCGCGATCGCGGTAGTATATCTTCTCTATCCGTTAGTTTTTAACATTAACCTGTTTGACTTTCACCCTGAAGTGCTGGCGTTGCCCGTGCTTTTAGCGGTCGTTTTAGCTGCGCGCCAAAACCGACCGCTCTGGTTTACACTGGGTACTCTTTTCATTTTGGGCTGTCGGGATGCGCTCTCACTGACCGTTGCGGCAATGGGCGTATGGCTCTTACTAGTAGAAAGAAAACGGCTGTGTGGCGCGATCGCTCTTGGCACTGGAACGGCATGGTTTTTGCTAGCGACACAGGTTGTGATTCCGCACTTTAGACCGTTTGGAGTTGAAGCCGTCGCTCGGTATGCAGGACTAGGCAACTCCGTTTTAGACATTGCCAAAAATATCTTTCTTCAGCCAAACTTAGTCTTAAATCGTCTCTTTTCACTGCCTAATTTAGAATATCTTTGCTTGTTATTCATACCTGTTCTGTGGGGGCTGTCGCTGAAGCATCTTGCACCATTGCTAGCAGCAGTACCGCAACTGTCGATGAATTTACTCACAGTCTATCAGCCGCAAAAAGATCTAGTTCATCAATATTCTGTACCAATTTTACCGTTTCTTTTGTTAGCAATTATTGCTGCTGTAGCAAACGATAAAAGCTGGATTCGGAATCGACGTGGCATGATTTTGTGGTCACTAATTGCCTTTTTAGCATTAGCAAAGTATGACTTTTTCTTTGGGCGTTATCTGAAAAAATTAGATACCTGGCAGGCAACACGAGAAGCGATCGCACAAATACAACCGGCAGCCAGCGTTTTGACCAGTGCTCAAATTGTGCCGCACTTAACACATCGTCCTACAGTGCAATTCGAGCTTAACCACTTTAAAACTGCGGCATTGCATAATAATTTCAACTACGTTTTATTAGACACTCGCCACCCTGGGATGAGTTGTTCAAAGGAGTGTCTGACTACGTTGCTGAGTCAGCTTCAGCAGAGTGCAGCTTATCAGCTAGCCTATCAGCGCGATGACGTTTATTTGTTTGTCCAACCTGTTGTTAAAAAGCCTGTGTGAGCGCCAGCCTTAATGGGCGTTCGTGCGACAATTCACACAGGTGAAGATATACAGCAACCGCTATGAACCCAGATTTTGAGATGCGCCGCCTTCTGGATGTCATGCCAGCCTCCGGTCGCATGGCGACAAAGCTTGTCAGCAAGCCTGAACAACGGGTCGTGGTAGACAGCACCTTTCCGATGCCCTGGGTGAGCGATCGCCCAATTTGGATTAACTTTGACCTTTGGGATCGTCTCTCTCGACCACAGCGCGATTTGCTGATTCTCCGTACGGTGAGTTGGCTGACGGGTGTGAAGTGGTTTCGTCCCAGTCTTTACCAGGGTGTAGTGCTGGCGGGTGTTGTCGGGGGCATCGTGGAACTGGTGCAGGGTGATCCCGTTGGCATTATTGCAGCAAGCGGCTTAACTGCAATCGCGGGTGCCCAAATCTGGCGCGCCAACCGAAGTACTCAAACGGAACTTGATGCCGATGAAGCTGCCCTTCGAGTTGCCCAACGACGTGGTTACGAAGAACCAGAAGCTGCTCGTCACCTGTTAAGCGCTATCGAAGCGGTCGCTGAAATCGAAGGACGATCGCTTAACTTTATCGAACTCCTGCGATCACAAAATCTCCGCTCGCTTGCTGGCGTATCCCCCGTCGGAGTACCAGATCGAGTGCGACAAAACTAGAAAGTAGGACGGCGAAACGTGAGTAAGGAGTAGAGAGAAGGAGCGGCAAGGCTAAGGATAAAGGCTAAATTAATCTAAAACTTTCATCCTCCATCCCTTCTCCTTCATCCCTCCCCCTGATGAATCGTCTTCACCCATTTCAAACGTTTAGGGCGAATTGAAAGACGGATGGTTGTTACAGAGACCACGGGCAGCCAGTGGAACATATAGATTGTGCCAAAAACAGTATGGAACAGCAGCCGCATCGAAGAAAGAAGCACTGTGCCTAGTTCAGCACGTTTGGCACGCAACCTTCCACTTTGAGGGAGTGGCTCTTGCTGTAAGTGCCTTGACTGCGATCGAATCTGACGCAAACCTGCCACCGTACCTAAAATAGACAACACCAGTGTCAAGGTTGTCAGCGGAGTCACCAACAGCGGACGATTGCGAAGTAACGACATCAAAAGATCTGGCACAATCGCGGTTGGCAGCAAATACTGAATCACCCAGAACATGAGTAGATCGATCGTTTTGCCCGTGCCCATCTTGTTCTGCACGATCGGTTGCCAGTAATCAAGATAGCGTTGGTAGCCGCCTTCAGCCCAACGGCTGCGTTGATGCCAGAGCGAGACTGCCTGCGTTACGCCCTCTTCTTCGACGGCTGGTAGCGCCATAAAGTCCACATCCCACTGGGCAAGATGCAAACGAAACGTGAGATCTAGATCATCCGTAATCGTTGCTTCGTTCCAGCCACCACAAAGTTCTAGCGCCTCACGACGGACAAACTGACCATTACCGCGCAGTTCACCAATGCCACCGATCGCAATTCGTTGCCGCTGATAGAACGAATCCAGCGCCATTTCTGCAACCTGACCATACGTCCAGCCATTCTCAAACCCGTTAGACACTGACTTGCGAACCTGAACAGCACCCAGTTCTCTGCGCTTAAAGAGTGGTAAAACTCGCCGCAGCATATCGTGTGACACCTGGGCATCGGCATCAAACACGGCAATAATCTCACCTTTTGTCAACGGCAAGACCTGATTCAGCGCACCCGACTTACCACCGCCAGCATTCGCTGGACGATAAAACACCCGTAGCTGCTGATACTGCTGCTCTAGCTGTTTTAGCAAGGCAGGAGTTTGGTCAGTGCTATTGTCGTCAATCACCCAAAGTTCGTAACAATGGGTCGGATAGTCCAGTGCACAGAGCGTCTTGACCAGTCTGGCAATCACTGCCGCTTCATTTTTTGCCGCTACGAGAATGGATACAAGCGGCAAGACATCATCTGCCTCACTTAACAGGGGGGTTGGCGTCGCCAGCGGACGAGCCAGAAAGATCCGTGTCGCCTGGATAGCCATCAGGGTCGTTAAGCCAACAACAACCCAATAGCCCCAGGTAACAAGGTGCAGCGCGATTGTGCCGCTCCAAATAACAACCAGCGAAATTGCTGCTCTCCGCCGTCGGTTATCACCCCGCTCAGGTTGACTTGATGCACTCTCCACTTCGGGGAGATCAGATAGATCGACAAACAACGAGTCAAGCGGTTCAAGCTCGCTGTAAGAATCGTTTTCGGGCCAGGAACTCTCCGGCATAAGTTACTTGATTCAACCACCAATATTTATCTAAACCTTTGAAGAAGCTTGGAATGAGATAACACCAAACCGTGCAGCCTTCACACACGGATAGCTTACCTTGAGATTGGCGATAGTCTTCCACAACTTCGGACTGCTTGTACAGGTCATACAGTCGTCCTTCGATCGGCAAACCTGTTTGAGCAAAGTGATAACAGGGCAAAAGCAGTTCATCATTAGGCGAAATAGCAATGACCGCATCAACGGCTTTACAGCGGGGATTGCTGGTATCGTTGCCGCCTGCTTCAATAAACGCTAAGGCTGCTTTGTTATAGCCCACATTGCTGTAGCGCTTAGCAGCCACTTCGATCGCCGTTACCAGCTCCGGAGTCGGATTTTTCTTTGAGTTGTAATTGCTGTGTGCCGTAAATGCCGGGTTGAGCCAGACTCGTGCTTCTAGCTGTTGCCCCAGTTCCGCCACTTCTCCAATACGTTCGTAGTTTTGGGCAGTCACCGTATGGTTTAAAACCGGATGTTCGCCGAGTGAATGAGCAAGCTGCACTGACTCAACCAACGTGTCAAAAATTTTCACGCCCCTCGATTGGTCATGCGTTTCAGCATCAGCACCATCTAGCGAGAAGTTCAGAAAATCGACCAACCCCTTCATTTCGTGTGCCCGCTTGGGGTAGAGGATGGTGTTAGTCGTCATGCTCGTCACAAAGCCTTGCCGCTTAGCTTCAGCAAAAATTTGTCCAACATCGGTTCGCAGTAGTGGTTCTCCACCTGTAAAGTCTACATACTTCACATTCAGCCGCCGCAGATCAGCTAAATTGCGGCGAATGGTGTCAAAATCTGCCTCTTTTTTCGGCTCTAACGCCCAAATGTCACAAAAGTGACACCGTGCATTGCAACGGTAGGTTAGATAATAATTTGCAACCAGAGGTGCCATAACTTGTTTAACGTTTAGTCTCCGCTGAGAACTACAGTAGTCTGCTGAGAACCACAATAGGTCGAACAGTTACAGAAAACAAGCGCCTTGCATACAACATTAGCACCATGCCTCCTACCTGTAGACCTTATTGTGGCAAGTGTGGTATCCGATATCAGGCGCGAACCCAAACTCCTTCGCCTTCAGGCTGTCGAGGAACGAAGTCAATGTAGCAGACGGCACTGTTGCAAAAGGAACGGGATCTCATTTTATGCAGATCGATTCTTGATTTTGGGCACACTACGGCAGGCAGAAAATCAGTGTGCCTGATCACGGCGAAAGAAACTGGCTTCATCTAGCCTGATGTCGGTCAACAGCTTATGCTTGCTACCTGTGCTTGCCGATGCGGATACGTGCTGCAAACAGTACCGTCGTTCAAACGACAGTCCAGAGAAATTGGGGCAACACGCGTCGGCAGCGATCGCGGTTTGAGTTAAAATCACTGGCAGTCTGAGCATTCCTACTGCCAAAGCTCTTTCGCACAGCATCACAACGCCTTCTCGAAACGCGCTGAGTCTCCTACCCAACTGCATTTTCCACCTGACAGCACTCTAGGAAGATTGACTATGTCTATCGACAAACTTCAACCCGCCCCCAACCAGCACGTAGGCGTTTATGCACCCTACTATCCGCAGGCAGCAAAGCGATCACACCTGCCCCTGGCAATCAGCCTCTACCAAAAAGGTTCGCTAGAAGGTCAGCGCAAAATTGAGGGCGGTGAGAGCATCCCCTTCATTGCCACCTGGAATGTGTCGACCTTACCAGCTGACCTGACCCGCTGTCGCATTCAGTTTGACGGCAACTCAGAACTCAGCTATGAACTCATGATGGCGAACTTTGAGTTCATTGATTTCCTCATCGACGTGATCCTAAATTTCAAGCGCGTTCACCTTGCAGACTTTTCGCAATCGTTTTACCGCAAGTTAATGCGCTATGACGACTAGAGAGCGCTGGGTGAGGAGTGAGAGGAGAGGAATCAGGAGTCAGGACTCAAGGGAGTTTTTAGTTGTTAGTTATTAGAAGGAGTCAGGAACGGCTCATGAACTAACAACTAACAACTGGTTCAACTCAAAACTCAAAACCCTCTTCCCCCCTCATGGACATTCTCCAAATCCTTAAAGACGACTACCAGCGGTTTCCGGTTGACCAGACTTACAGCATCTACGCTAAGGATGTGTATTTCAAAGACCCGACAAGTGAGTTTCGGGGGGTCGATCGCTACCAACGCACGATCGCGTTTATCCAAGCCTGGTTTCGCCACTGCAAAATGGATTTGCATAAGATGCAACAAACAGGCAACATTATCCGCACTGACTGGACGTTGAGCTGGAATACACCGCTGCCCTGGCGTCCTCGCATCACTATTCCTGGCTGGAGCGAACTCACGCTCAATGCGGATGGCTTGATTGTCTCCCACCTCGACTACTGGCATTGTTCACGTTTGGATGTGTTGAAGCAGCACTTTCTGCCGAAAACTCGATAAAGTAAAAGAATGTAAACAATTCTCAGTAGGGTTCGATCGCCATGCGCGTAATTTTGATGACGGGCAAAGGGGGCGTAGGCAAAACCTCTGTTGCTGCTGCCACTGGTTTGCGTTGCGCCGAACTTGGCTATCGCACCCTGGTTCTCAGTACCGATCCAGCACACTCTCTGGCAGACAGCTTTGATGTGGAACTGGGTCATGACCCCAAACTCGTGCGTCCTAACCTGTGGGGAGCCGAACTTGATGCGCTCAAGGAACTGGAAGGCAATTGGGGTGCCGTAAAGCGCTACATTACTCAGGTTTTGCAGGCACGGGGCATGGACGGGGTGCAGGCAGAAGAACTCGCAATCCTTCCTGGCATGGATGAAATTTTTGGCTTGGTGCGGATGAAGCGCCACTACGACGAGGGCGAGTACGATGTGCTGATCATTGACTCTGCACCCACGGGAACCGCACTACGTCTGTTGAGCTTGCCAGAAGTTGGCGGTTGGTATATGCGGAAATTCTACAAGCCCTTTCAGGGAATTTCTGTCGCCTTACGTCCGCTGGTAGAGCCACTGTTTCGACCGATCGCGGGCTTTTCTCTCCCCGATAAAGAGGTGATGGATGCGCCCTTCGAGTTCTACGAGCAAATCGAAGCGCTGGAGAAAGTGCTGACTGATGCGACTAAAACCTCGGTGCGTCTGGTCATGAACCCTGAAAAAATGGTGATCAAAGAATCACTCCGTGCCCACGCTTACCTGAGCCTGTATAACGTGGCAACGGATATGGTGGTGGCAAACCGTATCCTACCCGATTCTGTCTCTGACCCCTTCTTCCAGCGCTGGAAGGAACAACAGCAGCAGTATCGTCAGGAAATCCACGAAAACTTCTCACCGCTACCGATTAAAGAAGTGCCGCTGTATTCGGAAGAGATGTGTGGGCTAGCAGCGCTCGATCGGCTCAAAGATACCCTCTACCCCAACAATGAAGATCCGGCGCAGGTTTACTACAAAGAAACCACGCTGCGAGTGGTGCAAGACAAACAGCAGTACAGTCTGGAAGTGTATCTACCGGGCATTGAGAAGCACCAGATTGAACTGAGTAAATCTGGCGATGAGCTAAATATTCGCATTGGCAATCATCGTCGTAATCTGGTGCTGCCACAGTCGTTAGCTGCCCTGGAACCTGCGGGGGCAAAGATGGAAGATGATTACCTTAAAATCCGCTTTGCGAGTGTAGCCAAAGTTTAGAGATGTTGGAGCGATCGACCTCAACAATTGTCTGGCTGCCTAGTCCATGTTTCACTCGGCAGTTACAGGATGTGCTCTCTAGTAGACTATTGCCGGGATAAGCGCTGTATTTTTTGACCGCCTAGAAGTGCATGGGTTTCGGCTAGAAGCTGGGGAATTTTGTCGGCGTGGGGACTCTGCGCGAGGCATGGCTGCAAATTGAGGTCTGCCACCCGATCGCCATTCGCACCCGGAAACCAGTGCCCGCCTTGCCCCAGCAAGTTGTACCGCATCTTGGCATAGTCCACCATGTCGTAGGCAAGCGCTAGATTTCTTAACCACAGCATCACCGGGATGTTCAGCCCTCCAGGCGTTTCTGCTAGCGTTGGTAGACCAATGTGCCAGGTTTGCATCCAATCTGCACCAAGACGGTCGATCGCTGCCTGCTCCAACCGCTCTAGGATAGGCGGCAGCACGTCCGAAGCATAATCCAGGTAGGCTAGCGTCTTCAAATGTTCATCAAAATCTTGAGGGTTGGCAGCACCAATGCTTAATGTATGCACTTGGGGATGGCTTAAGCAAAACAGGTCATTGAAGACGATCGGACTCAGCGGTGCACACAGATTTACCAAACGTTGCGGCGGCTTAAAGAGCATTCCACCCTTTTCAGAAGGGCTGATGATAAAAACGCCCATGTCATGCCGAGCCGCAGCTTCAATCGCAGACCAGTTCGTCTGGTTGATGTAGTACCAATGCAAATTTATGTAGTCGAACTGATTAGTGGCGATCGTCTGCTCAATCACATCAGTGGGTCCATGCGTTGAGAAGCCGACAAACCGAACTTTGCCCTGCCTTTGCAAAGCACGAACAACATCCAGGCAGCCACCAGGACGGATACAAAAGTCCAGTAGCTCGGGCGTGTTGATGCCATGCAGCCCCAGCAAGTCAACGTGATCAAGCTTCAGGTACGACAGCGACTGGTCAAACGTACGCCGAAAGGCTTTGGCATCGGCAACAGGCGAAATTTTCGTTTGGACAATGAGTTTCTCGCGTGGCAGCGTCGGTAAGATTTGCCCCAACTGCATTTCCGAGGTGCCGTAGCCGCGCGCAGTTTCAATGTGGTTGATGCCTACGTCGAGCGATCGTCGGATGGTTGCCTCCAGGTTTGCCTGACTATCAGCCGGAATCTGCTTCGGTGAGACATCCTGCCACTTGTGTTGGTATCTCATGCCGCCACACGAAAAAACAGGCATGGCTAACTCTGTGCGTCCAAACCGACGGTATTGCATGAGGCCTTAAGCAGATACTTCCGCCATTTCAATCACATTACCGTCGTAGTCCTTCACCAAGAAATTTAGGGGTTTCTCTTGCCGAATTTTGTGCTTCACGTTTCGCATCTGCACCCGCAAGAGCACCTGTTCTAAACAGTCTCGATCAAAGCAGACGTGCCGCTGACGATTCTTCTCGCCCAGACTAGCTCCTGCAATAATGTGCAGTTGGGTATTTTTTTTCAACTGATACCACAATCCTTCAGGGGCGCTGGTAGAAGAAAGACCCGATCGCCCAATGCCTGGAGAAAGATAGAGAGGGTCGATCGCTGCCGCACCTAACGATTGCTCGTAATTATAGTAATAGTGCAAGGGAATATCAGCCGCTGGCAGCTCTAGCATCCCTTCATAGAGATTTTTTGCTAGCTGCACGTCCGTCACCATAATGGTGTGGACCTTCGGCGCACTGGTGAGAAACATCCACATTGCCACTGCGTATGCACCTAACAGCATCACCATAATGCCTTGGGTGGAAAACAATGGATCTAAGCCCGGAAGAGCGGCTAGCGACAGCGGTTGAGTAAAAGCCAGAATACTACTGATCGATATAGTCATGAGTAGAACAAGGCAAGCGTTGATGAGGGCAGACGTAGAAGCAGCAGCCTGCTCTAAAAACATTCAGAGGTTAAGCGTCCCTCCATTGTATCAAGAAGAAATGCGGTGGAAAGGGGAGCCGCACGTCAGCAGCTAACAGCTCATGTTAGATGACAAGAGAGGTAGGGGAAGCGGAGGAGGTAAGGGAAGCGGAGGTAAGGGAAGCGGAGGAGGCGATGCAACGTTCCATACCCTGTTTCCTACTCCCTCTTGCCAACATTCATTACTGATTTGTGAAAAAACCGTGTCAATTTGCCCAAAACCGCTTATATATTGGAGGTCATTCATTTGCACAACTAGCTGGTTACTTGGGCTGTGTCCATTCCTACATTTCCTGCAATTCCGTCCTTCCCAGAATGTAACCATCCGGTAGTGAAGGGTTTGACGCACTATAGCGATCAAGATTTGCTGACCTTATTTCAGCGCCACCCGGATTCTGGGCAATACTTTACGGCGATCTTTTGTCGCTACAGTCCGATGGTGTACACGCTTATTCGGCACTCGGCACGATCGCCCGTCCAGGCAGACTATCTTTTTGCCAATACCTGGCGACATATTTTCCATGAGCTGGGTGGCGTTGATTTGCGTAGTGGTGGTGAAAATGACGCTGGCATGACGCTACAAAGCTGGCTGATTAACGTAACAGCAATTTGTATTAATCGGGCAGAACTGCCACCCGTGGAAGCAATTCAATACAACTTAGAAGCTGCGCCGCCGCCCTTGTGGTGCTATATCGAGCGAGTGTTGGATCAAATGCCGCCAACCCTCCGGCTGATTGTGCTGATGGCGCAAACATTTAACTGGAGCGAAACGCGAATTTCAGCGTATCTGCGGGCAGAGGGTGAGGCAATGTCTCCAGCAGAGGTGCGATCGCAGATCCAAGAAGGCTATCGGTTGCTCGAAACAATGCTGCCAGACGATGTACGAACCATCTATCTAGAAGGGAATGCTAGAAGTGGACTGGGGTTTGGTGCGACCTCAGTAGAAACGAGCGTTGAATAAAGACACTCTAGGGCTAGCTGTTCGGCTAGGTCGAGGTGTCTTAATTACCCCTTCTTACTAGCGCCAGGGCTAACGTCGAGCCAGCGCAAAATTTTATCGAGGCAGACAAATGAATCGTTGGGTCATGGGCATTCTGAGTCAACCAGTCATCCTTAGTGCCATTGTGGGTGCTGGAATGTCGATCGCGCTGCTATCACCGCTTGCAGCTAGCGCCACCGAGCTAAATCAGCAGTTGAATGTGCGGGTTAATAACGGCACTCAGGGCGCATCGAGAAATGAAGCCGATCGACTCCTACAACTGGGTAAGGATCAAGAGCTGGATGGTTCGTTAGCAGATGCGGTGCAATCCTGGCAGCAGGCGCTCAAGCTCTACCAAGCACTCGTTGATCGCCCTGGTGAAGCTCTTGCCTACGGCTATTTAGGACTGGCGTATTCCCGTTTAGGACGATCGAACGAAGCAGAAGATGCTCTACGCCGACAACTGGCGATCGCACGTGATGAACAAGATTTTCAAGGGCAAGTTTATGCCTTGAACAGTCTGGGCAGAGTGCTAGCAAAGCGTGGCGGCATCCAATCAGCAGCAGCTCTCTTTAACGAAGCGCTCACTATTGCTACCAACATTAAGAGCGCTGATGGCGCTGCCTTATCGCACGATAGCTTGGGGTTGTTGGCGTCTAGTCTAGGTAACACTAGCCGCGCTATGGAGGAATACACGATTGCTTTAGCAGAGGCTCGTCGCGCCAGTAGCCCCAAACGAGAAGCCACCACGTTAAACAACATCGGTGCTTTGTATCAGTCAGCGGGCAACTATCGAGACTCGATGCGGTATTACGGGCTGGCAGTCAAGCTAGCAGATATCAACCGCGATCGCCCCAATCAGTTTCGTGCGATCGATGGCATGGTAGCAGCCCTCACTACAACGGGAGGCTACCAGCAGTCGCTTGAGTTGCTCAATCAGCGTCTTCAGGTTGCTCAGATGTTAGAGAACGATCGTCAAGAACTCATCTCACTGCAAGCGTTAGGTCAGTTCTACGAAAAACTGGGTGATGTACCTAAAGCACAACAGCGTTATCAACAGGCGATCGAGCTTGCCCGCAACCTTGACGATACGCAGCAAGAAGGTATTCTGCAAGAACGACTGGTCAGCCTAAAGCGCAAGTAATTGTCTTATCTCTATTTGAATAGCGACTTATTCCCCCCCCTCTTGGGAAGGAACTGTAGCTGACCTACTTAATGATTTAGCGGCATTTATCCATAAACTCTTCACTACAGAATCTTTGCTAGTGCTGGAGCATTCTATGGTGAGTACTTCTGAACCATGGGCAATACTGCCATAACTGTAACCAACGCATGAAGATCGCCCATCAAACTTCTAACGGCACTTTATTTTGTGGCGATTCGCTGCAATGGTTAGCAACGTTGGACGAGGCATCTGTTGATCTGGTCTTTGCCGATCCGCCTTACAACCTTAAAAAAGCAGACTGGGATACCTTCGCCTCGCAAGACGACTATATCGACTGGTCGATGCAGTGGATTCAGCAGGCAGCAAGAATCCTTAAGCCGTCTGGTTGCCTTTATGTCATGGGTTTTTCTGAGATTCTGGCAGATCTGAAGCGTCCCGCCCTGCAATACTTCCAAGCCTGCCGCTGGTTAGTGTGGCATTACAAAAACAAGGCTAATCTGGGTCTTGATTGGGGACGCGCCCATGAGAGCATTCTGCTGCTGCGAAAGAGTGCCAGAGCTAAGATCAACATCGATCGCATTCGGATTCCCTATGGCAACCATACGCTGAAGTATCCCGCCCATCCGCAGGCAGCGACCAGTCAGTATGGTGATGGGAAACCCCGCGATCGCTGGTTGCCACACCCGTTGGGCGCAAAGCCAAAGGATGTGATCGAGCTTCCCACAACCTGCAATGGCATGGCGGAAAAGACAAAGCATCCTACGCAAAAGCCAGAGGCACTCCTTCGCAAGCTCGTATTTGCTGCATCCGATCGTGGTGACACAGTAGTTGATCCGTTCTCTGGTTCTGGCACAACGCTGGTAGTAGCCGAGCAAGCAGGTAGAAAATGGCTGGGCTGTGACCTGAGCCCCGAATACAATGCTTGGGCGATCGCTCGGCTGCAAAGCACTCCTCACTGGACGGATGCTGCCTGGATAGAGCACGATCGCCAAAACGCTCTCCGTCGCCAGAGCATTCGTTGAGCTTTATTGAAGCGCTCACCAAATCTTTCTGCAGGCTCGAAAGTCCGTATGCAAAAGGAAAAATAGAACGGTGATGTCCTGATCACTGGGGGCGAAACGCACGCCTATCGTGAAACACGGCTAGTAGGCTCTCGGTTGAGCACTGTGGCACTACGGGCAGGACTGGCGCGATGAGGAAAATCGCTCTCATCGTAAATCTCGCCCACTAATTCTTCAAGGATGTCTTCCAGCGTGACCAAGCCGACAGTACCGCCATACTCATCCACAACAATCGCCATGTGCAGGCGCTGTTGCAGCATTTCTTTCAGCATATCCGCTACGCGCTTTGTGTCAGGTACATAGAAGGGCGGGTCCATTGCCAGCGTGACAAAGCCATTGCTCTGTTCATCGTGACGCAGCTGATTCAAGTGCTGCAAGGCGCGTTTGAGATTCACAATACCGACGATCTCGTCTTTTGACTCTTCCTGCACTGGAATGCGCGAATAGCCTGTTTCTAGGCACAGCGCGACTAAATCTTGTAGCGTCGCCTCTCGCGAAATGGTTCGCATCGCAATGCGTGGTTTGACGACTTCTTTAACGCTCAGGCGATCGAGCATTAACGCCTTATTCAGCATCTGATGCTGATCCAGATCAAGTTGCCCCTTGCCGCCCAAGATTTCGATCATTAGCTCCAAATCTTGTAGCGACTCACCCTGCTGCACCACTTCACCCTGAAACGTGCGAATGGCAAGCTGAGTTACCTTCTCAAAGAGTTGAATCACACCCAGCAACGACAGCAACTTAGAAAGCCAGTAAATGGGCTGCACTACCAGCGTAAAAATTGGCATGACGTTATTGATTGCCAGCGATTTTGGTACAATCTCGCCAAACGTCAAGGTGAGAAACGTAATGACAAAGGTGGCAAGCCCGATCGTCTGATTGCCCAACCACAGACTAAACAGATTGCTGGTCAAAATGGCAGAAAAGTTGTTGACCAGCGTGTTGCCCACCAGCAGCGTCGTAATAAACCGCCGTCGATTGCTAAGTACTAGGGTAAAAATGCGGCTAGGATCGCCCTGTTCCTTGATTAGCGCCTTCAGCTTGAGATTGTCTAGAGCCGTGATGGTCGTTTCTGAGCCAGAGAAAAAAGCAGATAGCAGCAACATCAGCACAAGCGCTGCGACATCAAGCCGAATATCTCCCAGAAGCGGACGCAGATCAGAAGCAGCCAACAAATAGAAAGGAGTAAGCAAAGTCACAAGGTGCCTTCAGGCAATGCCGAATGGAACTCGGTGGATATCGTTATTCGTTGATAATAACTTTCCTACCTGGAGTCTTCCAGGCAATTTAGGCAGCAATTACCAACGGGTCTTGATAAAAGGAACTGAAAGTCCCTCAAAGCAAGCTAAACGGCAATTCGTAGAAGCGCGCCAATGAAGAAGGTACAGACCCTGTATCTCAAGACCTTTGAACGATGCCTCAAAACCCGCCTTTACAAAGAGCACGTTGCTTGAGCGAAAAGACCGTGGCTTCGATCGTGCATCTACCTGCCAAAACTGCTCTCATCCTTCAAGATGCGATACGCTGGTCTTGATGCTGTTGGCTCGTCCCAAGCATCGCCCGATCGCCACACCGCTTCATGACACAAACGACAGAATTTCTCGCTCATCTCAACCCTTCGCAGCGGCAAGCAGTAGAGCACTACTGTGGTCCTTTACTAGTAGTTGCAGGCGCTGGCTCTGGCAAAACGCGAGCGTTGACCTATCGCATTGCCAATTTGGTATTGACGCATCGCGTTGATCCTGAAAACATTCTGGCTGTCACCTTTACAAATAAAGCTGCCAGAGAAATGAAGGAGCGAATTGAGAAGCTCTTTGCCGATCGTGAATCACATAGTCAATTTGGTAAACCGCTGGATTCATTGCCGCCTTACGACCAAACAAAGCTGAAGTCAAAAGTCTACAAGAATATTACTAAACATCTGTGGATTGGCACTTTTCATGCGCTCTGTTCGCGGATTTTGCGGCTTGACATTGAAAAGTTTCAGGATGAGAAGGGACGCAGTTGGGATCGTAACTTCTCGATCTTTGACGAATCGGACGCGCAAAGTCTGGTGAAAGATATCGTAACGAACAGGCTGAACCTGGACGATAAAAAGTTCGATCCTCGCTCCGTTCGCTTTGCCATTAGTAATGCTAAAAACCAGAGTTGGTCACCGCAAGATCTAGAGCGCGAGCAGCAAAACTATCGTGGACGGGTCATCGCCAACGTCTACAGTATGTATCAAGATGCGCTGGTAGCAAACAATGCGCTAGATTTCGATGACCTGATTTTGATGCCTGTCAAGCTGTTTCGCCAAAACGAACAGGTACGTGCCTACTGGCATAGCCGCTTTCGGCACGTTCTTGTAGACGAATATCAAGACACTAACCGGACTCAGTACGACTTGATTCGTCTGCTGGTAACCAATAGTGATAGCACTCAAACCTTTGACCAATGGGAGTATCGATCGGTCTTCGTTGTTGGCGATGCCGATCAGTCGATTTACTCCTTCCGAGCGGCAGATTTCACTATTCTGATGGGCTTTCAGAAGGACTTTGGCGACCAATTGGCGGATGACGACACCCGCACGATGGTCAAGCTAGAGGAAAACTATCGATCGACCGAAAACATTCTGGCACTTGCCAATCACCTGATTGATAACAACACCGAGCGCATCGACAAAGTGCTGAAGCCCACACGGGGTGCTGGTGAAGCTATTTTCTGCTATCGCGCTGACGACGAAAACGCCGAAGCAGAGTTTGTCGTGCAGCAGATCCGCGTGATGGAAGCGAAGCATCCCGAACTGCATTGGGGCAAATTTGCGATCCTCTACCGCACCAACGCCCAATCGCGCGCCATCGAAGAAGTGCTGGTGAAGCATGATGTGCCTTACAAAATTGTGGGTGGGCTGCGGTTTTATGATCGCAAGGAAATTAAGGATGTGTTGGGCTACCTAAGGGCGATCGCCAACCCTGCTGATACGGTCAGCTTACTGCGGGTGATCAATACGCCCCGGCGCGGCATTGGCAAAGCAACGATCGATTCCCTGGTAAGAGCCTCGCAGGAGTTGGATGTGCCCCTGTGGGAGATTCTCACTGATGAAACCTCTGTCAAAACATTGTCAGGACGATCGTCAAAAGGTGTGTTGAGCTTTGTCCAGATGCTTCAGAAATGGCGATCGCAGCTTGATACATTGCCCGCGAACCAGATCGTCCAAGGCATTATGGAAGACTCTGGCTATATGCAGGACTTAAAAATCCAGGGCACCGAAGAAGCCGAAGACCGCATGCAAAACGTGGGCGAACTTTACAACGCGGTGCTGCAATTTGAAGAGCAGAACACGGACGATCCCAGCCTGATTGGCTTTCTTTCTAGCGCCTCGCTCTCGTCTGATCTGGATAATTTAGAAGAAGAAGTCACACGAGTTTCACTGATGACGCTGCATTCGTCGAAGGGGCTGGAGTTTCCAGTCGTCTTCCTGGTGGGGCTAGAGCAAGGACTGTTTCCTAATTTTCGATCGCTCGAAGACCCTGCCGCACTGGAAGAAGAACGCCGTCTTTGCTACGTTGGCATCACCCGCGCTCAGGAGCGTTTGTTTGTCTCCTATGCGCGAGAACGCCGACTGTATGGCAATCGCGAACCTGCTAGCCCGTCGCTGTTTTTGGCAGAATTACCGCGTGAGCTGATGCAGAGCAATGTTGCCACAGCTATTCCTACCCGCTGGACGAAACCGAGCGCTGCCTCAAGCCGGGGTCCCTCTGAAACAACTTCTTTACCGGATACCCATGAAGATGATTGGACAGTCGGCGATCGAGTTGTTCATAAAGCCTTTGGCAGCGGTCAGGTAACGCATATTTTTGGTGCTGGGAATAAGATTTGCCTTGCTGTGAAGTTTGCTGGTATGGGTCAAAAGATTGTCGATCCCAAACTAACGCCCCTACAACGAGTGGAGTGAGAGTCTGTTGTGACTGCCTCCAGTACCAGATCGCGCTCAAGACGATCGCTCACATTAAAAGCGGTAGAGCAAACGAAGCAGGACAGGAACATTTAGCACCCATCCTGCTACACTCCGTTTTTAATTACATTAAGCGCGTTGAGCGCCCGGTTGACCATTTTCCACCACAAACGAGGCAAGAGTGCTAATTGTTGCTTGGGGTGCAGCGATCGTCGAGACGACGCGATAATCACTCCGCCAACGTTTGCGATTTAGAGCGCAGCGTAGATAGCCCCGCAACGCACCGTTAAAGAACTTAGTATGCGGGTTGTTAGAAAGCGCTGCCGTTACTGGAGCAATGAACTGGGTGGGAAAGTCTGAGGTGATGGAGGTTGCCACAAACTCAGTGCCCAGCGTTGGCGATCCTGGCTTGTTGAAGTCACGTTTGATGTCGTGTACCCAACTGGAATGAATATCACCCGCCAGCACAATCGGGTTAGAAACCTTCTGCTGTTCGAGAAACGTCAGGATGCGATTGCGGGCTGCCACATAGCCATCCCATTGATCCATATTAAAGAGTTGCACCCCTGGACGTGCATCAAAGTCAAACTGCGAAAACATGACCTGCTGCGCCAGAATATTCCACTGAGCGGATGATTGCTGCAAGCCTTGAAACAACCAGCGCTCTTGCGCCTTGCCTGTTAGCGTGGCATTAGGGTCAAGTGCTGCATCGCAAAGGGGTTTAAGCTCGTCACCACAGGGTTGATCCGATCGATATTGACGTGTATCCAACACATTAAACTGAGCTAAATCGCCATACGTTAAGCGTCGATACAGCCGCAGATCAGCACCATAGGGTAGGGATGATTTACGCAGCGGCATATGCTCGTAATACGCCTGATATGCTGCTGCGCGCCGTCGCAAGAACACGGCGGGATCTTGATCAGGCTCGCCATCAACTTCTGAGATCCCACTAGCGTAGTTGTTTTCTACTTCGTGGTCATCCCATATCACCACCCAGGGGAACGCTGCATGAGCCGCCTGAAGATTGGCATCGGTCTTATAGAGCGCGTGGCGGTTGCGATAGTCTTCCAGGCTGAAAATCTCAGGACCATTGTGCTGGCGAGGTCCACCGGGTTGCGGACCATATTCATAAATGTAGTCACCCACATGCACTACCAGATCGAGATCTTCTTCGGCGAGGTGCTTGTAAGCCGTGTAGTAGCCATTTTGCCAGTCCTGACAGTTAGCCAATGCAAAGCGGAGGCGATCGAGCCTTTCACCACGGGCAGGTGCAGTACGGGTGCGACCGATCGGGCTGACTTCGTTACCCGCCTTAAATTGATACCAGTAAGTCTGTCCTGGTTGCAGTCCACGCACGTCTACATGAACTGAATGCGCGAATTCTGGCACGGCAACCTCAGTACCAGACTTAACAACGCGTCGCATATTTGCGTCAGCCGCAACTTGCCATTGCACGGGCACGTTGTATGCTGGCATTCCTCCTCCACTTAGCGGATTAGGAGCCAGTCGAGTCCACAAAACTACGCTATTGGGCAGTGGATTGCCAGAGGCAACCCCAAGTGAAAAGGGATAGCCTGAAAACGCTGGCTGAGCCACTAAACGACGCGGTAACTGACTGGCGATCGCCAAACCCGTTAAAATGCCAGCGCCCCGTAAAACATCGCGCCGTTTCAACCCTGTCGATGGTAAATGCGAGGACTGATACCAATTCATAACTGTAGAGAATTTTGTACAGATAATGAAAAGAACAGTACCAAGCAGTGATTAATTGGCTACGAAGGTTTTGTTAAGGTTTAGTTGGTCAACAAGCTTAGGAGCGATCGAATCGCTACGGTTACGCAGCAACTTTCTGCAAGGTGACTGCGACACGTTCTGGCAAGCAGGCTACCGCAACCGCTCACAATGCCAATGTGATCGACCCTATTCCGTGTGCGATCGTCCCATCATCCAAAGAAACACAATCATTTCGGAGGTTGCTTCACTTTCTTCAGGGATGAGTAATACGATGAAGAGGCGAAAGTTTTCTGTCGTGTTGTTTCTATCGCCGATCGTACCAACTGCCCATGAATCGTCCATCGCCTCAAGATATGTCCAGTGACAGTCTCGCCCGTTACATCGAAGCAACGGACGGCATCACGAAACCCTGGTTGTTGGTACAACTACGACTGAAAAAGCTGCAAGAACGGCGAGACAGCCTCTCCGAGACGGAATACATTCAGGCAGTAGAAGATATTCATCAGGATTTGATGAACCTGGGCGACTGGTGGACGGGTAGAGAAGATGAGGTGTTTGGTTAAACCATGACCAGGCGCAAAAAAGTTGTAACGGTGAAAGAGGCTCCAACTGAAATTAACCTGACTGAGCCTCAGTATTACTTCAACCGCGAAATTAGCTGGTTAGAGTTTAACAATCGAGTATTGCATGAGGCATTTGACCCGCGTACGCCCTTGTTAGAGCGGCTAAAATTCATGGCGATTTTTAGCTCCAACCTGGATGAGTACTTCATGGTACGGGTGGCAGCGCTGAAAGAGCAGGTGGCAGCTAAGGTCACACGGCGATCGGCAGATGGCTGCACTGCCCAAGAACAATTAGAGCTAATTGGTCAGCGCTTGCGTCCCATGGTGGCACAACAGCACCGTCATTTTGAGCAAGCCCTACGCCCTCAGCTTGCAGCAAAAGGGGTGTACCTGCTGGACTACATTGACCTGAACCAGGAACAACGCCGCTACCTGCAAACGTATTTTGATGAGCAAATCTTTCCAGTCTTGACGCCGCTGGCGATCGATCCAGGGCATCCGTTTCCCTACATTTCCAACCTTAGTCTCAATCTAGCTGTTGTCATTAAAGATCCTGCTAACGGTGAGGAACTGTTTGCCAGAGTTAAAGTCCCCAGAATTCTGCCGCGTTTCTTGCCGCTGCCAGAAGACCTGCGGTTACAGCAAAAAGATGTGCCTGCTGTATGGACAGCCGTACCGTTAGAACAGGTGATCGCTCACAACCTGGAGAGCCTGTTTCCTGGTCTGACTATCCTGGAGTACTACCCATTTCGGATTACTCGCGATGGTGATCTGGAAGTAGCAGAGGATGAAGCAGATGATTTGCTGCTGGCGATCGAGCAAGAACTACGGAAACGCCGCTTTGGTGGCACGATCGTTCGGCTAGAAGTCCATGCCTCAATGCCTGAAGTAGTACGCGAGATGCTGCGTCAGGAGATGGATCTGGGCGAGAACGATGTATATGAAGTTGAAGGCTTGCTCTGCCTCAGCGATCTGTTTGCGCTCACTGGCTTACCATTGCCAGAGTTGAAAGATCCTGTCTGGCGATCGGCGCTCCCCCCTCGCTTACGGCGCACTATCGAAGGCAGCAGCTCCTTAGAAATAGAAGACGACTTTTTTGCCATCATCCGCAAACAAGATCTGATGCTGCATCATCCCTATGAGTCGTTTTCCAATACGGTGCAGCGGTTTCTCACTCAGGCAGCACACGATCCAGACGTGCTGGCGATTAAGACAACACTCTATCGCACCTCTGGCGATTCACCGATCGTCGATGCACTCATTACCGCCGCCGAAAATGGCAAACAGGTATCGGTGTTAGTAGAACTCAAAGCCCGCTTCGACGAAGAAAACAACATTAATTGGGCGCGTAAACTTGAAAACGTCGGTGTTCACGTCGTCTATGGTTTGGTTGGGCTGAAGACTCATACCAAAGTGATGCTAGTTGTCCGGCGCGAAGAGGGGCGCATCCGCCGCTATGTCCACATTGGCACCGGAAACTACAATCCCAAAACGGCTCGCCTTTACACTGATATTGGGCTGTTGAGCTGCCGTGATGAGTTAGGAGCAGATTTGACTGAGCTGTTTAACTATCTGACGGGCTACTCGCGGCAGCAGACCTACCGCAAACTGCTGGTAGCTCCAGTTAATCTGCGCGATCGTATGCTCGCCCTCATTCACCGTGAAAGCGAACACGCCCGAAACGGACTCCATGCCCGCATTGTTGCCAAAATGAATGCGCTGGTTGATCCTAGGATGATTGTTGCCCTGTACGAAGCCTCTCAGGCAGGTGTAAAGGTTGACCTGATTGTGCGTGGAATGTGCTGTTTGCGCCCGCAGCTACCAGGCATCAGCGAAAATATCCGCGTTGTTAGCATTGTTGGTCGCTTTTTAGAACACTCCCGTATCCTCTACTTTCATAACCACGGCAACGAAGAAGTCTTCATCGGCAGTGCTGATTGGATGACGCGCAACCTGGATCGCCGTGTCGAAGCCGTGGTGCCGATTGATGATCCAGCGATCGCCAAAGACCTGCAAGAAATCCTCGGTATCCTCCTTGCCGATAACCGACAAGCCTGGGACTTGCAAGCCGATGGGCATTACATTCAGCGTCGTCCCGCTGTCGGCGTTATTGAACAAAGCTCTCAGCGTACGCTCATGGAAATGGCGCGTCAGCAGTAAGGACTAGGGGCTAGGCGAGAGATAAATAGCGATCAAAGCTCAAAGCGTTTGCGACCGCTAAGGCAACAGTACCTGAAAAAGTTGTCTTCTTTCAGCACAAAATGCGGCAGCAAGGACTTAAGCCCTGTAGGGTCAAACTGGCTGTGATCTTCTAGCCGTCAAATCAAAATTGACAGACTCCTAGTAGGATGGATCAACAGAAGCAGAACGCTGCAATTTACTAATTCCCATTCCCATGAGCCAGCATCCAGACAGTATTGCTCCCCACGGTGGGCAACTGATTAATCGCATCGCTAATCCGCAACAGAGGGCAGAGTTTCTCGACAAAGCTGACTTTTTGCCTAGAGTGAAACTAGATGCGCGAGCGGTTTCCGATCTGGAGATGATTGCGATCGGTGGCTTTAGTCCCCTTACAGGCTTTATGCACGAAGCCGATTACAACGGGGTTGTCAATGATATGCACCTGGCAAACGGGTTGCCCTGGTCGATTCCCATCACCCTACCCGTATCAGAAGATGTAGCTGCTCCACTGAAAGAAGGCAGCCTGATCCGCCTGGACAACCCTTACGATGGCTTTGTAGGCGTTCTGCATCTCACCCAAAAATACCGCTACGACAAGCGTCATGAGGCATTGCTCGTCTATCGCACGAATGAAGAGAAGCATCCAGGTGTTTCGGTTGTATATCGGCAAGGACCTGTTAACTTAGCGGGTGAAATTTGGCTATTAGAGCGCAACCCTCACACGTTGTTTCCCACTTATCAAATTGATCCCCTAGAGTCACGATCGCTCTTTCACGGTAAAGGCTGGAAAACGATCGTAGGGTTTCAAACGCGCAACCCCATCCACCGCGCCCACGAGTACATCATCAAATGTGCGCTCGAAACGGTTGATGGGCTCTTTCTCCATCCTCTCGTAGGCGCAACAAAAGAAGATGATATTCCTGCTGACGTACGAATGCGCTGCTACGAGATCATGCTAGAGCACTACTTTCCTAGAGAGCGCGTCATCCTGGCAATCAATCCTGCTGCTATGCGCTACGCCGGACCTCGTGAAGCAATCTTTCACGCCCTCGTACGCAAGAACTATGGCTGCACTCATTTTATTGTTGGGCGCGATCATGCTGGTGTGGGCGATTACTACGGCACTTACGATGCGCAACACATCTTCGACGAATTTGAACCAGCAGAACTGGGGATTGCCCCAATGAAGTTTGAACATGCTTTCTACTGCCTGCGAACCGAATCAATGGCAACCACAAAAACCAGCCCCAGTACCCGCGAAGAGCGCGTGCATCTATCTGGTACGAAAGTGCGAGAGTTGCTGCGTCGGGGTGAACTGCCGCCACCTGAATTCTCCCGTCCACAAGTTGCTGCTGAGTTAGCAAGAGCAATGCAGTTGCCGGAGCTTTCGTATGAGATTTAGTGAGGGCGTGAAGGTAAAGGTGTAAAGGAGTGAGAGGGTGACATGACAAAGCGTACGATCGGGCTGCTGTTTGGCGGTTGCTCTGGAGAACATGAAGTGTCGATCGCCTCCGCACGAGCGATCGCCCAAGCCCTTAGCGCTGGTAGCAATGCCGCCGCCTATACGCTCCTACCCTTTTACATTCAGAAAAACGGGCAGTGGTGCGACAGCGCGATCGCGCAACAGGTACTTACCTCTGGTCAGCCTCTTTCATCCGATCTTGCCTCTAGCGATCCCGTCGATCGTTGGCACTTGCCTCCAACTGCTGGTGGCGTAGATGTTTGGTTTCCCGTGCTACACGGTCCGAACGGCGAAGATGGCACTGTACAAGGGCTGTTAACACTGATGCAGACCCCCTTCGTTGGCTCTGGCATCTTGGGGTCAGCGATCGGCATGGACAAGCTCGCCATGAAGACGATGTTTGCTCAAGCTGGCTTGCCTCAAGTTAACTACATGGCAGTTAGTCGCTCTCAGGTCTGGTCAAATCCCTGCATCTATCCCAAACTGTGCGACGACATTGAAGCCCAGCTTGCCTATCCTTGCTTTGTCAAACCCGCTAATCTCGGCTCTTCCGTTGGCATCTCTAAAGCCCGAAGTCGTGCCGAACTCGAAGCGGCTCTAGATAGTGCTGCTAGCTATGATCGCCGCCTCATTGTCGAAGCAGGCGTAGTCGCACGAGAGGTCGAGTGTGCTGTACTGGGCAACGAGCAACCGCAAGCCTCGATCGTTGGCGAAATTACTTACCAGAGCGATTTCTACGACTACGAAACGAAATATACCGAAGGTAAAGCCGACCTCATTATTCCTGCTGCCTTGCCAGAAGCTGTCACTGCTCAAATTCAGACCATGGCAATTCAAGCCTTTACTGCCATTGATGCCGCTGGTCTTGCACGGGTAGACTTCTTTTACATCGAAGCAACCGGAGATGTTTTCATCAACGAAATCAACACAATGCCAGGGTTTACAGTTACTAGTATGTATCCTCGGCTTTGGGGAGCCAGCGGCATCACCTTCCCGGAATTGGTCGATCGCCTGGTGCAGTTAGCACTCGATCGCAATGGTTAAGAGGTAGAAGGCAAAAGGCATCAAACAAGAGCCTTAGGGGAATCAGTAGTTGAAACGCCCTCAAGACTTTCATCCCTCATCCCTCCACACCGCCACCACTGACTGGAGGAATCAACACCACTTCATCGCCATCATTCATCAGTGTATCTGGCTCAACAAACTGAAGATTGACTCCAAAACGGGTCAAGTCACGCCACTGAGCAAGCTGTGGGTATTGAGCAATAAGGCGATCGCGCACAACCATCACGGCTACACCCTGCTCAACTTCCAACTGCATTTCTGAAACACCACAGGCTTCCTGGTATGCCGCAAACAGCTTGACTGTAACCGTGATTGTAGCGGTTGACATAAAAGTAGTTCAGCCTCGTAGAACAGTAACAGGGGCTAAGGCAATAGCAAAAGCAGGCTGTAGAAATCCTTGCGTAATTTGCAATTAAAGGCAAGATACAATCTATGCCGAAAGATAGATTTGCAACTTTTCTCTCTACTGAATGTAGCTTTAATCAGCTTAAACCCTAAAGAATTAGCAATTTCTTATAAAGACAAAAATATAGTATTCAATCATTATCCAGTTTATCGCTTATCTAGATCCCCTACGTTGCGTTCAGACAACCTAGTCATACCAACGCTCCCCCATCGCTTGTGTTAGTTAACACTACAAGAAAGTGAAGAGAGAGCTTAACATTGCGCTGTGTCAAGTGATGTTTCTGTAAAGCAGCGCAGGTGTAGCAGCACAGCTTGTTTGACTCATTCTATATTTAGTGTGTTACGGACTAATTTGAAACGCTTTTCGCTTTACCAACACACATATTCTCAAATGAAATTGTCTTGCAGTGCGCTGGTGTACTTCACGAACGATCGTACTTACACAATCGAAACTCCTGATGATGATGCTTAAAGATTCTATCCAGAGCAGCCTACGTTTCTCGATCGCTGATTGCTAAACCGCTTAACCCTGTTAGCCTCCTTTTCCAAGCAGCAACGACAAACGATCGCCTTTCAGCCAAGAATCTAGTTGAGTGTTGAGAGCCTTAAGTAGACGACCTGTTTTTAAAAAGTTGACGACTCCATCAATTACGGCTGAAGAAAATGACTGAAAAATCTTTAGGATCTATTCTTCTGAAAAAGCGCTTGACGAATCGAGGTCAACTTGATCGAGCACTGCAGAAGCAACGTCAGCAATCTAGAGCAGCTGGATGGCAGCGTCTTGGACAAACTCTGATCGAGGATCGGGCAATTAACATACAAGCGCCGGAAGACACGCTGGCTGAGCAAATACAGCTCAATAAAAGCAACTGCCTACAGCCAGCCAGCCAGCGCAGCAAAATTAATATCCTTAACCTTGCCATCGACAACTTATCGATGCTTGAGCTTCTGGAGCAACTGCATAGCGGTGTGGTTCTCACCCCTAACGTTGACCATTTAATGAAGCTACAGACAGACTCAGACTTTCTTAAAATCTACGCACTTGCTGACTACAAGGTTTGCGATAGTCAGGTTTTGATGTACGCTTCGCGCTTTTTGGGCACTCCGTTTAAGGAGAAAGTATCTGGCTCTGACTTTTTCCCCAGGTTCTGTGACTTCCATAAAGACAACGATGCCATTACTGTCTTCTTGCTCGGCGGTGCTGAGGGAGTTGCCGCAAAAGCTGGAAGTAAAATTAACAGCAAAATCAATCGAGACATTGTGATTGGTACACATTCTCCCTCCTTTGGGTTCGAGAAGGACGAACAGGAGTGCCTGGAAATCGTTGAGATGATTAACCAATCTGGAGCAACCGTGCTTGCAGTAGGTGTTGGCGCGCCGAAGCAAGAGAAATGGATTTACAAGTACAAGCACAAACTTCACCATGTCAAGATCTTCCTGGCAGTTGGTGCCACGATCGACTTTGAAGCAGGTGTCACCAAGCGTGCCCCCAAGTGGATGAGCCAGATGGGCATAGAGTGGTTGTTTAGGATTTATTGCGACCCGCAGCGCCTCTGGAAGCGCTACCTGATTGAAGATCTACCGTTCTTCTGGTTGCTGCTGCAACAAAAGCTTGGGATCTATCCCCAACCGAGCGTTGAAAGCGTAGGCAGAATGGACACCCCAGTAAATGTTAAGGTCACTAGCAACTGCCTGCTTCTAAAAAGGCGTGTTACAACCAAAGCCTAAATAGCAGCAAAACTTCACTGACTTTTTCGCTACAAACCAACCCTTGTTCGTTCAGAGTGATAGAATTGCAGCCAAGCTAGGGGTGCCTGTGAATGCAGGCTGAGATAGTCCCTTAGAACCTGAGACTGGGTAATACCAGCGGAGGGAAGCTGTTTATCTGAGGAATCGAATATGCGGACAGAGTGGATCGCTAAACGACGCGGACAAAGCAATGTGTCCCAAATGCACTACGCTCGTCAAGGGCTGGTTACAGAGGAAATGCAGTATGTAGCGCAGCGGGAAAAGCTTCCAGTAGCCCTTATTCAAGCAGAAGTGGCACGGGGTCGCATGATCATCCCTGCCAACATTAACCATCCAAATCTAGAGCCAATGGCGATCGGCATTGCCTCTAAGTGCAAGGTCAACGCAAACATTGGTGCGTCACCGAACTCCTCCAACTTACAGGAAGAGGTCGATAAACTGCACTTAGCAGTGAAGTATGGCGCTGATACGTTGATGGATTTATCTACAGGCGGTGGGGATCTAGATAAGATCCGTACTGCAATCATTGAGGCATCAACGATTCCGATCGGCACTGTGCCAATCTACCAGGCTCTAGAAAGTGTGCATGGGACGATCGAAAAACTCACCCCTGACGACTTTCTGCACATTATTGAGAAGCACGCACAGCAAGGCGTCGATTACATGACGATCCATGCGGGGATCTTAATCGAGCATTTACCACTGGTGCGCGATCGACTAACTGGCATTGTGTCGCGTGGTGGTGGCATTATTGCACGCTGGATGTTGCACCATCATCAGCAAAACCCGCTCTACACCCACTTTCAGGACATTATCGAGATCTTCAAGCGGTACGATGTCTCGTTTAGCTTAGGTGATTCGCTGCGACCTGGTTGCGCCCATGATGCTTCGGATGCCGCGCAATTAGCCGAACTCAAAACGCTAGGACAACTAACCCGTAAAGCCTGGGAGCATGACGTACAGGTGATGGTCGAGGGTCCTGGGCACGTACCGATGGATCAAATTGAATTCAACGTGCGGAAACAAATGGAGGAATGCTCAGAAGCGCCCTTCTATGTCCTGGGTCCACTAGTGACGGACATTGCACCAGGTTATGACCACATTACATCGGCGATCGGTGCAGCGATGGCAGGCTGGTATGGTACAGCTATGCTGTGCTATGTCACCCCTAAAGAGCATCTTGGGTTGCCCAATGCCGAAGATGTGCGGAATGGCTTGATTGCCTACAAGATTGCGGCTCATGCTGCCGACATTGCACGGCATCGACCAGGGGCACGTGATCGCGATGATGAACTGTCTAAAGCCCGCTATAACTTTGACTGGAATCGCCAGTTTGAGCTATCGCTCGACCCTGAGCGTGCTAAGGAGTACCACGACGAAACGCTGCCAGCAGACATTTACAAAACTGCGGAGTTCTGCTCTATGTGCGGTCCAAAGTTCTGCCCAATGCAGACTAAAGTCGATGCCGAAGCGTTAACAGAACTGGAGAAATTTTTGGCAAAGGAACCCGTAGCAAATGTTCAGTAGCAACTAACAGCTAAACGGTAACTCCTAAACCCAGTCCAGGGATTCCTCAAACCTCAAATAGCCCTAAGCCAAAAAGCAGGCTATGAGAGTATCGCAACAAAAAGCAGAGGCAGCACGAACAGTTGCACCTCTGCTTTTTAAGTTTCTGCAAAAACATGACTAAACTCAGCCGAAAAGCGTCTATTCTACTCAGCTGATACAGCATTGACGTCGACCGTTTTTGTCTCTGATTTATACCCTGGCACAGCCGCATCTGCTGTTTGTACCGTTTCCTCAGCTTTGCGCCCTTTTACTTTTAGCCGCTCCAGTGCCCAAGTTGACAGCTCGGCAACCAGGAGGGTAGCAATCAAACCGTCATCAATCCAGCCTACGATCGGAATAAAGTCTGGCGAAATATCGAATGGGCTAATGAGGTAAATCAACGAACCGGCGATGATCCACCACCGATACTTGGGGTTGCGAATAACGTTGCGATACCAGCCTGTGATCGAGTCCTTCATCAGTGTGTCTCCTCTAATTACATTTAAATCTTGGCAGATCGCCTCAAAGAGTTCTGGTGTGGATAACCTCCCCACATGATGGAGAGCGTCAGTACGGTACAACGATAACGGCAGCGAGCGTGCTCAGAATCTACCATTGGATAGTCGTAGAGCACCGTGCAGCTTACTCAAGCAAGAGTGTAGGGGCTAGGGCGTACTAAGGTAAGCAAGAACTGCTATGAGGCGGCTATTCTAACTTGCCTGCTAATACGCTGCTTAGTATCAGCCGCTTATCGGTTAATCCCTCGCCTCACAGACCAGAGTTGCACCCACAACATTTCGTCTAGTTTTGACTGAAGTTTTATCAGTCTGCTTGAATGAGGTACTAAATCCTTAGAATTGAGTAGCCTCAGATTTGCTAATAAGGCGCTTTACTACAAGGTAAAGCGAAGTGCTGAGGTAGAGAACCTATTGGAGGGTAGAACAAGCTGTGAGTGTTGCAGAAATTTTTCAAAAGGGCGGTTCGACAATGCTGCCCTTACTTTTTCTCTCGATTCTGGCACTCAGTGTCATTATTGAGCGGACCTGGTTCTGGACGAGTGTACTGCTTAAGGAACGTGAAATTGTCAATCGTGTACTGGATGCAGCGCGGCGGGACTGGGGTGCTGCCAAGGATATTGCGCAACAGGCACGTGAGCAACCGATCGGGCGGTTTCTCTACAATCCACTACAACTTGAAAATGCCGATCCAGAGATGTTTCGACTGGCATTAGAGACGACAGCAGACGAGGAACTGTCGTCAATGCGTCGGGGCGACAAGGTGCTGGAAGCAGTGATTGCACTGTCTCCTTTATTGGGGCTACTGGGCACGGTGATTGGGCTGATTATTTCGTTAGGGTCAATCCGTCTTGGTGATATCGGCACTGCTTCAACGGCAGGTGTGACAGCAGGGATTGGCGAAGCTCTCATTAGTACAGCCGCCGGACTAATTGTCGCGATTTTGAGTCTGATCTTTTACCGACTGTTTCAAGGTCTCTTGTTTAACCAGGTGAAGATCTTTCGCAAAGCTGGGAATGATTTAGAACTGCTTTACCGCCAGTACTGGATTGATCAGAGGAGTAAGCACCCGTAGAACAGCGTGTTTACATGTGGATTGGGAATGTGATTTCTCTAAGGACTAAACATGAAAATTAACCTTGATACGCCAGCAGAGGAAGTCCAGATTCAAATTATTCCGTTGATTGACGTCATCTTCTGCATTCTGACGTTTTTTATTTTGGCGGCGCTCCAGCTCACTCGTCAGCAAGGCATCAACATCGATCTACCCACTGCTACAACGGGCACGCCACAGATGCGGCAGATGTTAGTGGTAACAGTAAATGCGGCAGGGCAAACGTTTATTGATAAGCAATTGATCGATCGCACACAGCTTTATCAGCAGCTACAGGATTATCGCCAGAAAAACCCAGCTGGACTGTTGGTACTCAATGCGTCCCAGACAGCGTTTTATAACGATGTGGTGCAAATTTTGGATGTGATGCGACAGGTTGGGGGCGATCGGGTCGCACTAGCAACCCAGCCAGCTGAAGCTAATCAGCCTCCTGGCTCAACGCCTGCTCCAACTGCTCCAACAGCTACCCCCAATACTGTTACGCCGACACCTGATCCGTTTAGCATCTTTAGTACACCCACTCCAAATCAAACGCTTGATCCAGGGCAGTATCAGTTCCCGCCTGCGTCTGGACAATCTGGACAACCTTCTGGTAACAGCATTCCTGGTACTCCTGCACCCAGGACGAGTCCCTAAGGAAGCGATCCCTAGCTTTCGGCTGCTAAGGATCTAAAGAGTTAACGTTTAACCGCTAATCTGTTCCTTTGTGTTGAGGTAGGGTTCTTACTCTTGGTACACATCCTTATAGCCTTTCACCATTAATGTTTGAGTATCGGTGAGCTAACAAGTCTTGCCGCCAAACTAGCTGAGAGGTCACGTGTGATGAATAACGACAACCTTAGAAAAACTAATGAGCCTGATGCCAATCTTGATCCGCTGACAGGTCAGACAGGTGCTCATCCAGTTGGCACTGGTGTTGGCGCGGCTGGAGCAGGTGCTGCTGGGGCGGCAATTGGTGGCGCAGTCGGTGGACCAGTTGGTGCTGTGGTCGGCGCAGTCGTTGGCGCAGTCAGCGGCGGGTTAGCAGGTAAAGGTGTAGCTGAACGGGTCAACCCTACAGTCGAAGATGCTTATTGGCGTGAACACTATGCGTCTCGCCCTTACGTTGAACCAGACCACGACTATACTGACTACGAACCTGCTTATCGCACTGGTTATGAAGGTTATTCAAGCCATTCTGATCGTGGCTTGACATATGATCAAGCTGAACCTACTCTGCGCCAAAGTTACGAAGAACGTCATGGCGGCAAAGGCTTGGCATGGGAAAAGGCAAAGCATGCTACTCGTGATGCATGGGATCGAGCAGAACGGGCAATTCCTGGTGACGCAGATCACGATGGCAAATAGAACATCGTTTAACGATCGTAGCTAGCGAGTAACCCTCGCCCATAGCAGATTGCTGTTAAGCAAGAGACTACTAAACCTCAGTGCGTTTAGTAGTCTTTTTGTTGTGCATTAAAAACAGTTTGCCCCACGGCTATTGCCTTTGCAGCTATTTAGAGTAGTTAATCTCGCAAACTGCCCACTTTAAACATCTGAATAGGATTCACAATCGTATCTTTATTAACTACATTAAGAAACGTTTCGACGCGTGGATGCTACTAGACGATCGCTCTGTCTAATCTGGGCTGTTGCCATACTAGCAACCGTGCCTAGATGACAAAAAGCCAATCGTTTTGCTTCTACATTGCGTTGAAACATTACCCAATTGAGTTTGGTGGAGGAGTAACCGATGGCGATCTCTCAAGTTAAGCATCAAGCTTCAAAAGGCTTTAAGCAGCAATTTCGTCCTCGTACAGCAACGTTGGTGCTTTTTGGTACGGTCATGCTGGCAGCGGGAGTTTGCGCTGCCTGGTTTGCCAGAGAAGGTAGCATCGATCGTATCTTTGCTCGACTGAACTGGCTGCAAGAGTCCCCACCGTTGTGGGTGGGTGTGCCGATGCTGGCAATGCATTACCTACTGGCACCAACAGTCATCCTCTTGCTAGTCGCTTTAGTGGTCATGCGGGTGTCTCCAGAACCCCGCCGTTGGTCGCGGACGATCGTAGTCGGCATTTTATTGACGTTGACGTTTCGGTACATTGCATGGCGATCGCTATCAACCCTCAACCTTGCTGATCCGCTCAATGGCGTGTTTAGTCTGGGCTTGTTTCTGTTAGAGATGCTTATGTTGGTTGGTGGCATCATTCAACTTTTTTTGATGCTGCGGATTAAAGACCGTCGACGCGAAGCCGATCGTCACGCTGTTGCTGTTTTAGAAGGACGGTTCACCCCGACGGTAGCGATTTTAGTACCGACCTATAACGAGCCAGTGTTCATCGTGCGGCGCACAATCATGGGTTGTCAGGCGATGGACTATCCTCACAAGCGGATTTATTTGCTAGACGACACGCGGCGACCCGAAATGCAGGCGCTGGCAGCATCACTCGGCTGTGAGTACATTGCGCGACCAAACAACCACTATGCTAAAGCAGGGAATTTAAACTACGCATTGTCAAGCACACCAGAAGGACTGCCTCGGACTCAGGGTGACCTCATTGCCGTATTTGATGCTGACTTTGTACCTACTCGTAACTTTCTCACGCGCACAGTGGGCTTCTTTCAGGATGGACAGGTTGCCCTGGTGCAAACACCGCAGAGTTTCTATAATCCTGACCCGATCGCCCATAATCTTGGGTTAGAAGACATTCTGATACCAGAAGAAGAAGTCTTTTATCGACAAATTCAGCCAATTCGAGATGGGGCTGGGGGCGTGATTTGTGCAGGCACATCGTTTGTAGTGCGGCGCAGCGCCCTTCAAGAAGTTGGGGGCTTTGTCACAAACTCATTGAGTGAAGATTATTTCACAGGCATTCGGCTGGCAGCGCAAGGCTATCAACTACTGTACCTGGATGAAAAACTGAGTGCAGGCTTGGCAGCAGACAATATGGCGGCTCACGCGGCGCAAAGACTCCGCTGGGCACGCGGTACACTCCAGGCATTTTTTATTGAAGCCAATCCCCTGACCATTCCCGGACTCAAACCGCTGCAACGTCTGGCGCATCTGGAAGGTTTGCTGAGTTGGTTTACCAGCATTTCGCGCGTGGGCTATCTAATGGTGCCGCTAGCATTTTCATTTCTGGGCGTGATTCCATTGCGGGCAACGCTGGAGGAGGTGCTGTATTTCTTCTTGCCCTACTATGTGGTGCAGCTCACGCTTTTTTCGTGGCTTAACCACCACTCACGATCAGCATTGCTCTCGGATATCTATTCACTGGTATTAACGTTTCCCCTAGCGATGACGGTGATTCAGGTTATGCTAAGTCCCTTCTCTAAGGGCTTCAACGTGACACCAAAGGGCACTGCGAGCGATCGCTATTCCTTTAACTGGAACCTGGCATTGCCCCTCATCGTACTGTTTGTGATGACCGCTATTAGCCTATGGCGCAATCTTGGTCTGTGTCTGGTAAGTGGCTGGTCAGTCACCGTTGCGCCAGAGCTGAAAGGGTTGGGGCTAGGTTGGCTCTGGAGTGGCTATAACCTGGTGATGATCGGAATCGCGCTGCTGATTTTGTTAGATGTTCCTAAACCTGACCCCAATGACTGGTTTGATTTGCGCCGGACTGTGCGGATGAGCCTGCTGCCGTCGATCGACGAGTATGCAACGACAGAAAGGCAGCCACGTAAGGATATAACCAACATTGCAGCCGGAAACTGGGGAGCATATCCTAGGGCAACCTATGGCGGCGATGCTACAAGTACTCCCATTGCTGCTCACCCGTCTCCCCGTCCCCTCTCTCTTTCTCCTCTCGCCTCTCCCCTTACCCTCTGGGGCGTTACCACAATGATTTCTGAAGGTGGAGCCGAAGTCGCTCTGACGCAAGCAGGCTTCCCGACGTTGAGAGCAGAAGACACGCTGCCGATAACGCTAGAAATTATGGAAGTAGGCTTGACGCTGCAAGGTGTAGCAGTTCGCAGCCGTGTCAAAGATGAGTTTCCGACGGTGCGGGTTGTGTTTGAGCCGATGAATTTGCAACAGCAGCGTTGTTTAGTGGAAATGTTGTACTGCCGTCCGGGGCAGTGGAAGCGACGTAAAACACCTGGAGAGTGGCAATCGTTGCTCCTGCTGTTCAAAATTTTGCTGAAACCACGAGTGTTGTTCGAGCGCACGATCGATGTCCGAGCAATCGAGGTAGCAAAAGGTTAGGACGATCATCGTTACAAAGGGATACAAAACTAATTTCTCTTCTGAAAAGCTCAGTAAAATCTTGGAGCCGTTCCCTCGGATTGTGCAGAAATTGCCGACAACACCGTGATCTCACCTAGATGAATGTAAACAATATGGCAGTAAAATAAGCTCCGTTGTGCAAATCAGGTCAAAGCAAAAATTTCGTGCCATATAATTTCATAACTCTTGACGAATCTGCATCGGTAGATTCGTCGTCTGCTTCAGAAGCATTGCCATTTACGTTACAAGACCTGAGAGCAAGTATTCCGGCTTACTGTTTTGAACCCTCTGTTTGGAGGTCGCTTTCATACTTCTTTTTAGATTTGGGGATCATTGCCACTCTGTATGCGATCGCCCACGTTATCAATGCCTGGTGGTTCTTTCCTTTTTTCTGGCTGGCACAGGGAACCATGTTTTGGGCACTGTTTGTCGTCGGGCATGATTGCGGTCACGGCTCTTTTTCACGCCAAAAGTGGCTGAACAGTCTTATTGGGCACCTCTCGCACACGCCCATTTTGGTGCCGTACCACGGTTGGCGGATCAGTCATCGGACGCATCACCGTAACACAGGTAACCTTGACACCGACGAAAGCTGGTATCCCGTCTCGCAAGCGAAATACGAGCAAATGCCCTGGTACGAAAAGCTGTTTCGCTTTTATTTACCGCTACTTGCTTATCCGATTTATCTGTTTAAGCGCTCGTCCGATCGCCAGGGATCGCACTTTCATCCTGCCAGCGATCTCTTTCGGCCGTCTGAAAAATGGGATGTGCTGACCAGTACGGCACTATGGACGCTCATGCTTGCCTTCTTAGGTGGCTTAACCTATGCGTATGGCTGGCTCTTTCTGGTGCAGTATTATCTCGCGCCTTACATTGTCTTCGTGATCTGGCTGGATTTAGTCACCTTCTTGCATCATACCGAGCAAGAGATTCCCTGGTATCGCGGTGATGATTGGTTTTTCTTGAAGGGCGCGCTTTCGACTATCGATCGCGACTACGGCTTCATCAACGCTATCCATCACGATATCGGTACACATGTGGCGCATCACATTTTTCTGAGTATGCCTCATTACCATCTCAAAGCGGCAACCAAAGCAATCAAGCCTATTCTTGGTTCCTATTACCGCAAGTCAGATGAATCTATCTGGAGCAGCTTTGTGAAGTCTTATCGTACCTGCCGCTTTGTGCCAAATGATGGGTCGCAAGTCTACTATCAAAGCTCGGAACATCAGCAAAACTGAGCCTTAGTGCTTAAGTTTTTTCGCCAGGCGATCGCGTCGTCCTGCTTAAATACGGCGCGATCGTTCCTCTTTAACAGAAACATTCGTTGGATATTGATACGCTTACTTGCGGTTATTACGCTAGGCTTTTCAGGTTGAAAATGATCGCCCCAAAACAAGCAGAAGCCGCCAAACAACAGGCAGCGAGCTTTCCCATCTTGCTGCCAAAGTGAAGCCTTAGGCTCAAATTGTAGAGCAGTTGTTGCCACAGGGCGCATGAGTAATGGCTGTTAAGCGCCGTTGAAACAGGAGATTACCGCGTGCAGATTACCAAACGCAACGTTGAACTGCGGGTAGACGATAGCCTAATGCGAATGTATATTGCCGCGCCCAAGCTAGCAGGGCAGTATCCTGGCATTCTCTTCTACAGCGATATTTACCAATTAGGAGGCGCGATCGCTCGTCTAGTCGATCGCCTTTCAGGTTACGGCTATGTCGTAGCGGCTCCTGAAATTTTTCATCGGCTAGAACCAGTAGGCACGGTCATTGAACCAGATGACTTAGGACGCATGAGAGGTAATGATGCAGCACGGCGCACTGCGATCGCTGACTACGATGCTGATGCTCGTGCTGCGATCGACTGGCTCAAGCAAGACAGCGCTGTACTACCCAAAAAAATTGGCACAATGGGCTTTTGCATTGGTGGTCATCTGGCCCTTCGCGCTGCCTTTCAGTCAGAAGTCAAAGCAGCGGTTTGCTGCTATCCAACAGGCGTCCATAATGGCAAGTTAGGTCAAGGCACTGCCGACACACTTCAGCGCCTGAATGAGATCAGCGGTGATGTACTGCTGGTTTTTGGGACACTGGATACCCATGTACCGGAAGAAGGTCGGCAAGCGATCGACCAGGCACTAGCTCATGCTGGCGTAGCGTACAGGAAACTGTTGTACGAAGCCGAGCACACCTTTATGCGCGATGATGGTTATCGCTATGACTCAGCAGCAGCGGATGCTGCCTGGGCAGAACTTACAGCCTTCTTGGCACAGGTTTTTGGCAAGCAAACCGTTAGCTAAGGTGCTTACTGAATTTTGGCTTCAAACGAGCGACAGAAATCTTGCATACCGGTTTTCATCGCAAAAATGGCGACGGGCGTTGCCAACTTAAGCGGCAGCATGGTGTGTTCAGTCAGGGTTAGGAGAAGGTTGCCTGTTAACCCGTCTTCCAGACTTTCTTTCAGGTCGGCGCGACAAAGAATGTGTCGCCACTGCTTGGCTAACCCTTCGATCCAGCGATCGTTGGTATCCGGTTCCTGACCCACCTGAATTGCCAGCGCGATCGCTGCATCTTCCAGGTCGCCTTCACAGTCCTCAATCTCGTTTAGAGCCGTCAATGCATCGGGATAATCAGCCAGATCAACTCGAAATTGCTCAATCTCTTCTGGTGTCACAGTGATGGGCATAGGTCAGCAAACATTACAGCTTGCGCGATCGTATCACTTTAGAGCCTGACGGTAGCTGCTTTGCAAACGCTGGCGCGGCCGCTATAGCCCAACCAGTTCACGCGATTCTAAACCTGTCAGCTTTTGAGCGATGGTGAGCCGTGTTTCTAGCTTGGCAACGCTGAACTCATTCCGCAAATGTTCCAGACGTGCCAGAGCATTCGCCTTCTCGGTTGAGATACGGTTGAGTGCATCCAACCCACGTTGATACTCCTGATTCACCTGAAGCACTTCAAAGCGGCGAGCCTTGCGCTGGTTATCGTTCTTGAGTGCCGTCTCAAAGGCAACGACCATTTCGGCATTGCCTTCCAGTCGCGCAAGGTGCTGACGCACTTCTGCCATCTGGTACTCAAATTCGTTCACTGCCTGAGCCGCCTGGGCGATCGCGCTGGGATATTGGCTGAGACTAAGTTTCATAGAAGTATCCTCAAAAAGTAAGGCATAACGAAAAGACGATCGATTAGGAGGCTAATAGGTGAAGTGTCGTTGCCGCTAAAATGAAGCAATCACGTCTAACCGCTTGGTCGATCAGCTTTAAATCGGTGAGCGGACTGCCAGCTCAGTGCTGCAATGTCATCAAACTAAGACTCTTCAGGCAACTAACTCCTTCAGTTGAGGCAGCGGCGCACGATTGGGCAATTCAATAGCCGCAGCAACCTGCTTTACTTGCTCAACATCAGCTTTCTCCAACACGCTGACTTCAAGCTTGACTGCAATCAAATAGGACCCAGCTTCCCCTCCTACTGCTTGGGCAACTAAGGCTGCCAGCGCCGGATGCTCTGCCGTAATAGGGTCACGCAGCGTACAACGCTCCCAGTCGTACTTTGCCTTTGGGTCGAGGTTGAGAATGTAGTGCTTCGTCATGAGACAAAACCTTAATGGTATATATGTACTATTTTAGTGAATTTTCACGAGAGTTTCAAGCGTAGTTTTAGGCTGCGATCGCCCCTGTTGAAACACCACTGCGATAGGCAGTTTGACCATCTTGTGCCACATTCAACTCAGCATCCCGACGATCCCAATAGGCTAGGGTGCGGGCAAGATCACTGCGTCCATGCAGTCTGATTTCGTACGGTTGCGGCATCACCTGGCTACGGCGGATTTGAAACTTGATGCCTCTTCTAGCGAGGCTCTGGGCAAACGTCTGCGCTTGCTTAAATTGATCAAAGCCGAGGTAGCAAACGTCAGGAGCCGCTCGGAAGGGCGATCGTACTACCAGCACTCTGGGCGACAAATACTGCCCGACGCGACCTGGCTGAAAGGAGAAAAACTGACCGACTTGCATTGGCAAAATCCTGAGTAGCGTCTAGTAAGCTGCGGCGTCAATCTGTTTACTGTTTGTAGTACAGGCTGCCAGCCTGCGTAAGCACGATGCCCGTCTACAGTGGTTAAGCTTGCGTCACTTCTACTAGTACGATCGTAGTGAAAAAGCACTACTGTTGGGGGCGACGATCGTGGGTGAAAACCGCTGTCTGAACCAGCTAGTCCAGCAGCCTTTGAGCTTGTAGGTGAGGTTTACCGCACTCCAGCGATCGTGTGTCATCGCTTGCTTGATGGCGGTTGTACCCGAACGTTAACCGTGATTACAACACGGCTTTGAACCGTGACCAGTGGAAGGCATCTAGTAAGGGGTCGGATTGTTGATGCAAGATGCGATCGACAAGCAGTTGCGCGGTTGCTGGCGCTAACAGAATGCCGTTGCGGTAGTGCCCCGTTGCCAGCGTTAGATTGCCGTAAGGGCTAGCACCTAGCAGCGGCAACTCATCAGGCGTTGCGGGTCGAAAGCCCCACCAAACCTCTTGTAGCGGCAAGCTGTGTAATGCAGGATAAAGCCGCGTCGCTCGCTCTAGCAGGGCTTGTACGCCTTCAGGCGTGTTCTCTGGTGTAAAGCCCACTGCTTCGCTAGTCGCACCAATCACAATCCGCCCATCTTGACGCGGCACGATATAGATCTCGCTGCCAAACAAAACGCTTTGCAAGGCAAGAGTTGCCCCTGTGGGAACCTGAACCGACAGCATTTGTCCTTTGCGGGGCTGCACAGGAATCGGTAGTAAGTCCTGTGACCAGGCACCTGTCGCTAGTACGTAATGCGCGGCTTGAAAGGTGCCGTTTGCGGTTTGCACACCAAGCACGCGATCGCCTCGTTGCAGAATTTTTTGGACAGTCGTTGATTCTCGCCATGCTACGCCAGCATCGCAAACGGCTGCCCGCAGTGCTTTTGTCAACAACCGATTATCAACCTGAGCATCGTCAGGATACCACCAACCACCAATGACTTCCTGACTTAAACCGGGTTGGTGCTGGTGTATAGTGACGCGATCGAGCCAATGAGCAGGGGGCGGGGGTTGGATAGCAGCCAGGTTTGCTGCTGTAGAGGCACAAACATTGGCGTCTGATTCACTCTCGTACACAGGGGCTAGAATGCCACACGACCAATAGCCAGTCGGTAGTCCGGTAAGTGTTTCCAGCTTCTGCGTCCAGTCTGGGTAGAGCGATCGACTCCGCAGGCAAAGCTCCAACATGGCACCAGGGGGAAGCTTTTCTGCCTGAGGCGCTAACATACCAGCGGCAGCATGACTGGCTGCTTCATTAAAATTGCGGGTTAGTACAGTAACAGTGGCTCCACGCAAGCGTAGTTCAAGGGCGATCGCTAGACCGATCACGCCTCCGCCCACAATCAAAACATCAGACCCTGTATCAGACCGTGCAACCATCTTCTCTCACCTGCTTACCAGCCAGCAGGGATAGCTGGCTGCTGGTTAGGCGGCAGAGGAGTCGTTCCAGTAGCAGTACCCGGTTGGGTTTGGTATCGCGTTGATTGTGACACTGTGCCAGTGCCAGACGACGTGCCAGTGGAATCAGCACTGAAACCTGTGCTGCGAGTATCGGAAGCTGAGCTATTGAGTTGATTAGACGCATTGCGCTGAAACAAGGAGGAGTTGGAGAAGCGCAGCCCTGCCAGCACTGCAAATAGAATCAAAACTGCAACGACTATCCGACTCATAACATTCGCTCCAGCGTTAAGGCTCTATGTTCTGCTTCTGCTCTATGCACCCTACGATCGCTCGCCTGATCGCCTCTCCAAGCCCTGCAACGGTAAGGCATTAGATCGATTGCTCAGGTGTCCAGGCAACGCGATCGTCCTGTCCCCAGAAGCCATCATACTTTGTCACCATCAGATCGCCCAAAACCTTCACCTGGCAAGAAAGACGGCGACCTTTTTCAAGGGTATGGGGCGGCAGCGACAGGCGTGTTTTCTCACCCCACTCAAGGTCTGAAACGACGCCATGTACCTCTACCGCACACGTACCACACGTGCCGAATCCATGACAGTTCACTACTGATGCGGCACCGTTGTAGACATCAATCCCATTGTCGAGCAACACCTGACGTAGGTTTGCACCACTTGCACACGTTATCAGTTTGCCTTCGGCTTTGATCGTTGGCATTTCTCAGTTCTCCAGTGCAGGTGTCACCTTCATTGTGATGCCTTTCTGCTTTGGGCGGGTCTCTCTTGAGGTGAAGCCGCGATCGTTTCCGGTCTTCTCCTCTCTTTTCTCCCTCTCCACCATTTCACAACGCAATTTCAGTCGATCGGTCAAACATTTCCTTAAAATAAATGTTTATCGGTTCAAATCTTCCAGTTGCTTCCCCATGACCTCAGACACCGCGCACCCTCTCTGGATCTACGACACAACGCTACGTGATGGTTCCCAACGAGAAGGTTTGTCGCTTTCTCTGGAAGACAAACTACGCATCGCGCGGCAGCTAGACCGACTGGGCGTACCGTTTATTGAGGGTGGCTGGCCGGGAGCCAATCCCAAGGATGTGCAGTTTTTTTGGCAGCTACAGGAAGAGCCGTTAACGCAAGCAGAACTAGTCGCGTTTTGTTCCACTCGTCGTCCTGGTATGGCAGCAGCAGACGATCCAATGCTGCAACCGATTCTGGCAGCAGGTACGCGCTGGGTGACAATTTTTGGCAAGTCTTGGGATTTGCACGTGACAGAAGGACTAAAGACGACGCTGGACGAAAACCTGGCAATGATTCAGGACACCATTCAGTATCTTCGCGCTAACGGTCGTCGCGTTATTTATGATGCCGAGCATTGGTTTGATGGCTACAAGCAGAATCCAGCGTATGCGCTAGAGACCTTGAGAGTGGCGATCGCCGCTGGTGCCGAATGGCTCGTCTTCTGCGATACCAATGGCGGCACGTTGCCTCATGAAATTGCCCAAATTGTGCAAGAGGTGATCCAGGTATTTGATTCTTCAGCAGAAGTGGAGGCAGACGGCAAACGGCAGACGGCAGACGGAGAGAGCGCAGAAAGAGTAGAGAAGGCTCAACTCCCCACTCCTCAATTTCCACTCCTCACTCCCCACTCCTTCCGTTTTGGCATTCACACCCACAACGACTCGGACACTGCGGTAGCAAATGCGCTGGCAGCTGTCATGCAGGGCGTTCGTATGGTGCAGGGCACAATCAACGGTTACGGCGAACGCTGCGGCAACGCGAACTTGTGTTCCCTCATCCCGAATCTGCAAGCAAAGCTCGGATTTAGCTGCATTGCAGCTGATCAGTTAGAACAACTCACCGAAACGAGCCGTTTTGTGAGCGAGGTCGTCAATCTTGCCCCGGACGACCATGCGCCCTTTGTCGGACTGTCAGCCTTTGCTCATAAAGGCGGCATCCACGTTAGCGCAGTGGAGCGGAACCCCCTCACCTATGAACACATTCGCCCAGAGCAAATAGGCAACCGTCGCCGCATTGTGATTTCTGACCAGGCGGGCTTGAGCAACATTCTGGCAAAAGCGCGTAGCTTTGGCATTGAGTTGAACAAACAAGACCCGACCTGCCGTGAAATTCTTCAGCGCTTAAAAGCTCTGGAGAGTGAGGGATATCAGTTTGAAGCGGCTGAAGCTAGCTTTGAGCTACTGATGCGCGAAGCGCTGGGACAACGCCAAAACGCCTTTGAGGTAAAAGGCTTCCAGGTGCATTACAGCTTGCTATCAGAGACAGATCGCGATCGCGCCACCTCTCTGGCAACTGTCAAGCTAGCCGTAGACGGTAAAGATATCCTTGAAGCCGCCGAAGGCAATGGCCCCGTTTCGGCACTCGATGCGGCTTTGCGAAAAGCCCTGATCAGCTTCTATCCCGAAATTGGCACCTTTTACCTGACTGATTACAAGGTACGCATTCTGGATGGCACGGCTGGAACCTCTGCTAAAACGCGGGTGCTCATTGAGTCCAGCAACGGTCATCAACGTTGGACGACGGTTGGCGTGTCCGGCAATATTTTGGAAGCCTCCTATCTGGCAGTCGTGGAAGGCTTGGAATATGGGTTGCTGTTACAAACCCAGGCAAAAGCAGCCCTGGCAGCCTCAGCAACAGCAAAATAAGTGGCTACTTGTTACCTCTAGTGAGGTTGGAGCCGAACGTAGGGGAAGCAGCGGTCTTCTACGCTCTCAGAGTTAGTCTTTTACTGGCACTGAACAACGATCGACGATCGCGTTACGCTGAACAGTAGCCGACTTCCGTGACACGCCTTGCCATGACTTTGACCGAACAACTGCTGTCTCAGATACCGGGAAACCCGTTGGAAGGACTGAGACACACCGATCGCCTTTGGCAATCTGTGAAGGACGGCACTCAACCCGTTCCAACTGTGATTGAAGAGAGCCTGGACGCGATCGCGGTCGAGTGGGATGTTGTTGTTTGCGGTGGAACGCTGGGCATTTTGCTAGGGGCAGCGTTGGCGCAGCGAGGTTGGCGAGTGGCGCTGCTGGAACGTGGCTTCCTGCGAGGACGCGACCAGGAATGGAACATTTCACGTCACGAGCTGCAAGTGTTTGTCGAACTGGCACTACTGACTGAAGCAGAGTTGCAGCAGGCGATTGCCACTGAGTACAATCCCGCCCGGATTGCGTTTCTCAACAGTCCTGATGTTTGGGTGCAAGATGTGCTGAACATTGGGGTTGATCCGGTGTCTCTGCTGGAACTGTTGAAACAAAAGTTTCTGACCTACGGTGGGCAGTTGTTTGAGCAAACACCATTTGAAAGCGCGATCGTTCATCCCAATGGTGTCACCGTTAACGCAGGACAACAGTCATTCAAAACGCGCCTGGTGCTGGATGCAATGGGACACTTTTCGCCGATCGTGCAACAAGCGCGGCATGGTAAAAAACCGGATGCAGTTTGTTTGGTGGTGGGCACCTGCGCGGACGGCTTTCCCGAAAATAGCACGGGTGATTTGATGGCGACTTTTACACCCATGCAGCAACAGTGCCAATACTTCTGGGAGGCGTTTCCTGCCAGAGATGGGCGCACCACTTACCTGTTTACCTATTTAGACGCGCATCCCGATCGCCCCAGTCTAGAAGCGCTGTTTGATGACTATTTCCGCCTGATGCCTGGCTATCAAACGGTGTCGCTAGAGCAACTCCAGTTCAAACGGGCGCTGTTTGGCTTCTTTCCCTGCTATCGCCAAAGCCCGCTTAAACCACGGTGGCAACGCATTTTACCGATCGGTGATAGCAGTGGCAGTCAATCGCCCCTCAGTTTTGGCGGCTTCGGGGCAATGGTGCGCCATTTAGCACGGTTGACGGGAGGCATTCATGAAGCGTTACAGAGTGATCAGCTGAGTCGTCATGCGTTAGCACGCTTGCAGCCCTATCAACCCAACCTGTCTGTCACCTGGCTTTTTCAACGATCGATGAGCGTCGGCATGAACCAGACGATCGAGCCGAACCAGATCAACGACTTGCTGACGAGCGTGTTTCAAACCATGAACATGCTGGGCGACCCAGTACTGAAGCCGTTCCTGCAAGACGTAGTACAATTTCCTGCCTTACTGCAAACCCTGGCTCAAACAGCGCTTGCCCATCCTCGCTTGATTCTGAAAATCATCCCCCATGTAGGGCTACCGACCTTGATTGCCTGGCTGTTTCACTTCACTAGTCTTGCTGTTTACGCTGCTCTTTATCCCTTAGGGCGATCGATATTACCCCAGATCAAACTACTCCCGCCTACTCAACAGTACGATTACCATCGTTGGCTAGAGGCACTGGAGTACGGTTCAGGCGGAGACTATAGATGAGGGCTAAAGGATGAAGGCTAAATGGGTTTAAGTTTGAATTTATTTTTAGCCTCTAGTCGTCTTTCTGCTTCTGCGTCAATCTTTACTCCTCTTCTCTCTGCCCCATGAACCGTTCCCTTGCCCGACAGTTGTTTCAGCGCGAAATACAGCAGCCAGATGAACAGATTCATCTGGAACGAGCAGCACTTTATATAGCCCAGGAGGAATATCCTGAGCTGGAGGTAGAGGCATATTTGAATGCGCTGGAAACGATGGCGGCGGATGTCGAAGAGCGATTGCCTATAGAGTTTTATCCGCTCAAGATCATTCAAACGATCAACCGTTATCTTTACGATGATCTGGGGTTTGCAGGCAACACCACGGATTATTACGACCCACGAAACAGCTTTCTAAACGAGGTAATCGATCGTCGCACGGGTATACCGATCACGCTGTCGTTAGTTTATTTAGCGATCGCGCGTCGGGTTGGTTTGCCGATGGTAGGCATCAATATGCCGGGGCATTTTTTGATTCGCCCAGACCTAGAGGACGTAGAGATTTGCGTCGATCCGTTTCATCGCGGCGATATCCTATTTCCGCAGGATTGCGAAGAACGGTTGGCTCAAGTGTATGGTCGTCCAGTAGCGCTTAAACCGTCCTTTTTGCAAGCGGTCACGACTCGGCAGTATCTAACGCGAATGTTAACAAACCTGAAGGTGACATACATCGATCGTGGCAAGTTTGACAAGGCGTTAGCAGTCGTCGATCGCTTGCTGTTGCTGGTTCCCAACGCGCCTTTAGAATTGCGCGATCGTGGCATCCTTTACTATCGTCTCGATCGCCCAGTCGACGCACAGCATGATTTAGAAGCGTACCTTACCCTATCTCCCACTGCCGCCGAAGCACCAGCAATTCGAGAACTGTTGGCAACCATCCGTCAAGCAAACCAGCCTCTAAGTGATGCCTGATGCCTGCCCAGAGGTTGCCTTTACACTGCTAACACCCTTTTACTACCCACTCACATTACCGGGTTTGGGCATTCGTGACAGCGCCGCCCCGACACTGTTGTGACCAATTTGGTGCCTGCACACGTTTTGCTTGAAGGTTTTGGAGGCGGCTTCTGTAAGAAACCAATTGCGATCGATAGCCTGCTTGACTAGCAGGAGTTGCTGCGATCGCGGTGTTGACCACCCGAATCGCCTGCTGCCAGTTTTGGGCACAGGTTGCCTGCTGCAACGCTATATCCAGCGACCCCTGTCCAGACCCAGACTGTAGCGGAGTGGGTGACGCTTGACCATTGCCCGCTGCGGGAGCCGCTGCGCCAGGAGCCGCCTGAGGCGACGTAGGTGTTGCATTCGTCCCCGATTGAGCTGCACCAGGCTGAGTGGCTCCCGGTTGGGTTGTTCCAGAACGAACCGCTCCTGGTTGCACTGCTCCTGGTTGGTTAACTCCTGGTTGCACTGCTCCTGGTTGGTTAACTCCTGGTTGCACTGCTCCTGGTTGGTTAAGTCCTGGTTGCACTACTCCTGGTTGGTTAAGTCCTGGTTGCACTACTCCTGGTTGCACTGCTCCTGGTTGATTAATTCCGGGTTGATTAACTCCGGGTTGGATAGGTGGCACAAAGCCGCCAGTACCCTGAATCACCTGCGGCGGGCTTACAACACTGGTAGGGCTGGAACTGCCAGAGGCACCGACAGGCGCACCTGTGTTTGTCCCTGCTGGTTGACCATTGGTAGTTGTCGTTGTACCCGTTACGCCAGTCGTTGGAGTTGTACCCGTTACACCAGTTGTTGAACCAGGTGCAGTCTGTACAGGCTGCCCATTAATTAAGGTTTGAGACGTGCCAGTAGTTGTCCCTGCCGCTTGACCATTGGTAGTCGTTGTAGTTGTACCTGCGCCGCCAGTTGTTGAGGTTGTGCCGGTACCGCCAGTCGTTGAACCAGGCGCAATCTGTACAGGCTGCCCGTTAATGCTTTGAGAGGGCGCTTGAACTGCCCCGCCAGTTTGTCCACCCGTCGTTCGGGTGGCACCCGGCGTTTGTACTCCTGCTCCAGGCGTTCCCAGGTTTACACCAGGCGTTTGCACTCCCACACCAGGCGTTTGCACCCCTACGCCAGGCGTTCCCAGGTTCGTACCAGGCGTGGAGAGGTTTGGCGACTGACCGACTCCTACAGGTGTTTGGCTAACTAATTGGCTGAAAGCGCTGCCAGGTAGCAGAATTGGAGCGATCGCTGCTGCCAGAGAAGCCACTGATAGAGAAGCGGTTAGGCGTAGGATATGCATTAGGTTGCCCCCTTATTTAAGCTGCGTATTAAAACAGTGATCTAATTAAGTGAGCTTAGACAAGGTGGACAGGTAATACCTCTGTAAAAAGAGAGATTTGGCAAATGATTTCTAGCACGATCGCCCCTGAGCTAGCTTGCATCCTCTAAACTAAACAAGGCGATCGACCCATTGGGACACAAACTGCACCGTAAAGCAGTCATTGAGGACGAAAGGATCTTTACCCTTCTCCTCTATTTGTACTTACCCCGCTCCTCCTCTCAATTCCCGCCCCCTAGATGCTTTAGATGATACGTGCAATGAGTCGGACAAAAACCTGGAAACAAATTGGCATTTTTTCGCTGCTGGGCTTCTTGCTCAGTTGGCTGGTGAGTTGTAGTACTGGCGCTCCACCTGCTGCAAACAATGGGCAAGCAGGCGGCAAGCAAGAAGTCGAATTCTGGACTATGCAGCTCCAGCCCGACTTTACCGACTATTTCAATAAACTCATCGCCCAATTTGAGCAGGAAAATCCGACGCTCAAGATCCGCTGGGTCGATGTGCCCTGGGCAGATATGCAGCGCAAAATTTTGACGGCTGTCTCCGCTAAAACTGCGCCTGATGTCGTGAACCTGAACCCAGATTTTGCTTCGCAACTTGCACAACGCAACGCCTGGTTAACGCTGGATGACAAGGTTCCTCGCGACGTGCAGCAGCAATATCTGCCAAAGATCTGGAAAGCCAGCACGCTGAACAACCAGAGCTTCGGCATTCCCTGGTATTTAACAACGCGAGTGGCAATCTACAATACAGCCTTGTTAGAGCAAGCTGGAGTAAGCAAGCCCCCCGCAACCTATGCCGAACTTGCTCAGGTTGCCAAGCAGATTAAGGCGAAAACGGATAAGTACGCCTTTTTTACGACGGTTGTGCCAGAAGACTCCGGCGAAGTGTTGGAATCGTTTGTGCAAATGGGGGTCAATCTGGTCGATGCACAAGGCAAGGCAGCGTTTAATACGCCTCAGGGTAAAGCGGCATTTCAGTTCTGGGTGGACTTATATAAGAATGAACTGATGCCCAAAGAGGCGTTAACGGAAGGGCATCGCCACGCAATCAACCTGTATCAGCAAGGGCAAACTGCAATTCTGGCTTCGGGTGCTGAGTTTTTGAATACGATCGCCAAAAACGCACCGACGATCGCCAAAGCCTCTGCCTCTGCGCCACAAATTACGGGTGACACAGCAAAGAAAAACGTCGCTGTCATGAATCTGGTGATTCCTAAAAACACAGACGTACCTGATGCTGCCCTTAAGTTTGCCCTCTTTGTCACTAACGATGCCAATCAGCTCTCCTTCGCTAAAGCCGCGAATGTCCTGCCTTCTACGGTGAAGGCACTGCAAGACAGTTACTTTCAGACAGCACCAGCCAACGCCACGCCTGTAGACAAAGCCCGCATTATTAGCGCCAAGCAAATGCAGGATGCCGAAGTGCTGATTCCAGCGATGAAGGACGTAAAACAACTCCAAAAAGTGATCTACGATAATTTGCAGGCAGCAATGTTGGGTCAAAAGGGTGTCGATCAGGCGATCGCTGATGCTGCTGACCAATGGAATCAACGCAGCTAAACCTTGACCCATCGCTTTTAGGTCACAACGTTCGGTAAGAACGACAGCTACTCAAGCAAGACAATGGCGAAACATACCCAGGCACATATCACGCGTACGATCGAGTCCAACAAACCAGACTTCTTCAAAACTCGTACCAAAGAGCAGATGCACTACTATATGGGCGCGAAGCTGATCGAAATCGGCATTGAACCCAAAGCAGTGCTCTACCGTTGGTCGATGGAACCAAAAGGCAATAGCGAAGTCTGGACGTACAGCGCGTACTGGGGTGACTCTAAGGACAAGTTACTTCAGCAAGAAAGCGACTCTCAAACAGGCTCTCATCAGTAACTCTCAGTTGCAGTCAATAAAGTTGCAGCCGATAAATCTGGCTTAGGGACGAAGAACTCTTCGTTCTCAAGATTGATGCGTTTGATCGAAACTTGTTGACTAGCCATAAGCAAGTAGAAAACGTACGCTTGGCATAGGACACTTTTCCACTTGTCCTATAAGCAGATAGACTCTTGAGCTAATAGCCTATCCACTGTTTCGTTTGCCGCTGTTAGCCTTTCAGGCTCGTTGATTTCGCTACGTCACCAGTCTTAGGGTAGGTATAATTCTGCTCCTTCAACCGACTTTGCAACGATGTGCCAATTTGTTGCTTGCCCCCTTTAAGCAGCAGCCTCGCTTTTGGCAATTTATTGTAGTAGGCATCATTCAGGTGTGTCTTTTAACCCTCTGCTCGACCTTCTTTTCAAGTCATATCAAGCGTTACACAATCCAGGGCATGAGATTTTGCGCTCTGGACGTTACTTGAAAATGAAGCAGTTTGCTAAGGGAACGACCGCAGTGCATCTCCAAAGATTCAACTTTATTGGAGAACTAATGATGACCCTGAAACTAAAAGCCCTTGTGACAGTTGCTGCCATCAGTACCACTGCTGCTTTTGTCACTCATGCCAGCCCAGCATCAGCTGCATCACTGACCTGGAACCTTAATGCTCAGTTTGTTGGCGGTGGCACAGCCACAGGTTCATTCAACTATGATGCGACCAGTGGGGTACTGTCTCAGTTCAACATTAAAACGTTGGCTGGTACATCTGCACCGTCTAACTTCCTTTTTCCAGGTGCAACCTATACGGCTGCATCGTCTACTGGAAGCCTACAAGACTCTATTAGATTAGAACTCATTGGCTCCGAGTTCTCTTTCCAAACGTTGTTCTCTGCACCCTTAACAGAGGCGGGTGGCACAATTTCACTGGTGCCGTCATTTTCCTTTGAAAGACTTCCAGTTTCAGGTGGCGTCGGGATTATTCGTGACCTGGCAAGTGGAACAGTTACAGCATCAGCGACGGCGGTGCCAACACCCGCACTTTTGCCCGGTCTCGTTGGTCTAGGGCTAGGCGTTCTCCGTCAGAAGCGTAAGGCTGCACAGGCTAATCCGCTCAGTTAAGCTTCGGCTTCTGTTCCTTGTTTCATTGTTACTGTTGCTTGGTGGATCATCCGATCGCGCTCCTGCGATCGGATTTCTCTTTACAAGCAGCGTTTACGCACTCGTCAACGACGCTATCCTTGCGCGAAAGCCTGCTCTTGCCAGCGCGCTGACGACTAGCTGGTCATCCTGAATGCGAAACTGAGAGCCAAAGCCAACCACACACCGCTGGTTGTAGTTGCTGACAATGCCAATGATGGATACTTTTGCCTTGTCCTTTTCGCCCTGGTGCTCCAGCAAAACCTCTTTCAATCGCTGCCGCTCTGAAATATCGCTGGCAAGTTTAGGGTCAAGTTCGACCATCACCATGCGGACAGACTCGATCGGCTCAGCATCGTCAATGATGAACTGTACCTGATCATCGCGGCGATCGACCTTACCCCAGACCATCAGCCGTGCATCTGCTTGAATATGGTGCCCAATGCGCTCAAAGGATTTGGGGAACACGACCGCTTCAGTGTGGCCCGTCAAGTCTTCGATCTGGATGATTGCCATGCGATCGCCCTTTTTCGTCACGACGGATTTGACGCTGGTAAGCATGACGATCGCGCTAACGCTGGTGCCTTCTTTGTAATCGTTGAGATCGCTCAAGCTGATGGGAGCCAGCACTCGCGCTGATTCCCGCAACGCCTTAAGCGGGTGATCAGAAATATAAAAGCCGAGAATTTCTTTTTCTAGCCGCAGCTTTTCTTGCTGAGGAAAATCGGGTGTGGGTGGCGCTTTGGGAGCCAACGTAAAACTGGCAGGTGCTTCTTTGACTGCTGTACCACCACCGAACAAATCAAACAGGTTGCCCTGTCCGCTGGCTCGATCTTTCGCGCGCGACTGTGCCCAATCAATGACCAGATCCAGATCTTTGATCAACTGCTGTCGGTTGGGTTCGATCGTGTCGAAGGCTCCGCAGTAGATCAAAGCTTCCAGGGCGCGACGGTTAACGGTACGAGAATCAACGCGATCGCACAGATCCGCCAGGGATTTGAACGGTCCATCTTGATCACGGGCAGAGAGAAGGGACTCGATCGGTCCCATGCCTACGTTTCTCACACCGCCCAGCCCAAAGAGAATGCGGTCTGCCAGTGGCGTAAAGTCTACGCCCGATCGATTTACGTCTGGTGGTTCTACGCGAATACCCATCGCCATGCAGGAGGCAATATACCGCTGCACTTTATCCTGATCGCCACTGTTGGTGGTTAGCAGCGCCGCCATGTATTCGATCGGATAGTTGGCTTTGAGATACGCCGTTTGATACGTCACATACCCATACGCTGTAGAGTGTGATTTGTTGAAGCAATACTCGGCAAACATCACCATTTGCTCGAACAAATCAGAGGCAACCTTTGCCTTCACGCCATTCTTTTGAGCACCTGCGACAAACATCTCCTGATGCTTTTCCATCTCGGCTTTCTTTTTCTTACCCATTGCCCGACGCAGCAGATCGGCTTGACCGAGGGAATAGCCGCCCATGTCCTGCGCAATTTTCATGATCTGCTCCTGGTAGACCATGATGCCGTAGGTTTCGCTCAGGATGGAGGTAAGAATCTCGTGGGGATAGTCGATTTGCTCCCGTCCGTGTTTGCGGTTGATAAATTTGGGGATTAGTCCGGCATCCAGTGGTCCAGGACGATACAGGGCAAGCACAGAGGAAATATCTTCCAGACTATCGGGTTTGAGGTCGCGGACAATCTGGCGCATCCCCGAGGACTCTAGCTGGAAGACTCCTTCCAGTTCGCCCCGTGCCAAGAGTTTGTAGACTTCGGGGTTATCCAGCGGCAGACCATCCATGTCGATCGTCTCTTGCTTTGTCTGCTCGATTAGATCAACCGTTTTTTGAATCATGGTCAGGTTCTTGAGTCCCAGGAAGTCCATTTTTAGGAGTCCCAGGGATTCGATGTCTTCCATGTAGTACTGGGTGAAGACAGCACCGTCAGCGTTGCGCTGAAGCGGCACCAGTTCATCCAGCGGTTGCGCTGAAATCACGACTCCAGCCGCATGGATGCCAACACTCTTGTTCGTCCCTTCAATGCGGATGGCGGTATCAATCCACTGGCGCACGATCGGATCTTTGTCGTACCGCTCTTTGAATTCTGGTGCAGGCGTTTCTGCCGAAATCATCACCTTCAGCTTGGTCGGCTTACCACGCACCACGGGGATCATCTTCGCCATCTTATCGGCATCGCCGTAGGGAATGTTGAGCACCCGTGCTGTGTCTTTCAGCACCGCTTTGGAGGTCATGCGGTTGTAGGTAATGATCTGAGCAACCCGCTCGGTGCCGTACTTTTCGGTGACGTACTGGATGACTTCTTCCCGGCGATCGATGCAAAAGTCCGTATCAATATCAGGCATGGACTTCCGTTCGGGATTCAAGAAGCGCTCGAACAGCAAGCCGTGATGCACCGGGTCAATATTGGTAATGCTCATGGCGTAGGCAACGAGGGAACCTGCTGCCGAACCACGCCCCGGACCCACTGGAATCCGGTTGTCTCTGGCGTATTTGATGTAGTCCCACACGACGAGGAAGTAGGTGGCAAACCCCATCTGCTGCATCATCTTGAGTTCATAGTCCATTCGATCGCGGTAGACCGGCTTGATCTCTTCCCGCGAGTGGCATTTGAACCGTTCAAGCAAGCCCGCCCAAGCGACGTGCTCAAAATAGGCATCGGCTGTATCAAACCCCTCAGGGATGGGATAGTCCGCAATCCGGGGTTCGCCCAGAATGTGGTACTCCTCAATTTTGTCGGCAACTTCGAGGGTGGTGGCGATCGCCTCGTCAATTACGTCTTCCGTCAAATGATCCTGGAAGAGTGATCGCATTTCCTCAGCGGATTTGAGATATTCGGTGCCGCTATAACGCAGCCGCTTGTCTTCGGAGATCAGTTTGCCAGTTTGGATGCACAGCAGCGCATCATGCGCCTCTACGTCGAAGCAAGAGATGTAGTGCGAATCGTTAGTGGCAATAATTTGAATGTCGAGTTCACGGGCAATGTTGACCAGTTCGACGTTCACGATGCGGTCTTCCTGCGACCCGTGATCCTGGATTTCGAGGTAGTAATCGTCGCCAAACCGATCTTTGTACCACTGTGCCACTCGCCGCGCAATTTCCGGTCTGCCCTGAAGAATCGCCTGAGGCACTTCGCCACCCAAACACGCGCTCGTGACGATCAGTCCTTCGTGATACTCCTCCAACATCTCTTTGTTGATGCAGGGGCGGGCGAACAGCCCCTTACCTTGAAAGCCTTTGAGGTGGGAAAGAGTCGTGAGTTTGACCAGATTTTTGTAGCCGATGTCGTTCTTTGCCAGCACAATCTGGTGATACTTGGGGCGGCGCTCCTGCTTAGTGACATCACTATTCATGATGTACATCTCGTTGCCGATGATGGGCTTTACGCCTTTGCCCTTGCACACCTTTAGCAGTTCGATCGCCCCATACATGACCCCGTGATCCGTCAGGGCGATCGCTTTCATCCCTAGCTCAACGGCGCGATCGACCAGTTCCGGCAACTGACTGGCTCCATCAAGCAGGCTGTAGTCACTATGAATGTGCAGACCAACAAAGGACATACTATTACTCAAGCATCACGCGAATCCAATAAGGTTACTCGATCGCAGGCGCTACGGCTAGGCTTTTTTGTAAGAATTGACGCTAGATGTGGAGAGTATGCGATCGTTCTAACGGTGAACTGGACAAACGAAAATCACCCTAGTACCAATGTATCAGCACTGAGCGATTGTCCGAGTATTTTGTTTTCACCGCTTGCCTTCGCTCAAGTGCCTTCTAACGTCCGTAGCGCTTCATCCATGTAGGAGCGATCGCCCAGGACTTCTAGAAGTGGACCATGTTCACGAAATTTGACGACGCTGATGGAACCAGCAAGGGCATTGATGCGATCGCGGTAGCGCCCTAGATCAATCCCTAACAGGCTGCACAAGATAATGCGAATGGTGGCTTTATGTGACACGACCAGTACGTTACCAGTCTTGTGTTTTTGCTCAATTTCAGCGACTACTAATGAGGCACGACTGGCGATTTGCACAGAGGTTTCGCCGCCAGTGGGCGCGTTCCAGGCGGGTTCAGCCAGCCAGTGAATATAGTCGTCGGCGTAGTGTTCTTTGACATGCTCTTGCGTCAGCCCTTCCCATTCGCCGTAGCGAATTTCTTTGAGTCCATCGCGCAACTGCATTTCCAGCCCGATCGCGTCGCAAAGGGGTTTTGCAGTCGCGATCGTGCGTTTCATCGGGCTAACGTAGACGGCAGCCCAGTCGATGGTTTTATGGGCAGCAGCAAACGCCTCTGCCATTTTGAAGCCATTTTCTGTGAGTTCTGCATCTAGATCGCCACAATAGCCACCAGAGCGACTATAGGTGGTTTCACCATGCCGCACAAAATAAAGGGTTAGGGTCATGAGGCTTGCTTGCTGTCCTCGTCGTAGTGCATTCGATAAATGGGGTTGTCGAGTCCCAACTCATTCATGACGGTGCGAGCATGGAGGACGCGATCGGCGATCGAGAGCGAGTCGCTTAAAACGCCAAAAAGCGAAATTTCGGCTTCTAGCTTGCGGATTTCTTGCAGTAACGTTTGCTCAACATCGCCTTCAACGTCGTGCAGCTTGCTCATGAGCGTACTCCGCTCAACCTCATAGTGAGAATGAGAGTTTTTGAAATACTCATGGAGTTGCGTGACGAGAGACGCGACGGACTGGTGATCGACTAGAAAATGCGGATCTTTTGTTTCCATCGGGAGGTAAGGGGGGAGAAGGCAGGGGGCAGAGGAGGGAAGGCAGGAGGCAGAAGGCAGGGGGCAGAAGGTAATCCTTTGTCACCCAATGGTAGTGTTCAGTGACTCAATCGTCTTACATCAGGCGCTAAGGAACTGTTTATTGCTGACGTTATTGCTGACGGTTCACTGCCGACAACGACAAAACTCAGAACTCAAAACTCTGCTTTTAGGGCAGAGCGATCGCCTAAGCCAAGCCGGTTCCTGCCTGGACGTACTCTTTGAGTTCGACCGCGACGGGTTTGACGTACCAGATGTCTTCACAGTATTCGCGAATCGAGCGATCGGACGAAAATTTACCCATCCGCGCCGAGTTGAGAATGGAGAGCCGTGTCCAATACTCCTGATCGAGGTATGTCTGACTAACGCGATCCTGGCAGTCGATGTAGGACTGGTAATCTGCCAGCAGCAGGTAGTCATCTTTGTAAAGCAGAGTGCTGACCAACGGATTGAACAAGTTGGTATCGCCGTTAGAGAAGCCACCAGAGGCAATGCGATCGATCACCGCTTTGAGTGCTAGGTTGCTTTCGTAGTAGTGGTAGGGGTTGTAGCCTTTGGCTTTTAGCTCGTAGACTTCGGGTGTGGTGAGACCAAACAAGAAGAAGTTTTCGGCTCCTACTTCATCGCGAATCTCCACATTGGCACCGTCCAACGTACCGATCGTCAATGACCCGTTCATGGAAAATTTCATGTTCCCCGTGCCAGAGGCTTCCTTGCCTGCCAGCGAAATCTGCTCAGACAGGTCAGCAGCAGGATACACCCGCTGGGCAAACTTCACGTTGTAGTCTTTCAGGAAAACAACTTTGAGGCGATCGCGCACATCAGGATCGTTGTTCACCACATCCCCTACGGAGTTGATGAGCTTGATGATCAGCTTTGCCATAAAGTAGCCAGGAGCCGCCTTGCCACCAAAAATAAAGGTGCGTGGCGTAATGTGGACATCCGGGTTCGCTTTGATGCGGTTATAGAGGGTGATGATGTGCAGCACATCTAAATGCTGGCGCTTATACTCATGAATCCGCTTTGCCTGGATGTCGAAAAGCGACGTGGGATCAACATCTATGCCGTTGACCTGCTTGATGTAAGTGGCAAGGTCCTGCTTAATCGCCAATTTGATGTCTCGCCACTGCTGGCGAAAATCAGCATCCTCAACAAACGCTTCGAGCTTGCGAAGGTCGTCGAGGTGTTTGATCCAGCCATCGCCAATTTTGCTGGTGATGAGGTTGGTCAGACGAGGATTACTCAACACCATAAAGCGGCGTGGCGTGACTCCGTTCGTCTTGTTGCTAAATTTTTCGGGATAGAGTTCGTAGAAGTCGCGTAGCACGTCCTGCTTAAGGAGTTCGCTGTGCAGGGCGGCGACTCCATTGATGGCATGACTGCCCACACACGCCAGATGCGCCATACGGACGTAGCGTTCGCCTGCTTCATCAATCAGCGACATCCGGCTCAGGCGCGCGTCGTCATTGGGAAACTTACGGCGAATGTCGTCCAGAAACTGGCTGTTGATTTCGTAGATGATCTCCAGATGGCGCGGCAGGAGAGTGCTAAATAGCCCCATGCCCCAGCGCTCTAATGCTTCTGGCAGCAGCGTGTGGTTGGTGTAAGAGAGCGTCTTTTGCGTGATGCGCCATGCAGTATCCCACTCAATGCCGTGTTCGTCCATGAGCAGGCGCATGAGTTCGGCAACGGCGATCGCAGGGTGCGTATCATTTAACTGCACCGCAAACTTCTCGTGGAACTGCTCCAGCGGAATGCCCTGACGAATGAGGATCAACATCATGTCTTGCAGAGAGCAGGACACGAAGAAGATCTGCTGAGCAAGGCGTAGCTTCTTACCCTGAGCCGATTCGTCGTTGGGGTAGAGTACTTTCGTGAGCGTTTCGGAAACGGTTTTCTGCTGCACCGCGCGGAAATAATCGCCAGAGTTGAAGGCGGCAAAGTCAAACGATTCGGCGGCGGCGGCGCTCCAGAGACGGAGGGTGGTGGCAGTGTTGGTCTTGTAGCCCAGGATTGGCGTGTCGTAGGGAATGCCCATCACGACTTCGTGGGGAATCCAGCGGGTACGATTGCGCCCATGTTCGTCGGTGTAGCGTTCGGTATGACCACCCAGCTTCACTTCGACTGCCCATTCGGGACGAGAAATTTCCCAGGGATTGCCATAGCGCAGCCATTTGTCGGTGCTTTCAATTTGCCAACCGTCGCGGATGTCCTGGTCAAAGATGCCAAACTCGTACCGAATGCCATAGCCGATCGAGGGAATATCGAGTGATGCCATGGAGTCGAGGTAGCACGCCGCTAACCGTCCCAGACCACCGTTGCCCAGTCCAGGCTCTTCTTCTTGCTGGAGCAGCGCGTCAAAATCAAGACCGAGTTCGGTAATTGCTTGCTTGGCTTCGTCGTAGATGCCCAGGCTAATCAGGTTATTGCCCAGGTGGGGACCCATAAGAAACTCGGCAGAGAGGTAGGCAACGGTGCGTACGCCTTGATGGGTATGAGTTTCGGCAGTAGTGAGCCAGCGTCGCAACAGCCGATCGCGCACAGTGTATGCCAGCGCCATGTAGTAATCGTTTTGGGTGGCAATGTTGGCGAACTTGCCCTGAATGTAGAACAGATTGTCTTGAAAGGCGCGTTTGAGCGTTTCGACGCTGAGTCCAGTGCGATCGTCCTCGACGACGACAGTTGGCACGCACTCGATCGGTTGATTCGGTACAGTCTGCATAGTTGTGAATTCCTTCAAAATTTACGCTTCAGCCAGGTGGAACGCGGCTCCCAGCCCTGCGCCCATTTCTGCTGGTGTAATCTTGCCGTCGTGGTTGATATCGATCGCATCGAAAACGGCATCCGTGCCCATCCATTCTTCGCGGGTGATGAAGCCATCCCCATCCAGATCGTAAGCGTGGAAGATATCTTCAGCCGCGTGCAACACAAATTCTTCGCCCTCCAGCGCTGCCAGCCGCTTTTCAAGCAATTTTTCGAGGGCGACTAGTGCTTTGGTAAAGCCTGTGATGCCTTCGTCGAGCTTTTGCGTTGCCATTGGGTCTTCAGCGTGGAGTTGGTCAAAGGTGGCTTTGTCGATCGTGAGCTTTTCCAGTTCTAAGCCAGCCGCTTTAGCAGGATCAAGCTTACGGGGCAGTTCCGCTTCAGTCGTTTGTAGCTCTTTAAGCAGGGCGGGCGAGATGGTGAGCAAATCGCAGCCTGCCAGTTCGGTAATTTCGCCAAGGTTGCGGAAGCTGGCTCCCATGACTTCAGTTTTATAGCCAAACTTTTTGTAGTAATTATAGATCTGGGTTACAGACAACACGCCAGGATCTTCAGTCGCGGCATAGTCTTTGCCAGTGTTGGCTTTGTACCAATCAAGAATGCGTCCGACAAACGGCGAGATGAGAGTGATCCCTGCGTCAGCGCAAGCGATCGCCTGATGGATGCCAAACAACAGCGTGAGATTGCAGTGAATGCCTTCTTTTTCGAGCGTTTCAGCCGCTTTGATGCCTTCCCAGGTAGACGCGATTTTAATCAACACGCGATCGCGCGCTACGCCTGCGGCTTCGTATTGAGCAATCAGGTCACGACCTTTGGCGATCGTCGCTTCGGTATCGTAGGAGAGCCGAGCATCCACTTCGGTTGACACGCGACCGGGAATAATTTTGAGAATGCGGAGACCAAAGGCAACGGCGAGGCGATCGAACGCCAGGGTCAAAATCGTTTCGTTGGGGGCATCGGCACCCGCATCTCGCTTTGCCCGTAGCAAGGTTTCATCCACAATTTCCTGATACTGGGGCATCTGTGCCGCTGCCGTAATCAGTGAGGGGTTGGTCGTGGCATCGCGTGGCTTGAAGGTTTCGATCGCCTGAATATCGCCCGTATCTGCGACGACAACCGTCATCTCCCGCAGTTGCTCGAGTAGGTTCGTTGCCATTGGTTACTCCTGATCGGTTTTTGGTCGAGTTGGCATTGTCTGAGTGCAAGACTCCGAGTGCGATCCACAGCTATGCACAGGCTACACCATCACGCTAGCGAGCGACTTAATCATACTAATGGTACTGGATGTAAAAACGGAGAGTAGCATCCAAAAACCCTGGTCTATTGTTTTGCTGGCTACTGACCAGAGGTTGAATGCTAATAGATTTCTTAAGGTTTGCCGACAGTTTGGCAATGGAACACCGCACCGCTAACTGTTATATCCCTGCGGGTCGCGTGGGCACTCTAAACACGTCAAATCTTTGAGAGAAAAAGACCGATGACCAACCGCATTAGTGCTGCGCTGACCCAAAGTGATCGTGAAGCCGTGATGGATGCCATTACCACTATTAAAACCAGACTACCGTTCTTGATTGATCTCACAGCCGAGGAGTGTAAAGCACTGCCCAAGATGGGCGATAAGAGTCGCGCATTTGTGAGCAAGGCGCTAGAGGTTGCCACGCAGAACCCGGACTTTTTGCCGCGCTCGTTTGACCTGGAGGAAATGCGGAAGGATGTGCAGTTGTTTGAGGCGATGTACCCGATTGTGATAGCGCTGGCACAACTGCAAGAACTGGTGGATGATACGACCACAGCAGCCGGTAGTGAAGCGATGGCAGCAGCATTGCAGGTCTACAGCTACGCGAAGGCAAGTGGACAGGGTGCTGGCTTAGAAGGGCTGGTGGAAGAATTGGGTCAGCGTTTTGCCCGCAAGACACGCAAGCCAAAGCCACAAACTGCAAACGTCTAGTGTCAGGCTCCAGAAACCGGGTTTCTCCTTCAAGTTGCTTTGCGATGGCGATCGCTTGCGCCCCAGAAATCCGGTTTCTTGCCTGCTTGAATCTGACCATTGGAGCAAAAAGGTCGGCGCTTCGAGCAAAAAGGTCGGCACTTCGAGTTCGGAACTGCAACGATCGAGCAAAAAGCTCGGTGCTTCGAGTAAAAAGCTCGGTGCTTTGAGTTCGGAACTGCAATTGTCGAGCAAAAAGGTCGGCACTTCGAGTAAAAAGCTCGGTGCTTCGAGTAAAAAGCTCGGCGCTTCGAGTTCTGAACTGCAACGTTGGAGCAAAAAGCTCGGTGCTTGGAGTAAAAAGCTCGGCGCTTCGAGTTCTGAACTGCAACGATCGAGCAAAAAGCTCGAAATAGATCCCTAACTTCTTTGAATAGCCCTGATTGTGCTGGTTAAGCCAGATACAGACGTTAGGTATCTCGGCTAGAGCCTGTAGGTTGAAGGTTAAGGTGGGAACACTGAGCGCTTAGGATCGGGAATTTAATAAATCCGCAAACTGTACGGGCGGGTTTAGCAGACCAAACTGCATCCTGCAATGATTTGACAGCAAAACCCGCCCCTACCAAAGATCGAACTTATTTAATTTCCATTCCTTATCATGTGTTGATCGATCGCTCCCCTCCATTAATCTCACTTTGAACGCCCCTCATGCCAGCTACAACTGCAAGCCTCCAAAAATTTGTTCAGTACTGCCAGCAGCATCTTAAAGGCGATGAAAAAGGCGAGTCGTAAAACTTTCTCGATCGCTTCTTTCAGGCGTTTGGACATGAAGGCGTAAAAGAAGCGGGGGCAACGCTAGAGCAACGGGTAAAAAAGGGCAGCAAAAAAGGCAATACGGGCTTTGCCGATCTGGCATGGCAGCCCCACTTGCTGATTGAGATGAAGAAGCGGGGTGAAGACCTCAACAAGCATTACGCGCAAGCCGTCACGTACTGGATGCAGCTACAGTGCCCCAGCTATGTGATGCTGTGCAACTTTGATGAATTTTGGATCTACGACTTTCGTAAGCAGTCCGAAGAGCCGATCGAGAAGATTGCGCTAGCACATTTGCCCGATCGCATCGGGGCGTTCACGTTCATGAATCCAGAGTTGGAGCGTGCGCCCGTCTTTAACAACAATCTAGTGTCGGTGACGGAGAAAGCCGCCGGACGCATGGGCGAATTGCTGACGATGCTGACGAAACGATCGCGCGATGCGGTTGATCCGAAGACGGCACAGCGGTTTGTGCTGCAATGCGTGCTGGCAATGTTTGCTGAAGACCGGGATCTGTTGCCAAAGGATCTCTTTATTAGTCTGGTGCGCGAGTGTTTAGACCGTACTCGCCAGGGCAAACCCTCAAACACCTACGATATTCTGGGCAACCTGTTTCAGGAGATGAATCGACCGGGCATTGCTCCCGCAGGACGCTATCAGGGCGTGGACTACTTCAACGGTGGCTTGTTTCGGGAGGTGCATCCCCTGGAACTGACTGGGAAAGAACTAGAGCTACTGGAAGCCGCCGCCTCACAAGACTGGAAAGCAGTGCGCCCGTCCATCTTTGGCAACATCTTTGAGTCGGCGATCGGCAAAAGCGACAGCAAAGAACGTCATGCCCACGGCATTCATTTCACCTCTGAAGAAGACATTCTCAAGATCGTTCGCCCCACGATCACGCGCTATTGGGAAGAAAAAATCGCTAGCGCGACGACACTAGGCGAACTCTCCACGTTGCAGACCGAGTTGCGTAACTACAAGGTGCTTGATCCTGCCTGTGGGTCGGGCAACTTCCTTTACATGGCGTATCTAGAGCTAAAACGGCTAGAGCGCGTACTGCAAGACAAGATTGATGCTCGTGGACGATCGGAGCGCGGACAGGGACAGATGAGCATTGGCTTTGTCACCCCGCAGCAGTTTTACGGCATGGACACAAATGCGTTTGCGGTGGAGTTAGCACGAGTGACGCTGATGATTGCCCGTAAAGTAGCGATCGACCTGTGCGATATTCACGACCAGCCCCCTCTACCGTTAGATACGCTGGATGAAAATATTGTTTGCAAAGATGCGCTGTTTACCGAGTGGGTGAAAGCGGACGCAATTATTGGCAATCCACCGTTTTTGGGTGGTTATCGAATGCGGCAAGAACTAGGAGACGAACAGACTGAGCACATTTTCGGAAAGTTTTCTGAAGTAAAAGATCAGGTAGATATTAGTAGTTACTGGTTTCACCTCGCTCACGATAATTTGGATGAGGCAGGTAGAGCAGGCTTTGTTGCTACAAATACTATTTGTCAAGGAAAGTCGCGCAGAGCATCACTAGATTACATTACTCAAAACAGCGGACGTATTCATGACGCTATTTCAACTCAGGTCTGGTCAGGTGAAGCTAAAGTTCATGTCAGTATTGTTAATTGGTGCTATCAAAAAGTACATAACTTCTACTTAAACGGTGAGGCTGTTCTATCCATAAACTCTTCACTAAATGCAGAGATTGATGTTTCAGGAGCATTAAGGTTAGGAGCAAATATAAATCATTGTTTTCAGGGTGTAATGCCAACAGGGAAAGGATTCATAGTAGCGCCTGAAAAGGCTCAGGAATGGATAAAAGCTAAACCTGAGAATCAAGAAGTAGTCAAACCGTTCTTAGATGCAGGAGATTTAGCGAAATCTCCAAATGGGATTCCTACTCGTTGGATTATTGACTTTAGCAACATGGATATTGAAGAGGCAAGCGATTATAAACGACCTTTTGAGCACGTTAAAATCACTGTCAAACCAGAAAGAGATACTAACCGCGAACCCATTTTGAGAGAGAAGTGGTGGAGATTTAAGCGCACTCATGCAGCAATGAGAAATTCTATCGCTCCGTTACAAACCTGTTTCAGCATACCTGCTCACTCTAAGTGGTTTATCTTTCTACCTACTAGCGCAAGCTGGCTCCCCAACAATTCAACCAAAGTAGTTTCCTCCGAAGACTTCTACATTCTTGGCATTCTTACCTCAAACGTTCATCGCACCTGGGTAAAAGCACAAAGTTCCACGCTGAAAGGCGATACTCGCTACACTCACAACACCTGTTTTGAAACCTTTCCCTTTCCCCAAACCCCAGCCTCCACTCTCATCACCGCCATCCGCACCACCGCTCAAGATCTCCACAACTACCGCAGCACCCAAATGGAGAAAAAACAGTGGGGCATCACCAAGCTCTACAACGAATACTTCCACGAACCCACCAGCCAACTCCACAAACTCCACGCTAAGCTTGATACCCTTGTCCTGCAAGCCTACCGCTTCAGCCCAGACGATGATCTGCTCGAAAAACTGCTGACGTTAAACTTAGAACTAGCCGCAAAAGAAAAGCAGGGAGAAGCGATCGTTGGTCCCTGGGCACCGACACAATTCAGCTAACTATCCATAACGCCTTTTTGGACCGTAACTTTTACAAGCGACAGCAGCGAGGTGAAGAACCCTAATGAAAATCCAGTATTTTTCTGAAACAGATACGCTAGCGATCGAGTTAACAACAAAGCTGATCGCTTCAACAGATACCATCACTGATGATTTGATTTTGGACTATGACAGTGATGGCAAAGTGGTTGCCATTACCCTAGATAACTGTTCTCGCAATGTAGAAACAATTAATTTACAAGCATTAGGAGTACCTCTTTTAGCTGCATAAACTGCCCAACGAACTACCAGCCAACTTTACAATCTCCAAGCCAAACTTGAAGCGATCGTCCTGCAAGCCTAAGCTTCAACAGATGCCATCACTATCGTTCTCATTGCACCGTGAGATGACCCACCAGAAGCTATCCCGCAACGCCTTCTTAGATTTTGATAATGAAACCGTCATTGCCTGGCTTTTTCTAGCGCCTGCCCTGCTGTTGTTGGGAATCTTCGTGCTGTATCCGATCGCCTACCTGTGTTACCTCAGCTTTACCGCAGGCAGTTTTACCAGGGCTGGCGTTCACTGGGTTGGCTTGCAAAACTATTGGCGCTTGTTTCTGACTCCCGATTTTTGGCAAGTCGTGGGCAATACGATCGTTTTTACCGTCGCCACTGTGCTTCCTAGCTTGCTGCTGCCGCTGGGTCTGGCAGTATTGCTCGATCGGGCGATCGTCCTGCGCGATCTCTTACGAGTGGCATACTTTTTGCCGTCGATTACCTCGCTCGTTGCGGTCGGTCTGGGATGGCGATGGCTGTTTCAAACAGAGGGACCGGTCAATCAATGGCTGGCATTACTTGGTATCGACCCCATTCCCTGGTTGAGCAGCACTGTCTGGGCAATGCCTGTGCTGATCTTGTTAAGCATCTGGAAGCAAATCGGCTTCAATCTGGTCGTCTTCCTGGCAGGGCTGCAAACCATTCCTATCAGCCGCTACGAGGCTGCCACGCTAGATGGAGCCAACGCCTGGCAGCAGTTTTGGCACATTACATTGCCGGGGCTGCGACCCACGCTAATCTTTGCCGCAGTGACAACAGCCATCTTTACCCTGCGAAGCTTTGAGCCAGTCTACGTCATCACGGGTGGCGGACCGCTCAACGCCACAAATCTGCTGGTGTATTACATCTACGAGCAGGCATTCGCTCAATTTGACTTCGGTTATGCTGCCGCTGCCGCCACGCTGCTGCTTGGAGCAACGTTAGTACTGGTGTCTGTCCAGCTAAGGGCATCGCGCGAGACAGATTAAAAGTTGGGTACTGTGAAAGATACTTTTTGGCATAGAAGGATTGTCTCTATCTTGGGACAACCCCTCTACCCTTTCTAGCACTACTGAAGCTACCCAACTTAGACGGAGGGAGAAACATGTGCCCGCTGGTCGATCGCAGCAAAGTCCACTCGCTCTGCATGCCCCCAAAACGCCTCGAGGTTATAAAATTCCCGCTCTTGCGGCATCAAAATATGGACAATGACATCGCCATAATCTTGCAGCGTCCAGCTTCCTTCTGACTGCCCTTCTGTACGAGTGGGAAGGCGGTGCAATTCCTCTTCAACCTTGTCCTTAATGGAACCCGCGATCGCCCGCACTTGTGCCTTCGAGAAGCCCGTCACAATAACAAAATAGTCTGCCAGCGTGGAAATATGTGCCACTCGTAGAAGCGTAATATCGGCACCTTTGCGATCGTCAGCAGCACTAGCAGCCGCAATCGCGAGTTGCAGGCTTGGATCTTGAGCGATCGTTGCAGCGTCAACAACGGTTGTTAAAGCAGCATCTAAGGAAGATTCTTGAGCGTAATTTGGCATTTAGTCTCCAGTTCTATAAAGTAGTTTTAGGCGTCAAGTAGTGGGTGAGAACGAGCCTTCCAACAGCCCCAGGCCGGAACAATTAAGGTGTGCGCGAGACAGGCAACTTCTTGTCAAATGGCTTTTTGTCAGTCAGTGCCAACGCCCAGTTGCGGGTTAGCACCATACGAGGATGAATTTGTTGAGAACGAGCTAGCAAGTGACGCAGGGACTCGTCGCAGGTTTGCCAAACGGCATGATGGAGATCTTGCTGGCTAAGACGCCGTAAGGCTTCTAGCTCCAGACTATCGCCCCGCCCTGGCTCCAGACTATCGGCTAGGAAAACGATACAGCTTAACGCACTCATGCCGGGGCACCCCAGCGTATGATGGCGAATCGCATCCAGCACTGCGTCATCGCCAATGCCAAATTCATCTCTAGCGACGATCGCCCCGACCGCAGCATGAAGCAAATGTGGATTGGCTAGCTCTACGGGATCGAGCGTTAGACCCTCCGCTTGTGCCATCTGGAGCAGACGCTGCGGCTTAAAGAACTTTGCCAAATCGTGCGTTAAGCCTGCTAAAGCCGCCTGAGCAACATCAACCTGATGCCGTTTAGCTAACTCGGCTGACATCTGCTCAACCCGCAAAATGTGCTGCAGGCGACTGTTCGGCACATTCTTTTGCAACCAGGTAAGAATGCGCTCGCGTAAAACTGATCGTTCTGAAACCTCTTGATCTAAACCCGCAACTCCTGCAGCTAGAAGATCTGAGGCAGCGCCACATGCATCGCTGGGATGAGGTAGCGGGCGTGCTGACGCTGGGCGCTCAGGTAGAGAAGGGCGATGAACACTAGAAAGGGCAACCAATGATGCGTTATCTGAAGTCAGCTTGGCAGGCTGCTTAATAGGCTTCAGATGCTTTACACCTGCTGCTATAGGGGAATCCAGGTTGGGATCGGATTCACGCATGCGGGTGAGAAGCTCCTAGTTTGCACCGAGAGAATTCATACCAAGAGAGAAGGTGGCTACAGACGATCGTAATCGAGGTCAAAACGGTTTAGGTAGGGAAGAAATTTAGCTGACTTTATTCTAGCTCAACCCCTCCGGTTGACCTCACACCTAACATAGAACGCAACTTTTCTTTCAATTCCTACGCTTCAAGTTGTGCTTCACGGCCAGACTAACGCTAGAAGTTCTCATCTTGTATAAATGGTAAGCGGTGGTTTGAGCGAGCGACCATCAGCGTAGTTAGTCTGAGATGTACCGTAGCTTGTATCTCAGAGGCAAACTGAACGTTGAATACTGCGAACTCAAGCAGTTAAGTCATTTGGTGATTGAAATAATCCGAGGTCGTGAGACCCGATCGGCTCGAGCGGCGCGTGTAGTTTTTCAGCATATAGTTCAGATCATCTGGAAAGAGGGAGGCAGCAAGTGCATCATGAGGCGTAATGACACCACCTTCATAAAGGTCAAAAAGCGCCTGGTTGAGCGTTTGGCTACCGTCCTTACCTTCTTCCATCAACTGATAAATTTCGTCGGTAGCACCCTTCTGTAAATAGTCTCGAACAGTGTCCGTGTTGATCATGATTTCTAGTGCAGCCGTGCGTCCACCGTGGACAGTCGGCACCAACGCTTGCGCGATTACAGCACGGAGGGCATCGACAATCTGAATCCGCACAGTTTCTTGCTCTTCAGGAGAGTAGAAGTTGAGCAGGCGCTTGAAGGCGTTGACAGAACCTTTTGTATGCAGAGTACCCAAAACCAGGTGCCCTGTAAGAGAGGCGCGAATGGCAGTATCTACCGTTTCACGATCGCGCATTTCACCAATCAAAATGATGTCTGGGTCTTGCCGTAGAGCGCCGCGCAATGCATCTTTAAATTCTTGAGTATGCAGTCCCACTTCGCGCTGTGTCACCAACGACTCATTGGACGTGTGAACGTACTCAATCGGGTCTTCGATCGTCACAATTTTGCGGGGCAGCGTTTCATTCACATGGCGCAGCATTGCTGCCAGCGAGGTAGATTTACCAGAGTTCACCGAACCTGTCACCAAAATCAACCCTTGCCGCTCTTCTGCCAGCACGCGCAAAATATCTGGCAATCCGAGCTTCCGCAGCGTTGGCACATCCAGCGAAATCAACCGCAGCACCATCGCGCCGCCCATAATCGACTGAGAGCAGTTGACCCGACACCGCACCATCCCATCATAAAGAATGGCAGTGTCCAGCTCTTGCCGTTCCTTAAATTGCTCTTGTTGGACTGGTAGCAAGACTTCTTGCAAAAATTCTTCAAACTGACGCGAAGTAACTTTACCGTACGTCTCCTGCTTGACCATCTTGCCCTGAATACGGAAGCGCACAGGCTCACCGACCTGGAGGTGAATATCAGATGCACGTTGTTTGTAAGCATCTTCAACCATGACTTGCACAGTGCCCTGACGTTGCACCGCTTGATCAGGACCATCCAGCGCGATCGCGTTGAGACTCATTGCCTCAGTACCCTGGGCAGTCGGTCCACAGTTAATGCGACCCTGCATAAAGCCAGGAATACGTACATCCATATCAAGCTTACGCACTTCCAGGTAATGCTTGAGCTGCTGGGGGGTCAACACTTCTTGGAGGTAGTGCCGAAACTGCTCTGGTGCTAGCGGAGCAAGATGCTCCTGAGGAAGTAACTTCCCGCTCATTCGATAGAACGGAGGGCGACCTGGCTGAAGATATAATGCTGTTGCACCTCGATTGTGTGCGTCTTGGATGACAAACCGAATCGATGTCGGTGCGTCAGGCTTCGATCCAGCAGAACCAGTAGAAGCGTTAATAGCAGTCATAACAAGTAGCTTCCAAAGCGAGGAGACAGTAAGCGTAAAAACCAGGACGATCCGCACTAAAACGTTGTGTCAGACCAAAGGTGAAGCATGATTAGTAAACAGACAGCACTAGGAGCATGACCATACGGGGAGGCGCAAGACAAGGAATTAGCTCAATAGAAATAGGCTTAAGCTTAATCAAAATATGATCGCCCTTTGATATTAAGACAATTGGTTTTTGTGCATCCAAGCAATCAGCAAACAAGATCATTTAACCGGACTAAACAGAGTTTCTGCAACTAAAGGAAGCAGAGAACCCTAAATTAGACTTCTTAAACTAGCACTTTCAGATGGTCAATAGGGTTTATCAATCTAGCCGTAAGGAGCTAGCCTCGATCTACACCTGCAACTTAATCTACCCCGCCAAGGTTGAGCGCTATCATATAAATTTTTAGTGAAGATTTGACGAAAGCCTTTATCGTCACAGGCAATCACCATTACTTGACTTAGCTACGTTCTGTCACTGCTGCACCAACAGCACAACTGCATAAGCGGCAATGCCTTCTTCGCGTCCAGTTGCATCCAGAGTTTCATTAGTCGTAGCTTTGATGCCAACTTGATTGGGTTGCAGATTCAGAGCTGTTGCAAGGCGATCGCGCATCGCCTTAATATGTGGCTTTAATTTCGGGCGCTCTGCCACGATTACGGAGTCAACATTGCCGATCGCCCAGCCATTGTCCTGAATCAAGCGATCAACCTGGGTTAGCATTGCCACACTGTCTGCACCTGCCCATTTAGGATCAGTGGGTGGAAAGTAGTGACCAATATCGCCTAGGCTCAAGGCACCGAGCATGGCATCCATGATGGCGTGAGTCAGCACATCGGCATCGCTATGACCTAACAACCCGAGTTCATGCTCAATGCTCACGCCCCCCAGGATAAGCGGGCGATCGCTAACCAAGCGATGAATGTCGTATCCATTGCCAATCCGAATGTTAGTCATCAGCTTGCGGCGAGCGGCTTTCTGATTATATGCGGACAAGCAGCAATCAACGGCATACCAGCACTGTGAGCCACCAATTTTGAAGGCTCGACCTTGAGGCATTGCCTTAAAGAGAACCCACAGCGCTCAAGAGTCCGACTGCTTCTGCTATGCAATGGGCACCAGATCTGCGTAGTCGGAGGCTAGATCAGCTTCAGTCAGGCTATCGGTTACGTCTTGTGGTGTCCAGAGGAGTTCAAAGACTAGCAGGAAGCGCGATCGCAGCAGGGTAATATCTTCCAATACATCACGCAGAAGGGAGGTCGAATAAATCTCGTTAAAAAGAGGCGCATCATCCGCTGTACCAAGCAGCAGCGTCACCACGATATAAGCTGGCTGTTCGCTAGAGGGGGGTGCTACGGGCGCTTTTTGGCTCACAACTCCATTGACATTCGTTAGAGTCTCAGCACTAAATTTACTGCGCTCTTGGATTGAATACTGATTAAACAACGCTTCTGCTTGTTCGCGGCTATCTACCGTCTGCGACCCTGCTAAAACATGTGTCCAGAAATCAGCGTTTTCTAGCAGTGTACTGGCTGTCTCTTGCAACAGTTCAAACAGCCCTTCTGCCGTAGCAGTATTTGCCCGTAATGCAATGTCGGAGAGTTTTGTCTGGAGGCGTTTTGCCCGCGATCGCAGCGCTACTTGAAGACGACTCACTGTCACAATATCATTTGTCAGTTCTGAATCATCAGCGCCGTCACTGTCTGACATTGCTTGCAAATCTTGTTCCATAGCACCCTATTTTTAACCCCATTCTCAAAAAGACTGACTACAAAGATGCCACTTGAACGCGTTTGAATCGTTTGTTTTTAACGAAGTATGCGATGGAAGGATAGACGATCATAACATTAGGTTGCTCAAGACCAGACGCCCTCTAATCATTCTCCCACAATCCTTGCATCGCCCTAGTGTCAAACCATTCCTGCTTTGCTCATGCAGTGAATCTAAAGCTGAACCATCTCTGTATACTCCGTGAGCAATTCGTCGTAGGTGAGGCTATCAGATGACTCTTGTGGACTCCACAACAACTCAAACGCCATGAGGTTATCAGATGGCAGTGACGCTAGCTGTTCTAAGGCACTAGTTAGCTCTGCCTCGGTGCGAATCCGTTCAAAAAGCTGTTGATCGTGGGTTGTGCCAACTAATAACGTCACCACGATATATGCTGCTGGATCTTCATCTGGATTCGGCTTGAACCCATCGCGTTTGTTGACTCTGCCACCTACATTGGTTAGCGTCTCAACACTAAACTTACTACGTTCGGCGATCGAGCTTTTTTGAAAAAGGGCTTCTGCTTCCTCCCGACTTTTGACCGTTTGTGAGTCTGCCAACACGTGTGACCAGTTTTCTGGCATCCGTAACAGCGCTAAAGACGCTTCTTGAACCAGTTGTAGCAGTCCTTCTGGTGTGTCAGTATCAACCTCCAGGCTGAGGTCAGTCAGCTCAGACTGAATATCCCTTGCCACTGCCAGCAGTGCAACCTGAATTTTGCTAACGGTGACAATATCATTGTCACGTTCGTTCGCACCAGTGCTGCCCCGCATGGCTTTCACCACCAGAAACACAAGACCAAAGATGACCGCTGCCGAAACGCCTAGAAAGATGAGTCCAACAATCCAGCCAAGCCCAGAGTCATCAGTCGAGGCTTGCCCACTACTGGAGCTACCACTACGGTAACCATCGTTACGGTACGGGTCATTATAGACGCCAGGACCGACTGGCACGGGCACAATGACAGTGCCACCGCCACCATAGTTACGCTGGTAGGACGGGCTTCGATCGAATCCAGACGATCGTGAAGGGGATGAGCTTGAACCAGACGATCGTGAAGGGGATGAGCTTGAACCAGACGATCGCGATGGGGACGAACGGAAGGAGCCACCACCACTGCGACCACCACTGCTGCGGGCAGAGGCTTCAGCATCGAAGGTCAAACGTGCGTTGGTTGTATCAGTGGAAGGGTGCAAAGTGATTGTGCTTGCCAGCAGTGTTCCGACAGCAATGGCACAATAGCGCTGAAGTTGTGAGTGTCTCATAGATTGAAGTTGCGGCTGTAAAGCTGACCTCTGACGTTAAAGCTACCCTGCGTACTATTTTAAGCAATCAGGCTTGAGGCTGCCCTGACAGTCATGATTCTTGACTGGGCTGCGCTTCAAGCCACTGGGCATAAAGGTCAGGGCGACGATCACGGGTACGCTCAAGCTGTTGCTTTTTGCGCCACTGGGCGATCGCCTGGTGATTACCAGAAAGCAACACGTCGGGTACTGCCCATTCCCGAAAGATAGGAGGACGTGTGTATTGCGGATAATCGAGCAAACCATCCTCAAAGCTTTCTGCCTTCAGCGATTCTGCTTTGCCCACCGTACCTGGCAGCAAGCGGATAACACCGTTCAGCAATGCCAACGCTGGGATCTCGCCACAGGTGAGCACAAAATCACCAAGAGAGACTTCTCGCGTTGCCAGATGCAGCACGCGCTCATCCACCCCTTCATAGTGCCCACAGATGATTACGATCTGATCGTGGTCGATCGCCAACTGCTGGAACATTGCCTGATGCATTGGCTCACCTTGAGGCGTCATCAAAAGCACTGCCCGTCGCGGCAAAACTGGTAACGACTCCACTGCTGCAAAGATCGGTTCTGGCTTCATCAACATCCCCACACCGCCACCGTAGGGTTCATCGTCTACCCGATGGTGTTTATCGCTTGTAAAGTCGCGTGGATTTGTGCAGTGAACAGCCGCAATCTGTCTGGTCAGCGCTTTGCCCAGCAAGCCCGAACCAAGAGGAGAGGTAAAAAAGTCGGGAAACAAGGTGACAAGATCGAAGCGCATTCCGGTTGAACTTTAAACTGTGAGCGTTGAACTGTAGACTAAAAGCACTCGACAGCCTAACACGCTTGAGCGATCGCAGAGCCACGTCTAACCTTAGTAACAGCTTTGGCGGCGTTGCCTAGCGATCCCCACTGCTAGCCTATGTCACAACTCTCTAGCATTACAATTCTCTAGCGTATGATGCCTAGGGGAACCTGATGCCGCAAGCATAGGTTAAGCAGGGATCACGCGATCGTATCTGTATCTAACGTCTTTATCCAAGTCCGTCTAATCGCTTTTGCCAAGCAAACACTATTATGAGGACAATGAGCGGTCAGGCGGCAACATGAACAATAGCAGCGTCCACACCTCAGTGATGAAACTATGGGAGCGCTGGTTTCCCACTGCCCCCGTTCCCAGTACATTTGACGTTGTAGCGTCACAAGTCGATTTTCAGCCCCTTGGAGAGAATATGCCCCAGTCTACGAAAACTGCCATTATGGTGATTGGAGGGGCAGAGGATAAAATTCACGGGAAGGAGATTCTGCACAACTTCTTTGGTCGCTCGGGGGCGGCAGAGGCTCGTATTGCTATTATTCCATCTGCGTCTCGTGAACCTGCCATTATTGGCGAACGCTACCTCACTATTTTTGGCGAGATGGGCGCTAAAGGGATAGAGGTGCTGGATATACGTGATCGCGAACAGTGTAACGATGCTCTGATGCAGAGCTATGTCGAAAACTGTACAGGCGTTTTTATGACTGGGGGCGACCAGTTACGTTTATGTGGGCTACTGGCTGATACACCGCTTATGAGAACGGTACGTCAACGCGCGCAGAAAGGCGAAATCACACTGGCGGGCACCAGTGCAGGCGCAGCAGTCATGGGTCACTATATGATTGCTGGAGGAGGCAGTGGAGAATCGCCCAATCGATCGCTCGTTGATATGACAACGGGGCTAGGCATTATTCCCGAAGTCATTGTGGATCAACACTTTCACAACCGCAACCGCATGGCTCGCTTGATGAGCGCGATCGCTGCGTATCCCGATCGTCTGGGTATCGGCATTGATGAAGATACCTGCACGTTGTTTGAGGGCGATGGCACGCTGCAAGTGATTGGCAAAGGTACTGTGACTATTCTCGACCCAGCAGAACTGTCCTACACTAATCAGGAAAAGGTTGGTGCGACTGACCCTCTTAGCATTGGCAACCTGCGCTTACACATCTTGAGCCACAGCGATCGCTACGACCTCCGTAAACGAGTGCCATCGTTTGCTGCCTATCGTATGGCGCAGGAATAGTCTGCGGCTCTGGCTTCAATTTACAGAAGGTGTACTCTGAGGCTAAAGCGTTCTTTTATAAACAAGCAATCAACGAACGTATCTTTTTCAACCATTAGCCTTTAGTTTGTAATCCCTGACAGCATGGACATTCTGGACGAGGCAAACCACCTTTTCGACTTAGAAATGTTTACAGTGAACAGTCTGAGGGGTTTTAAGAGTTTGAAACTGAGAGAGTGCTCCTTTTGGTTGTCTTTTTAGCGATAACAAAAGTTAAAAGCTGATATTTTGTTGCCCAGCCTTGGCGTTCCTCCTAAAGAATCAGTGTCATGAAAATACTCAAAGTACAGACGCTACGCGGTCCCAACTATTGGAGCATTCGCCGTCCAAAACTCGTTGTCATGCGTCTGGATCTGGAGGAGCTTGCAGATAAGCCCTCCAATGTAATTCCTGGCTTCTATGAAGGACTGACAGAGGCATTGCCTAGTTTGGTCGAGCACTTTTGTTCGCCAGGTTGCCGGGGTGGCTTTCTAAGCCGTGTCCGTGAAGGCACCATGATGGGGCACATCGTTGAACACGTGGCTTTGGAGCTACAAGAGCTAGCAGGCATGGTGGTGGGCTTTGGCCGCACCCGCGAAACGGCTGACCTGGGAACGTATCAGGTTGTCTTTGAATATCAGGATGAACAGGCGGGGCGCTATGCTGCCAGGGCGGCTGTGCGTCTTTGCCAAAGCATCATCGAAACGGGCCACTACCCTCAAGAGGAGCTAGCGCAAGATTTGCAAGACTTGCGATCGCTCCAGGCTGAAGCGTCACTGGGACCCAGTACCGAAACGCTGATCAAAGAAGCAGAGGCGCGCGGCATTCCCTGGGTGCAACTGAGCGCCCGCGCCATGATTCAGTTTGGCTATGGCGTACATCAGAAGCGGATTCAGGCAACGTTAAGCAATCGCACGGGCATTCTGGCGGTTGAGCTTGCCTCGGATAAAGAAGGCACCAAGCAAATTTTGCGCGAAGCAGGTGTACCAGTGCCGCGCGGTACGGTCATTGGCTACTTGGATGAACTGGAGGGGGCGATCGCGGATGTCGGCGGCTACCCGATCGTGATCAAGCCTTTGGATGGCAATCATGGACGTGGGATTACCATCAACATTATGTCCTGGGAACAGGCAGAAGCCGCCTATGACGCTGCCAAAGAAGTTTCTAGGGAAGTGATTGTCGAGCGCTTTTATCAGGGACGAGATCACCGCGTACTGGTTATCAACGGTAAGGTGGTTGCAGTAGCGGAACGGGTGCCAGCGCATGTAGTGGGTGATGGTTCCTCAACAATCAAAGCACTCATTGACCAAACGAATGAAGATCCGCTTCGGGGTGAAGGGCACGAAAACGTCTTGACGAAACTGGAGGTCGATCGCACGACCTGGCAGCTATTAGAGCAACAGGGCTACGACCTCGAGACAGTGCTGCCAGAGGGCGAAATTTTCTATCTGCGAGCGACTGCTAATTTGAGCACGGGCGGCATTGCGGTCGATCGCACCGACGATATGCACCCCGAAAACATCTGGCTGGCACAGCGCGTTGCCAAAATTATCGGACTAGATATTGCAGGAATCGATGTCGTCACGCCTGATATTTCACGTCCCCTACGCGAAGTGGATGGTGTGATTGTCGAAGTCAACGCCGCTCCTGGGTTCCGGATGCACGTTAGCCCCAGTCGAGGGATTCCCCGCAATGTAGCTGAGCCAGTGTTAAGTATGCTGTTTCCGCCCGGTGCACCCAGTCGTGTGCCGATCATTGCGCTCACAGGCACAAATGGGAAGACGACTACAACGCGCTTGACGGCGCACATCTTCAAGCAAACAGGGCAAGTTGTAGGCTACACCACGACCGACGGCACCTACATTGGCGATTATTTAGTAGAACCTGGCGACAATACGGGACCCCAAAGCGCTCAACTGATTTTGCAAGATCCAACGGTGGAAGTCGCTGTACTTGAAAGCGCTAGAGGTGGCATTCTCCGTTCTGGGCTGGCGTTTACAGCATGTGATGTCGGTGTAGTGCTAAATGTCGCTGCCGATCACCTGGGTCTTGGCGACATTAACTCGATCGAACAAATGGCACAGGTCAAAGGTGTCGTCGCTGAAACAGTGATCCCAGGTGGCTACGTGGTGCTGAATGCGGATGATCCCCTGGTTGCTGCGATGGCAGATCGGGTCAAGGGTCAAATCGCTTACTTCTCCATGAATCCTGATAGTCCACTGATTCGATCGCACACCCAGCAAGGGGGGCTAGCGGCTGTTTACGAAAATGGCTATTTGTCCATTCTTAAAGGCGACTGGACGCTGCGGATTGAGCAGGCAGTGAATGTGCCCTTGACCCTGGCAGGGCGAGCGCCGTTCATGATTGCCAATGCGCTAGCAGCAAGTTTGGCAGCCTTCGCCCAGGGTGTCCGTATTGAGGACATTCGTGAAGCGCTGATGACCTTCCAGGCTTCGACCGAGCAAACACCGGGACGAATGAATCTGGTGAATCTGGGTCGATACCATGCGCTGGTCGATTATGCTCATAACGCCCACAGCTACGAAGCCTTAGGCGGCTTTGTGAAAAACTGGCCCGGTGAGCGTATTGGTGTGGTCGGCGGTCCGGGCGATCGCCGCGACGAAGACTTTGTGACTCTGGGTAAGCTGTCGGCACAGATGTTCGATCGCATCATCATCAAAGAAGATGACGACACACGGGGTCGACCACGCGGAGATGCCGCCAGCTTAATTACTGAAGGGATTGTGCAAGTAAAACCAGATGCTCGGTACGAAACCATCCTCGACGAAGTGACCGCTATTCACACGGCTTTGGATGCTGCTTCGCTTAATGGGTTGGTCGTCATCCTACCCGAAAGCGTCACTCGCGCCATTAGCCTGATCAACGCTCGTCGCCCGGAGGAAAAACCCTCGCCATCACCTGTAGCTGTGAAGTCAGCGGAGAATGGTCAATCGCAAGCAGTTTCAGAAGCTAACCCTGAAGGATCTGTAGAATACGTCAACTTTAGTCGCTAGCACTTGGTATGAAGGAGCCATAGCTGTGGTGAGGGAGCATAGAATTTAACTAACGCTCCCTTAGAGGGTCGATCGCTGTTTTCCCGAATATCTGCATTTCAGCTGATGGGCAGATCATGCTGGAGTACTGCACAGAGCTACCTATAGAAAATCGCGTCAGAAAATCATTCTCTGGAAAGCTTCAAGCAGACAAACTAGCATCTCATTCGCAGGCAAGAAGTAATTGCTAACCCTTTAATACTCTTCAAAAGAATCTAATCTCCCTTGCTTCGGTTCATTAGATAAGTTTGCAGCTCTTAGCTCAAGAACTTTTAATAATGTATGCCTGGTAGAAATTAGATTATTATCTACATCATATTTTGAAACAACTCCTACTATCGCTAATACTGAATCTCCAGGGGCAAGGACAAACTCTCTATTTCTAAATCTTTCTAACCATTCAAAGTCATTAATTTTCACATCAATTGAGCCTTTTCCATCCTTAAACTCCCATTGGGAGGAGCCAAGATAATCAGGCTTTTTAACTTTTAATAACATTGTGATCTCATTAGCAAGAGTCTCTTTGGTCAATATATCCTCAATGACTCCTGGAGTAAGGTCTAAACCAAGATTAAAAGGTGTTTTACTATTATCTCTACCGATATATTCAACACTATCTTTACCTTCTGTTAAATACGCAACAGCTGACTGCATTTTCTGAATGCCGAAAAGCAAGTCTTTTTTCGGAACAGGTGTGTAAATAGGCAATTCAGGTGTTGGCTTCTTTTCTGATAGAATACCAAAAATTTTCATCTGAACTTCTGTTAAGCCGACATCAGTTAATGCAGCTTTATTTCTTGTAAAATCTATAAGAGCAAACTTGCTTTCACCCAGATATTCTTCAAGCTTATGAGAATCTAAGCCCAAACTGGGAGTATTCTGAGGGAACTTAAAGGTACTTCTAATCCAAGCAATAAGAGAGCCTTTTTGGATATCCTCCAAAAGCAAGATAGGTTCAACATCTACTTGAATAGAACTGACCAGTCTTCTGTCTATGTCTTGGCAAACTTTGATAAGCTCAGCCATAGCGACAAAAACGCGAGAAGGATCTCCCTCCCTCTCATCAAAGTTAATCTTTAAGCCGAATGAGGCTCTAGACCTAGTAATCAGCCCAGCTTCTGTAAGTGCAACCACCTATGTATTTCCAAGCATTATAAGGTTCGGGAAAGTTCGGTCATGGCTTTAAGCGATCGAGAGGCTGGCAATAAATAAACTCATCCTATCAGTCAATATCGGTACAGTGCGATCGTTGTTTTGCCAGCACCATGCGATTGTTTAGCATCGAAGCTTTCAGCAGCAGAGGTTTAAGCGATCGTACCCAAAGGACAGACTATTGTAGAAGGCATATGAATGTAGAAATCACTATTTTCTATTGTTAATAATCGTCCCACTCAGCAAAGAAAAAGCATATTTGAGAGTTTACAAAGCCCAAATACTTTCAGCCATGCTTATCAAAGCTTTGTGTCTTCCTTGGAGAGAAGAAATATCCCAGTCTGGGTAATCACAGAGATCTTTGGTTATATCAAACGAAACCTTCTTATTACTTTTTCCGTAAACTTCTTTCTTTTTGTCAAATGAACTATTCTGAGCCTCGGAGTTTTTGGCACCACTAATTAATGCTAGATTGCCCAGCTTATGTAGCCATTCAGCGTGTTCTTTGTCTGTAAATCTTGCCTGCCAATAATCATTAAGACTGCGCTGAGGTAGAACGTGTTCGATAGTAATTCGTCCGTGATAGGTCTTATATACACTATCATCTTGCATCTCCTGATCCATTCTCAAAAGTACAGCTTTTAGAAAATTGACTCTGTTAGGAGATGGCTCATATATATCGTCGTCAAGAGAAGATATAAAGCCTAAATTGTCAGCATGATCTTTAATAACATCAATTATTTCTTGAAACGTCTTTCCAGTATTAATAGCCACTAAAGCTGAGAAGCAAACTATTTCTCGCTTACTTCTCACCTGTTTCTTAAACCATCCATGCATGTAGCACTTCTCAAAAATTTGAACAAATTCCTTGAACTGTTTTTTGCTAATGCTGTTATCCTTGTCCATCCGATTGATAAAAGCCAAAATGGGCGGCACCCATTCATCTGAAAGCCGGGACAGAGAAGAAAAAACTTTGAATAATCCCATATCTTCAAATTCTAAGTCTTTAATTCTTTGATAATTACCTGCAGCCTTAAGAAGATCAACAGTAAATTTTATCGCTTGATTTGAATACACGCTTTTCAAAAGATCTGCATACTCATCCACCAAATTTTTAACTGCTCTATCTCGATCTTTCTTTTGAGATAATCTATTTAGCATTAAAAATTTATCCATATTTTCAACGCCAATGGTGTCCTCAATTCTGTCCCAATATTCCTCTACTTTTTCATGCCCTTCACCAGAATCTTCTGCTATTTCAAAAAGACTATTTTTGATTAGATCAGAGCCAGCTAAAGGCATTCCTCTTGTATTGAGAACATTAAACAGTCTGAATGAGGAGGTAAAATTATCTGTTTGAACGAAAACGACATAAACACGCTCTAATATATATCTTGCAAGACTGCAAAGAACAGCTTCGTCATCCGCTTTTGATAACAGATATTCCTCAATTGTTTTAAAGTTTTCTATAAAAAGTTTTTGAGTAGATGTTGGAGAATCAGGAAGAAAACTAGAATTCCCTTGCAAGATGTAATTGTAATAAAGGTCAAACTCCTTACTTCTAACTTTCAATCTAGGCTCTTGAGGCTTATCAGAGAAGTCATCAATAGGCAGAACTCTTTTTTGCAGATTTTCTTTAGCTCTTTTATTTTGACTAATCAAATCTTTCATTTTGGCAAAAATAAGACTGAGTGTAGTTAGTCTCTGCTGCCCATCAACGATCTCATATGTATAATCACCTTTGTGTATACAAATCAAAGTTCCAATAAAATATTCTTCGTTTTCCTGACAAAAGCTATTGTATATGTCTTCTATTAATTGCTCTGTGTTACTCTTATCCCAGCTATATGGTCTTTGATAAGACGGAACAACGTACTTCTTGTTTTCTGTAAGAATATCGATAATCTTTGACTCTTTTGCCTCCATTTTTCTGCCTCACATTAAGTTTGGGATGGTAATCAGAAAGAGTTCAATCGTCACAATGCTCTAATCTTAGTGCGGAAAAGCCTTTCTCAGTAGGCCTTTCAAGCGATGAACTAGATTTCTACAGTACAAATGTAACCTAGATTCTTTAAACATGACAGGTAGTAGTACTCTGCGCTCATCATTTTCGTTAAATTCCCACTAACCTGTTGGCGCATAACTTTATATTAGATAGACTTTGTTCCTGCGCATTTACTTAAGTTAGAGAATTTAATTTAGACAGGCTCTTGTCGGCTAAATCTTTGACTGAGACAATTAGGCTGAGACATCGTACTCTAAAATCTGACCGCAGTGATTAGGCTATACTTTGCCTGCACATTAGCCATGTGAAAGGGATAAAACCGGAAATTTAAGGTTTTTATCAGTGTGGTAAGGTCTTTGCTTCCCCTCCTATCTCTTGAATGGTTCTTCTTCCTGATCTTGATTCGGCAGGAGAGATCGCTACTTCCGTTCAAGCTGTCGTAACTAATGAAGAAGCGATCGTTACTTATGCTCAAGCGGTGGTAACTTCTGCACAAGCAATCGTTACTTATGCACAAGTTATCGTTACTTACGCTGGAGCGATCGTTAGTAATGATGAAGCTATGGTTACTAACGGTAAAGCTATGGTTACTAACGGTGAAGTTACCGTTAAGCACGTTTAGGCAATCCAGCGTTCTGCCTGCGTATAAACCCGCTCTCCTGTTTCTCAGCAGTTGAGTTGCGGCTTCCGCTTCACTTTGTCAGGGCAGTTTGTCGGGATGTCAGGTGAAATGACAGAATCATGCGGCATCATTAAGATCAGCGAATAATTTCTTAGCAGATCCCACCACGTCTCATGGCTACTCCCTTCAGCGGCGCTCAAATTCGGCAAACCTTCCTCGACTTCTACGCAGACAAAGGGCACAAGATATTGCCCAGTGCTTCTCTAGTGCCAGAAGACCCGACGGTGCTGCTGACGATCGCCGGGATGTTGCCGTTTAAGCCCATCTTTCTGGGGCAGCGTCCGGCTGAGTTTCCTCGCGCTACGACTTCGCAGAAATGCATTCGCACCAACGACATTGAGAATGTAGGACGCACCGCACGGCACCACACCTTCTTTGAGATGTTGGGCAACTTCAGCTTTGGCGACTACTTTAAGTCGCAGGCGATCGCCTGGGCGTGGGAACTGTCTACTCAAGTCTACGGCTTACCGCCTGAACGTTTGGTCGTGAGCGTGTTTGAAGACGATGACGAAGCCTTTGCCATCTGGCGAGATGAGATTGGCATTCCAGCGCATCGGATTCAGCGCATGGGCGAGAAAGATAACTTCTGGGTGTCGGGTCCTACGGGTCCATGTGGTCCGTGTTCTGAGATCTACTACGACTTTCATCCCGAAAAAGGTGATGAACACATTGATCTGGAAGACGACACTCGGTTTATCGAGTTCTACAACCTGGTGTTCATGCAGTACAACCGGGATGCAGCAGGTAATCTGACACCGCTGGCAAACAAAAACATTGATACAGGCTTGGGACTGGAACGGATGGCGCAAATCCTCCAGAAGGTGCCCAACAACTATGAAACCGATCTGATTTTTCCCATTATTCAGAAGGCGGCGGCGATCGCTAAGCTCGACTACGCTACTGCTGACGCAACAACTCAGATTGCGCTGAAAGTCATCGGCGATCACGTCCGTGCCGTGGTGCACATGATTGCCGATGGCATAGTGGCATCCAACGAAGGCAGAGGTTATGTGCTACGGCGGTTGATTCGGCGCGTCATTCGCTATGGTCGCTTGATTGGCATTGATGGTGAGTTTACACCCAAGGTTGCCGAAGCCGCGATCGCCCTGTCTGAGTCTGCTTATCCCAGCGTGCGCGCGATGGAGCGGACGATTAAAGTCGCCCTACAACGAGAAGAAATCAGCTTCTTGAAAACGCTCGATCGGGGTGAGAAGCTCCTGGCAGAGGTCATTGAGCAAATGGGCGCGGGTGGACAAATTTCTGGCAACGATGCCTTCACGCTTTATGACACCTTCGGCTTTCCGCTAGAGCTAACCGAAGAGATTGCGGCTGAGAAGGGGTTGACCGTTGATGCCAAAGGCTTTGAAGCTGAGATGGAGCAACAACGGCGGCGCTCGCAACTAGCGCATGAAACGATCGACCTCACCGCTCTAGGCACACTGGATCATCTGGCAGACCATATTGAGCAAACCGAGTTTTTGGGCTATACCCAACCAGCAACCGACGCAGCAGTGCAGGTCTTAATGGTCAATGGCAAGCCCAGACAAACCGTTGAGGCTGGCACCGATGTACAGGTCGTGCTGGATAAAACGCCGTTTTATGCTGAGTCGGGTGGTCAGATTGGCGATCGCGGCTATCTTTCTGGTGACGATGTCCTGGTGCGCATTGAGGATGTGCAAAAAGAATCTGCCTTCTTCGTCCACTACGGTCGCATTGAGCGGGGCACCTTGCATACAGGCGATGCCGTCACCGCGCAAATTGATCTTGCCTGCCGTCGTCGCGCCCAGGCACACCACACCGCTACCCATCTCTTACAATCGGCACTGAAAAAGCTGGTAGACGACAACATTTCTCAAGCGGGTTCGTTGGTGTCCTTCGATCGCCTCCGCTTTGACTTTCACTGCCCTCGCCCGCTTACACCCGACGAACTCCAACAGGTTGAAGATCAGGTCAACACCTGGGTTGCCGAAGCGCATCATGCTCAAACATCAATCCTACCGATCGCAGAAGCAAAAGCCAAAGGTGCGATCGCCATGTTTGGTGAAAAATACGGCAGCGAAGTCCGCGTACTGGACGTAGCAGGCGTATCAATGGAACTGTGCGGCGGCACCCACGTGAGCAACACGGCTGAAATTGGTCTGTTCAAAATCGTCTCCGAAACAGGCGTAGCAGCCGGCGTTCGTCGCATTGAAGCCATTGCGGGACCTGCCGTGCTGGAGTACCTGAATGTACGCGATGCCGTTGTGCGCGACTTGAGCGATCGCTTTAAGGTTAAGCCTGAAGAGATTGGCGATCGCATCACTACCCTGCAAACCGAACTCAAAACTACTCAAAAGCAACTCGAAACCGTCAAAGGTCAGCTTGCTCTTGCCAAAGCCGATAGCCTGCTGGCACAAGCCGAAGCTGTGGGTGAGTTCCACATTCTGATCGCGCAACTCGATGGCGTTGACCCCGAATCGCTTAAAACGGCTGCGGAACAGCTTCAGCAAAAGCTGACCAACGGTGCGGTTGTGCTTGGCTCTGTGCCCGAACCCGATAAGGTTAGTCTCGTCGCTGCCTTTAGCCCTGCTGTAGTTAAAAAAGGCTTACAGGCTGGGAAACTAGTGGGCGCGATCGCCAAGCTCACAGGCGGCGGCGGCGGCGGACGACCCAACCTCGCTCAAGCAGGCGGACGTGATGCCAGCAAGTTACCTGAAGCACTCGAAGAAGCGAAGAACCAGTTACGCTCTGGACTGAGTTAGGTTAGTCGCTCACTATATTCCCCAGGCATTCTATAGCTGTCATGACACCACAAATCCTGGAAAAACCGTCTTCAACCCAAGAGCAACGGCTTCTCTTGCCCGGTTGGCATAGCTGGCAAGAGTTCAAGGCGATTCAGACCCTGATGGAAGAAGTGCCTGGAGTACGGCTAACCTATCTGGATGGGTTTATTGAACTTATGACGATCGGCGAACCTCACGAATTACTCAAAAAAGCAATCTCGATTCTGTTGGAAGTTTATTTCTTCGAGATGGGCATTGAATTTGTACCTGTTGGCAGTGCAACTCGTGAAGTAGAAGGGCAAAAAGTTTCGTTTGAGCCAGATGAATCCTATTACATCGGTGGGAAGGGAAGTAAAGAGCATCCTGATCTTGCGATCGAAGTCATTATCACCAGCGGAAATATCAAGAAATTAGCGAAATACAAGCGGTTGGAAATCCCTGAAGTCTGGTTTTGGGAAGACAATAGCCTCTCTCTTTACCGGTGGCGTGAGCAGGATTACGAAGCCATTTCTCGCAGTGAATTTTTGCCGAAGTTAAATATTGATTTGCTAGTGCGCTGTGTGCTGATGCCGTCTCGACTGGAAGCCAGAAACGAATTTCTTAAAGGGATTCAACGTTAACCGATTAATTTTGAAGTGGGATCATGCTCAAGAAACTCATCTTGGAAAACTGAAAAAGTTTTCGTTACGCAGAACCTCCCATTGACCCACTTACTGTATTGATTGGCACTAATGCTAGTGGAAAATTAAAGGCGATCAAAGCTTTAGAGTTTCTTCGGCTTTGAGGTCGAGGCTTTCACAAGCGACAAGGGGTTGAAAGCGTACCAGTCAATCCTTCTACCAAGCGCGATTCCCAAGCGTAGAAGTCAAAGAAGCATTAAGAACGATCGCCCATGCTAATTTTTACCAGCCTGCTCGCGTTCTACCTTGCCTGGAACTTGGGAGCCAATGACGTTGCCAACTCAATGGGCACTTCCGTTGGCTCAAAGGCGGTCACGTTGCGACAAGCGTTGGTCATTGCAGGCATTCTAGAATTTGCGGGAGCAGTGTTGTTTGGGCGAGATGTATCGGCAACACTGGCAACGAAGATTGTGAATCCAGCGTTGTTCGCGCAGTCGCCACAGCTTTTGCTAGTGGGCATGGTATCTGTTTTGCTTACTTGCGGTCTATGGCTGAATCTTGCGACTTTAAAGGGGCTGCCTGTTTCTTCATCCCATGCAGTGGTCGGCGCGATCGCTGGATTTGCCTGCGTTGCAATTGGTTCTCAAGCCGTCGATTGGCGATCGATTGGCATCATCTCACTTACCTGGGTTGTCACTCCTGTCATCAGTGGAGCGATCGCAGCCCTCTTTTATAGCCAAATCAAACGCTGGATTCTTGACCAACCGGACGCGATCGCGCAGCTTAGAGAATGGATTCCCTGGCTGAGTGCTGCGTTGCTCAGTGCCTTTGGTGTGATTGTTCTACCCACTGTTGTGGAAAAGTTCGCCGTTGCGTTACCGTTGCCATCCCATACAATCTCGCTGGCAATTGGGGCGATCGGGGCAGTTGGGTTAACTTTTTTTAGCTGGAGGCATTTGGATGAGGCAGGAGGCAGGCTTCCCAAAACGTCAGCCGACGGGAGGCAGGAGGCAGAGGGAGCAAGAGGGGTAGAAGTACAACTAATTGACGATAAAACCGATCAAAATCTTAGTCCTTCTCCCCCAGCCCCCCTTCTCCTTAGCCCCCCTTCTCCCCAGCACTCTCCCTTCTCAGCGACCGAATCACTGATGGCTCGCTTCCAACTTCTAAGCGCCTGCTTTGTTGCGTTTGCTCATGGGTCGAATGATGTGGGGAATGCAGTGGCTCCGCTGGCGGCGATCGTCTACATCGTTCAAACAGGTACAGTTCCTTTAGAGAACTTTCAGGTGCCGTTGTGGATTCTGGTGCTGGGAGGTGCGGGCATTGTTGCAGGCCTGGCGGTGTGGGGCAAGAAGGTGATTGCAACGATCGGGGAAGGTATTATTCCGCTCCAGCCTAGTGGCGGCTTCTGTGCCGAACTTGCCACAGCAACAACCATTTTGTTGGCATCGCGATTGGGTTTGCCCGTGTCAACCTCTCACGCACTAGTGGGTGGAGTCATAGGAATTGGTTTGGTACAGGGAATGAAGTCGATTCGGTTGCAGACCTTAAGCTCGATCGGGCTTGCCTGGATTGTCACAGTTCCTGTTGCTGCTGGGCTAGGTGCACTCATCTTTAGCCTCAGCCGTTGGTTGCTGCCATTTCATTAAATTAAGCAGCGATCGTTCGGATTTGGGTCTATCCTTAATTGGATCTATGCTTAATCAGAGATCGCATCTCCGTTCAGCCACCTCTAGCGTTTAGCTGCGATCGCGTCCCTTATTCAAAAGACTGGACTTAACGCTGTGTTAAGTTACGCCTGGAACATATTCTCTGCAAGCTTGCTGAAAGGATTGATGGCAGTGCTAGTTGTCACCGAAAGCCCCTTTGATGGAAACAATCACTCAAGCGTTAAGCGTCAATGAGCCTGCCGACGATCGTTCTTACAACACACATCCTTACCACGTTTAAATTTTTTCCTGTTTGAGTCATTGTTTTCCTCAATGGGGAGTACCGTGAGAACGGATGAATTACAGATGCTTTAGGAGGTTGGCAATCAAAAGGGGCATTCTGATCATTAAGATGCTGATCGACAAGTACTCGCAGTTAGGATTGGCAGGTTAGAGGAAACCATCCATGGGGCAACTGGGCGATTCTCCAACGTCTGAAGGGCGCACGCCACAATCGAAACTATTTGATGACCAGTCAACAACTGAGGCAGAAAACGCTCGGGCAGTAAATACTGTCTTGCAAGCCGTTGCCCAGGATCTGACAGCGCTCCAGCAAGGGGTGATTGGTCAGCTTTCGCGGGATGTTGCCCGCCTGCAAGCCGAAAAAACGCGGCTCTTAACAGACATTGATAAGCTGCAAGCCTATTATCAAACGCTGCAATCACGCCAACTAGAAGCGCTCTCGCAGCAGCAAATCGCACAGCAGCAGCTTTGGGCCAAGCAGTTAGCTCAGGTGTTAGCAAGCCATTTGCAAGCGCTGATGATCCAGCGGCTCAATCAGCTCGCCAGTACACCTCAGGCATCGACGGCTCCAGCAGCAGGCTTGCCTTTGACTGCTGTCAATGGTCATAGTGATCATGCTCAGCGCCTCTTAGCTTCTCTGGATGCTACTTTTAGCACGACCTTTAAGGCTTTACAGCAAGACCTCAACAGCTATCAAAGTTCGCTATCGCAGCAACTGAACCGCATGCAGGGGCTGGAGCAGCAAGGCGAGGCAATTTTAGAAGCGCTGATCGATCGCCTGCGTGAACAGCTTCAGGTGGAGGCTAGTCGCCCTCCTGCCGCATCGCCGCAGCCATACTATGGAAACGGCTACCCCAGAGAGAATGGCTATGCGAAAGAGGGACATTATGCCGCACCTGTGGCAAATGATGGCATAGCGCAAACTCAGCCGTCGTATGCACCAACGGTGCCACCAAGTCCAGCTTACCCAGCGCCTAGTCAGCAGTATGAGCCACCGAGCGCTCGCCCAATTCCATTAGAAGCACCGGGTGCACCGTTGCCACTGCCCGCTCGATCGAAAAAGGAACTTTCTAACTTTCAGCTAGGGTTGTTGCTGGTACTCCTATCGACAGCAGCACTGTCAATCCACAATGTGGTAGTGCGGATCATTGGCAGTGGAAGCTGGGAGCCGGTAGCGAAGGTATTCACGCTGCATCCAGCGAGGGTGCTTGGTCTGTTTGATTTGGGCGGTTTTCTTCAGCTCAATCTAGGCAATTCATTGCTCATTTTGTGGCTGCGGATGCTGGTAGTGCTGCCGCTGATGGTGCCTGTAGCCATGTTTTTGTACCCCCCTGTCTGGCGAGATCTGAAGAAGTTTTTGTCAGCGCCCGATCGCCGCCCGCTCTTTACCGTGATTGGCAGCGGCGTCTTTTTATTCTTATCTCAAGTATTTATTTACATGGCAATTGGCAAGATTGGTGCCGGTCCAGCAGTAACAATTTTGTTCATGTATCCCATTGTGACGGTCCCGTTGGCGTGGTTTCTGTTTGGCGATCGTCCAACGCGCCTACGTTGGATTGTGATGTTCACAATTTTGCTGGGCGTGATTTTTACCGCTCTACCTGGTCTGACATCAACAAGTGGCACTGTATCTGGTGGCGGTGCATTGACCGCGATCGCGTCTGGTATAGCGTTTGCGTTTTATTTAGTGTGTATGCAGCTTGGCTTCAAAAAGCTACATCCCATCCCAGTCACACTTATTCAGTTCTCAACTATTTTTGTGTTGTCAAGCGTTATCCTGACGTTGCCGCTGAACCTGGGCGTTCAAGTCGATAAGCCTGCTGGATTTTTGGTGGGGGGCATCATCTTGGGCGCTTTGACACTGGTTGGCTACTTAACCAATAATTTTGGTGTGCGCTATATGGGCGCGGCGCTAGCATCGATCGTGGCTTCTAGCGGTCCCGTTGTTACAGCCTTGCTGGCGTTTGTGTTGATCAACAACCCGCTACTAGGGATGCAGCTCTTTGGTATTTTTCTCGTGACGCTTGGTGTAGGTGCTCTTAGCTTTGAGCGGATGCGGAGCCAACGTCAGGCAGCGGTAAAGTAGCGAAGTAGTTGCTTGAACGGGTTGCCTAAGCCTTTGAGTCGGGAAGACGATCGCGCCGCCAAAACTGAATCAATCTGTAAACCTGCGTGAGTTGGTAAGTTTTACCCTGTTGCAGTTTCGATACGAGAGTATCGCTTGGTCGTAGCAGAAAAACCTGGTGTCTAATATCGGGCGGCTCCAGTGTTGCCGCTTCGGTCGCTAGCCGCAGCCTGACATGATCACTAAGGCGATGGCTAAGGGAAAGGAGATTGCCTACTGAGCGATCGCTGACATTATCGCTGAGGAGTAGGGGTTGCGGTGCCTGGTTTACCATACGCGAGATCGGTGGCAGATAAGCATTGTCATATTTATGCCACCAGCTTTCGGCTGACCAACTGCTGGCACCTGAGATGATACCAAGCGCTACCAGGACGATCGTCACTTGTTGCCACTGCTGCGATCGTTTATGAGGCTGAGACATTTTTGTTGCCAGCACATAAGCAACCGCAAGCTGAATGCCCAGGTTGTAGGGAATCAGATAGCGAGGCACCGTCGATCGCAAACCACCTAGCAATAAATCCAGCAGCATCAGCGTGAAAGCATTCGCCCCAGCCAGCGTCAGGATAAAAAGCTTGACCCGCAGCGGCGCTTGACGACAGAACGTGTACAGCGCATAGCCCAGCAGACCAATCAGGGGTGGAATGATGTAGGTGAAGGGATTGTACCAACTAAAATCGACATCTAGAAAGAGGCGGCTAGTATTGAAAGCGGTCTCCAAAAGCCGCAAAAAGGGATTCGTCTTCACAGTTGCCCAGCCGGTTGTGGCATGAATCTTAGCCGCCTGATTCAGCATGACTAGTAACCAGGGCAAAAAAGCGAATAGCCCTGCCAGAGCAGCTAACAAGAAGGCGATCATCGCTTTGCTCAAACGCCATCCTTCCAGTACCGCAACGTAAAGTCCGTGCCCTAGCAACACCAGACCTGAAAGGGGAAAGGTGTAGAGTCCCAGCACAGTGGCAACGGCATAGAGGTGCCACCACAAACGCTTTTGCACGCGCATGGCTCGCAGCAACGTCGCACTAGAAAGTAGCGTCGTGACCGTCCATAGTACGAACTCCCTTGCCTCTTGAGCAAACAGGATATGGAAGGGAGAAACGGCAACCAGTGCGATCGCCAAGCCACTTATGAGCGCTGACTCAAACAACTCCAGGCACAGCCAGTAAAGACTGGGCAATACCAACAACCCCAAGAACGCAGACAAGCTTCTGATTGCTGTTACGGAACTGCCAAAGCACTGCATCCATCCTCTAGCTAGCAGATAATACAGTGGCGGGTGCTGTGAATCTTCTACAACGAGCGACTCCACCGTATCCAGCCAGCTTTTTGCGGCATTAAGCTGCTGATAAAGTTGCAAATCAGCTTTCCCAATTTCATGCCCATCAAAAAGCTGTTGACGGACATCCGCTACTGTAAAGCCAGAAACTCTGAGAGAGGTAAACGCCTCATCGCGCCAATAGACCTTTTGGTCAAGGTGAGTACACCGAAAAAAGATGCCTAACGCCAGCACCATTGCCATGAGCCACTTTAACTGTGCTCGGGAGTTTTTCCAGTCTTGTATCAATTGACTTCACGCTACGAGAACGAAGGCGGCTCAATCGCTAAACAAAGCTGCCAAGAACACCGTAAATGAAAACGCTAGCAAACAACCAATATGGAGGCAAGCTGAAAGCTAAACCTGCGTCACCGAACGCTATTTTTTGAACAGATGGACAACACTATAAATGCGACTCTTTCTATAACCTGGCGTGTTAGGGAAACGGCAATAGCCAAGTAGCCTCTTCTTAATTTAGGTCTTTCCTGTCCCTTTCTCTAGCTATAGACAGAGCAGAGCTCGTTGATCGCGATACATAGACATAGATCTATGTACGACATAACAATCAACCCTTTTTAAGAATGTCTTAATGCCATATGATTTGGATGAGAGCAATCAAGACACGATGTGCGCTCAAATTGTCCTCATCCTTGCCTGTAGCTTGCGTTCCTTAGATTTAAAAGTCTTAGTGGGCGTTTTAGGACAGTTCAGCGCGTTAGTAAAGGTTGCTTCTAGAGCGTTCAGTTGGTTCAGCCAGCCGTAGCGAACGTTCCTCTCTCGTCGCTCAGTTTTTTTGAACACTTGAAGTCATTTTATGGACCTCCTCCTCCTCCAGAGTATCTGGTTGGTGCCTTGCTACGCCTTAGCTGGTGCTGCCCTATCTGTCCTTTGGTTTCCGTCGATCGCCCGTCGCACGGGACCACGCCCTGCCGGTTACACCAATGTGGTGATGACGTTTTTAGCCTTTCTACATTCGCTGATAGCGCTACCAGCAACGTGGCATCAGCCGCCACAGCAATTTTTCTTTCCCTGGCTTAATGTTGCCAATCTCGATTTAACGCTACCGCTGGAGGCATCGTCCCTCAACATTGGTGCGATGGTTCTAGTGACTGGCTTAAATTTGCTGGCGCAAATCTATGCCATTGGCTATATGGAGATGGACTGGGGCTGGGCACGGTTTTTCTCGCTGCTGGCACTGTTTGAAGCGGGTTTATGTGCGCTGGCATTGTGCAATTCACTGTTCTTTAGCTACATCATCCTGGAGATTTTGACGCTGGGAACCTACTTGCTGGTGGGGGTATGGTTTAACCAGTCGCTAGTAGTGACGGGTGCACGCGATGCCTTTCTCACAAAGCGCGTGGGTGATTTGTTTCTGCTTATGGGTGTGGTAGCGCTGCTACCACTGGCAGGCACCTGGGATTTTACAGAGCTAGCTGTATGGGCACAGACGGCGGAGGTTGATCCAACTGTCATCACGCTGGTTGGACTAGCGTTGATTGCGGGGCCGATGGGCAAATGCGCTCAATTTCCACTGCATCTCTGGCTCGATGAGGCGATGGAGGGTCCGCTACCCAGTACGATTTTGCGTAACTCAGTGGTGGTTGCAACGGGAGCCTGGGTGCTGATCAAGCTAGAACCTGTGCTGGCATTGTCACCCGTCGTTATGGCTACACTGGTTTGGATTGGTGGCATTACCGCTGTTGGTGGTTCGTTGATTGCGATCGCCCAAATTGACCTCAAGCGCACTCTGTCTTACTCAGTCAGTGCTTACATGGGGTTGGTGTTTATTGCAGTTGGCACGGGGCAAAGCGAGGCAGCGTTGCTGTTGGTGCTCACTCATGCTGTGGCGATCGCGCTGCTGGTCATGAGCCTTGGTGGAATTATCTGGAACAGCATTACGCAAGATATTACCCAACTGGGAGGACTTTGGTCGCGTCGTCCAGTCTCAGGTTTGGCATTTTTAGTTGGTACGACTGGCTTGATTGCCTTGCCGCCCTTCGGCAGCTTTTGGGCATTGCTGAAACTGGCAGATGGGTTATGGGCAACGCAACCGTGGTTGGTCGGGTTGGTGCTGTTGGTGAATGGTCTTACAGCCTTTAGCCTCACACGGGTATTTAGCCGCATTTTTGGCGGACAGGCACACCCAATGGCACAGCGATCACCCGAAATCTCCTGGACGATGGCACTGCCAATGATGGTGCTACTCGGTGTTGTGTTGCATACGCCACTCGTGCTGCAAGCCTTATCGTTACTACCAGTCTGGACAGATTTAAACAAAGACGTGGCATTGCTACTGCTGTGGTCAAGTGTTTTTGGATGCAGTCTTGGTGCCGTTGTCTATTTAGGAAGTGCGGTGCCGAAACCAGTTCAATTCCCCTGGAAGCCCCTTCAAGACTTGCTTTCCTATGACTTCTACACGGCTCAGATCTACCGCATGAGCATTGTACTTGGGGTCGATCTCGTATCGCGGCTGACCTCCTGGTTCGATCGCTACCTGGTCGATGGGTTCATTAACTTCCTGGGCATTGCCACACTGTTTGGTGGTGAAGGTTTGAAGTACAGCACATCAGGTCGGGGACAGTCCTATGCATTAACGATTGTGGTCGGTGCCGTTCTGGTTGGCTGTCTCGTTATGTGGTCGTCGTAGGAGTCAGAAGAAGGGCTAAAAGTTTAGTCAGTAGTCGATAGCCGAAATCAACTTAAAACTCAAAACTCAAAACTTCTCACTCCTTACCCTCCTATGCTTAGTACTCTCATCTGGCTACCCGTTGCCGGTGCCATCCTCATCGGCTTTTGTCCCGAACAGCGATCGCGGTTAGTGGCGTTGGCGATCGCGAGCCTTAACCTTCTCTGGACAATCCTAGTGCTGACTCGGTTCGACATCGGCAATACAGGGCTTCAAATGCAGGAAGCGCTTTCCTGGTTAGAGCCACTGGGCTTGACGTATCGGCTTGGTGTCGATGGGTTGTCGATACCGTTGCTGGCGCTCAATAGCTTGCTGATCTGGATTGTGATTTTCGGTAGCAGTCAGCAAATGGAGCGATCGCGCTTATTCTATGGGCTGGCTCTCTTAGTCGGTGGTGGCATCGCAGGCGCATTTTTGGCTCAGAATTTGCTCCTGTTTGTGCTGTTCTACGAAGTTGAATTGATTCCGCTTTACTTGATGATTGCTATTTGGGGCGGTTCCAAGCGCGACTACGCGGCGATGAAATTTCTCCTTTATACAGCCGTTTCAGGCGTGTTAATTTTGGTCGGCTTCCTGGGTTTAACCTGGCTCAGTGGAGCGCCGAGCTTTGACTATGCGGCGATCGATACGCAAGTTTTGCCGCTCAAAGCCCAGCTTATTCTGCTCACGATTCTGCTGATTGGCTTTGCAATCAAAACACCTTTAATTCCACTTCATACCTGGCTGCCCGATGCCTATGTTGAAGCGTCACCGCCCGTTGCGATTCTGCTGGGTGGCATTCTGGCAAAGCTAGGAACCTACGGCATCATCCGGTTTGGTTTGCAGTTGTTTCCCGAAACCTGGGCGATCGTGGCACCGGGCTTGGCGATCGTAGGTGTAGTTACCGTACTGTATGGCTCCTTGACCGCAATTTCTCAAAAAGATATGAAGCGGATGGTGGCGTATAGCTCGATCGGTCATATGGGCTATGTTCTGGTCGCCTGTGCAGCGGGTACACCTCTAAGCCTGCTAGGAGCCGTTGGTCAAATGGTTAGCCACGGCTTAATTCTGGCAATCTTGTTCTACCTGGTTGGCATTATTGAAGCGAAAGTGGGCACCCGTGAATTGGCTAAACTCAATGGTCTGCTGAACCCCATTCGCGGCTTGCCTCTGACCAGCGCCCTGCTCATTCTTAGCGGGATGGCAAGTGCTGGTATTCCGGGTCTAGTCGGTTTTATAGCAGAATTCCTGGTTTTTCAGGGAAGCTTCCCAGTCTTCCCCATACCCACACTGCTTTGCATCATAGCCAGTGGTTTGACCGCTGTTTACTTTGTCATTCTGCTCAACCGCACCTGCTTTGGCAAATTAGACAACGCGACGGCATACTACCCCAACGTAACCTGGACAGAACAAACACCTGCTCTAGTGCTGGCAGCATTGATCTTTTTCTTAGGCGTGCAACCAACCTGGCTATTACGTTGGAGCGAACCGACAACGAAGGCGCTGGTCGCAACATTGCCCATCAGTAGCGATCAGCAAATAGCAATGGATAGCGAGCAGTTCATAGAGAGTAAGGAGTAGGGAGCGAGGAAAGGTTAAAGGCTAAAAGTTTGGTCGCCACGGCTTCTCCCCCATCACCCTGCATCCCCTGCGTCCCCTATCCCCGCTGCTCCCCCTTCCTCCTCATCCCACAACTCAAAACTTTCCCATCATGACCACTGCAACCCTTACCAAAACTCTCCTTCCGCCCTCTCAGCATGAATTCGCTGACATTGTGCATCGCCTAGAAGCGGGTGGCGCAATGCTGCCAGATACGCCGGAGAACCTGATGCAAATTATCGGGCTGTACAAGGCGTATGCAGTGCCGATGGATTTCTATTGGCGCGATTTACTCTATATTGCGGAGCGGGAGTTTCTGAATCCACTGCCGTTTTTCAAGTACTTCCTTCCGAAAGAATATCTGGAGTTGCACAACCACTACGCGGGCGATGATGCTGATTTGCGGGTTTGGCGGGGGCAGGCGACAGCACATCCCGAACTGCTGGCGTTTATGGAGAAAGGGGAAACCATCAAAATGCCTCGGCTGCTCCATCACCTCTGGCATGATCGCATCAATATGGAGTTTGCCGAAGAATGTATGCGATCGATGCTCTGGCATCGGGGCATGGGCGGACAGTTCGATCCATATCTCGATAGCGAAGAATACAAGGCGAATGCCGATCGCGCGATTCGGGCATATTTCAAAGGCAATCCCGCTATGTTGGGCTTGTACAAACTGTTTCCCGATTTGTTCTTAGAGCAGTGTCGGCAGATGTCGTACTACGCCAACTTGGGGCTGTTTTGGGAAGTGATGGCTCCCGTCTTTTTTGAAATGTCAGATCTCTACGACGAGGGCAAAATTACCAGCGTCCCAGAGGCAATGAATTTTTTGGTGAATGGTATCTTTGCGATCGCGGGTCGCCCCATTTACCACCACGTTTATATCCGGGGTGAGTGCTACGAGATTGTTCCTAAGTCGAAAGGCTTTATGTGGCTCTACGAAGCAGCCTTACCCTATGTGGAAGCCGTGTTCTACCGTACCTCGCCGTTCCGAGGCACAAAGTCTTACAATGCTCAGGCAAAACAAGTACCCGGCGAGCAGAAGGACTTTCACTTTGGCATTCTCTACGCTGATGTGTTTCCAGTCGGTACAGCAGGCATTCCGCCAACGCTGTTGATGCAGGATATGCTGCACTTTTTACCACCGTATTTGGTGGACTACTACCGTCAATACTGCCGTGGCGAAGACGATATGTTGATCCAGTTAGGAATTAGCTTCCAGCGATCGATGTACTGCGTCACCTCAGCCGTCATCCAGGCATTGCGAACTGCCCTTCTCTATCCCCTCGATGACCCCAACCCCAAGCATCTCCAGGCAAATCGAGCGTTCTTTGAAGCACAACTCGATCGCTTCAAACGTCCAGAGGCACGGCTACGCGACATTCAGCAGCAGACCTATCGATAGGAGAAGAGTAAGGGGAGAGGAGTTGGTTTAGCGGTCAGCGGTCAGCAGTCAGCAGTCAGCTCTTTAGCCTTTCCCCTTTCCCCTTTCCCCTCCAGCCTTTTCCACTCCCTACTCCCTACTCCCCACTCATCCCCATGCCCGACATCGTTGATATTGCCGTCAATGCTGGTTCTTTCAAAACGCTTGTCACAGCAGTGCAGGCGGCTGGATTAGTCGATGTATTACGCAGCCCTGGTCCTTTTACTGTGTTTGCACCAAACGATGAGGCGTTTGCTAAACTGCCGCCCGGAACCGTGCAGACGTTGGTACAGAACATTCCGCAGCTTTCCCGCATCCTGACCTATCACGTGGTTTCGGGAAAATTGATGCAGGCTGACTTGCAAACTGTGGATTCGCTCACGTCGGTTGAAGGTTCACCTATTCGCATCAATACGACCGATGGGTTTGAAGTCAAAAATGCTACAGTGGTTGCTGCTGATATTGAAGCTGATAATGGCGTCATTCATGTCATTGATACGGTGATTTTAATGGGCTGATGTAGAGCACGATCGAGTCTCTTCAACACGATCGCTGCCATACTTCAACTGCTCACATTCAAAGAAACGGAGCGACATCAGCTCCATTGTTATTGCCACTAGCTGCTTCTCCTATTCGCCAACCTTAGTGCTTTGCGCTGGGGTTGGTTTTTATATATGGAACCTAGGCACCGAATCAAGGCTGTCTCTATCTTTTACTTGTGATATGGCAGTCGAAGAGAACGTTAGGACAGGCACAAACATGAAACTTCCTTGAAGCAAGGGCTTTTATTTATCCTTCATCCTTTTGCTATGAGCGTTTCTTTTTCCATTGCAGAAGTTTCGCATATGATTATTGAACTTTTGCAGCAGACTGCGGAAATTATTGCTACCATGCTGCTGCTAGGGGTGCGTAGAAAGCGGTAGACACCTGGCAGAGAGAGCGAACAGTTCAACTACTCACGTTTTAAAGTCCCTAAAGTGCCTTCTCAAAAAAGTGCGCTGCTCAAAACGGTTTAGTTCACTGTTGAAAAGTTGCCACCGTTTCAGCAGTCTTTATCGTTGTGTGGGGTAAAAGGAAGAAGTGAACGGTTCAAATCAGCGTCCTCTGCATTCAGTGAGGAAACCAAAGGCAGTTTTGAGGAAAATTCCAAAACAGAAGAAGCTGCGGTGGCTTTGGTTGGTGGCTGGGCTGGCGGGAGTGGCATTAGTATCAGCGACAGCAGGCGCAATTTTGGCAATGTCCTTTGCTAGCACTCCGTTAATGCAGCGTGAGTTGAGTCCAGAACAAGCGTCTGTTTTCTCAAAGGGCGATCGTATCTCGAAAAATAATCGCTTACAGTTGCCGGAGCTTACTCGCCCCGTCAATATTTTGGTATTGGGGCTTAAAGTGCTGACGAGCGACGTTCAGGAACCGCCGGAGCACCTTAAAAAATTACGCTACCATGCACTCGTCAATTCATTTGATGGCTTGACCGATACGATGCTGCTGCTCCGGTTCAATCCTGAAGCAAAAAAGTTAGTAGCACTTTCTATTCCAAGAGATACCCGTACTGAAATTCCAGGCTATGGTGTCGCCAAAATCAATGAAGCAAATGCAAACGGTGGTCCAGCGCTAAGTGCTAGAGCAACCAGTGAACTATTGGGAGGTGTAGGGGTCGATCGTTACGTGTCGATCAATGTCCAGGGTGTGCAGGCATTAGTTGATGCACTGGGCGGCGTAACGGTTTATGTACCCAAAGACATGAAGTATAAGGATGAAAGCCAACACCTTTACGTCAATCTTAAAGCAGGCAAACAGCATCTTAATGGTGATCAGGCACTGCAACTGTTGCGTTTTCGCTATGACGAATATGGTGACATTGGTCGCATTCAGCGGCAGCAATTAGTCATGCGTGCGTTGATAGAGCAAGCGCTGAGTCCAGCGACCCTGGCACGCTTGCCTCAAATCTTGTCAACCATCCAAACCCATATTGATACTAATTTGAGCGTAGAAGAGTTGGTCGCGTTGGTTGGGTTTGCTGCTCGTACCAACCGCTCTCAAATGCAAATGCTCATGGTACCAGGTAATTTTAGCCAGCCCAACGAGTACAACGGTGTCAGCTATTGGCTACCCAGCCCGCAGCGCATTCAAACGTTAATGGCACAGCATTTCAACTTTGGTACAGACTCAACTGCACCACTTGCCAATGCTGCAAGAATCGTCATTCAAGATAGTACGCGCCAGCTCAATGCAGCTCCGGCTGTTTCCAAAAAGCTAGAGCAAGCGGGCTATGGCAACGTCAGCATCACAAAACCCAGCCGCGAACCACTGCAAGTGACTCGTATTGTTGCGCAACAGGGTGACTTCGCAGGTGCTGAAGCAGTTCGTCGATCGCTCGGGTTTGGTGAAGTTCGCATCGAAAGTACAGGTGAGCTTGATTCTGATGTCACCATCCAAATTGGTCAAGACTGGACACGTATACAGTCGCGATCGTCGCAGCAATAAGCACAAACAACAATGAACCCTTGTTTAAACTGTGCTAAACAAGGGTTCTGGGAAGGTGCAGTCTTTAATAGGCATCCTGCAATTCGTAAAAATCAGGCGAAATATAATCTTTGCGAAGCGGCCAGCCCACCCAATCTTCTGGCATCAGAATGCGCTTCAGGTTTGGGTGCCCTTCATAGATAATGCCGTACATATCGTATGATTCACGCTCTTGCCAGTCTGCTGTTTTCCAGATCCAGTAAACAGATGGCACACGGGGATTTTCACGTGGCAAGAACACTTTAATACGCACTTCCTCTGGACGATCGGCGCGATCGCGTAGCTTGATGAGATGGTAAAAACTCACCAATTGATCGCCCGGACCCGCATCGTAAGCACCCTGACACTGCAAATAGTTGAAGCCGTAGGCATACAGCGCCGTAGAAAAGGGAATCAAAAACTCTGGTTCCACCTTCAGCATCTCTACACCAGAGGCATCCGCACCAAGTGACTCGTGCTCAAAACCGTTTTGCGTGAGCCATTTTGAGATTGTCCCTACAGAATCAACGGCTGCGGTTTCAGCTGGGACAATTTCAGCGTTAGTATCTGCCTGCGGCGCAGTTTCAGAGGTTGGCTTGGATTCTTCTTCAGGCACGATCGAGACCCTCCTTTTCGGCTGCTTTGAGCGCTGGTGGTACTGGTAGCCCCATCGCTTCTGCCAACTCTCTAGGCGGCATTTCGCGCGTACCTGACTGGATATACTGCCCTGTGAGAATCGGGTCTACCGCTTTCATCGTATGGGTAGTGCTGTAATAACGGTGGGTTTGTCGCAAGTCGCCGCGTTCTTGAATCGACTCGTTTGCAATCTTCTTCCGCAGTTTAATGATGGCATCAATGATTGCCTCGGGTCGCGGTGGGCAACCAGGAAGATACACATCGACTGGAATCAGCTTGTCAACACCGCGTACAGCCGTTGGGGAATCGACGCTAAACATTCCACCCGTAATCGTACAAGCGCCCATAGCGATCACGTACTTAGGATCTGGCATCTGCTCATAAAGGCGCACTAACGCAGGAGCCATCTTCATAGTGATCGTTCCTGCGGTAATGATGAGGTCTGCTTGACGAGGACTCGAGCGTGGCACCAGACCAAAGCGGTCAAAGTCAAAGCGAGAGCCAATCAAGGCAGCAAATTCAATAAAGCAACACGCTGTGCCATAGAGCATCGGCCATAAACTAGACAGCCGCGCCCAATTGTAGAGGTCATCAACGGTTGTTAATACAACGTTTTCAGACAGATCATGAGTGACGTTCGGTCGCTCGATCGGATTCATAATCAACTCAGACTGCCCAACAACAGCGCCTTTTGCTGCCGTTCTCGGATCTAAGACCATTCCAGTGCTCCTTTACGCCAAGCGTAGACAAGACCAATGATGAGGATGCCAACAAAGATGAGCGCTTCAATAAAAGCCAACAAGCCCAACTGGTTGAACGCTACCGCCCACGGGTATAAAAACACAGTTTCTACATCAAAAATGACGTAAACCAACGCGAACATATAGTAACGAATGTTGAATTGAATCCAAGCGCCTCCGATCGGCTCCATACCGGATTCATAAGTCGTACGACGCTCTGGTCCACGACGACTGGGGCGAACCAGCTTGGAGGCTGTCAATGCGAGCAGCGGCACTAGGCTGCACACCAGCAAAAAGCCAAGCAGATACTCATAACCACTGAGGACAAACATAAATCACGACCCCTCAGGCTGTGTAAACAACGACGCTAGCGGTTTGTTACCTGCCTTCATATTATAGGGTTGGTGTCCATAAGATGTATCGAAAAGCCCCACCGAAGTCTATAGAGAATTAGGGGAGGAAGGTTAGATCATTCTCAGTCGTCTTGACTTTTGTGATGTCAGGATGCAGTAATTCCCAGTCATGTCATAATCATTTACAGAACTCTCAGAATTCTGTAACTTCGATTTCTCCTTGCCACCCTAACCCTTGAATGCGAAAGCAATGAGTACCGAAACGGCTGAACCAACGGCGTTAGACCGCTATGAATGTCAAGCGTGTGGCTACATCTATGAACCACTAAAGGGGGACGAGCGCCGTCAGGTTTCTGCAACCACTCCTTTTGAGGCGGTTCCGTCTAACTGGCGTTGTCCTGTTTGTGGGGCACCAAAATCGCGGTTTTCAAACATTGGTGAGGTTGGCTCACCATCTGGGTTCAAAGAAAACCTGGGCTATGGGTTTGGGGTCAATACGCTGACACCTGGGCAAAAGAACATTTTGATCTTTGGTGCTCTGGCATTGGGCTTTCTCTTTTTTCTCAGCCTGTATGGGTTGCAGTGAAAAGGAAAGCGTTTCAGAGCAAGCCCAATAGGTACAGTCTCAACAGATTAGAAAAACCGCTTGATCGATATTGAGTAGAGATTTGAGTGCAATGCGTTTAGTTATGGCATTTTTGAGGCGGGCGATCGCCCAGCAAGTTGTTTTAAGGCAGGCGGTTTTAGGTCGCATCGTTGGGCTGTTTGCGATCGCAATGCTGTGTTCAAGCTGCGGTGGTTATCTACCATCCATTAGCGGCACTCCATGGCAGCAAGTTTCCGTTCCTACTGAAGCAAACCTGCTGGATTTGAGCTTTGTTGATGCCAAACATGGTTGGCTGACAGGCACTAGCTCGACATTGATGGAAACAACCGACGGTGGCAAGACCTGGGAACCTCGCACTCTGGAGTTAGATCAGGCATATCGCCTCAACTCGGTCAGCTTTTCGGGCGATGAGGGTTGGATTGCAGGACAACCCTCTCTTTTGCTGCATACGACAGATGGTGGAAAATCCTGGTCCAGGGTGCCCCTCAGTGCAAAGCTACCTGGCTCTCCAAATACAGTTCTGGCGCTCGGCCCTAAGGCGGCAGAGATGACGACGGACATTGGAGCCATTTATCGCACAGCTGATGGTGGTAAAAACTGGAAGGCAATGGTTGAAACAGCCGTTGGTGTTATTCGTAACATTTCGCGTGCGCCTGATGGTAAGTATGTTGCCGTCTCTTCACGCGGAAACTTTTATTCACTCTGGCAACCGGGTCAAGCTATTTGGGAGCCGCACGATCGCAACAGTTCTCGACGGCTTCAGAGCATGGGCTTTACACCTGATGGACGGCTCTGGATGATTGCACGAGGCGGGCAGATTCAGTTTCAAGCTCCTGATGCTCCTGATGAGTGGGAGAAACCAATCAGCCCAGAATTTTCTACCAGTTGGGGACTGTTAGACCTTGCTTTCCGCACTCCTAATGAGATTTGGGTTTCGGGGGGGAGTGGTAATCTTTTACGGAGCGTTGACAGCGGCGAGACGTGGGAGAAGGATCGATCGATCGAAAACGTTCCATCTAACCTGTACAAAATCCTGTTTCTCAGCGCCGATCGGGGTTTTATCATCGGTCAAAAGGGAACGTTGCTTCGATATAGCCCCTCAGAAGCGACAGCATGATTAGCAGGCTAATTATGGGTTAGCAGTAGAGCTAAGTTACAGCCTTTAGCTGCTCATATTTGGACTCTTTAACTGTTTTCTGGCTCAATCTTGCAAAGTTGCTTGTGAGTGGTTCAGTGGTTTCGTATGATGAAGAGAAAGTAAGCGTTTTATGATCATTACTGGAGGAATCTAAATGGCTGGTACTACTGGAGAGCGCCCTTTTGGCGACATTATTACAAGTGTTCGTTATTGGGTGATTCATAGCATCACCATTCCAGCGTTGTTTATTGCTGGTTGGCTGTTTGTACAAACAGGTCTAGCTTACGATGCGTTTGGCACACCGCGTCCAAACGAGTACTACCCCACACAAGTGCAATCAGCACCCATCATCAAAGATCGGTTTGATGCAAAACAAGAGATCGAAGAATTTCTCGCTAAATAGTTTAAGGATTGCTCACAGTTATGACTAGCAGAACAAACGAACCCGTTACATACCCTATTTTTACAGTGCGCTGGTTAGCTGTACACACGCTGGCTGTGCCTTCTGTTTTCTTCTTGGGCGCGATCGCTGCCATGCAGTTTACACAACGATAGACACAACAAGGGGCAATATCATGGCAATTAGAGGTAATACGAATCCAAACAAGCAGCCAGTTGAGTTAAACCGTACTTCGCTTTACCTTGGCTTGCTGATGATTTTTACACTTGGCATTCTTTTTTCTAGCTACTTCTTTAACTAGCTGCTCCTTGGTTTGGAGCAACGCTTTGCATCAGTTTGTTGAGTTTTCTTCTTAAGAGGTTAGTGTCGTGTCTAGTTCTGGAAAAATTCCTTTGTGGATTGTGGCAACAGTGGCGGGGACGGGTATTCTTGTTGTCCTTGGTATTTTCTTTTATGGTGCTTACGCTGGTCTTGGTTCCTCTCTCTAGGGACAGGGCTTGGTGCAGGTTTTGACTTAAGGCTTTAAGGTTCTGCCTCTTTTGCTAGACCTGCTGCTGCTAGACAATGAGCGCTTTGGGTTTCAAAAAGCTGTCCTACAAAAAATGTCTGTCCAATCAAGTGGACAGACATTTTTTGTAGGACGGAAGCAGGGCTGCTGTAAGTCAATGATTACATAGGGCACAGCATAGCTGTGCCCCACGCTAAGGTATGTCCAATTTCCAATTAAATTGGTACGAGTTTAAACCTGAACCAAGAGTCTCTTAGATACCGCTTGCGTCTTCACGCTCAATATAGAGAAAGAGAAGACCAAACACGACGGCAGGCAGTAGCCAGGTGACTACTGGAATGAGAATCCAGGGCAAAAAAGAAGCAGCGTATGAACCTGTCATAACAAGTTTCCTATCTAGATTTAGATGGTTCCAGAACTGACTTTACTGCGAAAGGGGAACGAGTTTTGCACTTCTAACCATTCTTAACAAGCGAGAGTATACGGTTACTCACTTGCATCTGTTAAGAATTTTGGACAGTTAAAAAGCTTCTCACTTAACCCTAAGCACTTTTCAGGGTGTTCACTGTACGTTTAGCCTATTTTGACCCACTACTATTCGTTAAAATCTTCCAGCGAGACGCTGGGCAGATCCGGTGGTACTACCAGACGATCGACCGTGACTTTATGACTTTCGCGTTGGGTATGCATCTCAACCGCGATCGCTTCTAAGCGAATTTCGACACTGCCGAACGGTACGGTCAAGGGTGTCATCGCTTCAAGATCGCCCAAGCCATTAGGTAGAAAATCGATCAGCCAACGAGGAGCATCCAGCAATGAGCGAGTTTGGCGATCAGTGACCCAGAGCTTAACGTAAATTCTAGGCAACAGGTTGGGCAGCTTAACGCGGATATTGATCGGCTTGCCAGAGACTAATTCTCCAGTAACAACTTCTAACGTTGGCGTTGGCACAGACTCCTCTGCTGGCAGAATGAGTGGGTTGGGCTGTTGGTCTGTCGTAGGTTGCATCGGTGGCATCGTCGGCTGGGGGTTGCTGCGACGGCGCTCATTTGGCAGTGGCTCATCGTCAACAACGATTTCGTCCGTTAGCGATCGAGCTTCAGCAACTGCTGGCACAGTTATGGCGTTCGGCGGTAGGCTACCGGGTGCCAGGTTAGCTTTAAGCAGTGCAGACAGCTCAGTATCAGAAGCAAGGGATGTGAGTCGCGTTAAAAATCGATCTTGAAGCTTGAGCGATTGAAACGCCATGTGAGTGGGTGACGGCAGATCCAGCGTTTTGTCAGTGCTGTTAATGTCAGCACGATCGAGTGCCTCAATAGAGGCTTCTTCCGCTGGTAGCGCATCATTTTTGGCGCTGTCTAAAGCTTCAGGGGTAGCTTCAGTATGATCGTCTGCAAGAATTGGAGCAGTTTCGGGCACGTCAACAGCATTTGTTTCAGCGGCTGTTACGCTTGCGTCGGAGGTGGAGGGGATTGGTGTAATAGTCTCAGCCATCGGTGCTTGCGGTTCTGAAGGCTGATTGGCAAGCTTAAAGGCAGGCAAATCGAGCGGTCTAGCATTTGCTTGCTCTGGGGTGGGTCGGTAAAGCTGAGGCGGTAGGGGCTGACCTGCTAGCGAAGGAAAACGTGGCGATCGCTCGTCTGTCGGTTCAATGACAGCCAAATCTAAGAAAGATAAATCTAAGGGTGGGGATGCTTGCTCTTTTAACCGGGAAGACAGTTCCAGCGGTAGATCAATTCGCTCTTCATCGTCAATTTCAGTCGTCAGTGCTTCATGTAGTTTTGCCAGTTCGCCCACCAATGCAGTAGGGTCAACGGTAATGGAAAACGCCTGGGTAAGTAGCACGATCGATGCTTCTGGTTGATCTGGCAGCGCACCACACAACAGCACCTCTCCCAACACCAAATGCGTTGCAAACGTATCGGGCAGCGAGAATGTGAACGTAAAGGGTAATGGGTAGCTAGCAGAAGGGAGCATCTGGTGATCGCTAACTAAAACCTGAAGGCTCTGAGGATCGCGCAAACAAAGCTGTAAGACTTGCGCGGTTGCACCAGCAAAGGTAGGCGAGGCTTCACTAGCCCACGGATCAACAACTGCAGCTAAATCATCTGGTTCCGCAACTGGCACGGAGGAGCGTGTTTTAGCCGGTGATAGCTGGATAGTTGACTGCGGCACGATCGCCACCTGTCCAGACACGGTGATTTCTTCTCCTCGCGTTGCCACAAAAGTTGATTCATCAAGCGTTAGCGAAAAAGCTTCGCCAGCCGCGAGTGTGTACAGCGTTGGTGTATATGTTGGCAAGGATTGTGATGCTACATCATCCGGCTGGGAAGGCGGCACAGAGCCGTTGGTCCAAGTAGCCGCAGAGTTTGATACAGGAGTAGTAAAGTCCTCACCGTTGTAAAGCGTACTCTCTCCTGCATGAGCAGGCTCTACAGGACTAGCAACGTCTATAGATGAGGAGGTAGACGTGAGCGTGGCGAGATCAAAGTCCTGAAGCACATCATCAACCAACTGCTCAGAGAGTTGCTCGGCAATCTGAAACAGCCGCTCCATCGAAGCACCAAGAATTTCAGATACTTCTGGTGGCAGCGGTACCTGGCGATCGTTTGTTGCGGGCAATGGGTTAATAGCGGACTCCGATTGTAAAGACGACGCGATCGCTTGTTCCATTAGAGCATCGTCGGTGAGATCAGTAGAGGCTGCAGGAACGTTCTCTGCTGCAACATTGCCTGTTGTCGCCTTTGCATCACCAACAGCAGAGGGCATAGTGACCGTTGTTAGAGCAGCAGGGGATGTCCAATCAGGATCCCAATCTTCTTCCACATCGTGTGCTACTACTTGCAGCGTTACAGCATGTGTTTGAGCACCTGCCATTAAGTCGGTCAGCAGATCTTTAGGAGAACATTGCAACTCCCACAAACCCGGCTCAAGGCGAGTGAAAGGGATGACTACCGTTAAACCCTCCTGGTTGGTTTGGCACAAGCGTTTTTGCACGCGCCGTGTTGGAGGTACTGCTTCTGTAGCAATATGTACGATGCGAGTTTCGATCGCCGCGTTGACATGACTGGAACGAGCCACAATGCGATAGCGTCCCTCCAGGATTTCAACGTCGGGTGAATCCAGAGGAAGCCAGGAGCGATCGCCCTCTTTCTGCAACAAAAATTCCCAGTGTTCCATCTCACACCCGCGCCAAAGCTCTGCTAAACTCAACCACCGCCTAAACCATCTCTATAAAACGCTAGCTCTAGCGTTTGGGAGTTATTCTACTCCCGTTTAAATCTTTAGACGATACCTAAATATAGTGGACTGATCCAAAACTTTCACATCCTAGTTAAAACTGGTTTTTAATCTCTTCTCTATGACCAGCCCATAAGTCTCTGCTTAACCACCGATCAGGTGAATAACTAATTCACGGGTCTGACCATGCTGACGATGCTCCCAGAGGTAAATGCCTTGCCAGATGCCCAGAACCAGACGACCGTTAGCGATCGGAATTTGCTCCGATGTCTTGGTTAGCGCTGTACGAATATGAGCAGGCATATCGTCGGGTCCTTCGGTGCTATGGATGTAGTTTTCCCACTCTGGCACCAGTTTGGCAAAGAAATTCTCTAAGTCTTTTAAGACATCAGGGTCAGCGTTTTCTTGAATTAACAAGCTAGCCGATGTGTGACGAAGAAAAAGGGTGCAAAGCCCGGTTTGAATTTGCGATTCAGCAACGATCGCCTGTACTTTCTGAGTCACCCTACAAAGTGATTTGCCCGTCGTTTGAAGCTTGAGTACCTGCTGGTGTTGGCGCATGGGAGGTAAGAAGTAAGGAGGGTAGCTTGCTTCCGCTTCGCCTTGGGGTGAAGGGATCCTGCTTAAGCAAAAGTCCCCCGCCTTAACAGCGAGGGACTTAAGTAGGGTGCTTTATAGCCCTAGCTTTGCTTGATGTGCGCTAGCCAAATTTAGCGGCTGTGGCAGAGATCAAGAAGGCAGCGTAGGTAAGAATGTAGCCGACCGTAAAGTGAGCTAAACCAACTACACGTCCTTGAACGATGGAAAGTGCAACAGGCTTGTCCTTCCAGCGAACCAGGTTCGCCAGTGGGGTACGCTCATGTGCCCAAACCAACGTTTCGATCAGCTCTTGCCAGTACCCTCTCCAGGAGATCAGGAACATGAAGCCCGTTGCCCAGACCAGATGCCCAAAGAGGAACATCCAGGACCAAACGGATAGGTTATTCATGCCGTACGGGTTGTAACCATTGATGGTCGCACCGGAGTACAGCCAGAGGTAATCGCGTAGCCAGCCCATAAGATAAGTTGAGCTTTCGTTGAACTGAGACACGTTTCCAGACCAGACAGCGAGATGCTTCCAGTGCCAGTAGAACGTTACCCAGCCAAGCGTATTCAGCATCCAGAACATCGCCAGGTAGAACGAATCCCACGCTGAGATGTCGCAGGTACCACCCCGTCCAGGACCATCGCAAGGGAACGCATAGCCGAAGTCTTTTTTGTCCGGCATCAGCTTAGAACCGCGTGCATCCAACGCACCCTTGACCAAAATCAGAGTGGTGGTGTGCAGACCCAGAGCGATCGCATGGTGAACCAAGAAATCGCCAGGACCAATGGTGAGGAACAAGGAGTTTGTACCACTGTTGATAGCATCTAACCAGCCTGGGAGCCAAACATTACCGTAGTTGGGCCAGGCAGTCGTTGCAATACTATCGGGATTCGACAGCAGCGCATCCATGCCGTAAAGCACTTTTCCATGGGATGCCTGAATGAACTGTGCAAACACAGGCTCAATCAAGATCTGCTTTTCAGGCGTACCGAAGGCAACGACCACATCGTTGTGAACGTACAGACCCAACGTATGGAAACCGAGGAACAGCGAAACCCAGCTCAGGTGAGAGATGATGGCTTCTTTATGCTGTAGAACTCGATCCAACACATTGCCCTTATTCTGGTCTGGATCGTAATCCCGTACCCAGAAGATGGCTCCGTGAGCAAAGGCACCGACCATCAGGAACCCAGCAATGTACTGGTGATGGGTATATAGTGCTGCTTGCGTCGTGAAGTCCTTTGCCATGAAGGCATAAGGTGGCAACGCATACATATGCTGTGCGACCAGGGAGGTAACAACACCCAATGCAGCCAGGTGGATGCCCAACTGGAAATGCAACGAGTTGTTGTAGGTTTCGTACAGCCCCTGGTGAGGCAGATTGAACTGACCTTCACTACCAGATGACAACAGCCCTTTCTTGCTGTCCAGCATGTCCTTGATGCTGTGACCAATACCAAAGTTGGTGCGGTACATGTGACCAGCAACAATAAACAGGACTGCGATCGCCAGATGGTGATGCGCCATGTCTGTCAACCAAAGCGATTCAGTCTGTGGATGAAAACCACCCAGGAAAGTCAGAATCGCTGTACCAGCACCTTGAGACGTGCTAAAGACGTGCCCAGGAGTGTCAGGGTTTTCAGCATATACGCCCCAGTTGCCGCTGAAGAAGGGAGCTAAACCAGCCGGATGTGGCGGTGTAGACAAGAAGTTATCCCAACCAACGTGCTGCCCACGAGCTTCAGGAATCGCTACGTGGATCAAGTGACCAGCCCATGCGAGTGAGCTAACGCCAAACAAACCCGCGAGGTGATGGTTCAGCCGTGATTCTGCATTCTTAAACCAAGCCAGCGAAGGGCGGAACTTGGGTTGCAAATGCAGCCAGCCTGCAAACAGAAAGACACCAGACAGGAGGAGGAGAAAGATACACCCGTTATAGAGTTCACCGTTCGTCCGCATTCCGATCGTGTACCACCACTGGTAAACACCAGAGTAGGCAATATCAACCGGATAATTTACCCCACCTTGGGTGAACGCATCCACCGCTGGTTGACCGAATTGAGGGTCCCAAATCGCATGAGCGATGGGACGGATGTTCAACGGATCTTTGATCCACTGTTCAAAGTTGCCTTGCCACGCTACGTGGAATAGGAGACTAGATGTCCACAGGAAGATGATTGCCAGGTGACCGAAGTGAGAGGCGAAAATCTTTTGGTAAAGATTCTCTTCTGTCATCCCGTCATGACTTTCAAAGTCGTGGGCAGTAGCGATCCCGTACCAAATCCGACGAGTGGTCGGGTCTTGAGCGAGGTCTTGGCTAAATTTGGGAAATTTAGTCGCCATAGTTCTACTTCGTTCTCCTCGCGCTTATCCAAGTGCCAGTGTACGAGCCAGGAAGAATGCCCACGTTGTGACAATTCCTCCAAGGAGATAGTGTGCTACCCCTACAGCCCGACCCTGAATGATGCTCAATGCGCGGGGCTGAATTGCCGGGGCAACCTTCAGCTTGTTGTGCGCCCAAACAATCGATTCAATTAACTCCTGCCAGTAGCCACGACCGCTAAACAGGAACATCAAGCTGAATGCCCAAACAAAGTGTGCACCCAGGAAGAGTAAGCCGTAAGCCGAAAGCGCTGAACCGTAGGAGGTAATTACCTGCGTTGCTTGTGCCCAGAGGAAGTCCCGCAGCCAACCATTAATGGTGATTGCACTCTGAGCAAAGTTACCGCCTGTAATATTAGCCACCGTGCCATCTGGATTAACCGTCCCCCACACATCTGACTGCATCTTCCAACTGAAGTGGAAAATCACGATCGACAGTGAGTTGTACATCCAGAACAGACCAAGGAAGACATGATCCCAACCAGAAACCTGGCAGGTGCCGCCCCGTCCAGGACCGTCGCAAGGGAAGCGGAAGCCCAAGTTTGCTTTATCTGGAATCAGACGCGAGCTACGGGCATACAGCACACCTTTAAGCAGAATCAGCACTGTGACGTGAATGGTAAACGCATGGATATGGTGTACCAAGAAGTCTGCCGTGCCGAGAGCAATCGGCGCGATCGCCACCTTGCCAGCAACTGCTACCGTTTGACCGCCAAACACAAAACTAGCGGGAGCCAGCGCATTTGGAGCGGTTGTACCTGGAGCCAGCGTATGTAGGTTTTGTACCCACTGCGCGAACACAGGCTGAAGTTGGATCGCTGTATCCGAGAACATATCTTGAGGACGACCTAAAGCCCGCATCGTGTCGTTATGCACATACAGACCGAAGCTGTGGAAGCCCAAGAAGATACAAACCCAGTTCAGGTGCGAAATAATTGCATCCCGATGGCGAATCACGCGATCGAGCAGGTTGTTCTGATTCACCACGGGGTCGTAGTCGCGCACCATGAAGATGGCACCGTGAGCTGCTCCACCAACGATGAAGAAACCACCGAGCCACATGTGATGCGTAAACAGAGACAACTGCGTCGCGTAGTCCGTTGCCATGTAAGGGTATGGCGGCATGGAGTACATATGCTGAGCAACGATAATGCTCAGAGAGCCAACCATTGCCAGATTGATTGCCAATTGCGCATGCCAGGAAGTTGTCAGCACTTCATACAGACCTTTATGACCTTCGCCAGTAAAGGGACCTTTGTGCGCTTCCAAAATTTCCTTAATGCTGTGTCCAATACCCCAGTTGGTGCGGTATTGATGCCCAGCGATGATGAACAGAACCGCGATCGCCAGATGATGGTGAGCTGTATCTGACAGCCACAAACCACCTGTCACTGGGTTCAAGCCACCCTTAAAGGTCAGAAAGTCAGAATATTCTGCCCAATTGAGGGTAAAGAACGGAGTTAAGCCCTTTGCAAAACTGGGATATAAATCCGCCATCAGCTTCGAGTTCAAGATGAACTCATGGGGCAAGGGAATGTCTTTTGGAGCTACCCCTGCATCCAGTAGCTTGTTGATGGGAAGCGAGACGTGGATCTGATGACCCGCCCAACCCAGTGAACCGAGACCAAACAACCCAGATAGGTGGTGGTTCAGCATCGACTCCACATTCTGGAACCATTCCAGTTTGGGTGCCCGCTTGTGGTAGTGGAACCAGCCTGCAAACAGCATCAGACCTGCCATGACCAGACCGCCAATCGCGGTGACATAGAGCTGGAAGCTGTTGGTGAAGCCAGAGGCTCGCCACAGGTAGAAAAAGCCAGATGTAATTTGGATGCCGTGGAAACCACCGCCCACATCTGCATTCAAAATTTCTTGTCCGAAAATTGGCCAAACCACTTGTGCACTGGGTTTAATGCCAGTTGGGTTGCTCAACCAAGCCTCGTAGTTTGAAAACTTAGCGCCATGGAAATACATACCGCTAAGCCAGATGAACACAACGGCAAGATGCCCGAAGTGAGCACTGAAAATTTTACGAGAAACGTCTTCTAAGTCACTAGTATGGCTATCAAAATCATGAGCGTTGGCGTGGAGATTCCAAATCCAAGTTGTGGTTTTGGGACCTCTAGCCAGGGTGCGATCGAAATGACCAGGCTCTGACCACTTCTGAAAAGAAGTCGGCACTGGGTCCTTATCAACCGTAACCTTGACCTTCGCTTCGCGCTCCCGTGGAGTAATTGTCATTGAGACTCTCCTCTCTCTAGACAAGGAACGAGGAATCCCCCCTGCCAGAAGCTGCCCTGATGCTTGAAAACAGCATCCTGCTCTGGTGAGGAGCCATCAGCACCGATCGGAAAACAAGGTGTGAATCCTAAATGCACTGGATGGCATGAGGCTGCAATCAGCGATCGCAGTTCAAAGAACGGGGCACGCATTGCCATCAGAACCAGGGCGGTTCGCTCCGACAACACAACTAGACTGGTAAGGGTTCTCATCGTGCCATTATAGGACCCGTGTTACGCCGAAATCAGACGCAATTAACAATAATTCAAACTCCTTCGACTGCGGCTGCAAATGGACTTCAGAATCTGAGCTGTGCGAAAAAGTCAAGCGATACGGCAATTGTGTTCACGAAACTCAACAATCAGAAAACTTTAGTGATAAATCGTGGGATCGCCCTTCAGAAGCGAGACAAAGATTGCACGCTCACTATATAGATCTGGATTGAGTTGGTTCGCTTAGATCTCATCTGTGCATTGGGTCAGTCGCTTCATTGATTACTAACCTTGTTGCCTTACGGCTCTTTCTGTTAGCTCTGCAACGTTGCCTTCTCTGCTAAAAGCTCAGGTTTAGGTAATGTTTGTAAGCAATCACTTCATTGGCTTGGCTTCTGTCACTCAACGTTATGTTCGTCTAGCCAAACTACGCACTCCCTTTAAGGGCGATGAAACTTTGCAGGGACGGTCTGGTCTTTTCCGCTATAGTTCCCTATGGGCAGCTTTTAGGAGTGGATTCTGTGTTGGGAATGAAGCGCTGGCAGACCGTCGCCAAAGTTATGTTTGCATTCGTATCGATCGCAGTCTTAATGGCAAGCGGGGGAAGCATTGATAAGGCGCATGCTGCTTTTTGGGGACGATCGCGCGCGCCAGAAGCTACTCCAACGACCATCAAGACAACAGGGAAAATTGCAGAAGCTTCACCACCGAGTGCCCTACAGGAGTTGCGGCAGGCGTTGGATAATTACCAGCCCCAGGTTTCGTTTATTAGCCCGCGCCAAAACGAAGTACTGTCCGACAACACTGTTTCTGTCCGTTTCCTCGTCAAAGATTTGCCCATCTTTAAGAATGAGACCTTCGGTTTAGGTCCGCATCTGCACGTGCTGCTAGACAATCGCGGCTACCAGGCAGTGTACGATATCAGCCAACCCCTCATCTTTGACAATCTAGAGCCTGGAACCCATACCATCCGAGCGTTTGCCTCTCGTCCCTGGCACGAAAGCTTTAAAAACGACGGTGCTTTCGTCCAAACGACCTTTCACGTTTTTACCAAAACTCAGGACAACAGCCCAAACCCTGCCTTACCACTGCTAACTTACAGCCGACCACAGGGAAGCTACGGCGCAGAACCGATTTTGCTAGATTTTTACCTGACAAATGTGCCCCTCCATCTAGTTGCTCAGGCAGATGCAACAGACGACATTGCCGACTGGCGGATTCGCTGCACGGTGAATGGAGACAGCTTTGTGATTGATCGCTGGCAACCGCTGTATCTCAAAGGCTTTAAGCCTGGTAAGAACTGGGTACAGCTTGAGTATTTGGATGATAAAGGCAACCCAGTGCCAAACGTGTTTAACAATACAGTGCGCCTGGTGGATTACCAACCTAATGGTGACGATACCCTGTCTAAGTTAGTGCGTGGAGAGCTGTCTGCCGCCGAAGTGCGTGGCATTGTTGACCCCAACTACATTCCACCCGCGATCGACCTAGAACCCCTTCAAGACCCAACTCCGGCATTGCCGCCAGAACCAACGCCAGAATCAGAACTAGCTCCAGAGCCAACCTTAGAACCCCTTCAAGAACCAGAATCGACTCCAGAACCAACGCCATCACCCTTGGAGACTCCATCACCACCATTACCAAATCTAGAACCCTCCGATCGCCCCAGTCCGCCCGCCCCACCCCTTCCGCCCTCTGAACCATCTAGCGATGCCAGCCCGGAGCTAACGCCAACATCACTAGAACCGACTACTCCAACAGAGGCAGCCGAAAGGCAGGACACGATCGCCCCTCCAGTCGTATCATCAGAACGTTCGCCAGAGGCTGAAACGGAGTCCATTCCAACCGTCCAACCGATCCCGATAGACAACACGAGCCTCCCGTCAGCAGCCGAACCTTCAAGTGGGCAAAAACGGTTGCGGCAAGTACAGCAGCAACTCAGCCGCTATCTGCCACGGCAGCGTCAGGTGATCGCGCCTCCTGACCCTGAATTGCCGAGCACTGAATTGCCAAGTACTGAACCAAACTCAATGCCCAGCGTTGCTGTCCCAGATCCTTTACCACCGACTCTGCCAGAAATTATTGACGCAAATCCATCAGATGCACCCAATACGATCGCACCCGCACCATCTTTGCTAAAATAGTACCAACGTACTTGTTAAGTAGGCAGGAAACAGGTAGACTCTATTCGCACGCTACCTTTTGGCGTATGCACAGATGAAATGATTTGCGGTAGTCTGAAAGTCAAGGCTGCTGTGAATTGGAGGCACTGAGCCTGTTTGGTGCGTCTGTTTGCAACTTGATAATGCAAGAGACGATCGCGTGATAAACGATCGTGCGAACCCTGGGCGATCGATCAGAGATAAGCCATTTGGGATGCCGTTCTTAGCAGAGCAAACACAGAGCATCGCTTCACAATCAATTTTCTAAGGTCAAGGGCTTGTCTCAGCTACTTCTCACTCTTTTGCAGCAGTGCCATCACCTGGTCGATAAAGGCTCGGTAATCCACCACGGGTTTAGAAATATAGCCATCGGCACCGCTTTGTTGAAGCGAGTTCTCTCTGTCGCCAATCATGGCGTGTGCCGTTACCAAGATGATCGGAACAGAAGCAGTGCTAGGGTCGCTTTTCAGCAGTTGAGTCAGCCTAATGCCATCCACAGCTCGCCCCTGATACAAGCTATGCGACAGCGACACATCCATCAGCACCAGATCTGCCTGCCCCGCTTTGACAATCTTTACCACCTCATCCGCATCTTCGGTATGCGTCACCGCCAGACCGCCCAGCTTGGTCAAATAGCGCGAAAATACACGCACATTGCCCATATCATCTTCAACCAGCAAAACAGTTTTTGTCATTGGTTCCTACTCGGTAGGCAACAGCGCCACAATCTGATCAACAAACGCCTGATGATCCACAACGGGCTTAGAAATATAAGCATCGGCACCGCTTTGCTTCAAAAAGCTTTCGCGATCGCCCTCCATCGCGTGTGCCGTCACCAGAATAATAGGCAACTTCGCAGTCGTAGGATCAGCTTTCAACATTTGAGTAATCTTAATGCCATCCACCGCTTTGCCCAGGTAGACACTGCGCGACAGCGAGACATCCATCAAAATAATATCGGCTTCGTGGGCATGGGCGATCTGCATGACTTCTTCCACATTCTCCGTGTGTTTGACAGTCAAGCCGCCGCGCTTCGTCAAAATCTTAGAAAATACCCGTGCGTTAATCAGATCGTCTTCGACAATCAGAACGGTTCTCATTATATTTGCCTCGGAACGTGACCCAGATGAAGCAGCTTTGTAATTCGCGTCGATTTTACTGTGAAATGGACACAGGGGCGTTGGGGCGTGACCCCATCGTAAGCGTCGCTTGCTGCAAACACCAGAAAAATTTATGAAATCAACGCTGAAGGAACGACGCTCATGGCTGTAATTACCACTGCCCTGCACACAGAAATGCAGCAGTCCTATCTGGAATATGCCATGAGCGTCATTGTGGGACGCGCGCTGCCCGATGTACGCGATGGCTTAAAGCCAGTGCATCGACGGATTCTGTATGCCATGCACGAATTGGGTTTGACCCCCGATCGTCCCTATCGTAAATGCGCTCGCGTTGTAGGGGATGTACTCGGTAAGTACCATCCTCATGGCGATCAGGCAGTGTACGATGCCCTGGTGCGTCTGGTACAGGATTTTTCGAGCCGCTACCCGCTCTTAGGTGGGCATGGCAATTTTGGCTCAGTAGACAACGATCCCCCTGCTGCCATGCGGTATACCGAAACCCGACTGGCATCGATCGGCAACGAAGCACTGCTGACAGAGATTGGCGAGGCAACCGTTGATTTTGTTGGCAACTTTGACAACTCCCAACAGGAACCAACCGTTCTGCCTGCCCAACTGCCGATCTTGTTGCTTAACGGTAGTTCGGGCATTGCCGTTGGTATGGCGACCAACATTCCGCCCCACAACTTGGGAGAAATCGTGGATGGGTTGGTGGCACTAATTGATCACCCCGATCTACCAAATGCCAAGCTCTTTGAACTGATCCCTGGACCCGACTTCCCGACAGGTGGCGAAATTATTGGCACTGAAGGCATTCAGGAGGCATATGCCACAGGCAAAGGTAGCATTCCCGTACGGGGCGTGGCGCAGGTGGAAGAACTCCAGATTGGGCGCGGACGACACCGACGCACGGCATTGATTGTCACCGAACTGCCGTACCAGGTAAACAAAGCTGCCTGGATTGAAAAGATGGCAGAGCTAGTCAATCAGGGACGGTTGGAAGGCATTGCGGATCTGCGCGACGAGAGCGATCGCGAAGGCATTCGGGTTGTCATTGAGCTACGGCGGGATGTGAGTCCCCAAAAAATTCTCAACAATCTCTACCGTCAGACCGCCTTACAGTCAAACTTTGGCACCATTATGCTGGCACTTGCCGATGGGCAACCTCGCCAGATGCCACTGCGGGAACTACTCCAACAGTTTTTGGGCTTTCGAGAAGAGACGCTCACCCGTCGTTATCGTCATGAATTGACTCAGGCAGAAACGCGCCTCCACATTGTGGAAGGACTTTTGCTAGCACTGACCAATTTGGATACGGTGATCGACATTCTGCGAAACGCACCTGATGGCAGCACTGCCAAAATGCAGTTTCGAGAACAGCTTGACCTGAGCGATCGCCAAGCCGATGCCATTCTCTCGATGCCGCTGCGACGGTTAATTGGCACCGAGCGGCAAAGCCTGCAAACCGAATTTGACGAGTTGACTGCCCGGATGCGAGAACTCCAACGCTTACTGGGCGATCGGCGCGAACTACTCAAGGTGCTGAAAAAAGATCTGCGCTCGTTGAAGAAGAAATATGCTGATCCACGACGCACCAGGATTATTGCCAACGGGAGTCGGGAATCGGGAGTCGGGAATCGGGAGTCGGGAGGTAAGAGTCAACAGTTAGAGTTGGGTGAGCAACTGACGATCGACAGCCCCCCCCTCGATACTGATGCGCCCCCCCATGAAGCCGAAGTTGAAGAAACAGTCGTTGAACTTACCCAGCGTGGTTACATTCGCCGCATTACCCCTAAGGTCTTTCAGCGTAGCCAGCAAAAAGCAGTAGACAAACCAACGCAGGTATTAGACGAAAGTGATGATTTTGTTGCCCAAACGGAGTTTGCGATCACCGGACAAACGTTAGTAGTACTGACTCGCAGCGGCAAGGCGTATCCTCTCAGCATCAGTGATGTACCGCAAGTAGCAGGCAAGTCACGGGGAGTACCCTTAGTCACATTGCTTCCACCCTCGGCGCAGAGTGATCCTGCCTCTGTTATTGGCTGTTTTGTGCTGCCCGAGACGCTAGAAGACACAGCGCTCTTGCTAGTAACGCAGCAAGGACGCATCAAACGGTTGCCTTTAGCAGAATTGGGTGAGTTAACAGGACGAGGACTCACCGTGCTGAAGCTAAAGCCAGACGACCAGCTAGCCTACATCAATTTGACAGAGGTCGGTGATCAGCTCGTGCTGGCAACGGCAGGTGGGCGGTTACTGCGGTTGGTCGTCAATGATGAGCAACTACCTTTACTGAGCCGAGTCGCGCAGGGCAATCTTGCTATTCGCCTGCGGAAGCAAGAAAAGCTAGTCGGTTACACGCTCATTTATCAAGGTGACGATCTGCTGCTGCTGTCCGAGCAGGGCTACGCCAAGCGACTGGCGATCGGCACACTCCGTCTCTCCACTGTTGGCGATCTGGGTACACAATCCGTTCGCTTTACTAACAAGACTGATGCACTCGCTGGCATGGTAGCAGTGACCCCCGATACTGCCGCTACGCTACTAACCAGCACTCATCGTATGGCACGGCTAGTTGGTAGTGAGGTGCCATTAAAGGGGCGCGATGACCCGGGCGATCGCCTCTTGCAACTCGACTCAGACGAGCGCATTATGAGCCTGACGCTCCCCAAACTACCCCTCTCAGCGCTAGAGGAAGACATTACAGAACTGTAATGAGCCATCAGCTTGAGGACACGATTGCCGTTCCAAGCGCATCTTGTATTTAGAGTGGAGTGTGGGCTAGCAGGTGCCAGGTAGAGTTGGTCTGGGTAAAAGCCGCTAGAGTACCAGATCGATCGTTACAGTTAGCTTTTAGGTGAGTCGGGGACATCTAGCCAATGAAGAAAGGCATTCGCCACGATCGCTGCCTGCGTACGATCGCGCAAACCCAGCCGCGTCAAAATATGGGAAATGTGGTTGCGTACCGTTCCTTCTGAGAGAAAGAGGGCTTGAGCAATTTCGCGGTTGCTGGCACCGACCGCAACCATACGTAAGACTTGGCGCTCTCTAAGCGTCAGATTGGTTAAACCGGGCGGGATGTCCAACTGCTGATCCACTGCAATAGTGGGTCCGGCAGCAATCATTTTCTCTAGAATGCCGGGTCCAAACTGTGTGTAGCCTCGATGGATCGAGCGGATCACCTCTGCCAGTTCCTCAGACGGTGTATCTTTCAACAGATAGCCTTTTGCTCCCCAACGCAGCGCCTCAGCGACATATTTCACATCGTCAAAGGTCGTAAAAACCAGGATTTTCGCGCCGGAATATTGCTGGCAGATGATCCGGGTTGCTGTTACGCCATCCATCACCGGCATATGCAAATCCATTAGGATGACATCGGGCATCTGCTCCTGAGCGTGCAACACTGCAAGTTGTGCGATCGCCTGTTGCCCATTGCCCGCTTCACCAGCGACCTGCAAATCGGGTTTGATCTCAAGCAAGGTCTTCAAACCGCGGCGGACAATTTCTTGATCTTCAACTAACAGGACGCGGATCATCGACATGGGTCACTGGAAGGAGAGGTCGGAACATAGCCTGCTTCCCACTATCTCGCTATTTGCCAACTTTTTGATTTTAGTTGTTAATTTTTAATTTTTGACGGTAGCAAAGCCGTTAAACGGCAACCTGCTCCCGGTTCACTGGTAATCTCCAATGTGCCACCTAGCGCTTGAAGACGCTCTCGCATACCCTGAAGACCAAAGCCAGAAACAGCCGCATCGGCTTGAAAGCCCTTGCCATTATCTTGCAGGCTAATTACTAAACCACCCTCCATCAATTGCAGTTGAATGGTCACGACTGTGGCATTGGCGTGCTTGCAAATATTAGTCAACCCTTCCTGCACCAGTCGATAGACCGCAGTGCTCACTGAATGAGACAGAGGCTGGGTGACATCAATCTCGCAAGCTGGCTGCACGCCAGTTGTGCGCTGAAAATCTTGTGTGAGGGCGGCGATCGCCTCTTCCAACAACTGCCCCTGCAATGGATCGGCACGAATGTCAGAAACCGATTGGCGCGTTGCCCGCAACGCATCCGAACCCAGTTGCTTCGCCTCAACTAAGGTTGTGAACGCTCGGTCTGGGTCTTGCTGCCACAGTGCTAACGCCGTTTCCATTTGGATATTGAGGGCAACGAGCGCATGACCCAACGAATCGTGAATGTCACGGGCAATACGGTTGCGTTCCTCCAGGGTTGCCAGTTCTTCGATGCGCTGGTTGAGTGCCTGCTCTTGCTCTAAAGCGCGGCGTAGGTCTGCCTCAACCGCTTCCAACTGGTAATTGCGCTGCTGGAGTTGCACTTGTAGTTGACGCAGTGCCAGTTGATTTTCAACCCGTACCAGCACTTCTTCGACTTGAAACGGCTTGCTGATGTAGTCCACACCGCCAACAGAGAAGGCTTGCACCTTATCAAACACTTCATTGTTTGCACTGATAAAAATGACAGGAATATCCCGTGTGTTGGGATTTGCCTTTAAGCGTTGACAAACCTCATAGCCGTTCATTTCAGGCATATTGATGTCGAGCAAAATCAGGTCAGGCGGCTGCCCCTGCACGCCCATTAACGCTGCCGCACCATTACGAACACTCCGCACATCGTAGGCTTGCTCAGTCAACATTGCCGACAGTAGGCGTAGGTTATCCGGTGTGTCGTCAACAATGAGGAGGTCGCCTTTTAAGGGTTGGCTGGGGTACATGGTTCAGCTTTGGGGTGATGAGATGAGAACGCACAGCGCTTGCTCAGATTTTAGCTGGGGATGTTTGGCTCCAAACGTTACTTCTGCCATTGCACAGAAATTCTAACCCTGGCGACTTGCCATAATGTCCGTCTTTATGGTCATTCCATGTATTTAGAAGCATTTTATTAGCTGGAAAGGGGCAGCCCGATCGCTCCTACGTCTATAAGCCGCAAAAATAAAAGGGTAGAAGTTCCATGTGGTAGCGCGATCGCCATTACAGGAACTCTCGCCAGAAGCTGTGGCAGGTAGTCATAATAAAAGAATTTCTTTCCTTCAATTAGATTCGTGATCGAGTAGTCTGCCAGCAGACATTTCCACGCGATCGTTCATATCCAGATGAAGTCGCTGTTTACTTGTGGCAAGAGGGTAACAAGCGTTCATGATGCGAAGACAAATACTACTGACCATCGGCATTACCCTACTAGCACTTACTGCCATTCTGTATGGCATTGCTGCTACGCTGCTAGCCAGTATGCCAAGCACTGACTATAAGCAAGGGCAGCCCGCTCAGTTTTTAGCTTGGTCAACATTTGGCGTGGGTCTGCTCTTCTCGGTCATTACCCTGCTGCTCGTCGATCGACTGGTGCTGTCACGACTCGCAGCCCTTAGCCGAGCGGTGCCTCACAGCAACCACTATAAGCAGTTCAAGCAGGTCGCTAACGGACAGGATGAATTAGCCGACCTGCCAGCTTATATCAATATCCTGTTGACCGAGCTAGACCAAGCAGAGCAGTTAAGGCAGCAGGCAGCGATGGCTCACCAGCAAAGCCAAGCAAAGCTTCAGAACCTGTTTGAGAACTCCCTGGTCGGTATTTTTCGAGTGCGGTTAGAAGACAGGCTGATTCTGGATGCTAATCAGTGTTTTGCCACCATGCTAGGGTACAACTCAGCCGCCGCTATCATTGGGCAGAAGCACTCAACCGATTTCTATCTTGACCCGATCGAGCAACAGCAGGCAGTGGCACAAATCTCCCTTCATGGCGGCATCCACAGCTTTGAAGCTCAATTTCGTCGCCAGGACGGATCGGTATTCTGGGGACTATTTTCTTGCCAGCTCGATCAAGCCTCTAGTTCTTTAGATGGCGTACTGGTAGATATTAGCCAGACTAAGCGTGCTGAAGCCGAACTGCAAGGGCTGCTTGCCGCCATGCCCGATATCATCCTTGTCTACAACCGCGAAGGGCGTTGCCTCAAACTTTTTTCCACCAACCACAGTTGGCTCGTTAAACCGATCGAGGAACAGGTCGATCGCACCATCTACGAAAACCTGCCTCCTAAGCTTGCAGAGCTTTATCAACGCTATATCTCGGAAGCCTTAGAAACCCAAAGCAACCTCACTGTGGAATATAGCTTAGATGTTGCTGCCCAGCCGATGTGGTTCTCTGCTAGCGTTGCGCCCATTTCTAACGACTCTGTGGTGTGGGTTGTCCGTAACATTACCGCTCGTAAGCAGGCAGAAGAAGCCCTGTACGAAAGTGAAGCTACTAATCGCGCGCTGATTAATGCCATTCCCGATCTGCTGTTTCGCATTCAGCAAGACGGAACATACCTGAATATCCAGCGCAGTAAACACTTTAGGGTAATTAATCCCGACCAACTCGCGATCGGTACAACTGTCAATAACTCCTTACCGCCAGCACTGGCAGAACAGCGAATGCATTATGTGCATCAAGCCCTCAATACTGGAGAACTGCAAATCTACGAGCAAGAGTTGGTTGTAGACGACGAACTGAAGCATGAAGAAGTTCGCATTGTTCCATGCCAGGAGCATGAAGTCATGGCAATGGTACGCGATATCACCGCCCGCAAACATGGTGAAGAAGCCCTACAGCGAAGCGTTGAAGCAGCTGAAACTGCCAATCGTGCCAAGAGCGTCTTTTTGGCAAACATGAGCCACGAACTCCGCACGCCCCTTAATGCCATCCTGGGCTTTACTCAATTGTTGATGCGTGGAGGTGCCCTTAACCCCAAACAAACAGAACAACTAGATACCATCAACCGTAGCGGCGAACATCTACTGACCCTGATCAACGATGTGCTGGAAATGTCGAAAATCGAAGCAGGCAGGGTAACTCTTAATCAAACCGATTTCGACCTCCACGGCTTGCTCAACTGGCTCCAGCAAATGTTTCAGCTCAAAGCCCAGTCTAAGAAGCTGCAACTCATCATTGAATTAGCCAGCGATCTGCCTCAATACATTCGCGCCGATGAAAGCAAACTGCGTCAGGTACTCGTCAACCTGCTAGGCAATGCAGTGAAGTTTACAGAGCACGGCGGTGTCGCGTTGAGGGTGAAGCGGGGAGAGGGGAGAGGAGAGAGAGGAGAGGGGGAAGAGAGGGAAGGAATGAAGGAAGCAGGGGGAGCGAGAGAAGCAGGGGGAGACGTTAACGACCTTAAACCAGCACTTCTTAGCCTTCAGCCCACCGCAGAGCGGAAGCAAGCTACAGCTTTCAGCCCTCAGCCCTCAGCCCTCATCTTTGAGATCGAAGACACAGGACCTGGTATTACGTCCAACGATTTGGAGCATTTGTTTGACCCCTTTGTGCAAACAGAAACAGGGCGACGATCGCAAGAAGGTACAGGATTAGGCTTAGCAATCAGCCAGAAGTTTGTGCAGCTTATGGGCGGCGAAATCAGGGTTCGTAGTACCTGGGGCAGCGGGAGTATTTTTAGCTTTTCCATCCAGACAGATACAGCGGAAGCAGCAGGTCAAAGCCCTCTAATTCACCATCAGGAGGTGATTGGTTTAGCGGCAGAGCAGCCGTCGTATCGCATTCTGGCTGTGGATGACAGACCCGAAAATCGTGCCTTGCTGATGGAGTTGCTAACCTCGGTCGGCTTTGAGGCGCAGGAAGCAAGTAATGGGCAGGAGGCGATCGATCGCTGGCGAGATTGGCAACCCCACTTAATCTGGATGGATATTCGGATGCCCGTGGTCGATGGCTACGAGGCAACGAAGCAAATTGCTGCCGCCTGCAAAGCAGCAGACGTTGTGCCTCCCATCATCATTGCCCTGACTGGTAGCGTCTTTGAAGAAGACCGCAAAGTTGCCCTCGCTAACGGGTGTAACGACTTTGTACGCAAACCGTTCCGAGCTGAGATCCTGTTTGAGAAAATGGCAGACTATTTGGGCGTACGTTACATCTATGCCGATAGCCAACAGTCGTCAGCCGTCAGTTCGCAGCTAGCAGCACAGGCTGAAAGCTTTATGCTGACCGCCGAGAGTGTTTCTGTTATGCCCGATGAATGGGTGGAGCAACTTCATCAAGCAGCCGTCAAGATGAATGCAAAGTTGGTACTAAATCTCATTGAGCAAATTCCAGAGCCGCATGCCCAACTTGCTCAAGCACTTACTCAACTAGTTGATGATTTTTGCATTGAGGCGATCGTAGACTTGACCTAGTAAGCAAAGGTTCCTACCGAAGTGCTTGATCGTGACATTTGTCATGTTTAGGGCGTGACATTTATTACGTGCGGATGATGACATTGATTCGATAATGTGGTGAGTGAAGTAGGACAACGGAACTACAGCTGACCGATTTATCCACAGGAAACATCCATGATTGTGACCACAACTCCCGCCATTGAAGGGGAAGTGATTGGGGAATACCGCGGCTTAGTCAGTGGAGAAGCCGTTCTTGAAGCTCATCTTTTTCGAGCAGTGATTGCCGGTATTTTGGATCTACCTGGCGTTCGCTTGACCAACTACTCGCAGTCGCTCGACCAAGCAAGAGAAACCGCGATTGGGCAAATGACGCAAGCAGCCGGCGAACGTGGTGCCAACGCCGTGATTGGCGTAGATGTTGATTACAAAACCATCCGCGTGAGTGATGATGAGCATCTAGTCATCGTTGTGGCAAGTGGTACCGCCGTTAAATACATCCAATAACCCGTAGAGTACTGCGGCTTAGATAACAGTGTGGCTGATCATCAAATGGATGATCGTCAGGTGGATGCCTTTGCCCGTGCGGTTGCAATCTCAGCCGTCGATCGTGCAGTTCTCTAGACGTAAGCATATCCCCTAAGTAAACACAGTCCTTGGTAAACACAGCAGACACTAATGTTGACAGCAGCAACGTTGACTAGATGGCGTTCTGCACATAGCGGCTCCAGCTAACAATTAGTATGCGGCTGCAATGAATGGGCAGCCAATCGGAAGGCAGTGATACCCCCAATCCGGCAACGGTTCGCTACGATCATCTTAAGATGAGTACCGGAAGCTAAGAATTGAGCCTTAAATAGCTTGTCATCCTAGCAATCTGTAGTAGGCACAGAAGTAGAGGCAAAGTCTTGCCATGCCTCTACATAAAAACTTGACTCTATTTAATCTGTGTTTCTCAGTACCGGCATCAGTACCGAAGCCAAACCTGTGCCAGCGATCGCCGCTGACTGCACAAGAAGGCTCACTGCAACGAAAGCATAGGACGTATCAATGGTTGACCCCTTACAACAACGCATCAATCAATATCAGCGGTTGAGCGAACTACGGCTAAAATTACTGCGCCTACACAAGCTTTTACTAGAAGCAGAGCGCGTTGCTTACGAACAAGTACAAGGACAGGTCTCTAGAGGAGAACTACTGCAATTAGTGATCTCTCACGATCAATTTGCCTGGTTACATCGGCTGTCGCAAATCATCGTGCAAATTGATGAGCTACAGCAAGCGGACGAGCCCATTTCTTTAGAAACGATCGCTACGTTCCTGGTTGACGTGCGTACGCTGCTTACCCCTTCTGAGTCAGGTGATGACTTTGCGACAAAGTACGATGCAGCCTTACAGCAAAACCCTGATGTTGTGCTAGCACATGCGGATGTTGTCACGCTCCTGACCATGCCATCTAAAGGTTAAAGGTTAACTGCATCAATTAAGAGCTTATCTGCTAACGTTGGTAGACTATAGCCGCGTTTAGGTATGAATCCTATAAAGTTAGCGGCATCAAAGGCGATTCTGGGGACATAGTCGCTAGAATCAGTTGCACAAAGCGACAGCCTACTTCTCGTGGTAATCCTTCGTTTACCTTGCTCTTAATGACTGCTGTGCCCCTTCCTCGACAGCCATCGTCAAGATCGGACGCTGAAACTGATGCGCCGACCCCTTCAGCGACATCTCCGTCTATGGAGATCCGTCGCGATCGTCGTACAGCACGTCCCTCTAACGGTACGACAGATGGTGCTGCGCCTGAGATCACCCCAGTCTTTGCCTTAAAGGAACTGGTTGCACGACTGAATCGAGAACAGCACAAAATTCAAGACTTGCTGAGTTCACTCGGCTTTGCGCTGCGGAGTTTCAACAATCTCAATCAGTTTTTAGAACTCATTCCACTGATGGCAAGTCGGGTGACAGACAGCGATGGTGGGGCGCTACTGCTGTTTAAACCCAACGGGCAGGTACGTCTGGAGCGGCTCCATTGCCAGGACAGCCGCTGGGGTCAGGATATTCGCAAGGCTCTGGAGACAGCGACCCGTCAGATGGCATCGGCACTAAATCCAACTGCTGGTCAAGCGATCGCCCTTACGCCTGGTGCGATCGCCTCGCTGGATCATCAGGTGAGCCATTACTTAGGTGCCAATGTCCAGCTTTTTGGCACTGCTATTCTGGTAAAAAATACAGAACGTGGGCGGCTTTACATTTTTAGCCGCGACCCGCAGTATGGCTGGACCGAAACCCGTCAAAAGCTAGTGCGTCTGATTGCTGACCAGACCGCAGTTGCGATCGAAAACGATGAACTGACCGTCGAACTTCGTAAAAAGGAACGACTCGATCGAGAGCTTGAGATTGGAGCCGAGATTCAACTGCGCCTCTTGCCGCGATCGTGCCCCAAGATTAAAGGCATCGAGCTAGCGGCACGCTGTCAGTCAGCCAATCGAGTGGGCGGCGATTTTTACGACTTTATTCCTGCCAGCTACGACCAAATCCGCTCGAAAAAAGACGGCAGCAGCGAGTGGGGACGCTGGAGTTTGGCGATCGGCGATGTGATGGGCAAAGGCGTGCCTGCGGGTCTGATTATGACCATGACGCGCGGTATGTTACGGGCAGAAGTGCTAAATGGTCACTCGCCAGCTCGCATTTTGCAGCATCTCAACCGCGTCATGTATGCCGACCTAGAAAACTCCAATCGTTTCGTTACACTCTTCTATTCTGAGTACGATCCCCAGACGCGGCTACTCTCTTACAGCAATGCGGCTCACAACCCGCCCTTGCTCTGGCAAGCCGCAAGCAAAACGATTCGACGGCTCGATACACTGGGAATGCTGATTGGGCTAGACGCCGATACACTTTATCAGGATGCCCAGGTACAGCTTCAGCCAGGCGATACGCTGATTTATTACACTGATGGCTTTACTGATGCAGCCAATCAAAGTGGTGAGCGGTTTGATGAGGACAATTTGACTCGATCGCTGCAATGGGCTTGCCAACACTGTGATCATCCCCAGGCGATTCTGGAGTACTTGTTCAATGAAGTGCAGATCTTTACTGGCACAGCGAACCGCAACGCTGATGATATGACGCTTATTGTCATGCAAGTAAAAGCCTCCGAGCCATAAAGCCGCTTGCCTGGCAAGGGTTGAGTAACCTAGCGTTGCTGCACTAAATGATAAATTTCTACAGCAGCGGCATGATTCTGGTGCCTAGAGAACAGAATGCGCCTCATATTAAGTTCCCAGAGCCACTTCATTGCCTCAAAGAGCGATCGCAAGCTATAGCAGTTAAAGAGAACGCTTGGACAGACATAAACCTTGAAACCTCCTTTGAGCAAGGGCTTCTGTTCATCCCTCATCCTTCATCCTTTTGATATGGAAGCGAGCGCCCTTATTTAACGTCAGTTCGGGTTAAGCCGGAAGGAGCAAATTGTGGTCAAGGGCAATGGATGGCTTCTTTGGCTGATGGCAATAGGCAATCAATCCGCCCAAGATATTGACAAAGCAATTGACTGGAGAACG
>NZ_JACJPI010000091.1 GCF_014695975.1 Leptolyngbya sp. FACHB-321
AACATGGAGAGTTTGATCCTGGCTCAGGATGAACGCTGGCGGTCTGCTTAACACATGCAAGTCGAACGGAGTCCTTCGGGACTTAGTGGCGGACGGGTGAGTAACGCGTGAGAATCTGCCTTCAGGTTGGGGACAACAGTTGGAAACGACTGCTAATACCCAATGTGCCGAGAGGTGAAAGCTTTAGTGCCTGAAGATGAGCTCGCGTCTGATTAGCTAGTTGGTGGGGTAACGGCCTACCAAGGCGACGATCAGTAGCTGGTCTGAGAGGATGATCAGCCACACTGGGACTGAGACACGGCCCAGACTCCTACGGGAGGCAGCAGTGGGGAATTTTCCGCAATGGGCGCAAGCCTGACGGAGCAAGACCGCGTGAGGGAGGAAGGCTCTTGGGTTGTAAACCTCTTTTATCAGGGAAGAAGATCTGACGGTACCTGATGAATCAGCATCGGCTAACTCCGTGCCAGCAGCCGCGGTAATACGGAGGATGCAAGCGTTATCCGGATTTATTGGGCGTAAAGCGTCCGCAGGTGGTTGTTCAAGTCTGCTGTTAAAGCGCGAGGCTTAACCTCGTACAGGCAGTGGAAACTGAGCGACTAGAGTATGGTAGGGGTAGCGGGAATTCCCAGTGTAGCGGTGAAATGCGTAGATATTGGGAAGAACACCAGCGGCGAAAGCGCGCTACTGGGCCATTACTGACACTCATGGACGAAAGCTAGGGGAGCGAAAGGGATTAGATACCCCTGTAGTCCTAGCTGTAAACGATGGATACTAGGTGTTGCCCGTATCGACCCGGGCAGTGCCGTAGCTAACGCGTTAAGTATCCCGCCTGGGGAGTATGCACGCAAGTGTGAAACTCAAAGGAATTGACGGGGGCCCGCACAAGCGGTGGAGTATGTGGTTTAATTCGATGCAACGCGAAGAACCTTACCAGGGCTTGACATGTCGCGAACCTCGGTGAAAGTCGAGGGTGCCTTCGGGAGCGCGAACACAGGTGGTGCATGGCTGTCGTCAGCTCGTGTCGTGAGATGTTGGGTTAAGTCCCGCAACGAGCGCAACCCTCGTTTTTAGTTGCCAGCATTCAGTTGGGCACTCTAGAGAGACTGCCGGTGACAAACCGGAGGAAGGTGGGGATGACGTCAAGTCAGCATGCCCCTTACGTCCTGGGCTACACACGTACTACAATGCTACGGACAAAGGGTTGCGAGCTAGCGATAGCAAGCTAATCCCATAAACCGTGGCTCAGTTCAGATTGCAGGCTGCAACTCGCCTGCATGAAGGAGGAATCGCTAGTAATCCCAGGTCAGCATACTGGGGTGAATACGTTCCCGGGCCTTGTACACACCGCCCGTCACACCATGGGAGTTGGCCACGCCCGAAGTCGTTACTCCAACCGCTTGCGGAGGAGGATGCCGAAGGCAGGGCTGATGACTGGGGTGAAGTCGTAACAAGGTAGCCGTACCGGAAGGTGTGGCTGGATCACCTCCTTTTAGGGAGACCTACCCGCATTGACGCTTGAACACATTTTGTTATTAGAGCCAATGTTGGTCATCCCAAGGTCGTTCAAAGATAAGTGTTGGCTTCCAAGCTAGCTAGGTTTGGTTTATGGGCTATTAGCTCAGGTGGTTAGAGCGCACCCCTGATAAGGGTGAGGTCCCTGGTTCGAGTCCAGGATGGCCCACCTTTGAGAGCGGTCAGCCATCAGTTAGCGCCGTCAGTCTTTGGGGCTGAGGTTAGCTAACTGAGCGTTGGTAGCTTTTCTGGGGGTTTAGCTCAGTTGGTAGAGCGCCTGCTTTGCAAGCAGGATGTCAGCGGTTCGAGTCCGCTAACCTCCACTGGGCTTTTAGTTTTAGTCCAAGTTGTAGGGTCTTTATTTCAGCAACTCATCTAGTGTGTTTGGCTAGAGAGACTGCTGGATTTAATTCCAGTCAGAACCTTGAAAACTGCATAGTAACTTGTCAGGTAGAAAACGATAAGTAGTTGTTTGTTGCTACGCGAACAGTTTTAGTACTGTTAGCTAGCTGCGGTCGACTATTTATCCAATCACAGACACCAATGAAATTTTGTGGTCAAGCTACAAAGGGCTGATGGTGGATACCTAGGCACACAGAGGCGACGAAGGACGTGGTTACCGACGATATGCCCCGGGGAGTTGGAAGCAGGCATTGATCCGGGGGTTTCCGAATGGGGCAACCCTACATACTGTTACCTGAATCTATAGGGTAGCAAGAGCGAACGCAGCGAATTGAAACATCTTAGTAGCTGTAGGAAGAGAAAACAAACGTGATTCCCTTAGTAGCGGCGAGCGAAGCGGGAAGAGCCTAAACCAGATTGCATGCAGTCTGGGGTTGTGGGACAGCGACATGGACGCGAGCGGTTAGACGAAGCAGCTGAATACTGCATCAGAGAAGGTGAAAATCCTGTAGTCGAAAACTTAACGCTACTAGCTGGATCCCGAGTAGGTCGGGGCACGTGAAATCCCGATTGAATCCGCGAGGACCACCTCGTAAGGCTAAATACTCCTGTGTGACCGATAGTGAACCAGTACCGCGAGGGAACGGTGAAAAGAACCCCGGGAGGGGAGTGAAATAGAACATGAAACCATCAGCTTACAAGCAATCGAAGCACGATTTAACGTGTGACGGTGTGCCTGTTGAAGAATGAGCCGGCGACTTATAGGCACTGGCAGATTAAGCCGGGAATGGCGAAGTCAAAGCGAAAGCGAGTCTGAAAAGGGCGTTAGTCAGTGTTTATAGACCCGAACCCGGGTGATCTAACCATGTCCAGGATGAAGCTTGGGTAACACCAAGTGGAGGTCCGAACCGACTGATGTTGAAAAATCAGCGGATGAGGTGTGGTTAGGGGTGAAATGCCAATCGAACCCGGAGCTAGCTGGTTCTCCCCGAAATGTGTTGAGGCGCAGCGGCAATGATTATAGCTGGGGGGTAAAGCACTGATTCGGTGCGGGCTGCGAGAGCGGTACCAAATCGAGTCAAACTCTGAATACCCAGTGCACACATTGCCAGTGAGACGGTGGGGGATAAGCTTCATCGTCAAGAGGGAAACAGCCCAGACCACCAGCTAAGGTCCCCAAATCATCATTCAGTGATTAAGGAGGTGGGAGTGCAGAGACAACCAGGAGGTTTGCCTAGAAGCAGCCAACCTTAAAAGAGTGCGTAATAGCTCACTGGTCAAGCGCTCCTGCGCCGAAAATGAACGGGGCTAAATGATGTACCGAAGCTGTGGGATATGCAAATATCGGTAGGGGAGCGTTCTGTTGTAGTTAGAAGCATCAGCGAGAGCAGGTGTGGACGAAGCAGAAGTGAGAATGTCGGCTTGAGTAGCGCAAACATTGGTGAGAATCCAATGCCCTGAAATCCCAAGGTTTCCTCCGGAAGGCTCGTCCGCGGAGGGTTAGTCGGGACCTAAGGCGAGGCCGAAAGGCGTAGTCGATGGACAACTGGTTAATATTCCAGTACTTGTTTTGGTTTGTGCAGAGGGACGGAGAAGGCTAAGCTAGCCGGATGTTGGTTACCGGTTCAAGCGTCCGAGGTGCTGAGAGTCGGTGAAAACGACTTGAGCTGAGGCGTGAGTACGAGGGGATACGTCCCCGAAGTAGTTGATGTCAAGCTTCCAAGAAAAGCTCTAAACACGTTAAGCCAAAATGACCCGTACCCTAAACCGACACAGGTGGGAAGGTTGAGAATACTAAAGGGCGCGAGATAACTCTCTCTAAGGAACTCGGCAAAATGGCCCCGTAACTTCGGGAGAAGGGGTGCCAGCGAGAGCTGGTCGCAGTGAAGAGATCCAGGCGACTGTTTACCAAAAACACAGGTCTCCGCTAAGTCGCAAGACGATGTATGGGGGCTGACGCCTGCCCAGTGCCGGAAGGTTAAGGAAGTCGGTTAGCGCAAGCGAAGCTGGCGACTGAAGCCCCGGTGAACGGCGGCCGTAACTATAACGGTCCTAAGGTAGCGAAATTCCTTGTCGGGTAAGTTCCGACCCGCACGAAAGGCGTAACGATCTGGATGCTGTCTCGGAGAGAGGCTCGGCGAAATAGGATTGTCTGTGAAGATACGGACTACCTGCACCTGGACAGAAAGACCCTATGAAGCTTTACTGTAGCCTGAGATTGGGTTCGGGCTTTGCTTGCGCAGGATAGGTGGGAGGCTATGAGAGTGTTCTTGTGGGGACACTGGAGCCAACGGTGAGATACCACTCTAGCAAGGCTAGAATTCTAACCTTAGACCATGATCTGGTTGAGGAACAGTTTCAGGTAGGCAGTTTGACTGGGGCGGTCGCCTCCTAAAAAGTAACGGAGGCGCGCAAAGGTTCTCTCAGGCTGGTTGGAAATCAGCCGTAGAGTGTAAAGGCAGAAGAGAGCTTGACTGTGAGACCAACAAGTCGAACAGGGACGAAAGTCGGCCTTAGTGATCCGACGGCACCGCGTGGAAGGGCCGTCGCTAAACGGATAAAAGTTACTCTAGGGATAACAGGCTGATCTCCCCCAAGAGTTCACATCGACGGGGAGGTTTGGCACCTCGATGTCGGCTCATCGCAACCTGGGGCGGTAGTACGTCCCAAGGGTTGGGCTGTTCGCCCATTAAAGCGGTACGTGAGCTGGGTTCAGAACGTCGTGAGACAGTTCGGTCCATATCCGGTGCAGGCGTAAGAGCATTGAGAGGATTCCTCCTTAGTACGAGAGGACCGGGAGGAACGCACCGCTGGTGTACCAGTTATCGTGCCAACGGTAAACGCTGGGTAGCCATGTGCGGAGCGGATAACCGCTGAAAGCATCTAAGTGGGAAGCCCACCTCAAGATGAGTGCTCTCATGGGTTAACCCAGTAAGGTCACGGGTAGAACACCCGTTGATAGGCGGTAGATGGAAGTGTAGTAATGCATGCAGTCGAGCCGTACTAATAGACCGAGGGCTTGACCTCCATCATTGGTGATACTGAAACTAAAACAAGTTGCTATGCAGCCTTCAGGGCTCTGCTTTAAGCTTTTTGGCTTTCCTGGTGCCTATGGCG